>DAIRSE010000022.1:0-35589 GCA_036804525.1 Bacillota bacterium | reverse complement strand
TAGTATACCAAAAAAAAGCAACAAGCCAAACGCTTTTCCACGGTCCCGGGAAGCCGCTCGAACCGGGACCTCCTATCACCTTGTCTCCCGGGGAACGGCGTTCTGCCTTTCCTCGTTTCTGATAAAAACCTGCAGCTCGGCAACAACCTTATCAAGCGGTATGGCCCTGGCTTCCGCGACCAGTATCGGCCGCCCGAAGCTGAACCCGTCCTCCCTTTCGACCGGCTCTCTTGGACGGCTGGGCAACCCTTCGTGACTGCCGAACCACTTGCAGCACACGGGGTAAGGCGAGTGAAAGGTAAAACTGTGGTCACCGGCGGTCACCCTGAACTCAAACAGACTGTAATAGTGATGGTCCTCCCGGCACTTCTTGCATTTCCCCGCCGCAAGGATGTACGTCTTGTAGTCCTGTCCCAGGGCGTTGGCTTCACGGCGGCAGGACGGGCAAAGGAGCACGCGGCTTCCGCCGTCGACGAAACCCGCGCTCAGACCGTCCTCGACGCCGAAGTTGCGGGTCATCGTCCGCAAGACCTGCCCTTTCAGCATATAAAGGTGCTGGTGCCCCGCCTTGGCGTAGTGGTTGAGGTGAAACAGGTAATAGGCGGCCCGTAGCAGTACCGCCATCCGCTCCGGCATCAGGTTCAGCGACTCCAGGAAATCTTCCTCCTGGTACCGTACCTTACGGACCTTAATCATGGACGCCAAGGATACGGTCGTGTTCCCCTTTGGCCGGTTCAGCGTTCTCTTATTCTGCCAGGATTTCTTAACCTCCGGCATGACCGCCGCCAGTTTTTCGACTTCCTCCCGCGAGAACCAGAGTTCCTTGCCGTACTTGCCGTCGCCGATAGCCGTCACGCAGAGCCTGCCCTCGCGCACGAGCAGCCTCACCTCCGCCAGACTGATGCCCAACTTCTTAGCGACCTCGAAGGCCGGCATTGTTCCGTGCGGATTCACCAGTCACCCCTCCCGCGAAAAAAAGGCGGCCCCATCAATCCGGCCGCAACGCTAAACCGTTTCTAGCGGCGCGGAACTTCTCTGACGCCAGCGGTAGACGGCTAAAACGACTGTACCGATTGCCAGGCAGGCCACCACCAGGGTGATAAAACCGCCCACAATCGGGATGTTGGTCGATAGCACCACTGCAGCCAAACCGATCAGGAAAGGCAGGATGGCATGCACCCGGCCTTCCCAACCAAAACGTCGCGCCAGGACGCGACCGAGAACGTCTCCGACTATGATTTTGGCCCCCCAGAGCAGGGCGATGTAAACCGCCACAAGAGCCAGGGAGAGAGGAATGCCGACCACGGTAAGCAGTAAGAGCAGGGCGGCCAGAGGAGTAACCAGTAGCAGGAGCAGCCCCCAGCCCAGGGCCGCCCAGGGAGACTGCCGCACAACCCGGCCGAGGCTCCCCCAAAGCTGCGGGAAGAGCAGGGCCAGAATCCCCCAGGCGATCACGCCGCCGGTAAACGAAATCAACATGCCGACCCAGTTAATCGCCGATTCCGTCTTGTCTTCGTGCGGCGCTATCTGCTCCCACTTCGTCTGGCCGGCGATCTTGGCCCCGGAGGCTATCTCCGCCCGCTGCGGCGACCCGTAACTAAGGTTTCCGCTGATCTCGGCCCGCGGCCCCACCTTCAGCTGTTCGACGTCCCACAGGCGGACGTCCCCGCCGACCTTGCCGTTTAACTCAACCAGGCCCGCCGAACCCAAGACCTGGCGACCCACGCTACCCAAGGTGCGGGTTTCCCCCGCCAGGACCAGGGCATCGCGCCCCACAGCGGCTCTCTGGTCGAGCAGGACTTTCGCAGCGGCCGCCGTTAGGTTCTGCCCTACGGTCCCGTTAACGGAGACCTCGGCCGCCGCACAGCGGGCGTCGCCCGTAATCTCGCCGTTCAGCCTAATGGTCTGGGCGGCGGCCATGACGTCGCCGCCGACTTTACCGTTGACCGTTATCGTTTGCGCCGCGGCAAAAACATCCCCGTCCACGTCGGCGTTGATCACGATGTTGTTCCCCGCCACAAAAAGCGGCCCCTGTATTTGGCCTTGAGGAACCACCACCATGTCGCCCGATGCCAGTTCGACCGCCCCCGCTGAAGCCCCCAACGACAAGACCATAAGGGCAACCAGGAAAATAACCGCTAAGCTTCGTGCTCCCTTACGCACGCGTAAATCCACCCCTTCTCAGATTGAATTTTACCCAGATAAGCCCCAAAACCAGCATCGTTAGCGCGGGCAACACCGTCCCCCCCTGCACAGCGGCGCCGGCCAGGTGCCTGAACGCCCTGGCGACGCCCAGCACAGTCATCGTCAGCAGTTCTCCGCGCCCCAGAATACCGGCGACAGCCAGCGTTTTCTGCGCCAGCGGCAGCCACAACAGGAAAAAGGCCAGCATGGCCGCCATCAGAATTACTACCGTTAAACCGGCTAGCGTCCACCACCCGTCCCTGGCCTCTTGCAGGGCTATCCGCCGTTCGATCGCCGCCGGCAGGTTAAAAGGCAGCGGGGTTCCGGCGATGGCTGCGTAAATCAAGGTTTCTTCCTTACGCAGGCCGGCGACCAGTTCCGCACAGGCCGCGCAGGAGCGGAGGTGCCGTTCCAGCTCCTGCTGCTGCGCCGGGAGTTCTCCGTCAACGTACAGCTCCCACTCGTACTCATTCAGGCAGCGCATCCGGTTCTCGACCTCCTCTGCCATACCCTAACAGTTGCCTGAGCCTCTCCCGTGCCCGGTGAAGGCGTGTGCCTACCGTAGCCTGAGGGATACCCAGCACAGCGCTGATTTCGGCATAACTCAGCTGGTGATAATAACGCAGAACCACAATAATCCTTTCCTGTTCCGGCAGCCTGGCCACCGCCTGCCGGACGGACGCCTGTTCGTCAGCGGCCAGCGCCGCCTGCTCCGGGGTAGGGTTCGCACGTTCAGCTGACCGGTTGTAGATAACGGGCAGCAGGCGGGTCAGCGTCCCCTTACGCCGCAGCAGGTCCCGGCAGTGATTGCAGGTAACCTTCACCGCCCAGGTCCTGAAGCCGCCGAGGGGGATGTTTTGCGGCTTGGTGCAAAGCCTGGCGAAGACGTCGGCGACGGCGTCCCGGGCCTCTTCGTCTGAGCGCAGGATGTACCTGGCCAGCCGGTACAATTCGGAACCGTAACGGGCAGCCAGGGCGGCCAGCGCCTGTCGATCTCCGCCCCGGGCCTTGACCAGCAGGACATCCTCTTTCCGGTCCACGCCTTGTCATCCCCCTCATCCCCTATCGCCTGCCCCTTCGCTTAATCAACGAACGAGCGTACGGAAATCTTCCCGCGATACGAAAAAAAATTATAACCCTTTAGCCCACTCTGACAAGGTACACTCGAACCGGCCGAACGTCAAGCGCCCTAACGTGTAGCGCATTCTCGTCCCCAGCCTCGGTGCAACAAACAAGCCCCTGGAGCGAACCAGGGGCTTATTAGTCAGGGTTTTGGAGGAGAGAAGTGGGAGTCGAACCCGACCCCAGCTTGCGAGGCTGGCCGACGGATTTGCAGTCCGCGGGGAGCACCGGCTCCTTTCTCTCCGATTTCTCTCCGGAAAGATAATTCGGCATTGGTCATTACACTCCTTTATGGTTGTGATGTTATTTCGTTATAGTTCTCTAAAACGGCTGTCCCTCAGTAAAATTGGTAGCCTTCACGTGGTCTTAGGGCCTGCCGGCGGTCCGATACTCATAACCTATTGTCATAGCCGCTATTACAGGATGCAATGCTAAACCGGCGAATCGATATTACCTAAAATTAACTAACAATTGCCAGAAACGGGGGGTGTTACAGCAAGTACTGTCTTCTGCTTCCGGCGGCAGGAACCGAATGCCGGCTCAAAGCCCGCCGGCAGTCTGAATGCCGCCAAAAAGTCTGCGTTTAGGAGGTTCAGCGGTGAAAGAAAAAGGCATCATAGTTCTTGCCGGCATCGTCGTCGGCTCCCTGGCCGTGGCCCTGGCCGTGGCCGGGAACCCGGGAAACATGGGCGTTTGCATCGCCTGTTTCCTGCGTGATATCACCGGCGGCCTGGGGCTGCACCAGGCGGCCAAACTGCAGTACGTCCGGCCTGAGATCCTCGGCATCGTCATCGGTGCTTTCCTGATGGCCGTCTCCAGCAGAGAATTCAAGGCTGTGGGCGGGGCCGGCACCTTTACGCGCTTCGTTCTCGGTTTCCTGGCCATGATCGGGTTTCTGGTCTTCCTCGGTTGCCCGCTGCGCGCGGTGCTGCGTCTGGCCGCCGGCGACCTGAACGCGCTCCTGGGTCTGGCCGGCTTGGCTGCAGGCGTAGGCACCGGAGTCTTCTTCATCGGCAAAGGGTTTTCCCTGGGACGCGCCCTTCCCCAGAACAGAAGCAACGGCTACCTGTTTACGTTCGTCATTGCTTTTATTCTCCTGATTGCGCTGGCGGCTCCCGCATGGTTCTTCATGAGCAAGGAAGGGCCCGGCGCGATGCACGCCCCCGTGCTGCTCTCGCTCGGTGCCGGGCTGCTTGTCGGCGCCCTGGCCCAGCGCTCGCGCTTGTGCTTCGTGGGCGGCATCCGCGATCTGATTATGTTCCGCGACACTTACCTGTTCACCGGCATGGCCGTCATTTTTATAACCGCACTGATCGGTAGCCTGCTCGTCGGAAAATTCCACCTTGGCTTTGAGAATCAGCCGCTGGCCCATACGCAGGGGGTTTGGAACTTTCTCGGCATGACCCTGGCCGGGTGGGCCTCGGTCCTTCTCGGCGGCTGCCCCTTGCGGCAGCTGGTTTCGGCCGCGGAGGGCAATACCGATTCCGCGGTGACGGTCTTCGGCCTGATCATCGGGGCGGCTTTCGCCCACAACTTCAAGCTGGCGGCGGCTCCCACAGGCGTCCCGGTTAACGGGCAGTATGCCGTGATCATCGGGCTGGTTGTCGTGGCGTTGATTGCTGTGGCCCTGACCTTTGTCAAGGCCCCGGTACAAGGGAGGGTAGTAAGTTCAAGTGAACAAAAAGTTTGTTGATACCCGCGGCCTGCTTTGCCCCGAACCGATGCTGATGGTTAAACGGGAAATCGAAGCCATGGACGGGGGCGTGATCGAGGTCCTGGCGGACAGCTCGGCAGCCCGCGAGAACATCAAGCGGCTGGCCGCGTCCAAAGGCTGGAAGGTGGAAATCGGGTTGCAAGAGGGCGACTATCTTCTTACACTGAGTAAATAGATTTCCGACGTATGGCAGAGGAGACCTGGATAACCAGGTCTCCTCTGCCGCTTTTTAAAGGGCCGAAAGCCGCCATGACCCTGCGGGAAAAGCCAATTATTGATAGTTATGGCCCTCTCTGAAAATGGAGAGAAATAACCTATGATCCTCACTTCCATAACCAATAACCCTTGCTTACGGGGGAGGACCCTTTGCCTTGCGGAGACTGAAGCTGGTTGTCCTGGCGTTTCTGTTGAGCCTATGCTTTCAATCCCCATGTTTTGCAGAAGAGATAGACCGGCCGCCAAAAACCATAACCGGCGACAACCCATACGCCCTTTTCAAAGGGATGGACAGACCGTACAAGGGGCCTTTGCCCTGGAACAACAATCCCCGATTCCTGGAAACCCTGAAGAAATTTAATAACCTGAAACTTATGGCGGCCTACAAGGCAAGTCTCCCTGACCCTATTGAAGCGGAGGGCTATAATATCGGGCTGGCAGCTCAACAGCTGGCAGGAGCGGTCGTTGAACCCGGACAAGTTTTCTCCCAGAATCAGACCATCGGCCCTTACACGGAGTACCGGGGATATAAGACCGGCCCGACCTATGTAGGCACAACGTACACCACCACGGTCGGCGGCGGGGTGTGCAAGATCGCCACCATGCTCTATAATGTGGCCACGTTCTGTGACCTGAAGATCATCCAGCGCCGGTGTCACTCCATGACCGTCCCGTACGTCCCCCCCGGGCAGGACGCCACCGTGTACTACGGCGTCACCGATTTCCGTTTCCAGAATGATACCGACGGGCCCATCCTCATCTGGTCCGAGAAGGTCGGCGACACGCTGTACATGGCTTTTTACGGCACCAAAACACCGCCGGAAGTAGTCTGGCATCATAAGATAATCAGGAGAATTCCCTACTGGACCGCTTACCGCTACGATCCCTCACTGGCGCCGGGAACGGAGAAAACGGTACATCCGGGGCAAGACGGCTATATCGTGAAGTCTTGGGTGACGGTCAAGACCCCCGACGGTAAAGAGATCAAAAAGAAAAAGGCCATGAGCTATTACAACGCCAGCCCTGAAATTATAGTGCGCGGACCGCGTCCGCGGAAAACCGAAACGTCCTCTATCTTACAGCTTTTACAACGCGTATGGTCCGAAGGGTGGCGTCCGAACACCCCTGAAAATGCATGCCCATGCCCCGCATCGCCTTGAGGTATTCGATGATCTCCCCGGTTAACCTTTCTCCGGGGCAAACTGCCGGTATCCCCGGCGGGTAACAGGCGATGACCTCACCGCTGATTTGTCCTTCGGCGGTATCAAGGGGCACGGTCGCCGTCGGGGCAAAAAACGCCTCCCGGGGAGTCAGGGCAAGTTCGGGTACGCCCGGGCAAACCTTGATGTCCATCGCCCGGTTACATGCGCCGCCGTTGGCCCCGGCGTTAATGCTGAGGTCCCCAAGCGCCTTAAGCAGTGCTTGCGCGTCTTGCTGATTGTTCCCGCAGGTCACGATGAGCAGCACGTTCAACAGGTCGGACATTTCCACTTGGATCCGGTACTGCTCCCTTAACCGGTTCTCGGCCGCAAGGCCGGTAATCGAAAGCCCCTTGACCGAGATCGTAACCTTCAGGGGATCAAACCCGAACACGCCTGCTCTCCCGATAATTTCTTTCCCGAAAGCGCTAAGGCCCTCGATTTCTTTGACCCCATGCCGGATGTAATCAGCCAGGGCCAGCGCCTCCTGGATCAGGTCTCTCCCGCAGGCCGTCATTTCTCCCCTTGCCGCGTCAAGCGACGCGAGGAGCAGGTATGACGTGCTGGTGCTTTGGAGCAGTCTCAAGGCGGCTTCCAGCCTCTGCCTGTCAACCAGGTTCCCCTTTATGTGCAGCATCGATGCCTGGGTGAATGCCGGCAACAGCTTGTGTGACCCCTGTACCGCGGCATCGGCGCCCATTTCCAGGGCTGTCGGCGGCAAACCCTCATGAAAGCGCAGATGCGCTCCGTGGGCTTCGTCAATCAGCAAGGGGATATTCCGGGCGTGTACGATACGGGCAATCGCAGCAACGTCGGAAATCAGGCCGTGGTATGTCGGGCTGACGAGGATCACGGCCTTCGCGTCGGGATGAGTATCAAGGGTTTGGGCAATCACTTCAGGGGATACGCCGAGGAGGATCCCGTAATCACCGTCATATTCAGGCGTAAAGAAAACGGGTACGGCTCCGCTCAGGATAATGCCGCTCAAGATAGAGCGGTGCATGTTGCGAGGCACAAGAATCTTGTCCCCGGGATTGCAAACGGCCATTATCAAGGCCTGCAACCCGCAGGAGCTCCCGTTGATCAAGAAGTAAGTGTAATCGGCACCGTAGACCTGCGCGGCCAGTTCCTGCGCTTCTCTGATTACGCTCTGCGTTTGGTGCAGGTCGTCCATGCCGGGGACATTGGTAACGTCGGCTTTAAAAACCGTGTTCCCTATGAGCCGCATCAAAGCATTGCCGCCGGACGGCCGGCCTTTGTGACCAGGCATGTGGAACCTGATCGTTCCGTCGTTGATATACCTTGCGAGAGCGTTGACAATAGGTGTGGAAAATTGCCCAGGCACCTCAAATTCCCCCATGTCGGCAATTTACCTTACGGTATATTCCCAACCCCGGGGGAACGCGACTTGTCAACCACAGGCAATAAATGCCTTACTTCTTTCTTTACTGATAATTCAGATCCAGACCGATCAGGAAAAGGCCGGCAATAATCAGGACAGAACCCACAATTTGCGCGTTTGAGATCGTCTGCCCGAGAAAAAGCCAGCTCAAAAGCATGGTCACAAGGGGGGAACTGGAAAGGATGAGCGTTACATCGTTGATGTTGCCCTTCTTCAGAGCGGCGAAATAGGCCAGGTCACCCAGCAGCGTGGCCAGAATAGCTTCAATTCCTATGAGCACCCAGAACAGTCGGGGGACCTGGAGCATCCCGGAGAAATTCTGGGTGCCGATAATCCAAGCGGCGACAAAGGTGGCGGCGATGAGCGTGCGCAGCTGCAGGGCCGTTACAGGATTTACGCTGTAGAGCCCCAGCTTGCCGAAAAGAGGAGCTAGTCCCCAGCAGAGCATGCCCAGTAAAGCGTAAACAAGAACCATAGCATTCTCCCCGGAAATTAATTCCATAGACATGGACATAGTATTCCGGGGACAGCCGGGGTAGAACACCGCAAAGGTGATAACCCCTTCTAAATATCCAGATTCCTGACCTCTCTGGCGTGGCGCTGGATGAACTCACGCCGCGGCTCGACCTGGTCACCCATCAGCGTGGAGAAGAGTTCTTCGGCCGCCAAGGCGTCCTCCAGGCTGACCCGCAGGATAATCCGCTTTTCGCGGTCCATGGTGGTTTCCCACAGCTGCTCGGGGTTCATTTCGCCCAGACCTTTGTAGCGCTGAATCGTCACGTCTTTCCCCAGCTCCTCCAGGGCCTTCTGCAGTTCCCTGTCGC
The DNA here is from genome assembly GCA_036804525.1 of Bacillota bacterium. Lineage (GTDB taxonomy): Bacteria > Bacillota > Desulfotomaculia > Desulfotomaculales > JASEER01 > JBFLVT01. The sequence goes on along the minus strand of DAIRSE010000022.1, from coordinate 26,928 downwards.
TGTACAGGTAGCGGACTTCCTTCCCCTTTTTGACCTTGTAAAGCGGGGGCTGGGCGATATAGACGTAGCCCTTCTCCACCAGTTCCCGCATGTAGCGGTAGAAGAAGGTCAGGAGCAGGGTGCGGATGTGCGCGCCGTCGACGTCGGCGTCGGTCATGATGACGATCTTGTGGTAGCGGGCTTTATCGATGTCGAAATCCTCACCGACGCCCGTGCCGATGGCCGTGATCAGGGCACGGATCTCCTCGTTGCCGAGGATTTTGTCCTGGCGCGCTTTCTCCACATTCAGGATCTTGCCGCGGAGCGGAAGGATGGCCTGAAAACGCCGGTCCCTTCCCTGCTTGGCCGAGCCGCCCGCGGAGTCGCCCTCAACGATGAAGAGCTCGCTTTCCCGCGGGTCGCGCTCCGAGCAGTCGGCGAGTTTCCCCGGCAGGGTGCTGGTTTCAAGAAGGTTCTTGCGCTTGGTAAGCTCCCTGGCCCGGCGCGCAGCCTCCCGGGCGCGGGCGGCCAGCACGGCTCTGTCGACGATCCGTTTGCCTACAGCGGGGTTCTCTTCAAGGAAAATCATCAGGTGCTGGGAAACGATGCCGTCCACGATGCTGCGGACCTCGCTGTTGCCGAGTTTGGTCTTGGTCTGGCCTTCAAACTGCGGTTCGGGAACCTTGACGCTGATGACGGCCGTAACGCCCTCGCGGATGTCTTCACCGGCCAGGACGCCGTTTTTCAAAAGGTTGTATTTCCTGGCGTAGTCGTTGACCACGCGGGTCAGCGCCGCCCGGAAGCCGGCCTCGTGCGTGCCGCCGTCGATCGTCCGGATGGTATTGGCGTAGGAATAGATCAATTCCCGGTCGCTGTTCACATACTGGAAGGCGACCTCCACGATCACGTCGTTCTTCTGGTCGCTTATGTAGACCGGCTGTTCCGGCAGGGTCTCTTTCCGTCCGCAGAGCTGCCTCACAAAGTCCCGCAAGCCGCCCGCATGGTGAAAATCCTGCGCCTCGCCCGTACGCTCGTCGATAAAGCGGATGGTCACCGTCGGGTTGAGAAAGGAAAGCTCCCTGAATCTCTGGGCCAGCGTCTCGAAGTCGAAGCTGGTCACTTCAAAGATCTCGGCGTCCGGCTTGAAGGTAACCTTGGTGCCGGTGCCCTCGGACTCGCCGATCACTTCCATGTCGCCTGCGGGCAGGCCCCGTTCGAAGACCTGCCGGTAAAGGCGTCCGTCACGAGACACTTCCACCCTGAGCCACTCGGAAAGGGCGTTCACCACCGAAATGCCTACGCCGTGCAGGCCGCCGGAAATCTTGTACTGGCCGCCGCCGAACTTGCCCCCGGCGTGCAGCTTCGTCAGAACGACCTCGAGGGCGGGACGCCCGACCGTGGGGTGGATGTCGACGGGAATACCGCGGCCGTTGTCAGTAACCGTGACCGAGTTGTCCGGGTGGACGACGACTTCAATAAAATCGCAGTAACCGGCCAGGGCCTCGTCGATACTGTTGTCGACAACTTCATAAACCAGGTGGTGCAATCCCCTGGGCCCTGTCGACCCGATATACATACCAGGACGTTTGCGGACGGCTTCGAGGCCCTCCAATACCTGGATATCCTCAGCCCCGTAGCCGTGAACGGTCTGGTTATTCTCCAACGAATAGTCCTCCTTAAAAAACCACTCTGGAAAAACCACTCTGGTATTTATTTTACCATAAATACCTCTTTTTCAGAGGGAACGCAAAAAAATGCAACCGTCCTTACGGTTGCCAGTCAAGGCCTGACCTCTTTTTTAATGTTCCGCACGATATCGGTGAGAGGTAGACCTTGTCGCTTGTGATAACGAAGGAGCGGTGCTTTTCTCCTTCCTCGATGATCGCCTCGAGGAGTCCTTCGTCACGCGCCATTTTGAGAAAGTCCCTGGTACTGTTAGCCACCTTTGTCTGCAGGTCCAGAATGGCGATGACGTCGCTTTTCAGGACCATTACGTCGGCTCCCAAATGCAGAAACACCTGCTGTTCCCCTCCCAATCTCTGTAGTTCCCGGCACTTAATCCGGAATCCCTGCACAGGAATTCCTTCGAGTCTTACCACCTACGACTTACGACCTACATCCAAATTGATGCTGCCGTTCTCTACTCTAAAAAACTTTCCTTCCTTGCCCGCGGGTATCTCGCTGTCACCCACAGTCACGAAAACCTGCGCGCCGTCGCCCAACCTTTCAAGGATTCTCCGGCGCCGGCTCTGGTCCAGCTCGAAGAAGACGTCGTCGAGAAGCACCACCGGCGTCTCGCCGGTAAGGTCCTTCCAGAGGGCGGCCTGGCAAAGCTTAAGGGCCAGAACGATGGACCTCTGTTGTCCCTGCGACCCGAAGGTCCTGGCGTCTCTGCCGTTGATCAGGACCACCAGGTCGTCCCGGTGGGGACCTACCATGGTCTGCCCCATTTTCAATTCCTGGGACCTGCTCTGCTCTAACGCCTCGCGGAGAGCCTCAGTGATTCCGGCCGCGGTAAGCTCGCGCAGGACAGCGGCACTGCGGTAGCGGACGCTTACCTCTTCCCCGCTACCCCACTCCCTGAGCATTTCTTCAAGGAGAGGAGTCACCTTCTTCAACACCTGAAGCCGGTGCATGATTAATTCGCCGCCGAGAGCCGTTAACCTTTCTGTCCAGAGCTCAAAGCTATCTTTATCTCCCGGGACGGTGCGGAGCAAGGCGTTGCGCTGGGAAAGGGCGCGGCGGTATTCCCGCAGGGCGGCGCTGTAGCCGGGACTAAAGGCGCTCATCTCAAAATCGAGGAACCTTCTTCTCTCCTGCGGGCCGCCCTTGAGGAGCAGCAAATCGTCGGGCGTAAACAACACAGCCCCGAAACAGGAAGCAAAGTCCTCCTGGCTGACCCGCTGCCCGGCGATGCTCAGCTTTTTGCCCTTTTCGTCCTGTACACACAAGACCCGCGTAAGCATCCCGCGGTGTTCTACGTCGGCCAGAATTCGCGCACCGGGGCTCCCCCACAAAACCACCTCGTCCGCCCGCGCGGCACGCAGGGAAAACCCCCGCAGGGCGAAGTACACCGCCTCGATAAAGTTCGACTTCCCCTGGGCGTTGCGCCCGCTGATGACGTTGAACCGCGGGTGAGGTTCGATGCGGAAAGTCGTGTAGTTCCTGAAGTTATGTCCTTCAACAGTGCAAACACGGAGGTGACTCACGCCTATCAGACCAGCCGTACGGGCAACACCAAAGCAAGATACGACCCGTCAGAAACCGGCCTGATAATCGCCGGCCCGATGGGGCCGTTAAACTCCAGGGAAACGGTTTCGTTCCCCGCGGCGCGTAAGGCGTCGATTAAGTAGTTGGCGTTAAAAGCCACCTGGAGATCCTCGCCCTCCAGTTCGGCAGCGACCTCCTCCAAGACGGAGCCTACTTGGGAACGGGCTGAAACGGTCAGCGTCCCGTGCTTGATGGCCAGAACAACAACCGGGGCGTCATCCCGCGCGAGTGTCGCCGCGCGCTCGACGGTACGCGTAAATTCCACCGGATTCATTTCCGAAATCCTGGTCTTGTAGCTGTTTGGAATGACCTGCTGGTAGTCGGGGAACTGCCCCTCGATCAGCCTCGTCAATATCCGCGCCTGACTTATGGAGAAAGAGGCGTAACTTTCAGCAACAGCTACCTGAACGTCTTCGTCCTCCAGTCCTCCCAGCAGGCGGGCCAGCTCACCCAGGGCCTTGCCCGGGATAATGATGTTAGTCAATTTGGCTTCGCTGCCCGGAAGATCAGCCTTGCGCAGGGCCAGCCGGTGCGTGTCGGTGGCTACAGCCCTGATCTCCTGGTCCACGATTTCCAGCAACACTCCTGTAAAAATCGGGCGCAGCTCGTCCTGCCCCACGGCGTAAACAACCTGCCTGACGATATCCCGTAGCAAGTCTCCTTTAACCTCAAAGGTTACTTTAGGGGTAACCTCCGGCAGTTTGGGAAATTCTTCTGCGCTGTAGCCGTTCAGCCTGGCCTCGGCCCGCCCGTACCGGAGGCTGACGGCGTAAGAGGACAACTCGGCGACAAAAGAAACCGTTCCGTCCGGCAGTTTCCTGACGATTTCTGCAAAATACCTGGCCGGCAGGACTACCGCCCCGGGGATAACCTCCGTCGCCGGCAGGGTGCAGCTCACGCATAGTTCCAGGTCGGTACCGGTAAAGGTAATCCCCTCGTCTGAGGCCTCAATCAAGATACCCTGAAGAATAGGCATCGGGCTGCGGGACGCAACGGCTCTCTGTACGGTACTGATCCCAGCCAGGAGGTTGTCCCTGGTAGTCTTAAAGCGCAAAACCGTTCACCTCTCGCTGTGCTCGCAAAACAGGATTGATTATTTCTGTTCAGGTAGAATATTTTCTTTAAATATCTTTGAGCAGTTTTAGTAGTGGTAACCGTAGTAACTGGTGATATGTGGACATGCCTTCCCCTTCCAGTCTGGCGGGGACTGTTCAGCTGTGCATAGCACTGTTAATCTTCTTTTACTTTGTTTATCAGCGTGGTGACCAAATCCTGAAGTGATTGATCTCTCTTCAATTCTTCAGCTATTTTTTCACAGGCGTGAAGAACGGTCGTATGGTCCCTCCCCCCGAACTGCTCGCCGATCTTAGGCAAGGAAAGGTCGGTAAGCTCGCGGACGAGGTACATTGCGACCTGCCTGGGGAAGGCAACGTTCCGCGTCCTTTTCTTGGCCTTCAGTTCATCGGGGCGCAGCCGGAAGTAATCGGCAACAACTTCCTGAATCAAGGCGCAGTTAATCTGCCTCGGGCGTCTTGGCGGAACGATGTCTTTCAGGACCTGGGCCGCCATCTCGTGAGTGATCTCGGCGTTGGTGAGGGTGGCAAAGGCGACTACCCGGTTGAACGCCCCCTCCAGCTCCCGGATGTTGGATTGGATACGGTCGGCGATATACAGCAGGGTTTCGTCCGGAACAGTAATCGCTTCGGCTTGAGCTTTCTTGCGCAGGATGGCCACCCTGGTTTCAAGGTCAGGCGGCTGGATGTCGGTAATCAAACCCCATTCAAACCGGGAGCGCAGCCGTTCTTCCAGCGTTGGAATTTCTTTTGGCGGGCGGTCGCTGGAAACGACGATCTGCTTGGCTGCCTCGTACAAGGTATTGAAGGTGTGGAAGAATTCCTCTTGCGTCCGTTCTTTGCCTGCCAGGAACTGGATGTCGTCGATCAGGAGAATGTCAATGCTCCTGTACTTGGCCCGGAACTGGGCGGTCTGATCGTCACGGATGGAGTTGATCAGCTCGTTAGTGAACTTTTCCGAAGTAACGTAGGCAACCTTAAGGTAGCCGGACTTTTGCAGAATGTAATGGCCGATGGCATGCATGAGATGAGTTTTGCCCAGCCCTACGCCGCCATATATGAACAGCGGGTTGTAGGCCCGCGCCGGTGCTTCGGCCACGGCCTGGGAGGCGGCGTGGGCAAAGCGGTTGGAATTTCCTACGACAAAGCTGTCGAAGGTATAGCGGGGATTCAGCTGGGTAATGTTATCCTCATTCTTGTCCAGAGGCCTGGTGGACAGGTTGTGCAGAATGTCGGGAACCTCGCGGGACAAAAGGAACTTCAGGCCGACCTCGCAACCGGTGACCTGCTCAAAACACTGTTTAATCAAGGGTGTATATCTTTCGTTGAGCCAATCCCTGGAGAAGTTGTTGGGAACTTCGATCAGGATGGTATTGTTATAAAAAGCAATGGGCTTTAAGGGCTTCAACCAGTGCTCGAACGACTGGCGGTTCAGCTTTTGGTCCAACGCCTTCAATACCTGTTGCCATGCTTCGAGAATTTCGGCCGGGACCACTGGCATCCCCCGCTTGACAGAATCTTGGCTATCAACAAAAGTACCCACAAATTTATGCACAAGATGTGTAAAATCAGTGTTTTTGGACAAGTAAATGGTACCAGATTTTTCAGGACTTATCAACAAACAAAATAGGGTTGGAAGGCGGCGACGCTTGATTCTTGACTGGCTTGCAACGCATACTATATAATGATTTTTGATGTCTGGCTTTTTCCAGATAGTTTGCTGCCCGGGAGGTGAAGGGTGTGAAGCGGACCTACCAGCCGAAGAAGCGTAGAAGAAAGAGAGTGCACGGATTTTTGAAGCGCATGTCTACTCACTCCGGGCGCAAGGTAATCAGCCGGAGGCGTGCGAAAGGCAGAAAGCGTCTGTCAGCCTAAGGCCGCTGAAAGGTGGCCTTTTTATCATTTAGGCAACTCTTTTATGACAGACGGTGCTTATGGGAATAATCACCATTAAAAGCAACGCCGACTTTCAAAAGGCCTATGCCCGGGGAACGAGCCGCGTCGGCCCGAGCTTGGTGCTGTACCGCTTTCCTAACAGGGAAGCTTTTGCCCGTTTCGGTTTTGTGGCCAGCAAGAGGGTCGGCAAAGCTGTGGTCAGGAATCGCCTGCGCAGGGTGCTGAAGGAAATCTGCCGGCGCAACGAAGGCTCGTTTACTCCTGGCTATGATTACGTTGTTGTCGCACGACCCCGGGCCGCCAACGAAGATTACGGAATGCTTGAAGAGCAACTTTTGTCATTGGTGAAAGGATTTAGATGAGGAATTTCGTGACCGCCCTGATGATTGGCTTGATCCGCATCTATCAGCTTGCCGTTTCACCCCTTTTGCCTGCATGCTGCAGGTATTATCCCAGTTGCTCCGAGTATGCGGTACAGGCCCTGCGCAAGCACGGCCCCTTCCGTGGATCGTTGATGGCGGCGAGGCGCCTTTTGCGGTGCCATCCCTGGTCGCCGGGAGGCTACGACCCAGTGTGAACGGTATACGTCGTTCGTCGTACGTTGTTCGGAGCTAGGAATGGAATAGGCTACACTCGATTCCTATTTCTAAGTTGGTCGTAAGTTGTAAGCCATAGGACGTAGGGTAGGTTTTAGGTAAGGTAGTTGCTGGCGCAAAGTCGAGAAAAATAGGTAAGTATAGGAACCAGAGCAAATATCGGCGGAGCCGGTGCAATTATTTGGCTAAATACTAGGTAAAAGTTATCAGATAAAGGATCTCTTTAGGCACTGAGCATGCAATTACGTCCATATCCGACAGCTGAGTGCCTATAAGAGTGCTGCAAAAAGCCAAATACACTGGTTTTGGCACAGGCGTCTTTCAGGGTACGGCTATGGTTCGGAAGTTACCCTTAAGACCGCTCAAAAAGAGGTCCGAGGCAAGAGGTCAGAGGTCGGTTACGGGAAGCGATTGCTTCGCGATTGCAAGTCTATAATCCTTAGCAATCGCTCTGCGGATTTCATCAGGTCAGATTTCTGACTTCCGGCATCCGACATCCTTTTTGCCAGGCGCAGTTTTTCAGCGGTCTCCTAGGGCCTAGCGTTGCTGGCGCAGCCAGCATTAGGGGGGTTTCGAGGGATTGTTTAAAGCGCTCGTGGACGGGATGACCATCCTCATTAATTACCTTTACCAGCTTACCGTCAGCCTGGGCATCCCCAGTTACGCCTTGGCGATCATCCTCCTCACGGTGCTGGTGAAGCTGGTCCTGTACCCGCTGACCCGGATACAGATGCACTCCATGATCGCGCTCCAGCAGCTCGCTCCAGAAATCAAGAAGATCCAGGAAAAGTACAAAGACAAAGCCATGGCCCAACAGAAGATCATGGAGCTGTACAAGGAGCGCAGGGTGAACCCCATGGCCGGCTGTCTGCTGATGCTCGTTCAGCTGCCGATCCTGATCGCTCTTTACAGGGCACTGTGGGGTTTCGAGTACGTAGAGATTGCGCATGCATCCTTTTTCTGGGTTCCCAATCTAAGTAGACCCGACCCGTTTTACATCCTGCCGGTTCTGGCCGCGGTAAGCACCTTTTTCCAGTCCAAGCTTACCATGCCTGCCAGCAATACGGGCGGCGCCGCTCCGGGGGCCGAGCAGTCGCAAAAGATCATGCTCTACTTCCTGCCCCTTTTCATCGGCTGGATCAGTATCGGCCTGCCGGCCGGGCTGGCCTTGTACTGGGTTGTCTTCAATATTATGGGCATCATTCAACAGTACTTTATTAACAAGCAGCTTCCCGGCGTGAAGGCTGCCGCCACTGAAGAACCGGCTACCGAGGAGGTTAAGGATGTTGAGGAAAAGCCTAGAGAGCAGCGGAAAAAGCGTAGAAGAAGCCATTGAAAACGCGCTCCGCGAACTGGGCGTCAACAGAGAAGACGTCGAAGTCGAGATCCTGGAAGAATCGGTCAAGGGCCTGTTTGGCATTTTAGGCACCCGCCCGGCTCGGGTACGCGTGACGGTCAAAGAAAAGTTCGTCGATCATGTCATCAACCTCTTGCGGGACATCACGGCAGAGATGGGGGTCAATCCCGAGTTCACAGTCGAGGAGGACGACGAGCAGCTTAAGATCACGCTCACAGGCAGGAATATGGGCGTGCTCATCGGGCGGCGCGGCGAGACTTTAAACTCCTTGCAGTACCTGGTCAGCCTTGCTGTCAACAAGAACCAGGAGCAAAGACGGAAAATCATTATCGATGTCGAGGGTTACCGCAAGAAGCGCGAAGAGACCCTTAAGAATTTGGCGTTGAAGCTGGCCGACAAGGCGCGCAAGAAGGGCCGGAGCGTCGTCCTGGAGCCGATGAACCCCCAGGAACGGCGCGTCATCCACACCACATTGCGGGGTCGAGATGACATCTATACCTTCAGCGAAGGAGAAGAACCTTTCAGGAAGATCGTCATCGCCCCCAGGAAGTAGGTGCCCGGCTTGCTGGTTAATACGATTGCGGCCGTCGCTACCTCCCTGGGCGAGGGTGCTATCGGTATCGTCCGCCTGAGCGGACCGGAGTCGCTCGGGATCGTTTCCCGCGTTTTTAGGCCAGCGCGGGCTGTGAAATGGCCTCCCGCAGCCGGTTTCCGGATGACCTATGGGCATATTGTCGACCCTGAAACAGGTGAGATCGTCGACGAGGTCCTGGTCAGCGTGATGAAGGCCCCGCGTAGCTACACGGGGGAAGACGTCGTAGAAGTGAACTGCCACGGAGGCCCCTTGCCCCTGCGGCGGGTACTCGAACTGGTGTTAAAGAACGGAGCCAGGCTCGCCGAGCCTGGCGAATTTACGAAAAGGGCTTTCTTAAACGGGCGTCTGGACCTTGCCCAGGCTGAAGCCGTGGTGGACGTCATTCGTGCCAAAACGGGGGACAGCCTCTCGCTGGCGGTCAGCCAGCTTGGCGGGAGACTTTCCGGGCTGATCAGGACCATGCTTGACGCCGTTACGCAGGTGCTGGCTTTTGTTGAAGCCAGCATTGATTTTCCGGAGGACGACATCCCCGACCTCGAGCTGCAGGAACTCATCGACCGCCTGCAAGAACTGGCCGGACAGTGCGCCTCCCTGGCCAAGGGAGCCGAGGCCGGGAGGGTCTTCCGCGAAGGCATAAGCACCGTTATCGTCGGAAAACCGAATGTGGGCAAGTCGTCGCTTCTCAACGCCCTGCTGCGGGAAAAGCGGGCCATCGTCACTGCCGTGCCGGGGACGACGCGCGACGTCATCGAAGAAATCGTCAACGTCCGGGGGATACCCATCCGGCTTATCGACACGGCGGGTTTGCGCTATACTGATGATGTCGTGGAGCGCATCGGGGTCCAGATGGCGAGGGAGCGCGCCGAGACGGCCGAACTGGTCCTGTTCGTTCTCGACGCCGGCTCCGGCCTTGAGGAGGAAGACATCGAGGTCGCCAGGCTGGTGAAATTCAAAAAAGGTATCCTTATTATCAACAAGGTCGATTTGGCGAAGAAAGACCTGGATCTGGGGGTGCTGCCGCCTCCGGTTCGCGAATGGCCGTCAGTCAGGACGGTAATGACCGAGGGCCTGGGCCTCGAAGAACTGGAGTCCGCTATCGAGGAACGGGTGCTCGGTAAAGGGTTTACCCTGAAGGAGGCCCCCCTTGTCACCAACGTGCGGCACAAGGTCAGCCTCGAGAAGGCTGCTGAACATCTTGACCAGGCGGCGGCAAACCTTGCCGCAGGGATGCCTCTGGATGTCGTCGCCGTCGACATCAGGGTCGGGGCGGAGGCCCTCGGCGAAGTTATTGGGGCGAACGTCTCGGAGGATATTCTGGACCGTATCTTTGCTGACTTTTGCATCGGAAAGTAGGTGAGTGTATGGAGTACACGGCAGGAAAATACGACGTGATTGTGGTCGGCGCCGGCCATGCCGGCTGCGAGGCGGCGTTGGCCGCGGCACGGCTCGGCTGCCGTACCCTTGTGCTCACCATGAATATCGACTACGTCGCCTCCATGCCCTGCAACCCGGCGGTGGGCGGTCCCGCCAAGGGGCACCTGGTACGTGAGGTCGACGCCCTGGGCGGGGAGATCGGCCGGAACACCGACCGGGCCGCTATCCAGATGCGTATGTTAAATACTGGAAAAGGCCCGGCGGTCAGAGCCCTGCGTGCTCAGGTCGATAAGGCGCTCTACCAGGTGAGCATGCGGGACGTGCTCGAAAGGGAGCCCAACCTCGACCTCAAGCAGGCCATGGTCGAAAGAATCCTTACCGAACAGGGCCGCGTCTGCGGCGTCGTCACCCTTACCGGGGCTAAATTTCTGGCGCCGGCAGTCATCATTACGACCGGGACATACCTGAAGGGACGCATCATCATCGGGGACGTGAGCTACGAAGGAGCCCCGCACGGCCAGCGGCCGTCCATCGGCCTTGCGGAAAGCATCCGCTCGCTGGGCCTGGAGATGGGGCGTTTCAAGACGGGCACACCTCCGCGTGTCGCCCGCAAATCAATAGATTTTAACAGACTCCAGGTACAGCCGGGCGACGAAGTCCTGCGGAACTTCTCGTTTTTCTCTCCCGTGCAGAAAAGGACCCAGGTTCCCTGCTGGCTGACCTACACTACAGCCCGTACCCACGAGATCATCCGGGAGAACCTGCACAGGTCGCCACTGTACAGCGGGATCATTCAGGGTATCGGCCCCAGGTACTGCCCGTCCATCGAAGACAAGGTGGTGCGGTTTGCCGACCGCGAGCGGCACCAGGTCTTTATTGAGCCCGAAGGCCTTAACTCCGCCGAAATGTACATCCAGGGCATGTCCACGAGCCTCCCGGAAGACGTGCAGGTCGAGATGCTCCGGAGCCTGCCCGGGCTGGAAAAGGCGGAAATCGTCCGTCCGGGGTACGCCATCGAGTACGACTATGTGGTTCCCACGCAGCTCAGGGCGACACTGGAGGTCAAGGGGGTGCCGGGACTTTACCTCGCCGGGCAGATCAACGGGACCTCAGGTTACGAGGAGGCTGCGGCCCAGGGTATCGTCGCCGGGATCAACGCCGCCCTGGCGGTCCGGCAGAAAGACCCGTTTCTCATCGACCGCAGCGAGGGGTACATCGGGGTCCTGGTTGACGACCTGATTACCAAAGGCACTCCCGAACCGTACCGGATGTTTACTTCGCGGGCCGAGTACCGCCTGCTGCTCAGGCACGACAATGCCGATATGCGCCTGACCGAAAAGGCCTACCGTATCGGTCTGGTAAACGACGAACGGTACAGGCTTTTCGAGGCCAAGCGCAAATCTGTGGAGGACGAAATCGAACGCCTTAATAAAACCAGCCTTCCGGTGACCGAAGAGGTACAGGCCGTCCTGCGCGGCCTGGGCTCTACACCATTGAGCCAGCCGATTAGAGCGGTCGAACTTCTGAAGAGGCCGGAGATAGATTATCAGGCGATCGCCGGGCTGGTTCCGCCGGCCACCCCGCTGTCCGAGGACGCCTGGACGGAAGTGGAAAACCGGGTCAAGTACGAGGGCTACATCAACAAGCAGGTTGCCCAGGTCGAAATGATGGCCAGGCTGATGAACAAGCCCATCCCTGTTGATCTGGATTGGGAAGCCGTTACCGGCTTGTCCAGCGAGGCGCGCCAGAAACTGGCCCGCATCCGGCCTGAGACGGTCGGCCAGGCCAGCCGCATCTCGGGCGTCTCCCCGGCTGACATCGGGGTACTGCTGGTCGCTCTCGAGCAGCACAGGCCAAAGAGGGATGTACCGGCGTGAGCAAGGGGTTTCGCGATACGCTTGTCAACGGACTGAAAGAATGGAACATCCTCTTTGATGAGCGTCAGCTGGAACAGTTCGTTCGCTACCATAGTCTTGTGGTGGAGAAGAATCGGGAGTTTAACCTGACGTCGATCACGGAGGAAACCGAATCGGCGGTCAAGCATTTTCTTGATTCGTTGAGCCTGCTGCTTTTTGCCCGTCCCGAGCCTGGCACGCGGGTCATGGACGTCGGTACCGGGGCGGGTTTCCCTGGGATCGTGCTTAAGATCGCCGTCCCGTCCATGAACCTTACCCTGCTGGATTCCAGCCGCAAAAAAGTCGCTTTTCTGGAAGAAGCGCTTGCCGTCCTGGAGCTGGACCGGGCTGTAGCTGTGTGGGGCCGCGCGGAGGTACTGGCCCGGCAGGTCCGGTACCGGGAGCAATACGATTGGGTCCTGGCGAGGGCCGTCGCCGAGATCAGGGTTCTGGCGGAGTACTGCCTCCCTCTTACAGCTGTGGGGGGCGTGTTTGTCGCTTATAAGGGGCCCGGCGCGGAGGCCGAGCTGGCAGGCGCTGAAACGGCGCTGGATCTTTTGGGCGGCAACGTTGAAGCCGTTCTTAAGCTCTCCCTCCCCTTTGGTGGGGGAGAGCGCAACCTGGTGATGATCAGAAAGGTGAAACCGACTCCCGAGCGCTTCCCGAGGCGCCCCGGGATGCCCGAGAAACGGCCTCTATAGGGGCCGTTTCTCGGCTGTAAGCGCTAAGTGATAAGCATTAGGATAAGAAGCCTTGCATCGGCTGAGCCGATGCTTTCCTTGTTCATAAAGCCTAAAGCCTACTGCTTAATGCTACTCACGCAGGATTTCTTTGGCAGATGTGGAAATAGAGCAGTACCATGTGATGTTAACTTACGCGAGAGGGGTTAAGCGTGGGTAAAGTAATTGCAGTCACCAACCAGAAGGGCGGCGTCGCGAAGACGACAACGGCGGTGAACCTGGGTGCTGCCCTGGCTTTGCTTGGCAAACGTGTGTTGGTTATTGATATGGACCCCCAGGGCAATGCGACCAGCGGTCTGGGCATTAAGGCAGACGGCTCCGGGAAAACGGTCTACCACGTGCTGGTCGGCGATGCCGCCCTTACCGATGTCTTGCAAGACTGCCCGTCGGTTGGCGGCCTGATTGTCGCCCCGGCCGACCTTACCCTCGCCGCGGCGGAGGTAGAAATGGTCAATCTCCCGGACCGCGAGCTGGTCCTGAAGAAAGCCCTCGGACCGGTAAGAGGCGGATTTGACTACGTTTTAATCGACTGTCCGCCCTCGCTTGGCCTGTTGACCGTTAACGCCCTTTCCGCAGCCGACTCGGTGCTCATCCCTATCCAGTGCGAGTATTATGCGCTCGAAGGCCTGAGCCATCTCATGAACGCTATTCAGCTGGTTCAAAAAGGGCTCAACCCCAGTTTAACCATTGAAGGAGCTCTTTTAACCATGTTCGACGGACGCACCAACCTGGCGATCCAGGTAGTGGAAGAGGTTAAGCGGTATTTTAAGAAAAAGGTCTACAAGACGATCATCCCCCGGAACGTGCGGCTGAGCGAAGCGCCCAGCCACGGCGTCCCTGTGGTCGTTTACGATCCCAAAAGCCGCGGCGCCGATATGTACATGGAGCTTGCCAAGGAAGTGATGGAAGGTGTCTAGGAAAAGGGGCCTTGGGAGAGGCCTTGACGCGCTGATCCCGTCCGGAGGAAAGGAAGAGACCAACCTCGTCGAGCTTCCGCTTGATGAGATCCGGCCCAATCCTCGTCAGGCCCGCAAACATTTTGACGAAGAGGCGATCAGCGAGCTGGCTGCCTCAATTGAACAATACGGCCTGATTCAACCCGTGATCGTACGCCGCAGCGCTTCAGGTTCGGGTTACGAACTGGTCGCCGGGGAAAGGCGTTACCGCGCTTACCGGCAGCTCGGCCGGGCCACGATCCCCGCGATCATCCGCGAACTCGGGGATTTCGAGTCCACCGTCGCCTTGCTGATCGAGAATATACAGCGCCAGGACTTGAGTCCCTTGGAAGAGGCACAGGCCTACCGGCGGCTGATCGAGGAGTTCGCCTTGACCCAGGAGGAAGTTGCCCGTCGGGTGGGCAAGAGCCGCACGGCGATTACCAACAGCCTTCGCCTGCTCGACCTCCCTGAGAAGGTGCTCGTACTGCTGGAAGCCGGGGCAATCACGGCCGGCCATGCGCGGGCGCTGGCTGGCCTCGAAGGCGAGGAGCTGATGGAAAAGCTGGCCCTGAAGGCGGCCGAAAAGGGGTTGTCGGTCCGCGAGATCGAAGCAGAGGTTAAGAGGCTAAATGCGCTTCGGCAACATGAAAATGTCACCCGGAGGGCCATCGACCGCCTGCTCAGGGAGTGGGCCAAGGGGCTCTCCCGTAACCTCGGCACGGGCGTTAAAATAAGAGGCACGCGCACCGAAGGCCGGGTCGAGATCAAATACAAATCCGAGGAAGAATTGCGCAGAGTCCTTGCGGCTCTTGGGCTCAAGGAATAATGTTTCACGTGGCACATTACGGTGAAACAGCATGAATGACTTTGAAAAGGGCCTTTTACTCGGAGTCCTCATTGGTGAGGGACATTTCGGCGGCGACGGCCGCCAGCCGCACATCACGGTACGCATGCACACGAGGCATATGGCTCTGTTTGAGCAGTTGACGCGCCTTGTGCCCGGTTCAAGATTGTACGGGCCTTACCGCCACGGGGGGCGGGATTACTGCCAGTGGATGGTACGGGGGCAAGCCTTAAAGGCACTGCTCCCGGTTTTGGACAGCCTGCCCATCAGGGACATCGATCCCCCGGTATACGAGAGGTACAGGGCGATGAAGGAGGCATACGGGCTGGATGACGCGGATCGCCGTGAACGGAAGACGGTCTGACCGGTCTGCGGGTTATACTAAGCGGAGCGCCGGCAGTTCAGTGGCAAAGACAAGGCGGGATCAAACCATGCAAATAGTGCCTGCAGTCTGCGGGGTAAATTCTTTGGACGGGGGTGCGCCCTGCTGTCCCGCTTGCGGGCAGCGCGGGAAAAGGGTAAGGCCTGAAACGGTGGGTAACTTGCTTCGAGACGACCGTCTTCCCGCAGAGCTGCACGGCTACGCGCTCTGTCTTTCTCCAGACTGTGATGTGGTCTATTTCGGACATCGCGTCTTTCATAAGGACGACGTGAAAGTGCGGGTATGGTTTAAGGAAAGCGATCCTGCCGTACCCGTCTGTTACTGCAAACACGTTACGGAAGCGGAGATTATCGAGCACGTTGCCGTCCGAAAATGCTGCAAGGATATCAACGATATCCAAGAACACACCGGGGCGAATACCGGCAAGAGGTGCGTTACCGAAAACCCTGCAGGAACTTGATGTAAGCCGGCTGTGCAATCGGTGATTGCCAAAGCATTGGAACAAAGAAGAATCCTGCTTCCTGGTCGTTAAGCCAAGTTTTTCAACAGTCTTTTAGGAGTTCGGCGAGCTCGTTGTAGGCGACCGTGACGGCTTCGTCGTAGACCGCCCGCGTCGTGGCCCCGGCCTCGGCGGCGCGGGCGCGGCAGTCTTCGTACTCGGGCTTGATCCGTACGATTTCCAGGCCCATGCGGGAAAGCTTGACCCGCACCGGGCCGTAACGGGTATTGATTTCAAAGGTTTGCCGGGGGATAACAATCCTTTCTTCCTGTCTTGTCCTGACGCCCAGGGTACCCGTTTCGGCGATGATCAGCCGGGCCATGCGCAGGCGGTCGTGCTCGTGAGCCAAAACGGTCAGCTTGGTCCCCGGGCGCCCCTTTTTCATGATCACGGGCGTAATGAAGGCCTCGTACGCCCCCTCGTCAAGGAGCTTCCTAATTACCTCAGGAAGGATTTCCGGGTTGACGTCATCAAGGTTGGTTTCCAGGACGGAGATGGTTTCGGTTGCCACCGATTCCTTGGTTCCAGCCTGTCCGAGGACGGCCCGAAGGGTATTGGGAAATCCAAAATCGGCTGTTCCTGCACCGTAGCCGACAGCCTCGACGGTCATAGGAGGGATGGATCCCGCTGCCGCGGCCAGGGCTGTGGCGAGGGCTGCGCCCGTAGGCGTAACCGTCTCTCCTTCAACGTCTGCCGGACGGACGGGGAAACCCCGCACAAGCTCGAGAGTTGCCGGCGCGGGCACCGGCAGTACGCCGTGTTGGCAGCGGACAAAACCGTGGCCCATAGGAAGAGCAGAAACGACGACTCTATTCACGCCCAGCAGGTCCAGGGCGAGGCAGGCTCCGACGACCTCTATGACGGCGTCGACGGCGCCGACTTCGTGGAAATGGACTTGTTCGGGCGGGATGCCGTGTACCTTTGCCTCGGCTTCGGCAAGCCGTTTAAAGACCTTCTGGGCGTTGGCCTTAACCCTTGGTGCAAGGGCTGCCTGATCAATAATGCGGACGATGTCGGACAAATGGCGATGGGGCTGGCTGTCCGGGGCCTCTATATGGACCCTTGTGGCCTTGATCCCGTAGGTCTTAACGGGAATTACGCGCAGTCGAAAAGGACCTATGCCTAATGTTTTCAGGGACGCCGTGATTTGGCCGGCATCGGCGCCGGCGTCGATCAACGAGGCGAGGGCCATGTCCCCCGCTATGCCGCTGCTGCAATCCCAGAACAGGACCTTCATTGGTCTCTCCCCGTCCGAACGATGGCGTCGGCCAGCGCTGCCGCCCCGTACCCGTTGTCAATGTTGACGACTCCTACTCCCGGAGCGCAGCTGTTGAGCATGGCCAGGAGTGCCGCGAGGCCGTTGAAACTGCTCCCATACCCGACGCTGGTAGGCACGGCGATGACGGGACGCGGGGTGAGACCTGCCACGACACTGGGCAGGGCCCCCTCCATACCGGCCACGACAATAATGACCGAGCACTCGTTGATCGTTTCTAAGTGGTCAAACAGGCGATGGATCCCTGCTACACCGACGTCGTACAGTGTACGTACGGGGTGGCCCATTAAGGAAAGCGCCACCCGGGCCTCTTCAGCAACCGGCTGGTCGGCCGTCCCGGCGCTGAGAATAGCCACAGACGGGCCTGCCGGGGTCTCCGCCGGCTCCTTCTTTTGCAGGGTAATACAGCGTGCCGCGGGATGATACTTAACCCCCGGAACGGCTCGCCTAACACAGGCAAATACTTGTTTCCCGGCACGGGTGGCGAGAACCACGGACGATTTGGCCGCCAGCCGGGCAAAAATCTGGGCGACCTGGGGCGGGGTTTTCCCCTGGCAGAAAATGACTTCCGGGAAACCGGTCCGCAGGGCGCGGTGGTGGTCCGGGCGCGCGTATCCAAGATTTTCGTAGGGAAGGTCCCGCAGAACCTGGAGGGCCTTTTCTATGGCAATCTTTCTTTCGGCGACGCCGGCCAAAAGCGCCTTTAGCGACTCAACGTCCACATCAAAACCCCTTCTTGCACGCAAAACTATAGGATTTAAGGCGGTCTCCGCCTCCCGACCCCCGACTACTAACTACCGACTACTAATCAAAGCACCCGCTCCTGTAGCCGGCACAGTCCAGGGTGATAAACCTAAACCCAAGCCCTTGTAGGGCGTCTACAACGAGGGGCCTGACCGGCTCCTCCGTCAGACGCGGCAGGTCCGCCGGGGGCACCTCGATACGGGCTATGTCCCCGTGGTGACGGACTCTTACAATCACAAAGCCCAGACCGTGCAGGGTCTCTTCAGCCCGTGATATCTGCTCGATCTTGGCCCTGGTGATAGCTTCTCCATACGGTATGCGCGTGCAGTAGCAGCTTTCGGCGGGTTTATCCCAGTCAGGTATTCCGAGGCACCGGGCGAGTTCCCGCACATCTTCTTTATCGAGGCCGGCATCACGGAGGGGGCTCTTCACGTTGAACTCGGCAGCGGCGGCAAGCCCCGGCCGGAATTCCCGCGTGTCGCTGGCGTTGGTGCCGTCGGCGATACAGGGCAGGCCGTATTCACGGGCGAGCTCCCGCAAGGTTGCGTAGAGACTTTTCTTGCAGACGTAACAACGATCCTTGTTGTTGGCCGTAAATGCGGGGTTTGCTAGCTGATTGAGCGCGATCTCGACGTGTCTAAGGCCCCATTCCGCGGCCGCGTGGCGCGCGCTGGCCGTGTCCCGCGCGCTGTAAATCGGTCCGGCGGCTGTAACGGCAAGGCAGCGCGGCCCAAGCTCCATGGCCGCGATACGGGCCAGCACAAGGGAGTCTATCCCGCCGGAAAATCCCACCACGGCTCCCGAAAGCTGTCTTACGATTTGGCGGAGAGTGTCCAGCATATTAACCATAGCTATAAATTCTTTATTCGCAGTGTATTTCCGCCTGACAAGGTTTGTCAACTATAATGGCTGTAAGCTACTAGGCCACAAGGATTAAGATGCTTTTGGCAGGGGTTCAAGAATTTGCAGAGAATTTTTAGACTGCAAAAATTTGAGGAGAGGCGGCGGTCATTATTAATCCCGGTGATTTCATCCAGACATACGCCGTTGAACTGCTGGCGGGATTGGCCCTTTTGTTTGTTGTGGTCAGTATAGCGCAGTTTTTTCTTTACCGTCGCTTGGCCGGCCAGTTTAAGCGCTACCAGGCCCTGGTCAGGAGCGCCGGTCCGGGGTTGGGAGACATTTTAGCCGAGTTTTCCCGGCTCGTCGAACAGGTGGAAGGACGGACGGCGGAGATTACAGTACGCCAGCGTGAACTGGAGGCCCAGGTCAAACGTTGTGTGCGCACGCCCAGCATTGTCCGCTTCAATGCTTTTGAAGACATGGGCAGCAACCTGAGTTACGCGGTTGGCCTTCTGGACGGCCTGGGGGACGGCGTAGTGCTAAGCAGCATTTTCGGGCGGGACCAGGTCTGCACGTACGCCAAGGCCGTAGTTGAAGGCAGCTCTCCTTATAACCTTAGCGAAGAGGAGCGGGAAGCCATCCGCCAGGTCATTATGGACGACAGGAATTTGAGCAGAAGACGTGAGTAGCGCGAAGGCAGAAGTGGGAACATAAAACAAGAAATAAGGGGGTGTATCCGTTGTTCCAGGACCGCGTCGAGGCCGGCCGGCTGCTGGCTGCTGAGCTGAGGGAGATCGGTCCTATCCGGGACGGGATTGTGGTAGCCGTCCCGAGGGGCGGCGTGGTGGTGGGGGCGGAAGTGGCTAAAGCCCTCGATACCCCCATGGATATTATCGTCCCGCGCAAGATCGGTGCGCCGTTCAACCCCGAGGCGGCAGTGGGGGCGGTTACCGAGGACGGAACGGCCATTTTTGACGAACGGGCGCTGAAGCTCTTAGGGCTCACCAGGGAATCGCTGGAGGAGACCGTCAAGGCTCAGCTGGCCGAAATCGCCCGCCGCACAATGCTGTATCGTTCGGGGAGAGACCCTCTGCCTCTTAAGGGGAAAACGGTCATCCTCGTTGACGATGGAGTAGCCACTGGTTACACAACTTTGGCTGCTTTACGTTCTGTAAAAAAGGCACGCCCGGCCAAAGTCATCCTGGCTGTTCCGGTGGCGCCGCCCGATACGGCGGAGATGCTGTCCGGGGAAGTTGACGAGATGGTCTGCCTGTTCACCCCCGAGCCCTTTTATGCGGTAGGCCAGTTTTACCGGCGGTTCGACCAGACGACCGATGAGGAGGTTATCGCGCTCCTTTCCAGGCACCGGCATGCATGAAAGTGCCTACGGCGCTATTTTTCAACAGTTCCGCATAAAGGCCGGCACTCTCCCCCCATACTAAGGGGTGGAGGTGTTCTTCGTTGCAGCGAAAAGTGGCGATTGCCGAAGGAATGGACGACCTGCACGATTATTTCAGCAGGCGCGGTTTTACCGTGGTGGGCCCCGAACAGGCCAACCAGTCTGTGGCGCTGGTCGTTTCCGGATCGACCGACAACTTCATGGGCATGCACGACCGCTCGGTTGACGTTCCGGTGATCAATGCCGAGGGAAAAACGCCGGACGAAATCTTGCAGCAGGTGGAAAAGGCCTCAAAGGCTAAATCCTAGGAGAACTTCCGAAGCATAGCCGTACCCTAAAGATGCCTGTGCCAAAACCGGTGTATTGGCTTTTTGCAGCACTATCCTGGGCATTAAGTAGCGAGATATTGAAAGGGGTAGCGTTCATATACGAATGCTACCCCTTTCTTACGACCAACTTCCAACCGTTAACGTCTGACGTCTGTTTTCAGGCTCTTGCTTTTCGATAGTGTTCAATAGCAAATTGCTTCAAGCCCGAAACGATGACGTTGGCCAAGCGCATAACCAGGTTCAGGCGGGTGTTTTGCAGGACCAGGTATTCAAGGAAGCCTCCGACATTTACGACGCCGGTAATGTGCATGTCCCCGACTTCCGCCAGGTCCTTCTTAACCCCGGCCCCCGGCTTGAGCGAGCCGTCCCCGAGCGCGACCGTCCCCACGTTCTCAAGGTGTCCCAGGCTTGCGTCAATGGCGATGATAAAGGGTTCCGGGTGCTCTGCCCGGATTCTGTCCAGTGTCTCGTGCAGGTTTGTCGCATGCACAGGCTGTTCAAGCGTACCGTAAACCTTGAAGGGATTGGGCCGGAAATGGCTTAAGCGTGTTCCGACAAGCGGGCCGAGAGAGTCTCCCGTGGACCGGTCGGTGCCTATACAGAGCAGCACGACCGGACGGTTGACATCCCAGCCTAGTCTCTTGGCACGTTTCTTAAGCTCGGAAGCAAACCTGGCAGCCGCAAACGGGTCATCCATATGAAAACGCACCAAGTCCTTCTCGGTGCTGATCGGCAGCAAAACTTGGACTTCGGGCACTTACGACCCCCCTTTGCAAAACTACTATATTTATTGCCGCCGACTGATTCTGTTATTCCTGTCAGGAGTAAGAAATCTCTTTTCCCGCATAAGGATGTTGGGGGAGGGAATACCGTGTGCCGGGGGGGAACGGTTAAGGTTGCGGCCCTGTTTGTGGGTGCGGTCATCGGGGCGGGTTTTGCGTCGGGACAGGAGATCCTGCAGTTTTTCGGGGTTCACGGCCGGTGGGGGCTCTACGGGGCTCTTTTGACCGTCGCCGCTTTTGTCTACCTGGGGGTTACGGTGCAGGTAAGGGCGGTACGGCTGCGGGCGCAAAACTACCGCGAGGTCTTCGACTACTACCTCGGGCGCCGGTGGAGCGCGGCTATGGATGCCGCCAGCGTGTGCATGCTCGCCGGGGGCCTGGCCGTGATGATGGCAGGAAGCGGGGCCGTACTGCACGAGCAGTTCGGTCTTCCAACGTGGGGAGGCGTCATCCTGCTGGCTGTCCTGGTCATCCTGGTACTGTTGCACGGCCTGACGGGTGTGGTGGCTGTCAACGTGGTCCTGGTCCCTTTAAAAGTCCTTCTGGTTGCCGGTGTAGCCGCTACAGCCGTCCTATCCTATGACGGTCCGCCGCCGCCAACACTGGCGCCGCCGGGCGAAATCTCCCTATCCTGGCTGGGTGCGGCCGTTTTGTACATCAGTTACAATATGGTCGTGCCGGTGGCCGTCCTGTCCTCTCTGGGCAGGTATCTTACCGTCAGGGAGGCCGTCGCCGGGGCTGCCCTTGGCGGTGTGATCCTGGGCGGCACGACTACGCTTGTTGCTTACGCCATCCTTACTTATTTCCCGCTGGTAAGCAGCTACCAGGTGCCGCTCTTGCAGGTAGCCGGGATTGTGCATCCGTACAGCCGCACGCTCATCTCGGTGATCGTCTGGATAGCCATCTTCACGACAGCGGTTGCCAATGCTCACGGGCTGGTAAGTCGTTTTGCTCCCCAGGGCTCCCTCCGTTACAAGCATGCGGGGATAAGTTTTACCCTTCTCCTCCTGCCTGTGGCGTTCTTCAAGTTCTCCCACTTGATCGGCTTTATCTATCCCCTGTTCGGGTACGCCGGCCTTGTCCTGCTCGTAGCGGTCGCCTTTCATCCCGTGGCAGGTTTTTGGCAAAGACTAAAGAATAGGTGATTGGGGCCTTGGCGGTTGAGAAAACCCCAATCCCAATTACTCAATGCCCAACGCCTTTTCTTCCGGAGGGGGAAATGAACTGGCTTGATGCCGCTCTTCTTGTTATTCTGGGGTTGAGCGCCTTAAGCGGTTTCATGCGCGGGCTGGTCCGCAGCGTGGCCGGGTTGGCTGCTCTGGTCTTCAGCTTTGCCGCCGCATACTGCTATTACCGCCCCGTTGCAGAATATCTCGACGGAAGCTTTGGCTTGGGGCGCTGGCTTACCCGCTACTTCAGTGAGCGGCTGGGATGCCCGCAGATCCATGAACCCGTTACGGCCGTGCTGATGACTGCGGGGGACGGGACCAACCCGTTCGACTTGCTGCTGCAGTTCCTGTTCGCCCCGGGAGGGCAAAACCTTTTGGACCAGGCGTTCGCTTCGGTTCTGGCCTCCGCGGTGCTGAATGTCCTTGCCTTCCTGCTGATTTTTATGACCGTCAATCTTATCATCGGGGCCGTGGCTAATATTGTCCCCAGCGTGCCCGTGCTGGCGCCGCTTGACCGTGCCGGCGGTTTTTTCTTTGGCCTGCTGCGCGGCTTCCTGGTGGGAATGGCTCTGGTGGCCGTGTTCCGGCTTTTGGACGCCGCAGGGGCGGCGGCGCCGACCCCGTTTTCCGCGGGCCTCGCCGGCTCACTGCTGGCGCCTTCCTACCTGGCCGCATTTGATTATCTGCTGGCGCTTATTCTTCCGGTTCAACACCATACTATATAAAAGATTTGAAACAGCGAGGAGGGATACGGAATCTATGGCTGATTCCAAGATTAGCTGCTGGGCCAGGATTTCCGATCAGGAACGCGAGGCGGCATTCAGCCTGGCCGAGGCGTACAAGGAGTTCCTGGACCGTGGCAAGACCGAACGGCTTGCCGTGGCAGAAACGGAACGCATTGCGGTTGAGCGGGGTTTCCGTCCCCTTCACGAATATGAGGTCCTTCGGCCGGGTGCCAGGGTCTATGCCGTCAACCGTCAGAAGACGATCATCCTCGGCGTTGTCGGAAGTGACCCTTTCGCTGAAGGGCTGCGCATCGTCGGGGCCCACCTGGATGCCCCGCGCCTCGACCTTAAGCCTGAACCACTGTATGAGGAAGAAGGCCTGGCTTTTTTTAAGACCCACTACTATGGAGGCATTAAGAAATACCACTGGCTGGCCATCCCCCTGGCCTTGTACGGGACCTTCCTGAAGGGCAACGGTGAGAAGTACGAGCTCTCCATCGGCGATCATCCGGGGGAACCTGTTTTTACGATTACCGACCTCCTGCCCCACCTCGCCAAGGACCAAATTGAAAAGAAGCTGGAAAACGCTTTCCCGGGCGAGAACCTGAACGTGCTCGTGGGGAGTATTCCCCTTTCGGGCAAAGAGAACAAGGAAGAGCAGGCCGTAAAAAAGGCTGTCACCGAATACCTTCTCAGGGCCTACGGCTTGCAGGGAGAAGACTTTATCAGTGCGGAGGTCGAGGCCGTACCGGCCTGGCCGGCACACGACGTCGGCCTGGATAGGAGCCTGGTCGGTGCTTATGGGCAGGATGACAGGGCATGCTCGTTTGCCGCCTTACAGGCCATTCTCAGTGTGGAGAATCCTCGCCGGACCTGTCTGACCGTGCTGGTGGACAAGGAGGAGATCGGTTCCACCGGCAACACGGGAATGTATTCGCGGTTTTTTGAAAACACCGTTGCCGAAATTCTGGCGCGGACCGGGAAGGATTACTCGGAGCTCACTCTGCGACGCTGCCTCAGCGCTTCCAAATGCTTATCGGGCGACGTAAATGCAGGACTTGACCCCAACTACGCGGAAGTTCTGGATAAATATAACGCGGCCCGCATCGGTTGTGGGGTCAGCCTCACCAAATACACGGGCACGAAAGGAAAATATGGCACCAATGATGCCAACGCCGAGTTTGTCTATGAGATAAGGGATCTCTTCAACCGGAACGGCGTTCTGTGGCAGACAGGCGAGTTGGGCAAGGTGGACCAGGGCGGGGGCGGCACGATTGCCCACATTCTTGCTGCCTTCGGGATGGATGTCGTGGACTGCGGCCCACCGGTGCTGAGCATGCACGCGCCTTTTGAACTGGTGAGCAAGGTGGATCTGTACATGACCTACCGGGCCTACCATGCGTTTTATAACGACTGAAGCTGAAGCGAAAGATCAGAGGTGGGTACTTGAAGGAATCTGCAGAGCGAATTCCAACTTATATTCCCACTTCCGACTTCCCACATCTCACTTCTGAAATGCCGGGGGTGAAAAGCCGTGCCCAAGTACGAAGTCGGTGACGTTGTCAGGCTGAAAAAACCTCATCCCTGCGGGGGGGACGAATGGGAAGTAATGCGTACCGGCGTAGACTTCCGGCTGCGCTGCTGCCGGTGCGGGCGGGTGATGATGCTCCCCAGGCCGAAGTTCGAACGCAGTGTCAGGCGAAAGCCTGATCCCGCGGATTGAACGGCGGCAGGCGGTCGCCGGCCGGATTTGAAGGGATTCTGCAGAAGAATCCCTTTTGAATTTTCCAACAGCCAACGGTTGGCAGCCAACTATCCCCATTCCCATTGCTCAGTGCTCAACGCTTAATGCATCCAGGCCGGGTACTACCGGCCCCGAAATTACTGACAAAAGTTGTAAGCGTAAGCAAAAGAGAGCCTGTAGAAGGGGGGACGAGCTTACCCGACCCCATTTCCACAAACTGTAAAATATCAGGGTTGCAGCGGTGTGTTATGATGTGGAAAAAATTACCTAGCAAATGTTGCAAGCAGAGGGATTTAGAAGAGGAATTCAATTAATTGGGTAGCGCTGCGCTGGTTGTCTCTTACAAAAGAATATCGTGAAGACAGACCTGAAGAGTAATTTGTCGGGGCGATAAACCGGCTTTCAAAGCAGGGGAGCCGGCAACCCCAAAGCAAAGCGAGAACGGCGGACTTAAGCTGGTTGAGTATCTCGGGTTCCCGGCGGCCTTATCGATATCATTTATCAGCCGAGGGGTGCAAGCAAATGAGCTTCAAAAAATTGCTGGCCCTGCTCTTGATTATAGGAATCTGCCTCGGGGTGGGGATGAGCATAGAGGCTGAATACGGACTCTGGGCGTCCGCCTCCCGGCAAGCAGGGGACTACATAAACGAAGTCGTGTCGAGTGTTCCGTGGCCAAGCACCTCCACGCTGGTGGGGGTCGCTGCGGGAGCGGCGGCGCTGTGGGCCGGCCTGAAGGTTTATTCGAGGGTCAGGCACACCAGGCAACGTCTCAACCGTTTTTCTCTAAAAGAACGAGCTATGGGGCATCGTCCGTCAAGGCGGGCGCATGCGGGCAACCGGTGATCCGGCAAAGAGACTGTGAAGAACCTAGCTAATGGCTGTAAGCACTAGCTATAGGCTATAGGACATTGTTGGCAAATAGGCCAGGCGAAGTTTTTCAACAGTTCCCAAGGGGGTGAACTCTATTTCGGCTGTAGAGTTGTACCCGGTGAATAAGATCCTTCTCCAGGGAATACGATGGGTCGTTAAGGCCCAAGGCAGTGAGCGTTAATAACCGGCTGTCGCGCCGGTTGCCTGGGCACAGGGTATGCCAGGCACGCAGAAGGTTTCGTTCAGCGAAAAGAGACTGAAGGAATTGAATAGAGAGGCTTTGTGACTAGACAGAGAAGGCTGGCGTGGGCAAAAAGTGGGTAAAAAAGAGGGTTTGCACCGAAGCAGCCCGGCACCGGTCCATACAGAGAACAGCGGGTAACGCAGCGCTACCCGAACATACCAAGGCCTGAAAGGGCGTGACATAGATGGCGGTGATGGAAAAGGACCTGAATGGCAAGGTCCGGCGCATGGTAAGAACGAAAGCTGCCGTGCGCCGGTCAGGCGGCGAAAGCAAATCATCATGGGCATGTGTCAGGGCAGCTGGTGCGACTGAAGAACCGCCTAATATCGGCTACCGCCCGCCGCGCAGCGTGTATGCCGGTAAAGCACCGATATTTCGCAGGACGCATGCTCGGGAAATTGACGAACCAATAGAGCCTCCGCGGGTCCTCGTCGCGTTGTGGGAAAAAGCGTCGCGCCTTCCAAAGGCGACGCGAAGGGTTGTCAGTTTTGGCGAACGCAAAGGCTACGTGGTAACCACGCTGGTTACCGCGGTGATAGCCTTTGTGGGTGGTCTTCTTATTGCTCAGTATGTTTTTAACCCTGTTGTACCCTTGCTTGCCTATCTCGCGGTGGCGCAGGCAACCGTTGAAGAGTGGCTGAGCCCGGCTACGCGGTCAACCCTGGTTTCCGGCGGTATTCTGGTGGGTATCGGGCTGTGGCTGGTCTTTCAGATGCTGCGGAGGCCCGCTGGCGCGGTCCAGCGGGCGGCGCGCAGAGATAAACCGGTGATTCCTAAGGAAATGCTGGACCGGCACGCTTGAGATCAGTGAATTTGAGTGAGGTGATCGGCGTCTTAAGCGAGATTGGTTCTCCCTCCATCATTTCGGCCGGCCTCGAAGAACACCAGTGCCCCATAACTGGTGGCGTCCGAACCATTTCGGCGCACAAACCGTAGGTCCAACAGCATATAAAGCAGGCCCTTTGTCGACGAGGGTCTGCTTTTATTGCCCCGGCGCGAATCTCGGTTTTCTTACATCCGGCTTCTGCTTCCGGCCTCTTTCTCTTGACGCGGGCGGCGGCATCAATTATAGTTATGGGTGATCTGCAACTGCCGTTTATTGCAAAACCCCGGGGCTGACAAGCAGCAGTCCCAACTGAAAAACCCCGGGGCTGTTCAAAAACGAGCGTGGCGCGGAAGGCGAAGCTGGCCAGCGCGGAGCGTACAGAAAAAGATGTCTGAAACCAGAGGTCAGAAGTCTGACCGGGAAGCGATCACTCGTGATCGCATCGAGTCCGGCCTCGGACATCCGGCATCTGATATCCTTGTCGGTACGTGAGCACTGCACGGCGAGCATGACAAGGCCAGGCGAAGTTTTTCAACAGT
>DAIRSE010000021.1:0-35640 GCA_036804525.1 Bacillota bacterium | reverse complement strand
CCCTTCTTTTTAGCAAATCCCTCCCTTAGCCACCCGACTTAACTTTACTCATACCCAACCTTACAATCCCAACTGAGCTAAAAGACGGCGCGCATTGTTACCAATAATGGCTTCCAGTTCTTCCCTGCTAAGCCCCAGACCCGCCAGCCGGGCCACTTCCCAACCCGGGTCCCGGAAAGGGTAATCACTGCCCATAAGAACCTTCTCCACGCCGTGCTCCCTGACCATCGTCAGGAACTGCTCATCCGGCAGGAACTCAAGGCAGCTTGAGGTGTCAAAATACACTCCTCTGCCCACCAGGCAGTTCATTGCCCGGTCCCACATCTGGTACCCGCCCATATGTGCGGCAATAACCTTTAACTCAGGCAAAAGGTCCAAGACCCGCGACAGTTGTTCTGGAGTGGCATAGTTTATCCGTCCGGGGATTTCTTCGTCGCCGACATGAAGCAGAAGAACAAAGTCAGGGATTAAACGCTCGTAAAGTGCCAGGGCACGATCCTCGTCCAGGTGAAAAGACTGGAAGTCCGGGTGAAGCTTGATGCCTCTGACACCAGCAGCCCTCAGCATTTTCAGTTCGCCATCGATATCGTCCATATCCGGGTGAAGGGTGCCAAAGGGCACTAGACCTTTGCCCCTATTGGCAAGCGCCCATTCATTAGCCGACTTGACCTGTTCCGGCCTGGTAGCGGCTGTACAAAACACCGCAGCCTGTAAGCCTGCCCTGCGCGCCAATGCCAGGTATTCCCCTTTAATCCCCCGGTAGTTGACCGGAATGCCATAGTGGTCGGCCAGGCGTTCTACAACCTTTGCCGCAATGCGTTCCGGGAAAAAGTGAGCGTGAAAATCAATCGGATGCATGCTTTTTAACCTCAGCTAATTAGGTATAGTAAGGATCGCGCGGGGACCACCCTTGATAATTGGCGGTTGCCCGCACTTTCCCCTGCAAGTCCCGTCATTTGCGCGACGCTGTTGACAACGTTCGACCGCAGGTCTACAGTATTCCTAGCAGCTTAGGGGAGGATGACAATTATGGCTAGAATTCCGTACATAGAGTTTAACGAATGTGTGGCGTGCGGAACGTGTGAGGCGCTGTGCCCCGCGGTCTTCAAAATGAATGAGGACTTGGGATACGCCGAGGTGGTAGATCCCAGCGGGGCAAGCGAAGACGAAATCCAGGAGGCCATCGATTCCTGTCCCGCCTCCTGTATTCACTGGCAGGAAGAATAGTTCGGGTCTTTCGCGGCCGCGTTCCGGCGGGCGAGGTAGTCATTTAAGACCTGTGAGCCCTTGATTGTCAGCTTGGCCGTGCGCAGCCGGCCATTGAAGCGGAAATCAGCGACAATGAGGCCCTTGCCCTGCAGCCGCCGGGCGACCAGCGCCAGTTCGTGGGGCGACAGCCTCGGCATACGCGGCATAATCGAATGAGCCGGGACCATGTTGAGCTTCTCGACGACACACTCGAGATCTCCATGGCAGGTACGCAAAGACTCAAGGAACTGCGCCTCGGTAGGGGTGATACTGCAGGAAATCACCGATCTCACCTCATTTTAAGTGAATTCCACTTTGCGCTGCCAAAACCCTGCAGAAACAAGATCGGCCGTGGTCAAACCACGGCCGATCTTGTTTTGCCGGTTTTATTCTACCTCTATTCGAAATAGGCAGCTTACCGTAAAGCCGCGACCCTCTGCAGCCCCGCCGGAGGTTCTACAGCGTAGAGGATCTCAGGCTTTAAACCGGAATACTTAGCAAGCCACTCGCGCCGTTCATTGCGCAGTTTCTCGACACGCTCGCGGTACTCCTCGGGTGTGAAATAACGCGTTGGGTTGTAAGCAGCGATGTCGATTTCAGGAACCTCCACCGGCACCTCGTAGCCCCAGTCCGGATCCTTACGCCACTTAATCGAACCTGTAGCGATATGCTTCATAATCGTGGTTGATACCTTAATACTGATCTTTACGCCGGGATCACCGGCATGGGCACCAACGCTGCCGGTGTTAAGCAGGTAACATTCGATATCAGGGTTGGCCCGCAGGATCTCGAGCAGCCGGTTCCCTTCCTCCGCTTCAGGTCCAACGATGAAGGGGTTGGTGCCGACCTGGCGCTTGGGCTGTCCTGCTCTTGTAGGATCACCCGCTGAGGTCTCGATAGACTCTCCGAGCATAAAGTACGCAGCCGCTTGCTCGGTGGTGAGCCTGGCGACTGCGGGCACCACGTCGTTTCGCCTGGTGATAAAAATCATCCGGTCGGCCTTGTCAAGGTCGATCCGCGAGTCCGTCCCCCTCACTTCGGAACGCAAGACGACCCCGCGCCCGTTGGAGGTAAGCTCGGAATTGTCAAAGAGGATTGTGCCGTCTGGAAGGACCTTGACGTTTTCAAAAACGGCATGCGGGGAAAGAGCCGCTTTATACAACACGTCCTGGGATTCGTCTAGACCGTCCGTCTTGATGTAAAAACCGTTTTCGGTCCCGTAACAATAGCCCTGAGGGTTCATCATGATCACGTCGTCCTGACGGATGGCCACGCCTTCTTCCCCGGTGAGCCCGTGATCGTGCATCGTCAGCGTGGTTTTCCCGGTGCCGCTTAATCCAAAGAGAATAAAGCCAACCTCGCGGAGTTTCCCTCCCTTTTGCCTGACGCGCAACACCTTGCTCCCTGCGTGAAAGCCGAGGCCGCCGCGCTCCTTGGCAATAAACATAGCCTTGCGCAGGAAAGATTTCTTACACTCGCCGAAATAGTCGGTGCCGAGGATAA
Source organism: Bacillota bacterium (assembly GCA_036804525.1). Lineage (GTDB taxonomy): Bacteria > Bacillota > Desulfotomaculia > Desulfotomaculales > JASEER01 > JBFLVT01. The sequence continues at coordinate 32,889 of DAIRSE010000021.1, read as the reverse complement.
AGGTTATCCTCTGGATTGGGTGACAGAAAATCAAGCGTTCCGGCCACTCCGGGACGTAGACGCTGACCAAATCCGGCTCCGCATCCTTATCAGCCGGCGGAAAGAGCATGGCGTTCCACTGGAATGGGATGCGGGCGTATTTGCTGGTTATATACAGACGGCAGTGCAGGTTGAAATCGGGGTGCTGTCCCATTTGCCTGTCAAGCCTGATGACTTCCTGGCCCTTAAGATAGGCAAGCACCTCTTCCGCCACAGCCAGAGCCTTTGCAGGGTCTATCCCCTTCTGGTCCACCCCCAGCTTGACGCCGTCCTCGACAATGAAAGTAAACTTCGCGCTCCGGCTGCGCACCTGAGAAATGTAACTAGCACTCCCATACTTGGTGGTTTGTTCCTCGAAGCGTGCCATATCCCTCAGTTCATCGGCACTGGGATTGTCGATCATTACACGCGCCTCAACAGGACGTCTGAAGGCCTGCATTAAAGTAACTCCTTTCTTTTCTTAAGAACCTGGTGTCCGGGGCTGTACATTGTATACTGTATGATAAGCACATAATACCAAAAGGGTGCTCCAAATTCAACGCTAAATAGCAGGCCTTAGCAGATACCAATTTGACCAGAACCCCTTAATATGTTGCACTATATCCAAATTAGGAAAACATAAAGGGGGTAGAGGGTAGGGTGTAGGAAAATTATGGCAGAGATTTGTCTTACGAATCCCATCGAGTCCTACGACTTACGACTTACGACCAAAACAGGTATAGCCCCCTCAGTTGCGGGCAAAAAATGCCTTCAGCGCTCCATATACCTCACTCTTGTCCCTGATGACCGTTGTCACGAACCTGGGATCCTGGATGGTTTTCAGTGCGGTGCGCAGCGTATTGGTATAATAGTACGGCCCTTCAATCTCCCCGTAGCCCACCATGCAACAAAACTCAACCAGCTGCTGCACTAACTGTACGCAGAGTTCGTTATCGGATGAAAGGTTATCGCCGTCCGAAAAATGAAAAGCATAAATGTTGTAGTCTACGGGGTTATAACGCTCCTCAATCAGCTGCAAGGCCAGGCGGTAAACAGAGGAGCAGCGGGTCCCGCCGCTTTCCCCTTTGGTAAAGAACTCTTCCTCGGTGGTTTCCTTGGCTTCGGTGTGATGGGCCAGGAAAACGATGTCGACATTGCTGTAGTTCGTGCGCAGGAAGCGCACCATCCAAAAGAAAAAGGTCCGGGCAATATACTTTTCAAAGGGTCCCATGCTGCCGCTGGTATCCATCATCGCCAGCACCACGGCGCTGGCTTCGGGTCGTATCCTGACATCCCATGTCTTAAAGCGCAAGTCTTCCGGCTTGAGCCGGGGCAGCCCGCGCTTGCCTTGCAGGGCGTTTCGCTTCAAAGCCTCCAGAATGGTACGCTTGCGATCGATATTCGAAACTATGCCCTTCTTTCGGATATCGGTGAATTCCACACCCGCTGTAACCATCTGGGGTTTCTTCGACATCTTCAGGTTTGGCAGGGCAAGGTTTTGAAACATTATTTCGGATACTTCCTCAATCGTCACTTCGGCTTCGTAATAATCAACGCCTGGCTCGTTCCCGGGAGCGGACTCCTTTCGCACGCCCTTTGCCGTGTAACCGGATGCCAGGATGTCCCCTACCTTGGTGCTTCCTGTACCGTGACCAACGTGGTTTTGCTTATTGTGGTCGTAGCGGAAGCGGTATTCCTGAATGGAGCGGATAGGGACCTTGACCACCCTGCGCCCGCCGGACATCAAGATGCTTTCCTCGCTGATGATGTCCGCGATGTTGCTTTTGATTGCCTCACGGACTTTCTCCCAGTGGCGTTTCTGATCAAGATGGCCCTTGTGGTGCAAGGACCAGTCTTCCCGGCAGATCGTAAACCTGTCCACCGCCCATCCCTCCAAAAAGAAGTCAGAAGCCGGAAGCCGGTTGAGGAACGGGAATCCCCAAGTCCTAAGTCCTACTGCTTACTACCTGTTAAGCAGGCTGCCGACATATCTCAGGAGCTCGTTGGCGCATGCCGGACAGTACCCGTAATCCTTGATCAAAACGGCGCTGACCTCGTTAATCCTCTGTAGCTGCCTGGCATCGGGCGTTTTCGTAGAGGTGGTGATCTTGACAACGTCCTTAAGGTCGGCAAAAAGCTTCTTCTCAATGGCCTCGCGCAGGCGTTCGTGGGAATGGTAGCTGAAGCGACGCCCTTGGCGGGCATAGCTTGAAAGACGGATAAGGATTTCTTCCCGAAAGGCACGCTTGGCATTCTCGGAAATGCCGATCTGCTCTTCAATGGAGCGCATCAGTTTCTCGTCGGGGTCCAATTCCTCGTCCGTGATGGGATCGCGGATCTTGACCCCGTTGGCAAACGCTTCCACGTTATCAAGGTAGTTTTCAAAAAGAACCTTCGCGGATTCCTCGTAAGAGTAAACAAAAGCCTTCTGAACTTCCTTCTTGGCTATCTCATCGTACTCGCGGCGGGCAATCGCGATAAAGTTCAGCATCTTTTCCCTCTCTTCGGCGGTAATGGAGGGATGCTGGTCAAGCCCGTCTTTTAGAGCCCTCAGGATGTCCAGCGGGTTGATGCACCGGGCTTTGGTCCGGATTAACGCCGAACAGAGACGGTTGACGACGTAGCGCGGGTCGACACCCGTCATCCCTTCCTCGGGATGCTCCGTCTGCAACTCGTACACATCCTGTTTCCTAAAGCCTTCAACGTCTTCTCCATCGTAAAGCTTCATCTTTTTGACGATGTCCATGCCTTGCTTCTTGGATTCCTTAAGCCTGGACAGCACCGAAAAGATGGCGGCAGCTCTCAAGGCGTGGGGAGCAATGTGCACGTGACGCATGTCGCTTTGACTGATGAGTTTTTCGTAAATACGGATCTCGTCGCTGACCCGCAGGTTATACGGAACCTTAAGAACGATCATCCTGGAAACCAGGGCCTCGTTTTTTTTGTTGTTGATAAAGTTCCTGTATTCTGTCTCGTTGGTATGGGCAACGATCATCTCGTCGGCATAGATCAGCGCAAACCGGCCGGCTTTAAAATTACCTTCCTGGGAAAGACTCAGCAAATTCCAGAGGAACTTCTCATCGCACTTAAGCATCTCCTGGAATTCCATGATTCCCCGGTTGGCGATGTTAAGCTCGCCGTCAAAGCGGTAGGCGCGCGGGTCGGACTCCGAACCGTACTCGGCGATCGTGGAAAAGTCGATGCTGCCGGTCAGTTCCGCGATGTCCTGCGATTTGGGGTCTGAAGGGGAAAAGGTACCGATGCCAATGCGCCTTTCTTCGGAGAGGAGGATCCGCTCCACAGGCACGTCTTCTATCTGCCCGCCGTATACGTTATCGACCATGACCCTGCAGACGGGACAGAGTTCCCCCTCTATGTAAACGCCAAACTCTCTGGCGAATTCCTCCCTCAGTTCACGAGGGATCAGATGGAGCGGTTCTTCATGCATAGGGCAGCCCTCGATAGCGTAGACCGCCCCCTTGTCCGTTCTCGAGTACCGTTCCAGCCCTCTTTTCAACAGGTTAACCAGCGTGGACTTGCCCCCGCTCACCGGCCCCATCAGCAACAGGATGCGCTTGCGGACGTCGAGGCGCCGCGCTGCAGGGTGAAGGTATTCCTCGACGAGTTTCTCCAGGGTTTTGTCCAGTCCAAACAGTTCCCTGGCAAAGAAGTTGTAGCGTCTTACACCCTCGTGTTCCTCATAGCCTTCCTCACGGATCATATTGTAGATCCTGGCATGGGCCAGTTGGCAAACAGTAGGGTTGGCACGTACAATCTCAAGGTAGTCGCTGAAGGTACCGGACCACAGCAAAGACTTTTCAGATGAACGGTGCTCCCCCAGGCGCCGGAGGAAATCCATGAAGCCACCTCCCGTACCGGAAAGGAGTTCTAGTGCCAAAAAGCCGGAGGCCGGTTCTATAGACTTATATGCTTGAAGGGGCTGAAAAAGAAGGCGTGGGAGGGGAGCAACAAAAAGGGCCATCGTTGGAAACGACGGCCAAAAGGCGTACTTTCATGGTGGGTGGGATCAGTTAAGAGGACAGACTATGTAGTCCTTGTCGGGTTCCAGGTCCGCCAGTTCTTCGCTTGAAAGCAGCTTGTAGATTACATCGTCACCTTCATACCAGGTCACCAAGTATTCCATCCGAACCAACTCCCGGGTGACTGTATTCGGGTATACAAAGTACTGCATTCATTATAACGATAAATTCCCCATTTCACAAGCAGCCACGCAATTAAGTTCTTTTAGTTCACGTTCAGCCTGGACAACATCACGGCACTGGCCTGCCATTCGAGCCTGTCGTCAAGGGGAGGCAGTTGCACGGTCTTTCCCCGGCGCTGCAACGCCAGGGTGATAAGGTAATCTGTCAGCTGCGGATTCTTAGGTAGGAGCGGCCCATGGAGATAAGAACAGAAAACGTTCTTATAGCGTGCGCCTTCCCATCCGTCGATGCCGTTGTTCCCGTAACCGGCCAGGACCTTACCAAGGGGGGCGACGTTCCCCAGGAAGGTCTGTCCCGCATGATTCTCGTAACCCGTGATACGAACGATTTCCCCTTCCAGGTCGACCTCCACTGCGATGTTGCCTTTGAGCCTCTTTGAACCGGCCTGGGTATAAAAGTCGAGCAGCCCAAGGGCGGGAATTTCCTTGCCGTCAAGGGTACGGTAAAAGTGCCCCAAAAGCTGGTATCCGCCGCAGATAGCCAGTACCGTCAACCCGTCCTCGATGGCATCCCGCAGGCTATCCCGGCGGGTCAAGAGGTCGGCAGCGATGATGTCCTGTTCACGGTCCGAACCGCCGCCCAGGAACAGAAAATCGACCTTGCTGAAATCCACGGGCATCCCGAGCCCTAGCTCCAGGACCCTAACGGGTATCCCTCTCCATTCGCAACGGCGACTGAAGGAGATAATGTTGCCGCGATCACCGTAAAGGTTGAGGAGGTCAGGATAAAGATGACATACCGTGAGCATAACTAACCCCCTTGCGGTCTAAAAGACGACGGAGCTCCTTCTCAACAGGCCACAAAGCCGTATAAGTGGCCAGGAAATAAACGGCCTCTCCCTCCCCGTGCAAAGCCTCGTTAACGGCTTGGCGCAGGTCGGGGCGGATAAGGATACGTTGGAGCGGCAGCCCGGCGTACTTGAGCCGTACACCCATCTCTTCAGCGCGCCGGCCGCTGCAATAGAATCTGACCAAACTGTCGGCGGCAGGGGCCAGAGCCTCGAAATCGACGTCCCAGAGCCAGGAAATATCACGACCGTCGGCGGCATTGTCATTAATAGCGATAAAAACATCCTTCTTGAAGGGAGCACTAAGTAACAAAGTCAGACTCTCATTAAAGCCCGCAGGATTCTTGACAAGGTTGAGGAATACCTGCTTGGAGCCGTAGCGGAAGTTCTGCAGCCGGCCGGTAGCCGGTTCGTAACAGCTTAGGCTGGCCGCCGTCTCGAGCGCCCCCACGCCCAGGGCCAGTCCCGCCGTAAAGGCTGCCAGAGCGTTGTACAGGTTGTAAAAGCCCTGCGTCGGCAGGTGAAGCGGCACGGTACGGTTTCCGTAAGCCACTTTGCAGGTAAGCGTCCCCTGATCCTGCCTCACTTCACGGGCCTCGACATCGGCCTCGGGGCGCTTAAAGCCGCACCCCGGGCAAAACCACAGGCCCAGCTGGCTGTAGTGATAAAAGGAGTAATTAAGAGCCTTGCCGCAGAAGGGACAAAAGCGCGCTTCCCGGGAAGCTTCACCCAACTGGCTGAAAGGGCGCCGGTACGGGGCAACCCCGTAATATAGCGGAGAGGGATTACCTCTTCCCAGCTGGGTAACGAGGGGGTCGTCGGCATTCAGGATCAGGTGCGTCTCACCAAGCCCTTTAAGGCTTTTGCGTATGGTTGCTATCGTCATGTCAAGCTCCCCGTAGCGGTCCAGCTGGTCGCGGAAGAAGTTGGTGATCACCACGACGGTCGGCTTAACCATGGCCGTAACCCTGGGGAAGCTGTTTTCGTCGACCTCAAGGACGGCGAAGTCATATTGGCGGCGGCCAAGGACCCCGGCGTGACGGACGAAAGCCGCCGTCACCCCCGTAAGCATATTGGCCCCCTCCCGGTTGCAGATGACCCGGTACCCCCTGGCCTTCAAGATGTGCGCCAGCATATTGTTGGTGGTCGTTTTCCCGTTAGTACCCGTAACAATGACGATACCCTTTGTCACCATTCTGGCCAAAAGGGTCAGGGCTTTAGGGTTAATGCGTAGCGCGATCTGCCCGGGCAGCGATGAACCGCGGTGCCCCACCGCCTGGCTGATCCTGACAGCCAGCTTGGCCCCCAAAACGGCTGCCGCATGTCTTAAGCGCAAGAATCCAGCCCCCTGTATCCCATATTATGGGAACCATTGTCTTTACTTTAACTTGTCCAAGGAGCTAACGCAACCAGTGTCAAGGGATAAAAGAACCGGGCCAAACGACCCGGGTTTACGGTTAGAACTCCGGAGGCAGCTCCTTAATATCCTTAAGGCTGAAGACCGGTCCCTCCAGGCAGACAAACCTGCTCCCGATGTTGCACCGCCCGCACTTGCCCACGCCGCACTTCATCCGCAGTTCCAGTGTGGAGTAAATCTGCTCGTCGTGGAAACCCAGTTTTTCGAGAGCCTGAAGAACAAATTTGATCATGATCGGCGGTCCACACAGCAAGGCGATCTTGTTTTCCCCGCGCGGGGCGATCTCCTCGACGTACGCGGGGACAAAGCCCACGTGACCTTGCCATTGTTCTTCGGCGCGGTCGATTGTGGTATAGACGACGGTGTCACGTTTCTTGGGCCACGTGTCAAAAAGGTCTTGTTTAAAGCACAGGTCGTCGTAAGACCTTGCTCCGTAGATAATTTCCACCTTACCGTAATCGTCCCTGTTCTCGTCGGCGAGCACAAAGTCAATCATGGAGCGCAGCGGAGCCAGGCCGATGCCTCCGCCGACGACAAGGAGGTCCTTACCCTTCATCAACTCATACGGAAAGTGGTTGCCGTAGGGCCCCCGTATACCGATGACTGCCCCGGGGCCAAGCTGGTGCAGGGCGGAGGTAACCTTGCCCATCCTTTTAATGCTGAATTCCAGGAAACCCCGTTTTGTCGGCGCAGAGCTGATCGAGAACATGGCCTCTCCTACGCCGAACACTGAAAGCATGGCCAGCTGCCCGGGTTCGTGCCGCCACTCGGCCATGGCTTCAACGTCGTTTAGGACAATCCTGAAGGTGTTGACGTCCCACGTTTCCCGGATTACTTCCTGGATGGTCGCCGGCTGGGGCAGAAGCGGGTTATCGCCGCAACCGCATTTCCCCATTCCTACCCTACCCCCTTAACGTCAGCGATTACCCGGGTGATATCTACATTGGCCGGGCACATCGCTATGCAGCGCCCGCAGCCCACACATCCGTCAATGCCATAGCGGTCGTGGTGGTACTTCAACTTATGCATGAAACGGTTCCGCACCCTTTCCTTCTTTCCCGGCCGGGGGTTATGCCCGCTGGTATGCAGGGTGAAATCGGCAAACATGCACGAATCCCAGCAGCGCAGCCGCCGTCCTCTCCCCGGCCCGGCCGGCTCGTCCACGATGTCAAAACAATGGCAGGTCGGGCAAAGGTAGGTGCAGACCCCGCAGCCTATGCACCTCCTGGCCAGTTTCTCCCAGTAAGAGCTGCCGAAAAGCCCGTCCATTTTCTCGCGCACGCCGTTTAAGTCTACTTGTCGATGAAACTGTTGGACCAGTTCTGCTGCCCGGATTTCCTTCTCTTTAAGGTCGGCGGCCCCGGCCGGGCTGAACAGTTCCCGGTGAACGTTCAATACTTTTTCTCCCTTGGTTGTGAGGGATTCCACCAGGTAACGGTCACCCAGGTCGGTAAGCATCAGGTCGGCTCCTTCTCCTGACGTGGGCCCGTAGCCGTAGGTACGGCAAAAACAGCCGGGAAGCACGCGCCGACAGCTTAAACCAACAATTGTCGTCTTCTCGCGTTTATCCGACCAGTAAACGTCGCCGAACCTTCCCTCAAAAACAGGGTCCAGGGTAGTTATGCCCCTTATGTCACAGGGACGGGCGCCGAAAAGCAGGGTCTCCGAAACCTGGGGCGGGGTTTTAAGTTCCATACCGCCCTCTTCGCTGCTGTAACGGTAAAGCTCTTCCGTTTGCGGAAAAAAATGTGTCTTGGGCGGCACGGTTGCCAGGTCGAAGTCGACAGCGACCTGTTCCGCGGATTTTACCCGGCGGTAAGCAACGGCCCCATCTTCATCAACGGGCGCAACAAGCGCATCCTGCTGCGCATATCTGTTCAGGAATGTTTTCAATCGGTCTTTTAAAAGTACCATCTCGGACACGCGAGCAGCACCTCGCTACATGAATTCTTCCTTGTCTTCCGGGCTATAGGATCCCAGAACAGGTATCTCATCGGGCGTCAAGCCGGGTGTAGGCATGGCGAAGAGTTCCGCGGCATCTTTGATAACCTTACGGTAAAGCTTGCTGAGCGGGATTTTGACCGGGCATACCCGCTCGCACTCGCCGCAATCGATACACCGGCCTGCCACGTCGAACATGCGAATAAGATGGAAGGTGTAGTTCTCGGCCAGTGAAGTGTTTTTGCTAATCCAGCTTGCCCCCTGCTGCCAGCCCGGCACGGCTTGTTCGAAGGAGCATTCCTTGCAGTTACAGGCCGGGCACACGTTCCGGCAGGCGTAGCAGCGCAGGCACCGCGAAAACTGCCTGTCCCAGTAAGCGCTCTTCTCCGAGGGGCTGAGCACTTCCAGTTCTCTGACTGCCGCAAAAGGATCAAGCCCCGGACGGGCCGGGGCAGGGACAACCGGACCGAGCATAATGTCGGCCTGGGCCGGCGCGCTCCTGGCGCATGACAGACATTTTTCCAGGAGATACTCCTCTTTGGGCAGCGTTATCTCACCCTGGTCCGAAACAAGCACAAAGGCCTCACCGCGGTCCTCCACGCTGCTCAACCGCGCGCGGGGATCAAGCACGGCCACGGCCTTCTCGCGGTCCAGCATCCCCCCGCAGGGTACTCCCAAAACAACGATGCGCTCCCGGGGGAGCTGCCGGTCGTGGACAAGGCGGTTGACAGCCCGCTCATCGCAGCCCTTGACAGCAACGGCTATCCTGCAATCCTCGTAACGGTAATCAAGGAGGTATTTAACAAGGTTGGCCGCGCAGAAAGGGTTCCACACCAACCCGGCCGCTTCGGCGGCCGAAACGGCAAAAGCGGGAGCCGTTCTGGCAGCGTCACTCCCTTCCTCCCAGGCAATAACCATCGCCACCTCTCCCGACTCCAGGAGCCGTGCGGCTTCGCTGCGCAGGTTGTCTTGCACTTTGTTCAATCCGCATCCCTCATCTTCCGGTTTGGTCCGAGCCGGCTGATTTTCTCCGCCATCTGGCGTGCCGTGTCGGCAACCTTGTTGCCTTCGGAACCGGAGATCCAGCGCACCTCAAGGCGGCCGGGCTCGAATCCCACGTACTCCATAAGCCGTTTGAAAAGCTGAAACCGGCGGCGGGTGAAATAATTGCCACTAACATAGTGGCAGTCTCCGGGGTGTCACCCTGAAACCAGAACACCGTCAGCGCCCTTTTTAAAAGCATGCAGGACAAAGTGCGGGTGAACCCTGCTCGAACAGGGCACGCGGACGATCCTTATGTTAGGAGGGTACGCCGTCCTGCTCACCCCGGCCAGGTCGGCCCCCGCATAACTGCACCAGTTACAGAAGAAACCCACGATCTTAGAATCGGTTTGCTCCTTCCGGCCTTTCTCTACTGACATATCGCGTCCACCTCCGCCAGCAACTGCTCGTTGGTGTAGCCCTTAACCTCAATCGCCCCGGACCGGCAGGCCACGTTACAGGCCCCGCATCCCTGGCAAAGCCCGCTGTTGACGCTGGCGACCACACGCTCCCGCGGGGGATGGCCGGGCAGGCGCTCGGTAATCGTCTTGGCTTCTATAGCCTTATAAGGACAGGCAGGTAAGCAAAGCAAGCAGCCTGAGCATAATACCTCGTTGACCGTCGAAATCATCGGGTTGGTCTCCAGCTCGCTGCGCGAGAGGAGCCCGATAACCTTGGACGCAGCTCCGCTGGCCTGGGCCACCGTGTCCGGGATATCCTTGGGCGCCTGGCAGGCGCCGGCCAGGAACACACCTCCCGTATGCGTCTCGACCGGGCGCAGCTTGGGATGCGCCTCCTGGAAAAAGCCGTCCTTGTCCCCCGTCACGCCCACGAGGCGGGCAAGGTCGGCTGCACCCGCGGCCGGTTCCATCGCCGTAGCCAGGACAACCATGTCCGCCTCGATCTCTACCGGGCGGCCCAGGAGCGTATCAGCCCCCCGGACGACAAGCTTGTCACCGTGCTGGTAGATCTTGGAGACACGCCCCCTGATGTATACGGCGCCGTCGTGCAGGGTACGCTGGTAAAACTCCTCGTACCCCTTACCCGCCGTCCGCACATCCATGTAAAAGATGTAAGCCCGGCTTCCGGGAATCTTCTCCAGCACCTGGTGGGCGTGCTTAGCCGTATACATGCAGCAAACTCGGGAACAGTACTCGCGTCCCTTGGCGGCATCACGCGAACCGACGCACTTAATGAAGACGACCGACTTCGGCTCTTTCCCGTCTGACGGCCGCAGAATTTTCCCGCCGGTCGGGCCGGCTGCATTGACCAGCCTCTCGAACTGCATCCCGGTTATCACGTCGGAGTACTTGCCGTAACCGTACTCCCCGTACGCCTTCTCCCATTCAAACAGCTTGTAACCTGTAGCCAAGACAATGGCCCCGACGTCCTCGGTAAAAGTGGATTCCCGTTCTTCGTAATTGATGGCCCCGGTCGGGCATACCTTGGCACAGATCCCGCAGCGCCCGGTCTGGAAGCGCATGCAGTTGGCTGCGTCAATAACCGGCTTGTTGGGAACAGCCTGTGGGAAGGCGATGTAAATAGCCTTCCTCTGGCCGAGGCCCAGGTTGTACTCGCTGGGAACCTTCTTCGGGCACTTCTCCCAGCAAGTCCCGCAGCCCGTACACTTGTTGTGATCGACATATCGCGGCTTCTGGCGGATTGTAACTTTGAAGTTGCCTATATACCCGCTGACCGACGCCACCTCGGCGTAGGTGTAAAGCTTAATGTTGGGGTGGGAGGCCACGGCCACCATCTTGGGGGTGCTGATGCACGCCGAGCAGTCCAGGGTCGGGAAGGTCTTGTCCAGCCTGGTCATGTTACCGCCGATGGTAGGCTCCCTTTCGACGAGGATGACCTCCCGCCCGGCGTCGGCGACGTCCAGGGCCACTTGGATGCCCGCGATGCCTCCCCCGATGATCAGGCACCGTTTCGTTACGGGCAGCGTGGAAGTAGTAAGGGGCTGTAGCAGGGCCGCTTTCGCGACGGCACGCCGCAACAGGTCGAGGGCCTTGGCCTGGGCCTTTTCCGGCTCGGCGGCGTGTACCCAGCTGCAGTGCTCGCGCAGGTTGGCCATTTCGAAAAGGAAAGGATTTAAACCGGCCCTCGCCAAGGTCTTGCGAAAGGTCTCCTCATGCAGGCGCGGCGAGCAGGACGCCACTACCACGCGATCGAGACCGTGCGTGCGAATGGCGTCGATGATCAGGTTTTGGCCTGGCTCGGAGCACATATACTTATAGTCCACGGCATATACAACACCGGGCATTCTAGCCGCTTCTTCGGCAAGTTTGGGACAGTCCAGAACACCCCCGATGTTGGAACCGCACCAGCAAACAAAGACGCCGATCCGGGGCATGCTGTCAAATCCGCTCCTTTACGTTCTTCCCAATACCAGCCAAAACTGGATGGCTTACCCTTCTAACGGGGCATTGTCTGATAACACTTCTCAAGAACCTTGTCGGTGCTTACGAAATGCGTATTCATGCCTAGTTCCTCCGGCTTAGCGCCCATAGCAAGCCCCAGGGCCTGTGTAAAATAGAGCACCGGAAGGTGAAAACCGGTACCGAACTTCTTGTTGACGTGACCTTGCCTGCTGTCCAGATTGGAGTGGCAGAGCGGGCAGGCGACGACAAGACATTCCGCGCCCGCTCCGGAAGCCACGGCAAGAATATCCCGTGTCAGCTTCAGCACGATGTCCTCGTTGGTCAGGGACAGCGAGGCCCCGCAGCACTCCGTTTTGTATCCCCAATCGACGGGACGAGCGCCGCACATCTCCAGCAACCTGTCCATGGACACGGGGTGCTCCGGGTCGTCAAAATCTGAGACCGCGGGCGGGCGGAGAAGCAGGCAGCCATAGTAGCAGGCCGCCTTCAGGCCGTTAAGCGGCCGGACAATTCTGGTGTTTAAGGCCTCACCCTGCCCGGCAAGCAGTTCAAGCAGGGACTTTACCCGGACTCCTTCCTTATACGGACGGCCTGTAGCCGTCTCCACCTTCTCCCGCAGCACCGGGTCCCTTGCCAGGGCGTTCTGGGCCATCTTGAGGCGCTGGTAGCAAGCCGCGCAGGGAACGGCAACATCCAGGCCCATATCGCTCGCGACGGTAAGGTTGCGCGCCGGGAGAGCCGTACTGAGGAAATGACTGGTGCTGTGTGCCGAGGTTGCCCCGCAGCAGTTCCAGTCCGGGAGTTCCCTTAATTCAATACCAAGGCGGTCACAGACCGCCCGCGTCGAAAGGTCGTATTCTCTGGCCGTGGCGTGCAGTGAACAGCCTGGGTAATACGCAAACTTCATTTTCCGTCCTTCATCTCCCCAGCATGGCGAAAAATGGCCGCTATTTCCCCGGTAGCCCTGATACGCGAGGGGGTGATGCGCAGCTTCCGCCTCTTGAACATGCCCAACCCCAGGTCGGCGTCCTTTAGGGGTGTGCCGCGCTTAAGGTTCAGCGCCATGGCCAGCCCCAACTCGTAAGCCCGTCCGTACTTGCAGACGGACTCCAGGAAGACATTATTAAACAGGGCAACCTGCCTGCTATTCTTGTCTTTTCCATGCCGCAGGGCGGCGATCCTTAAGCAGTCCATGATTTTGGCCAGGTCAACATTGCGCGGGCAACGGGTTGTGCAAGTCGAACAGGTGGCACAGAGCCAGATGGTCTGAGCCGCCAGTGCCTCGTCCCGGAGTCCGAGTTGGAGGAAGCGGACGACCTGGTGAGGCGCCACATCGGCGGCGAAAGCCACCGGGCAGCCTGCAGTACACTTACCGCACTGGTAACAGTCAGAAAGCGTCTGGCCGCTTTCCTCCTCGATCCGGCGCCTGAAATCGACGCCGTCTTGCAGGCTCTGCGTAAGGTTCACAGTCAATCTGTTCTCCTCCTGCCGCACCTTCGCTGGCTCAAGTGCCACTAAAAAACTTAGGCCCGAATATAAGAGTATTCGAGCCTTGTCGCCAAATCCCTTTTCTCTTGCCGGATAAAAACTTGGGTACGCCGCCAAGTTACGCTCAAAATAGTCTGACTATTTGTAAAACTTCAGCAACAGCATCCGCAAGAATCCAGGCAGCCTGAAATAATAAACCCGCAAGGTCTCCCCCTCCTCAATTGTTTTACTTATACTATGAGGATGGTCTGTCAGATGTCACCCCGCAACGCACCGGTTCAACTCTGAAGCCTGAGCCATTCGGCCATCCTCGCGCAGATCTCGTCGAGGCTGCCTTTCTCACAACCGCTGACAGGTAAGGACCGCAAAAACCTTGCTCCGTATTGCTTTTCGAGGATCCTAGGGTCAAGAACCACCACTATCCCTCTGTCACGGCTGCTGCGGATAAGACGACCAAAGCCTTGTTTCAAGCGAATCACCGCCTGGGGCAGGAACAAGTGGGAAAAGGCGTTTTTCCCTCGCTCGACCAAGGTCTGGCGGCGGGCTGCGGCGACCGGATGATTGGGCGGCTGGAAAGGCAGCTTGACAATTACGAGGCAGCGAAGGGCTTCTCCCGGGACGTCGATACCCTCCCAAAAACTTGCAGCCCCGAAAAGTACGGTACGCTCACCGGACTGAAATGCTTCCAGGAGACGCGTGCGCCCGCCGTCAAGGTGATGCCCGAGAAGATCAATGTCGTATGCCTGCAAGCGCTCTTTTAATCTTCTATATGCTTCACGCAGCACTTTATGAGAGGTAAAAAGAACTAGCGTGCCTCCGCCTGCCGTAGCAACAATGCGCTCCAATGCCCCGCACAGGGCTTTAAGGTACTGACCCTGGCCGGTTAAAGCCGGATCAGGGAGATCGGTCGTCACTGCCAGGAGGGCCTGGCGGTCGTAGTCGAAAGGCGAGGCCACCCGCACCTTGCCCACAGCGTCTGCGGGAAACAAGTGCAGCCCCACTCTTTCGGCGAAGTAGTCAAAAGAACCGTCGACCGTAATCGTGGCCGAGGTAAAAATAACAGGCGCCTTGACCTTGTATAAACCTTCATAAAGCAGCCGGTCGACCTCTACGGGGGCCGCCCGGAACGTCACCCCGCCGTCTCGGAAAGCCCGTTCGGCCCACGCGACCAGTCCCTCCTGAGCCTGGCCCAGGATGAATAAAAGGTCATCAGCCAGCCGGCGGCCGCGCGCCAACAGTGGGGCCATCTGTTCAAAAGCTTCGCCCTCCGGCCCGTTGCGGCCGCCGCTAAGCTCATCGAGCACTGAATCGGCGGCGCTGAACATCGATTGGAACGCGCTGTTCAGGTCCAGAACCAGTCCTTGCAGTTCGCTTCCCTGTTGGATAACCAGGGGCTCGTCACTATCCCCGAGGCGTTCGATGAAAAAGGAGCAGAGATCCTCGACCGCATTCCGCAGTGCGAACTGTGCCGCGCTGAATGCGGCGGCCGCCAGCCCCGGATAAGCTTCCGCAACCCGCGCTATGCAACGGTCCAACGTCTCCAGCCAGGTCGTTAGCTCCTGGCGGGTTACGGCGCGGCCGAACTGTTCCGTGGCCACCCCCTCCAGGTGGTGAGCTTCGTCGATGATTACCGGACCGTAGTCGGGAAGCATCTGGTCATCTACCTGCAGGTTGGCCAAAAGCAAAGCATGGTTGGTGATGACGATCTGCGCGCGGTCGGCCTTGCGCCGCGCGCGCATCGCGAAGCAGGAGCCGTACCAGCGGCAGGCGGCGCCGGCGCACCCCTCGTGGTCCGCAGCGATCTCGGGCCAGAAATTGCGTTCCCCAGGTGTGAGGGAGAGCTCGCTGCGGTCGCCCGAACCGGTTTCCTTGAGCCACACGTTAACGCGGGCCAGAAACAAGGCCTTTTCGGGATTTGATCCCTCGGCCTGGACAAAATGCAGCCGCCGGCGGCACAGGTAATGGGAACGCCCTTTCAGAATAGCCGCCGAGAGAGGCTGCCCCAGAACATTGGAGACCAGGGGCACGTCTTTGGCAATCAACTGTTCCTGAAGGGTAACCGTATGGGTGGAGATCAAGACCCGCTGCCCCTTGGTTAGGGCCCATGCGGCTGCCGGCAGCAGGTAAGCCAGGGACTTGCCTGTCCCGGTGCCGGCTTCAACAACCAGGTGCCTGGCGCTTTGAAGAGCGTTAAACACCGCTTCAGCCATCTTCTGTTGTCCTTCGCGGCATTCGTACCCGGGAAACACCCTTTCGAGAGCGCCCCCGGGAGCCAATACGGCAAGCGGGTCCGGTACCGGCTGGCGGCCTTCCGGAACAGGACGACAATCCTCATCCCAGACCGTTTCTTCAGCCGCCGCAGCCTTAGGAGCAGCGGCAAAACTGCGAGCGCTCGTATGCAGGGCGTCCTTGACGATCTTTTCCCACGGAGACATTCCCCGTTCAAGAATAGTCTGCAGTTGGGCGAGCAGGACAAAATCGAACTTTGTCAGGCGGTCCTGCAGGGCCAGGAAGACCTTGGCGGCAGCAAGGGCGTCTTCAAGGGCCCTGTGGCGAACAGGGTAATCTATGTCCAGGTGCCTGCAGAGACTTTCCAGGCGATAACTGGCAAGGCACGGCAGTACCAGCCGTGCCAGTTCGTACGTATCCAGCGCCGGCTCACGTACTCGGACGCCTGAGCGCCGGAGGAAAGCCGTATCGAAACCAACGTGTTGGCCCACCAGGACGTCCCCGGCAATAAAGGCTTGCACCTCGTCTTTAACCTCAAACCAGGCCGGTTGCCGCGCCAGGTCGGCGTCGCTTAAGCCGGTAAGGGCCTGTACCCGCTGCGGCACAGAAAAGGAAGGCCTGACCAGCGTGTGATAGGTGTCGTCAAGGGTGCCTCCGACCACACGCACCAGGCCTACCTCAATGATTTCATCCGTTGCAGGATCGAGACCGGTCGTCTCTAAATCGCAGACAACAAAACTGTCCAGCAATCTAACTGCCCCACATTCCTATTTAGGCTTTCCGGATTTAGGCTCTCCGGGCGTCTTTGCCTCGCGGGCCTTTGCCGCCTGGTGCTGCATATCGGCAAGCTTGGCAGTCAGCTCTCTAACCCGCCACGACAGCCGCCACTGCCGGCCGAGGCCCAGAATGAAAGCGATGATCGCCCCGGTTGCTACCGAGCCTAGGACTATAAGCGACAACGAAACTCCCTCGAAGGTCCAAAACAGCAGGCGGATCGTTACGGTCGTCGCGTTCTGCACCGCAAACACGGAGACAAGGAGGGCAAACAACAGGACAGCGATAAGGAAAACCTGCACGGGCAACACCTCCCGATTCGTGTTTTCTGTCTTAATCGGTTGATTCCTTCCGCCGGAATAAAAAGCACACATATTGGTTAGTTTATTCATACGTTAAAAACAAAAAGACGGGGCGGATGGCGGTGGAGAAAAGAAAGCGGTATCGGCCAATACCTGCGGGTCTTACCCGCGAGCTGTTAGAGACCTCGATCTACAACGTTTACTGGGTCTGGTCGATGGTCGCTTTTGTTCTTTTCGGCAGCATGGAAGAGGCCCAGAGGGTTATGCAGCAAACAGCCCTGAAGCTGACAGGACACGAAAAAATGGCCAGAAAAACGGTAATGAAGGTCTTTACCGACATCGCTTCAAACCCCGGACGCCACGTCGAGACTTTGCTGCAGAGTTCCTACTATTACGAGCAGGATAAAGGCAAAAAGGAGTTTCACCTTACCCGGAAACTCCTGCACAACCTGCGTGAGCGCGAGATGCTCACCCTTGAGGAATACCAGCGGTGGGAAGACAAATTGAAACTTTAATTCCCCACCAGCTCAGCCCTAAACCGTCCGGCGGTCAAATCGCCGGATTTTTGCTTGCCGGTAGGGAGCAATGAAACGATGTTAGATGTTGGCTGTTAGCTGTTGGATGTTTAGTATTTGGAGTTAGGAGTTAGATATCAGAGGCTAGAGGATAAAGGATAGGAGCTAATAGAATATACATTACCAAAATCAAAATCTAACGTCTAAAGTCCAACATCCGACTTCCGGCCTTAACGCCTTATGCTTAGTGCTTAATGCCCAAAAGCAATGATAATCGGCGGGAAAATATCCAATGCGGGGGCGAAGGAAATATGGCGGGTTTTAAGGTGGGGGTCTGCCAGCTGCGTGTTACTGAAAAGAAGGCGGACAACCTCGAGCATGCGCGTGAAATGTTGCTGGCAAGCGCCAGAGAAGGGTGCCGGCTTGCCGTCTTGCCAGAGATGTTTAACTGCCCTTACGACCATCGTTTTTTTAGATCCTTTAGCGAAACGTTTCCCGGCGGACCCACCTTTGACATGCTGCGGCAGACCGCCCGGGAAACCGGAATGGTCGTCGTCGGGGGAACGTTGCCGGAACTCGACCAGGGACTGCTGTACAACACCTGTTTCGTGTTCGGACCCGACGGCGAACTGCTCGGACGCTACCGCAAGGCCCATCTCTTCGACGTGGAGCTTGAAACCATCACTTTTAAAGAGTCTCATACCTTCAACGCCGGCAACGAACTGGGCCTTATCGAGACCCCCCTTGGGCTGATCGGTGTAGCCATTTGCTTCGACATCCGTTTCCCTGCCTTTACCCGGGCCCTGATCTTGAAAGGCGCCCGGCTCCTGGTTCTCCCGGCCGCCTTCAACACCGTTACCGGCCCGGCGCACTGGGAACTGCTGCTCCGTGCGCGGGCGTTAGACAACCAGGTTTTCGTTATCGGTGCCTCTCCCGCCCGCAACGAACAGGCCACCTACCTCGCTTACGGTCACTCAATGGTCGTTGATCCCTGGGGAACCGTTATTGTCGAGGCAAGCGAGCAGGAGGCCTTGCTCACCGCTGACCTTAACCTGGAGCTTATAGACAAGGTCCGCGCCGAGTTGCCCGTCCTGCATAACAGGCGGAAGGACCTTGTCGATATTAAAATCTTTTGAGATTTATGTATAAACCAGAGGAGTTACGGGCAAATTGTAAACGGACCCAGTAACAACCTAACTCCTCTCCCTTTCTGCTGTACCATTCCGGTACAGCCTTTTTTCTTTCTGCTATTTTGTGCTCCCCTTCGCTGCCAGGTACTTTTCGGCGGCGATGGCCGCCACCGCCCCGTCGGCCACCGCCGTGACAATTTGCCTTAGGGGTTTCTTGCGCACGTCTCCGGCAGCGTAAATCCCGGGCACCGAGGTCTGCATGTTCTCGTCCGTGATAATAAACCCTATCTTGTCCAGTTCCACAAGGCCTTCGACGATGTAGCTGTTGGGCTTGATCCCGACGTAGACGAAAACACCGTCCACTTTGAGATCAAAAGTTTCTTCCGTCTTCAAGTTTTTGACCGTCACTGCTTCAACTGCATTCTCACCTTTGATTTCGGTTACCACCGAACTCCAGAGCGGCTCGATCTTTGCATTGCTAAGCGTCCGCTCCTGCAGCGATTTAGCCGCGCGGAGCTCGTCACGGCGGTGAATCAGATAGACCTTGGAGGCAAACTTGGTGAGGAAATGCGCTTCTTCGACGGCTGCATCCCCTCCGCCGACTACGGCCACCACCTGGTCACGGAAGAAGGCTCCGTCGCAGACGGCGCAGTAAGAAACGCCGCGGCCGCGCAGGCGCGTCTCTCCCTCCACGTTCAGCGGGCGGGGACCGGTACCGGTAGCGATAATGAGCGCACGGGTCTCCACCTCGCCCTTCTTGGTCCGGAGCTTAAAGACATCGCCTTCCGGCTTGATCTCATGGACTTCATTGGTCTCGATGCTTAACCCGAGCTGGCGGGCATGGGCCTCCATCTGCGCCACAAGCTCCGGACCGCCGATTCCCCCCGGGAACCCCGGATAGTTTTCGATCCTTTCGGTGTTCAGAACCGCTCCGCCCGGCGCCCCGCGCTCGAACAAAACAGCATCCAAGCCTGCCCGCACCGCATAGATCCCGGCCGCCAGGCCCGCCGGACCACCGCCGATAATCACTACATCTCGCATTTTACTCACCCCAAAACTAGAGAATATGCTTACGCTTCCATAAGTTCGCGCAACGCAAGGCCGAGCCCTACTTTGGTATAAGCCAGCGAAAGCCCGCCTTGAAAATACACGGCATAGGGCTCGCGCAGGGGCGCATCGGCCGTCATTTCCAGCGAAGCGCCCTGAACAAAAGTCCCTGCGGCCATAACCACACCGCCCGAGTATCCGGGGAGATCCCCGGCCTCCGGCACCACGTGGGCATCCACCGGGGATGCTTTTTGGATGCCCTTGCAGAAGGCCAAAACCTTCTCCGGGCTACCCAGGCGTATCGCCTGGACAATGTCGGTGCGGTACTCGTCAAAACGCGGGCTTACCTCATATCCCAGCATCTCCATCAACCGCGCCGTCAATACCGCGCCCTTCAAAGCCTCGGCTACAAAATGCGGGGCAAGGTACAGGCCCTGGAACAACAACCGGTAACCGTTGGGGTTGCATCCCACCTTGCCGGCTAACCCGGGAGCGGTCAGTCGCTCTGCCGCCAAGAGCACCAGGTCCTTCCGCCCGGCAATATATCCCCCGGTAGGAGCCAGGCCGCCGCCCGGGTTTTTGATGAGCGAACCGCAGGTAAGGTCGGCTCCCGCTGAAGGAGGCTCGTCGGCCTCAACAAACTCGCCATAACAATTGTCAACAATGACTATAATCTCCGGAAACCGTTTTTTCACGGCCCCGATCACGTCAGCCATCGTCTTGATGCTTAACCCGGGCCGCCAAGCGTAACCCTGTGACCGCTGCAGGTACAATACCCTGGTCCGGGGCCCGACCGATGACAGGATAAGATCGACGTTAATCTCCGGGACGGTCAGCGGCACTTCCCTGTAACCGACGCCAAAATCGCTGAGAGACCCGGAAATTCGTTCATCGATACCGATAACCTGGGCCAGAGTATCATACGGCCTCCCGAGGGACAGGATCTCGTCCCCTGGCCGGCACACGCCGTAAAGGGCGGCAGCCAGGGCATGCGTTCCCGACACAATCTGGAGTCTTACCAGAGCGGCCTCGGCGCCAAAAGCGCTTGCCCATACCCGGTCCAGCACTTCGCGGCCCAGGTCGTCGTATCCGTAACCGGTTGTAGGACGAAAATGGAATTCGCTTACCCTCGCCTCATGAAAAGCTTTTAGGACACGCTGGTGGTTTGCCAGGGCAACATCGTCAATACGTTTAAATATAGGAGCTGCGTCTTGCTCGGCCTGTCTAATCAGTTGCAACTGTTTTGTGTCGTACATAACGTACCTGCCCGCTCGGTCGTCGGTCGTCAGGTAGCCCGGCACTCAAGCCCTATTCGTCTCTCTTGCTCCCGGCGTCTGACGACTGTCTACTGCCAACTGAATTGCAGCAGGTCCCAATAATGAAGCCCTTCCGGCGAAGGGCTTATTGTCCGGCAGTCCTCGGTTCGGAAGCTGCGGTCGAAGTGTTGACCGGCCGCCCTGGACTGACCGTCGAAATAGCATGCTTATATACCATAAGTTGTTTTCCTTCGCTTTCAAGGATAACTGTAAAGTTGTCAAAACCCCTTACCAAACCCTTAAGCTGGAACCCGTTAACCAGGAAAATGGTCACCGGTATATTCTCCTTGCGGAGCTGATTCAGGAACGCGTCCTGAAGATTAATCTGTGTCTTGGTCACGGGTGCTTCCCCCTGTCTCTCTAGAAGTTGTGTGTCCTGTCGAATGCAAACTATTTCGCGGTAGACGTTGGTACTCCTGCCACTTGGTAACGATTTCTTTTGCCGCCCCTATCGGCCCTCCCATAGCAACGACATCCAGCCAGATGATCCGGTTGTCCCTTCGGAACCACGTCAATTGCCGTTTGGCAAATCGCCTTGTATTGCGTTTTAAAATCTTAACGGCTTCGTCGAGGCTTATCTCACCTGCGAGATAAGCCGCAATTTCTTTGTAGCCCAGCCCCTTCATAGACGTCAAGTCCCGCCCGTATCCCCGGCTCATAAGGCGCCTGACCTCTTCAACCAGACCGGCAGCCAACATCTCATCCACGCGTTTTTCAATCCGGCGGTATATCTCGCTGCGGTCGCAAGTCAGCCCAAAAACCAGGGCACAGTATTTCGAATCGGTTCTGAGATCACGGTCCTGGAAGCTGCTCAGCGGCTGCCCCGTCTTATAGTACACTTCCAAAGCCCTGATGACCCGCCGCACATTGTTGGGATGCAGCCTCGCGGCGCTTACGGGGTCGACCTTGGCCAACTGTTCGTGCAGCCACGCAACGCCACGGGCCCGGGCCGCGTCCTGGAGTTCCCGCCGCAGAGCCTGGTCTGCTCCGACCACAAAGTTGTAATGGTCCAGGACGGCACGAACGTATAGTCCGGTGCCTCCGACTAGGATCGGCAGTTTTCCCCGCAAGCTTATCTCCCGGATATGTTTCTCAGCTAGTTCCTGGTAACATGCTACACTGAAATCCTCGTCCGGGTCCACAACATCGATCAGGTGGTGGGGTATCCCCCTCATTTCCGCGGCGGTGGGCTTGGCTGTTCCGATGTCCATGCCCCTGTAGACCATCATCGAATCTGCCGACACGATTTCGCCGTTGAGCTGCAATGCCGCCTCGATGCCCGCGCTCGTCTTGCCGGTCGCGGTGGGGCCGGTGATTACAAGCAGTGAAGGTTTCTCCTGCGGCAATCTACCGTGCCCCCTTTTCGATAATGCCATAGGCGATCGGCGAGTACCTCCCGCCCTCCACGTGCGTAAATCCAAGACGGCTGAATTCATCGCTGCCCCGCCGTTCCTTTAAAACCACCCGTTTCCTGGCTACCCTGATGGCCTCGTCAACTGTCGCGGCCTTGACGGGCTCATTGTTTGCCATCAGGCGCAGGGGCTCCATTGCGCTGGAAGCATTGATGGGCTTCCGGAACATAGGGTCAAAGTAAACGACGTCAAAGGTCCCGTCACCGGAGTCCCGCAGGAAATCCTCATGGCGTGCGCACACCACTTCAACCCGGCGCATGGCCCTCACCAGCTCCCCGCTTTCGTTGCCGTTGTATGTTTGAAGGCCGTGACGCATTAAGACGGCTAGAACAGGGGTGGATTCGAGAGCCACAACCCGGCCTTGCACTCCCACGATGTAGCTGGCCACCACGGCGTCCGCGCCAAGCCCTAAAGTGCAGTCCAGGACTGTATCTCCTGGCAACAGGCCCAAAGCCTTCACCATTTGGTCAGTTTTCCCAGCGATAATCTCCTTTATGCGCAGCTTAGCCATACCGGGGTGGTAAAAGAACTCCTGTCCACCGATCAGCAGCGAGACACGCTTCTCTCCCACATGGACAATGCCGTCCGCCCCGTAAAGGGCGGCCAGGGCGTCCAAACCTAGCTTATTCCGCTCCACAAAAGGACAGCCCAGCTCACCGGCCAACCGGCGGGCGAGATCCCGGACCTCGGCGGACGTCCGCAGGCTCGTTGTCACAATCAGCGCAGGCAAACAGCTTCACTCCCGGAGGAACCTTTGCGCCAGTTCGTCCGCCCCCATCTTGATGTATGTAGGGCGGCCGTGGGGGCATACGGATGGATTCCTGGACTGCAGCAAACGGTCAAGGAGGCGCTGCATTTCGTTCAGGCTCATGACCTCGCCCGCTTTGACGGCCTGGCGGCAGGCCAGGCAGGCCGCCAGCATGCCGGAAGTTTCTTCTAAGCCGACCGGTCGCTCTTCCCCCAGACGTGCAAGGATGTCTTTCAGCAGTTCGGCCGAAGCAGTCACCCCGACCGGAACGGCCCTCAAAACAAAGGTACCGCCTCCAAAGGTTTCTAGTTCAAAACCGTAATTTGACAAACGCGAGCCGTATTGCTCGATAAGTGCAGACTCTTGGGGGGTCAGCTCCAAAACCACCGGGACGGCCAACGACTGCATCTGCGGCGTATTCTGCCCAAAACGTTCGAGAAACTCCTCGTACAGGATTCTCTCGTGGGCGGCGTGCTGGTCGACAATGTACAGGCCGTCGGGCCCGGTAGCAAGCACGTAGGTTGGGGGGAGAAAGCCAAGCGGTCTTAAGGCGGGCGAAGGTGCGTACAGGGCCATCGCGTCAGCAAAAGCTTGGTGCCGTCCCGTAAATTCCCAGTCGGCCCGCGGATAGCTTTGTGGATCCGGCCGGTCTGCCACACTTGGCAGCACGATTTCCGCCCCTTTCCCCGTCAGGGCGTTGTCAAAGGTGTTCCGCAGGGCAAGGCCCACCGTTTCGACCAGCTCATTTTGCCCGGCTACGCGGACCTCCAGCTTGGCCGGGTGCACGTTGACATCGACCTTGCCCGCGTCCACTTCCAGGTGAAGGACGACGACCGGATAGCGTCCTGAAGAAAGGACCCCGCGATAAACACTCTCGATCGCCCCGGCAACCAGAAAGCTTTTAACAAAGCGCCCGTTGACGACGAGAACCTGATGCCGGCGCGAGCTGCGCGAAAGGTCAGGCGGCCCGGCGTAACCGGTGACGCGCATGCCGCCCCGTTCGGCGGACACAGGCCGCATTCTCCTGGCCACATCCGGACCGAATACCGCCGCGATCGCGTCAAGCAGGCGGTTGTTACCCGGTGTCTGGAAAAGGAGGCGGCCGTTCTGGCGAAAAGAGAAGGCGACGTCGGGCCTGGCCAAAGCCAACCGCCCGGCGATGTCGGCAGCCAATCCCCCCTCGGAGGACGGGCTGCGCATGAATTTCAGGCGGGCTGGCGTATTGAAGTAAAGATCCCGCACGATCACGGTCGTCCCCTCGGGAACTCCCGCCGGTCTCTCAAAGACAACACGCCCGCCTTCCAGGCTCAGTTCGGTGCCTGCCGCCGCCCCGCGAAGACGCGTCTTGAGGTGTACCCGTGCAACGGCAGCGATGCTCGGCAAGGCCTCTCCCCTAAACCCCAGGGTCTGAATGCTGTAAAGGTCGGAGGCCGTTTTGATCTTGCTGGTGGCATGGCGTTCAAAGGCCAGACGGGCGTCTTCCGGGTCCATTCCTATGCCGTCGTCGGTTACGGCGATGTATTCCAGGCCCCCGCCCGCGATCTCGACATTAATCTTCGTCGCCCCTGCGTCCAGGGCGTTTTCAACCAGCTCTTTAACTACCGAGGCCGGCCGGTCGACTACCTCGCCGGCGGCAATCTGATTGATCGTGGCGCTGTCGAGCAGTGCTATCTTTCCCGTATTGATCACTCCACTTTATACTTCCTGCCAACAATCCCAGCCAAGGCAATCCCAGGTCATACCTATAATAGTTGGCTACTTAGCGTTTCCCGCGTTTCGCATGTCTTTTGT
The DNA here is from genome assembly GCA_036804525.1 of Bacillota bacterium. Lineage (GTDB taxonomy): Bacteria > Bacillota > Desulfotomaculia > Desulfotomaculales > JASEER01 > JBFLVT01. The sequence continues at coordinate 8,326 of DAIRSE010000021.1, read as the reverse complement.
CGCCTTCGCTAAGGAGCATCCGTTGCCAGCCGTAAATCTGGTTGATGGCCTCGAGCGGTGTCATACCCATGATGTTGGCACGCCGTAGCTGTTCCAGGACGCTCTGGGCTTCCGGGCTCCCGAACAACTCCATCTGCAGCACCTGTACCGGCGGTTTGTGCACAGGGGCCACCGCCTTCTTTTCGTTCTCCAGCTCGATCAGGATGGCTGCGGCCCTCTGCAGAATCTCCTCGGGAAGCCCCGCCAGCCGCGCCACGTGCAGCCCGTAGCTGCGGTTGGACTTCCCCGGAACGACCTTGCGCAGGAAAATGATCCCGTCACCGTCCTCGGCCACGGTAGTAGTGTAGTTAACCACGCCAGGGAGGCTCTCGAGGTCGGTAAGCTCGTGGTAGTGCGTCGAGAAAAGGGTCTTGGCCCCGATGCGCTCGACGATGTACTCGACAAGGGCCCGGGCAAGGCTCATCCCGTCAAAGGTGCTCGTCCCCCGGCCAACCTCGTCCATGATGATCAGGCTGCGTGGAGTCGCGTTCTCAACGATTGTTTTGCATTCGCGCATTTCCACCATAAAGGTGCTGGCCCCGCCCGCCAGGTCGTCGGAGGCGCCGATACGGGTAAAAATCCGGTCAACCACGCCGATCCGCGCACTTTCCGCCGGCACAAAGCTCCCGATCTGGGCCATTAAAACGATCAGGGCCACCTGGCGCATATAGGTGCTCTTCCCCGCCATGTTGGGACCGGTAATTAAAACCAGCCGCTGCTCGGTGTTCAGCACCGTATCGTTCGGGACGAAGGTTCCCGCGCCGAGGACCTGCTCGACGACTGGATGCCGGCCGGCCGTAATCTCGATGCGGTCCTCTTCATCCACCTGCGGAGCGCGGAAACCGTACCTCACCGCAGCAACGGCCAGGGCATTCAAGGCATCCAGGCACGCGATGCCGGCTGCAAGCTGCTGCAGGCGCCCCACCTCATTGTTAACCCGCTCCCTGATATCCAAAAAAAGACTGTACTCGCGCTCCAGGAGGCGGTCCTGGGCGCCGAGAATCTTGTCCTCGTATTCCTTCAGTTCCGGAGTGATGAATCGCTCGGCATTGGCAAGGGTCTGGCGGCGGATATAGCTTTCGGGGACAAGATCGAGATTGGCCCTGGTCACCTCAATGTAGTACCCGAATACGCGGTTGTAGCCCACCTTGAGCGAGCGGATCCCTGTTCGCTCCCGTTCCAGTGCTTCAAAAGAGCACAACCACTCTTTCCCGTCCCTCGCCATGCTCCTGAGCTCGTCCACTTCGCCGTCGAACCCCGCTTTGATCAGCCCGCCGTCCCGGAGAGTCACAGGAGCATCCTCGTTAATTGACCGTTCAATTAGCTGGCGGACATCAGCGCAGGGATCAAGAGCTTGATTTAGCCTGTTTAAAAACGGTTCATCCGTTTGCTGCAGGATTTCTTTAAGCTCGGCCGTGGCGCTCAAGGAGTTTTTCAAGGCCAGCAAGTCGCGGGCATTGGCCGAACCATAAGCGATCCGGGCCGCAAGCCGCTCGAGGTCATAGATTTTGTGCAGGGAGGCACGCAACGACTCCCGCAATAAAGCGTTATCAGCAATAGCCGCTACAGCCCCCTGACGTTCGGCGATCCGGCAGGGGTCAAGCAGGGGCTGCATAAGCCAGTTTTTGAGAAGCCTCCCGCCCATCGCCGTCTCCGTGTGGTCCAGTACGGATAAAAGGGTTCCCTTCCTGCTTCCGTCAGCGATGGAGTTCGTCAGTTCGAGGTTGCGCCTTGTGGCGGCGTCGAGGACCATATATTGTCCGGTTACATACTGCCGGACGGTCCTGATATGGGTGAGCGGGCGCTTCTGCGTTTCGGCAAGGTAGGTGATAAGCCCGCCGACAGCCGGGGCTGCAAGCGGGTGCCGGGCCCAGGGCTCCCGGTCGCCGGCTTCCCCGAACTGCCTTTCGATAACCTCCCTGGCGGCATCCAACGTAAAGCGGCTGTCCGGCCTGCGCGTGATTACAGTGGGAAAAAGCAGATCCTGCCATTCCAACTCGGAGGCCAGGCTTTCAGGCACCAGGATCTCCCGGGGCGTCAGGCGGAAAAGCTCGTCCTGCACCATGCCTTTGCCTTGCGCTTCCGAAAGCACGGTGACAGACAACTCGCCCGTGCTGATGTCGGCTGCCGCCAGCGCCCAAGTATTTCCCTCGCGGTACAGGGCGCAGAGGTAGTTGTTGGACTTGTCGTCCAGGAATTGTCCGTCAATGACAGTACCGGGCGTAACCACCCTTGTGACTTCCCTGCGCACAATTCCCTTGGCCGACTTGGGGTCCTCCACCTGTTCGCAGATGGCAACCTTATATCCTTTCTCGATCAGGCGCGCAATGTAACTGTTGGCGGCGTGGCAGGGGACGCCGCACATCGGCACGCGCCCCAGCGGCCCCCCGTCGCGCCCGGTCAAGGTGATTTCGAGGACCCGCGAGGCAATCTCGGCGTCCTCGAAAAACATTTCGTAAAAGTCTCCAAGGTGGAAAAAGAGGATGGCGTCCTTGTGTTCCTGCTTGGCGCGCAGGTACTGTTCCATCATGGGGGTTAAGCTCAAAGGCAGTCCTCCCACTGGGGTTTACCTCATTATACCATTGACAGGACCGCTGCCCAAGAAAAACCCTGGATGCCTAACAGTCCAGGGTTCTACAGGATTCTTTAAGCCTTTATAGCTTGATCAGCCCGTCATCGTTGCGCTGTTCGGCAGCCTGATTGCAGGTCTGGACTTTTGAAGGTTTGCCGTATACGGCGATATGGATGATTTCCTGGACGGTGTGCAAAAGATCATTCAGCTTCCCTCTCGCACGCATGACCTCCCTGAGCGTGGGATGGGCCGCCATCCTGTCGGTAATTTCTCTTAGCTCCTGTTCTTCATCCGGCAACAGGGGCCGCCCCCCTGAGCGGGCTTCCTCCACACGAAACTGAATCCGCTCGTAGGCCAGCAGGATCTCGTTCGCCGACTCGTCCTCCACCAGCCGTCTTTCAGCCTCGCGCCAATCCCGTACGGTTGAAGAGTTTTCGATTTCCCTGGCCAGCTCGTGCGCTTTCCTCAAAACGGACACGCCAACGCCTCCTCCGATCTTGATGGCATGAGTATACTACCTACCCGGCAACTTGCACCCTAATCACAAATTCTTCTCAGAGAAATAATTCAATGTCTAGCGTTAATAACCTCTCGCAGGCACACCTTTCAACCATCCCCCGGTAGGAGCGAGCCGGCCAGGTAAGTCAGTTTCCCCTCGTCGATGCGGACGTTCACAAGCGACCCGATCAGGCTCTCCGGGCCGTTGAAGATAACCTTTTTATTGGTCCTGGTTCTCCCCGTCAAAAGCGCGGGGTTGTTTTCACTCGGCCCTTCCACCAGGACCTCGTGGACACGCCCTTCTTCGGCGCGGTTACGCCCCAGGCTGATCTCCTTCTGCACGGCGATCAGCTCTTGAATGCGCCTGCTCTTTTCCTCTTCGGAAACCTGGTCGGGCATTCGCGCCGCGAGCGTTCCCGAACGGGGATTGTACACAAAGGTAAAGACCTGGTCATATTGGACACGCCGTACAAGATCCAAGGTCTCCGCAAAATCCTCTTCGGTTTCGCCCGGAAACCCGACCATAAGATCGGTGGTCAGGCTGGCGCCGGGAATAACTTTGCGGATACGCTCTACCAGCTCAAAATAGTACTCCTTGGTGTAGCCCCGGTTCATCCTGGCCAAAATGCGGTTTGAACCGGCCTGCGCCGGCAGGTGAATGTTTTCGCAGACCTTCGCGCTGCGGGCTATAGTGTCGATGAGTTTATCCGAAAAATCGCGCGGGTGGGAGGTCGTATAGCGGATGCGCCATAGACCCTCAACGTCGTTAAGAAGGACCAGCAGGTCGGCAAAGTCCACCTTGTCAGGCAGGTCCTTGCCGTAAGAATTCACATTTTGCCCGAGAAGGGTGATCTCGCGGTAGCCTTGCCGGGCCAGGTTACGGACCTCATTCAGAACGGCCTGCGGTTCCCTGCTGCGTTCCCGTCCGCGTACGTAAGGCACAATGCAGTAGGTGCAGTAGTTATTACAGCCAAACATTATCGGAACCCATGCCTTCAAGCCGCTCTCCCTGCGTACAGGCAAACCCTCCGGCACCACATCCACCTTGTCCCAGACCTCATAAAGAGGTTCGCCCCTGCTGCTGACCAGCTCAAGCATGCGGGGCAGCTCGTGGCGGTTGTGGGTGCCGAAGACCAGGTCGACATGCGGGGCCCGTCTGGCGATTTCATCGGCCATTCCCGGTTGCTGGGGCATACACCCGCCGATGCCGATGATTACCTTAGGACGTTTCCTCTTAAGGGTTTTAAGCTCGCCGAGCAATCCCCAGACCTTATTCTCAGCCGTCTCCCTGACACAGCAAGTGTTAATAAGAACTAAGTCGGCCTTATAAACGGACTCGGCACGCTCGTAGCCCATCGCCTCCAGCAGCCCCACCATCATCTCGGAGTCAGCCTCGTTCATCTGACAGCCGAAAGTGTAGATATACATCGATTTCCCGTTCTGCACGACAACACACCTCAAACCTTATCTTACCCGTTTTTCCTATATGAAGACAGCCTTATCTGACCTAATTCGACAAAGTGTTACATATAGTTACGATTGTCAAGAATATTCACCACTGTTAACATTTTAATAGCATTTTGATAAAGGATCTGACGATGAACTTAAGAGCAAATGCTCACCCGTTTAGCTATGAAGACGCGAATTTGCTTTTCAAAACCAGCCTGAGCAGTGCTCTTATTTTCGTCCTGTTAACGCTGGTTAACTGGGCACTAAGCCAAGCTTTGGTGCCTATTGTTTTTCCAAAAAACACGGTGCAGTGGCATACCCTGGTAGAGGTCCTGTGTCTGTCTGTAGCCGCCTTTGTCTTCTTCATTAGCTGGATAACCTATGAACACAGGATACCGTTCACAAATTCCGTGGGCTTTGGCTTTGGCTTCCTCTTCATCGCCCTTCTTGACCTGATGCACGTCCTTTCTTTCCCGGTTCATAACTACTTCAACTCTGATCCGCACCTCTACACCTGGTTCTGGATACTGGGCCGCACCGCCGGAGCCGTGGTCTTTCTGGGGATAGCCCTCGGATTGCGCTCCAAGATATCGAGAATGGGCTTATTCGTTTTGACACTGGGGGCTTTTTTTGTTGTCTCCTTCGTCCTGCTGTCTTTTTCAAATCTGCCCCCTCTTTTTATTGACGGCCAGGGTTTTACACGCCTGAACGTCATCTGGGAATACCTCATCTGTGCCGTCTACATAATCGCGCTTATTCTAATCATTGGACACAGCGAGCAGTGGAAAGGCAAGGGTCTGCAGGCGATCATCCTTGGCATTCTTTGCGCATTAGCCACAGAACTATCTTTTACCATTTTCACAAACGTAACGTCGTTTTGGAACATTCTCGGCCACAACTTTAAGCTCGGTTCTTACCTGTTTGTGCTGTGGGGAGTCATCACCAGGTCAGTCATCTATCCCTACTCCGCATTGCGCAGTTCAGAGGAGCAATTCTACAAGGCCTTCCGCGCAAGCCCATCCCTGATGACCATCGCTTCACTAGAAGACGGCAGACTGATAGAGGTGAACGAGAGCTGGATACGGGTGACAGGTTACAGTTGGGAGGAAGCCATCGGCCGCACGCCGGCCGAACTCAATATCGAAACGGCACCGTGGGACCACGTTGAGATCAAAAGCCTGCTCCGAAAAGAAGGCGCCATCCGAAACCTGGAAATCAACATCCGCACAAAATCAGCTGAGGTACGCACGGTGCTGCTTTCAGCGGAAATTCTCGAGCTTGACGGCAGGCGATGCGTGCTGACCGTTGCCAATGACATTACCGACCGCAGGAAAATGGAAAAGGAAATGGCCCGCCTGGACAGTTTAAACCTCGTCGGGGAAATGGCGGGAGGCATTGCCCACGAAATACGCAACCCGATGACCAGTGTGCGCGGATTTTTACAGATGTTTGGGGAAAAGAACGAGTTCAGCAGGTACCGGAAGCACATCGACCTTATGATCAGCGAACTCGACAGGGCGAACGGCATCATCACAGAGTTCCTTTCCCTGGCTAAGAACAGGGTTGTGAAGATCAGCAAGCAGAACCTTAACTCCACCATAAACGCCCTGCTTCCGTTAATCGAAGCGGATGGCGCCACCAGCGACAAATACGTCGTCACTTACCTGGGGGACATCCCCGACCTGGATTACGATGAAAAGGAGATTCGCCAGCTTATCTTAAACCTGGCTAAAAACGGCCTGGAGGCGATGGCTCCCGGCGGCCTGCTGACCATTAAGACGTATGTTGACGGAAAAGACGTGGTCCTGGCCGTGCAGGATGAAGGAACAGGCATCGCACCTGAACTGCTGGATAAACTCGGGACTCCCTTCCTGACCACCAAGGAGCACGGCACCGGCCTGGGGCTGGCGGTATGCTACAGCATCGCTGCCAGGCACAACGCCGCGATCGCGGTAGATACGGGCCCAACGGGAACAACTTTTTTTGTCAGGTTTAAGCCGAGCAAGAAGGCTTACGGGCACGACCTGCCGGTCGCCGACATGCTGAACGGCGGGCGAAAAGCCTTATAGAAAACAAGAATCGCCGATTCACCTCAGTCTGGCCGCGCGCTCCGGCAAAACCGCGCCGCCAAAACATAAGGCACACCTCCCGATTCTCTATATTCCGTCTACTTATAATGCGCTCTTGAGGCCCCTTGTTATCCCGATTAGCAGGAATTCCGCCGGCATGGCGTGCTATAGACACTCAAAATACGGGAGGAAGCGAAAGTTGGACGTCCGCCCGGCGAACACAAAAAGCAGGGATGCACCCATACGCATCCCCGCTCTTCAACTCCTGATATCCCGCTTGCAACAGCTAACAGCTAACTCCTTACTGCCGACTACCGATTACTGACCGCCGGTCTTAGCCACGGCGCGCGAAACGTCGGGGGGAGTAATCTGGCCGTCGTAATCTTTGAAGTCGATTGTTCCGTCCATGTTCATTTGAATATCCCCGCCCAGGAGAGCGTCACCCATTACCACTTGCATATTTATGCCCTCTCGGACAAGCAGAGCACTGTCTTTGGCGATATAGATCTTTACCTGCATAGTAAGCTTCTGGACCATCGCGCGCATAAACTGCATCATCTCGTCCACGTTGCCCATCATCTCGGACATCTGTTGGTCCGCGGCGGCAAACTCGCGCATCAGCACGACCATGGCATTGAGAAATTGCTCCCTGTTCATCTGGTAAACTACAATGCGGCATTCCTGGCCGTTGATCGTTTCATCGGGAGCAAAACGGGTACGGATGCCTAATTTTTTCACCAGTTCGGCTACCTGTTCCGGGCTCTGAGCAAACAAGGCCGGATTCTGCATATTGGCGCCGGGAAGCTGCATCGCCGGCCCGTCCATTGCAGTCCAGGACCCGTTCCCTTCCCGGACATACATCTTGGCGCCGTCAATGTACATTTTCATCACCTGAGACTGGTCCGCCATTGCCATATCCATCTCCATATATACCTTGTCCGGGTTCTGGAACCAGCCGCTCATGTTTACAACCATGTTTTCCGACCGGCTGCTGCCGCTGCCTGAAACCTTAATCGTTCCCTTAAGGTTGCCTGCAAACTTGACGCTCTGCAAATTCAGGTAAGCTTCGCTCGCATCCAGCAGGTAGGCCATCGAGCCGTCGTCAGGCGAAACGACGCTGACCACGCCGGACTTGTAATCCACTTCGCAACCCAGTGTTTCTGAAACAAAACGCAGGGGAACAAAAGTCCTGCCGTTGCGCGTTGTCGCCGCGGCATCAAGAAGACGCGTTTCCCCGTTCACCAGAGCCTGTTTGCTGCCCAGGGTCAACACGACCGTCTTCCCATCCTGTACCACAGTAACCTTCTTGGCGGCAGGGTTCCAATCCACTGTGGCATACAAGTTCTCGCTGATCACCCGGAGGGGCACCATCGTGCGTCCCCCGGTCTGGAACGGAGCAACGTCAGACCACAACTCCACCCCGTCCACCACGATCTTCGGGCCGGCAGCCCAGGCGCAGGTAGCCACACCCAGGGTAAGGACCAGGGCGAGGAAAAACACGGTTACCCTTCTCAACACTAAGCACTCTCTCCTTTCAAAGCACCCCAACTCTTTCCTTAGGGTCCAACTTTACTCTTTTACGCTTCTACGCTGACCCTGGACTTCCTTCCACCCGGCAACCCAACTTTGGAAGGACATAAGTCCTATCGAGTAGAGTAACGCCGCGGTGATCAACTGCGGCGTTAGCCCTCTCACAGAA
>DAIRSE010000020.1:0-36163 GCA_036804525.1 Bacillota bacterium | reverse complement strand
TATCTTGGAACACATCATTGCCTGATAAAGCTTAAGGCATTGACTACTAAACAAAACACCGGGAGAGTGCCGCAAAAAGCCGATACACTGGTTTTGGCATAGGCATCTCTAGGGTACGGCTATGCTTCGGAAGTTAGCCTGAGCCCGCTCAAAAAGAGATCCGAGGCAAGAGGTCAGAGGTCGGTTACAGGAAGCGATTGCTTCGCGATTGCAAGTCTATAATCCTTAGCAATCGCTCTGCGGATTTCATCAGGTCAGATTTCTGACTTCCGGCATCCGACATCCTTTTTGCCAGGCGCAGTTTTTCAGCGGTCTCCTAGGCATTGAGCGCTGAACACCGGGTAAATTAAAAAGCGATCACAAAGGCGATCGCTTCCTGATGTCTTGCCTCTTAATGTTGCCTCTTAATACTGAATGCCGGATGCTTAACGCGTAGCGCGAAGCTACTTCGTGTGCCGGTCGGCCACCGAGGAGGCACCGTAGGCGTCGGGCTTGATTTTGGCGCTGAACCCGCTGCCCGTGACCATCCCCACGACTTCGCGGATAAGGTCCTTGGTGTCCCCGTGGTTGCCGACGTCAATGTGGATCTCCACCTGGTGTTCATCCAGCCCGGCCTCGGCGCAGTGCTTGGCGATGATTCCGCCCAGTTCCAGGCTGAGCGCCGTTTCGAAGAAAATCTTCTGCCGGAGGCTCTTGATCTTCCTGTGCGTGCGCTTACGGTAGAAATAGCGGGCGCCCTTGCTCAAACGGTGGATGATAACGGCCGTGATAAAGCAGGTCTGCCCCTTCATAATCTGCGAGTCCGAGCCAATGATGATCTTATACTGCGAGTTCGGCAGGCCGGCGATATAGGAGCGGATTTCAGCCATCATCTCCTCAAAAGAAAGCCTTCCTTTGGTGGGACTTATGAAATACATACTTCCACCCTCGCCTTTCTTATCACGCCCGCTTCTCAAGATTCCCAGAGCCTTATATTACTATTATAGCAGTTCCTCGCCGCGCTGCAATTTAACCCAAGCGTCCGCCAGTCTGGCAAACTCCGGCATGGTAAGTGTTTCGCCGCGGCGGGCAGGATCGATACCCGCCGTTTCGGCCAGTACCGCCCACTGCTGCTTCGTAAGCCCCAGCCCGGCCGCCTCCAGCGCCTTGGGCAGCATCTTCCGCCTTTGGCTGAAAGCTGCCCTGGCCAAACGAAAAAATGAAGTAACGTCGGCCACGTCGACCTCCGGCCTGTCTCTCAAAGTCAAGCGGACGACTGCCGAATGAACCTTCGGCGGCGGGAAGAAACTCCCCGGAGCGACACGGCAGACCAACTGCGGCTCGGTATAAAACTGCACCAGGATGCTGAGCGCGCCGTAGTCCTTTGTCCCCGGCGCAGCAACCAGCCGTTCGGCAACCTCTTTCTGCATCATCAGAACCATTACCGCGGGGCGAGGCTCGTTCTCCAGGAATCTGGCAATCAGAGGGCTGGTGATGTAGTAAGGCAGGTTGGCCACGACCTTAAAAGGGGGAGCCAGGTTCCGCTCGCGCAGCACGGCGGCGTAATCAAGCTGCATGGCATCGGCATGCAGCAGCTCGACATCGGGCAGACCGTCGAGTGTCTCCTCCAGGACGGGCAGCAGGGCGCGGTCCAGCTCGACGGCGAGAACCCGCGCGCCAGCCTCGGCCAGGGCCCGCGTCAAAACCCCCAGGCCCGGCCCGACCTCAATAACCACGTCCCCGGGAGCAATCCCCGCCGCGGCGACGATCTTCTCCGTCACCCCGCGGGAAAGCAGGAAGTTCTGCCCCAGCGCTTTCTTGGGGTGAAGGTTGTACCTCGCCAGGATCGCCCTGGCCCTGGTTGCCGCCGCCTGCCGTTCCACCGCAGTCTCCTTACCATTTATATCCATCACATATATAGAGTGACCAAAAAGACTGGATTAACGTCCTTGGAAGACTACATGGTCCATAAAACAAAAACCTTATGTTACGTATTATGTTATAACTATAAATTCCCCGCAGGACGGTAAATCCCTTGCTATTAGGCCCATTTCGGGGTTCATTCCACCCCAAAAGCAACTGGTTTTTTCAGGGGGAACCATAATAGCAGTCTTCCATCCCGCTTACACAAAAGAACCTCCGCGGTTTGCCCGCGGAGGTCTCGCCATGAATTCAGAGGTGTTTCCGCTTACCGGCTGATAGTAATCTGCTTTGTCCCGGGATTGTAGTCCACCCGGGCCCCCAGCGTCTCGCTGACGAAGCGCAGGGGCACGAAGGTGCGGTTGCTCTTTACCTGGGCCGGGGCGTCCAGGGTGTACGGCCTGCCGTTAACCATTACCTGCACCCCGTTGATCGTCAGTACGATCTCCGTGGCTCCGTCCTTGATGAGCACCTGCTTGGTGCCGGAACTCCAGTCGACCCGAGCGCCCAGCGCCTCGCTCACGAAGCGTACCGGGACCATGGTCCGGTTGTTCGCGGTTACGAAGGGCGCGGCGTCCAGGGTATACGGCTTGCCGCCGATGCTGGCTGCCTGCGATCCGGGAGTCAGAACGATCGTCGCCGCCGGTCCCGCCGCCAGCCAGATCACGGCGAAGGTGCTGAACCTGTCCACCGTGAACCTGATGCCGGTCGGGTCACCCTGGGCGTTCTTGACGATCTCGCCCTTAACGACCTGCTTCTCCCCGTCGCTGTGAATGACGAATACCGCCAGGCCCGCTAGGAAGGCCTCCCGTTCCCTGGGATCGGCCGGGAAACCGATCCCGGTCAGCGGGATAGTCACCGTGGTCCGGCCCTTAATCGCCGTCCTGATCTCGGTCGGCGTGCCGAGCACCTCGGCGTTTTTCGCCTCCGGCATGCCTGCCAGCGCCCCGCGCACCGCGTCGGCGTCACCCTTCTGCAACTGCACCGTCAGGCCCTGGCCGGCCAGGGTCTGCACCACCGACGGCGGGAGCTCAAGCCTGGCCTGCGGGGTGCCGATCGCGACGTTCATCCCCGCGGCGCTCTTCAGGACCTCTTTCGGGATATTGATGACCGCTACCTCGGCCTTGACGTCCCCGACCTTGATCTCCACCGTGCTCCCGCCGGCTTTCTTCACCGCCTCGACCTGCGCCGCGGCCTCGGGCTTAACGGTGATGGTCTCGACCGTCTGCCCCTGGGCGTTGGTCCCAGTCTCGATGGCCAGGCTATTGCCGCCGATCGTCGGGCCGGCCGGCGTGCTAGGCGCCGGAGCCCCGCCGCCGCCGCCACCGGAGCCGCCCCCGCCACCGCCGCCAGTAGGCTGGGCTTCCGTGGTGAAGCTGAAGGTGTAGTTAGCCGCCAGGGCGTTGCCCGCCGCATCCTTCACCGCGCCCGAAGGGATGGTGACGGTGTATTTGGTACTGTAGGCGAGGTTGGCGTTCGGGTCGATGGTGAGCACTTTGCCGTTCAAGGTCACGCTGCATGCTACCGCGTCATTGCCAGCCTTCAGGGCGATCTGGCCGAAGTTAGTGCCCTGCTGCACATCCTCGCTGAAGGTGACGCTGATGGTCTTGTTCACCGGAACGCTGGTGGCGTTGTTTGCCGGATCGGTGCTCGCTACTGCCGGCGGCGTGGTGTCCGCTGGCGGCTGCGGCGCCCCGTTCGCCGTCAGGTTGACTTCCTTTATGTCCCCTGACCTGAAAGTCATGGTTTCCGCAGCCTGTATGCCGGCCACTTCCAAGGCCACCGGTTTGCCTTCGTCCGCTGCGGTACCGTTAACAATCAGTTTCGGGTCAAGAGGACCGGGACCGCCGTATTTGCCGGCTTCCTTGACGGTGATCTGGCCGCGGACCTCACCGCCGATCTTGGCCTTGATTACCGTGCCCGCCAGAGCCGGTTGGCCGTTCAGGGTGACCGTCCCGTAGTACGCCGCGGGAAGCACCGGCTGCTCCTGCGCCAGGGCGAGCCCGGGCAGGAGTAGAGCCAGCAGAAAGACAAACGCCAGCGCGGCGGACTGGTAACGCATGGTCTTTCTCAAGAAAACATCCCTCCTTCACTCATTGCCGGCCCTGCGCAAAGGGCCGCGCCGGGAGGCGCGGCCCTCATACGCGGCCGGAACTCCAACTACACTAGTAGCCCAAGTCGTACGGGTACGTGCCGACCGTCACCGGCGTGCTGCTGAAACCGGCCAGATTGCCCGGCTCGTCCATGTATACCCAGTAGCCGTAGTGGGTCTCCACTATTTCCATCGCGCTCCATGCGCTCCATGGTGTTACCGCCCACGGATTCGGGTTGACCGCCGGGCTGACGGCCGCACTCCAACGCTCACGGACAGAATAAAGGGCATCGTAAGCATAATCAGCTTTCGTGAACCCGACCAGGTTCCAGCCCTCTGCCAGGTTCTTTACCGGCGGGTTGGTCGGCACCGTGGTCGGCCTGATCACGGCCAGGACGGGATCCTTCAGCTTGACGTAGACCGCCTCGAGGGGCTGGATGGTGTTGTTGTCCGCGGTGACCTGCATCCACTGCTGGGTCGCCGCATCGAACTTGTAGGCGATGTCTACCCTACCGAGGTCGATCACGCCGCCCAGCAGCTTCTGGCCGCCCGCAAGCTGCACCGGCACGGAGAAGGTCCTCCACCCGTCCGGACCGGGCGTCAGTTCCCAGCAGGCCAGCACTGGGTAGCCCTGGCCGCCGTTGTCGGCGACCACGCCCTGGGACCCGTTGCCCGAGCTGTCAACAGCCGCCACCTTGAACTGGACACGATCCTTGCCGAGGACGAAGTCATCCGCAAGGTTGACGACAAGCGTCACATTGTCGCCGGGATCGCAACTGCAAGTATCGCCACCATTGAAGCTCACCAGCGCCCAGTCCTCCGCGCCGTAGACGGCGACGTACACTGCCACCCCGGTCAGGTCCTGATCGGACGGTGCAGTGAAGCTGATATCGAATACTCCGGCACCGGACGAAGGAGACACAGTAAGGTCGGTTACTTCGCCGGGCGGCGTGGTGTCCACAGGTGTCTGCGTCGGCAGATAACCCTGGCCGTTATTGTTAAGTATCACGCCGGTAGATTCGTTGCCAATGTCGTCCACGGCAGTGACCTTAACTTCGTAGGCGTGGCCGTTGGCCAGGCCCGTGATCAGGCACGACCCGACACCCTTGGCCACCTGCTGCGGCGTGCCCCAGGCGTCGCCCGTGGTGCCGACGGGCCGGCAGTAGACGTTGATGTGGTGCAGGTCCGCGTCCGAAGGATCACTCCACTGTACTTTCAGGCTGCCGCCCTGTAGAGGAATGGTTACTTCCGCCCCTGTGGCTTCGGACGGGGCTACCGTATCCTGGGCATTGTAACCCTGGCCGTTGTTGTCCAGCACCACGCCCGCGGACTCGTTAAAGGCGGCGTCCACGACGCTGATCTTGAACTCGTACTTAGTCTGGCCGGAACGGTCGAGGTTGTTAAACTCGTAACGGCCTGTTCCTTTGGATACCGGAATGGCATTACCCCACGCGTCACTGCCCTTCTCCCGCATGTAAACCTTGATGTGGTTGAGGTCGATACCTACCGGGTCGGTCCAGGTAAGGGTAATTACACCGCCCGACGCGGGAGCTCTGACCCCGACATTGGTTACCTCACCGGGCGCCTGGGTATCCGTAGGCACGTAACCCTGGCCGCCGTTATCGGCCACGACACCCGCGGACTCGTTGTCGAGTTGGTCGACCGTCGTGACTTTGACCGCATACGGCACGCCGTTGATGAGATCCCCGATCTCAAAACCGGGATCCGAAGTCGCACCTACGCTGCCGCAAACAGTCCAGGACGCATCCGCCAGCTTCTTGACATAGATCTTAGCTTCTTTGTAGTCGGCATCCTCCGGATGGGTCCACTCAAGGCTGAGAGCCCCACCAGACGGAACGACTGTGACGCCCAGGCCGCTCACCTCGGCCGGCGGCTTGACGTCCTTGGCCGCGTAACCCTGGTTCTGGTTGTTAAGCTCCACGCCAGTGGACTCGTTGCCGAAGTTGTCCACCGTGGTCACCTTGACGGCGTAGTTGGTGGCGCCGCTCGCATCAAGGCCGGTGATGGTGAAGGTCTGCTCGCCCTTCGCTGCACTGCCGGCAGAAGTCCAGTTTTGCGTTTGCGCCGAAACATCTTTGTAGTACACCTTCGCCTGAGCGTAATCGGCATCCGTTGGGTCGGTCCAGCCGAGCACCAGCTTGCCGCCCTCAGCAGGCGCTGTCACGGTGGGGTTCGTAACCTCCGCGGGAGCCTGTTTGTCCACGGTGACGGTATATTCGGTGCTTGTGCTGGTGTTGCTCGCGTTATCTGTTGCCGTGAAAGAATAGTAAACGACATCTCCCACGGTGGTGCCGGAGAGATCCACGGTGGCTTCGTACACGCCGCCGCTCGCTGCTGTTAACGAGATGGTGGTTTCCGTGCCAGTCGCACCTATCTTGTACACCAGTTCAACAATAGAAACACCTGCCGGCGTGTCGGCGGCCGTGATGGCAAAGCGCTCCTGGCTGCTGCCGGCGATGAAGCTGTTAGGCTGGGGTACAGGATCGGAAAGCACGGGGCCAGTCGCGTCTACTGAGAAGGATTTTTGATGAGAATCGATGTTCGTCCCGTCGTTGACGAGGATGGTTACGGTGTAAGTTCCCTCAGTGAAAATCTGAGAGAATATCGGACCAATCTCCCAGGTATAATTACCGTCAGCGTCAGGCTCAGTCAAAGCACCAGAAAAAGCCTTGAACGTCGAGGCCCACCCACCGTCGGTGAGGTGCTGCAGGTACTGGCCGCTGGCGTTCTGGAAGGCGACGCTCACACCCGTCACGCCGTCAGGATCATAGGCCGTTCCTTTTACGGAGGTAACGGAGCCGACCGTCCCGCCCTCGGGCGGAGTAGTGAGCGTGGCTGTCGAGTCCCCTGACGCCGCCATCGCCGGTCCGACCGGCAAGAGCGTCAGCATCAGGGCAATGAGCGCCAGGAGGGCGACCGCCCTGCGCCGTGTATAGGGAACGAATAAACCCATGTGCCACCTGATACCATTCACGCTTTCGTTCAACCTCCTTACCGGTATTTGAAAAGTGTTGCGTGTAGCCCGTCAGAGCCTCTACCGCTTGCCTTTATGCTTTCACCCCCTAGAACACCCCGCAGGCGAAGGAAGCCCCTCCAGCAGCTGCAGCCCGCACGGAATGCAAGTATCGCGACATGCGATGGTAACTTGAGAGAAAGATCACAAAACGTGAGTCAACAGGGCAAAAGAGTAACCCTTGCGGGGTGAAATCCGATAGCGGCCCGGCGGACGCTGCTACTTCTTAGCATAATCACGTAACGTGATGAATGTCAAGGCTTCTTACGGGTAAAAATTGCTTATGGTGATATACCGTTCTCGGTCACTGAACAGCGTGATAAATTGGCTTCAGGGCGGTTCAGCGGCAGGAGGTACCACGATGACCCAAACCCTCGGCGAGCGGCTCGCCACGCTGCGAAGAGAAAAAGGGATTTCGCAGGCCGAACTCGCCAGGCTGCTAAGCCTGGGGCAGAGCACCATCGCCATGTACGAGAGGGACCGGCGGATGCCGGACCCGCTGGCGCTCAGGAGACTGGCGGATTTTTTCGGCGTCTCGGTCGACTATCTTCTGGGCCGCACCGAGGAACGAACCGGCCCGCCCGTCAGTGTGACCCGCGCTCAACCACTAACGGTGGACGAGGATGCTGCGGCATACGCCACCGATCCGCTCTTCGGACCCCTCATCGCCCGCCTGCCGCACCTGACGGAGGAAGAGAGGCAATCCCTCGCCGAATTCTGGGCCTGGGCGCTGCGCGTGATAGAAAAGGAAAGGGGCAGGCGCCGGGGAGGCGCCGGTTCCGAAGACGCCGGAGATTAACTTTGGAATTTTTCGTTCTTCCCGACGCGGTTCGACTGCATTCGACAGGCGGGTTGCTGTATAATGCGACACAATTAGTTAACACGAGATCATAACCACGTCGGGAGTCGCTAGCGTTGGCCAACAGCGCGCATAAAGCGTTGAGTATAGTTCAAAAGTACCGTTTGCATGCCCCGCCCACGGTGAAAACGCTCTACAAGATGCTGCTGCGCGAAGGGGTAGTGGTGTGTTCTTACCGGTTCGCCGGCCGCGTCGCACTGGTGTACTGCCGTACGCCGGACGACTTGGCCGTCCTGGCGGTGCGCCGGGGAATGCCGCCGGAACAACTGAGGCACGCCTTGGCTCTGGGCCTCGCCCAGCACGTGTTCTGTCCACGTCCCGGCGTCTACGTGCCCGGCCTGGAGCCCCCCGAAACCCGGTGCGAGCTGGAAAAGTTCGCCGCCCTCGTTCTCGTGCCGCCGGACGCCTTCCTGAAGGGCGGATGAAAGGGCATCTAACGGCCTGCCTGCAGCAGGCTTTTCTTAAGGCATTCTTAAGGGAAGGATCAGATCACCCGGGGAAATCCGGCAGATATTTACGTCCTGACCAGACCAGAGGTCCAACCACCGGGCAGGAGCAAGGCGGTGCGAGCAGCCGGCGCGAGAGTGAGAACGGGCCTTCGGACGGCTTAACCCGGCACTTCGCACCATAAAGACTCCGCGCGCTGCCACCACTTCCCAAACCTCGAAATGACCCAATATCTCAACCGGCGTTGCCAGTTCCTCCCATAAGACGAAAAAGGTGCTTTAGCAGAGCAACATCGCCCCTTTAAAACAGCCTTGCCTTGAGCTTTTTTCTTGTACAGGGAACCATTCCCGGGTAAATCAAAAGGCACTTTTCCGAAAGACGAAGCTCACGAGAAAAGCGCCCTTGCCCTAATAAATACGTCACAGTATCCGACTTGCTTGAAGCATAAACCGAGACGGAAGCCGGTGTCAATCCTTTTTTCGTATACCGGCCTGATCCTGACCTGCCGCGAACGGCCCGAGTTCCGCCGCAAGGGCGTCCCTGGGCGTTACGCAGGTCGACGCCGGCTCTCGCATCGCGGTAGGCGGCAGCAGGTGATCCGGGATGTCCTGGAGCACGACGGAGTGGCGGTGATGGTTAAGGAACGCGAACTCCGTCATGCCCTGGCCGGCATGACCGGGCGCTCGCAGCTCGTGGTGACCGACACCTCCGCTTACCTCAAAGCCGCCGCGGACACCCCTCCCGACGTGCTCTTTACCTCCTTCTCGTTTCTGATGGAAATGCTGGCGGAAGACATCCTTCTGCTGAAGGAACTCGATGTCGAGATGGCCGGCATCGGCCCCTTCATCCCACACCCGGCGACGCCGCTCGGCGCCTGCACAGCGGGCTCCCTGGACCTAACCCTGAAGGTGCTGGCCGTTGCCCGCCTCCTGCTCCCCCTCGCCCACCTGCCGGCTACCACCGCCGTCGCCGCCTCCACCCCGCCGGGCGGCGGCTGGCGCTCTCGGCCGGCGCCAACGTGGTCATACCCGACGTTACACCGGCCCCGTACCGCCGGCACTACGAGATATACCCCGGCAAGAGCGGCGCCGCCGGAGAAGGCCGGGACTCTTTCGTCCGGTGGGCGCAGGAAATCGCGACCCCGGGCAGGAAAGTCGCCGCCGCCCGGGGAAACGCCCCCCGGCCGGCGGCGAGGCAAACCCTTTACTAAATCAGCCCCGCGTTTTTCAGGATCTGCTCTGCCGGCGCCACCCTGTTGAGCGTAAACAGATGGATCCCGTCCGCGCCGTTGACCGCCAGGTCCTCGATCTGGGCGCTGGCATACTCAATGCCGGCCTTTTCCAGATCTTCCGGGCTGTCGCCGTACTTGTCGACCATAAGCCACAGACGGGCGGGAATCGAAGCCCCGCACAGGCTGACGATACGCTTGATCTGGGCGGCGTTGAGCACGGGGAGGATACCGGCGGCAATGGGACAGCTTATCCCGATGCGCCGGGCGTTTTCAAGAAAGTTATAAAAAACACGGTTGTCAAAGAATAACTGGGTGATCAGGAAATCGACCCCGGTGTCCACCTTTTCCTTCAGGAAGGCCAGATCAGTGCTCAGCCGCGACGCAGATATATGTCCTTCCGGATAGGCAGCGGCCCCGATACATACGCCGGCCCTGGCGCGGATGTACCGTACGAGATCGGCGGCATAACGAAAATCGCAGGCGCTGTAATCGAAATCCCCGGCGCCCGCAGGCGGGTCCCCGCGGAGAGCCAGGATGTTTTCGATTCCTGCGGCCCGGAGGCGGTCCAGGATTTCATCAATTTCGCGTGCTGTATGTCCGACGCACGTCAGATGAGCCAAGGTTTCTACCCGAAAACGGTTCTTAATCATCGACGCGATCTCGACGGTTAACTCGCGGGTACTGCCGGCAGCCCCGTAGGTGACGCTGATAAAAGCCGGGCTTAACCTCTGCAGCCCGGTAACGGTCTGTTCGACAGTCTGAAGGGCATCGGGCCCTTTCGGAGGAAAAATCTCGAAAGAGATGACCGGTTGACCGGCGGCGTAGAATTCTTTGATAAACACGTTCTTCTCCACCCGTTTCAAGCTGAGATGAAAGTTGCCGTGATTGAGACTTCTGCACAACTCCTCTTATCCCTGCTTCGTTCTTTCCTAACCCGGCATCAACATGAGAACTTTGCGTATTCACTGCGGCGACTTGTGAAGTTTTTCAGCGGTCTCCCAGGACGTAAACGTTAACGTCCCTTACACCCCACTGCAGCGCCACCTCGCGCGTGGTAAAAAACACGTCGATCCTGTTTCCCTTGATTACGCCGCCCGTATCCATCGCGCGCGCGTATCCGTAACCCTCGACGTAGAGCTCGGTGCCCAGGGGGATCACGTCCGGGTCGACGGCAACGATGCCCGGGGCGGGGTCCACCCCGGTGGCGCACTTGTACCCGGTGTACGTGTACGCTGTGGCCCGCATCGTTATAACCGACGAATAGCGCGGGACACTGCCTCCGCGGGACACGTCCTTCATTCCGACCATCACGATCTTGTCCCGCGGGTCTTTGACCCTGACGCGCCGGCCCGGTTTACGCTCCACGGCCTGCCCGTCGTGGTAGGTGACCTCCCATTCCTGCAGGTCGAGGCCCGGCTCCCCTTCCCGGATGACCTGCGAAAGCCCCATAAGAAGATGGGGGCTGGTCACACGGCGTACACGGAACGGCACGGGAAGGCTCGTCCGCTCGGTACGGACCTCGACGCGTGTGACCTTGATGACCGTATCCTTTTGCAGCCTGCTTGCCGGCAGCGGGTAAACAATGTCTTGAGCCCCCGGGCGGACCCCGCAGGCGTCAAGGGCCTGCCCCACGGTTTCGACACGGGTGACCGTCCTCACTTCGGTCCCGTCGACCAGGATCCTCACCTGTTTGGCGCGCAGAATCCTGATTTCCATTCCCTCGGTCAGGCGCGCCGCCGGGCCGGGAACAACGACATCCCGCTCCCCGAGGGTAACGCCTTGCGCCGCGAGGAGCTGCCCCACCGAACGACAGTAGGTCCTGATCGTGCCGGTTTCCCCGCCGTCCGATATGGTCACCTGGACATCAGCCCAGAGGACGGCAGCGATCCCCAGCAACAAAACAAACAGCCCCAATACCGCCAAGACCCGCGGCAGCCCGGAAGGGCCTACGGTTGCGGCGATATAGGGGCGCGCTATATATGGATAAAATTGGATACTATTCCATGTCATGCCTATCACCCGGGAATTAACTTCGCCGGGTAGAAAGGCCTTCCTTTATGGAATTATCGTCAGGCTCCGGCAGCCATCGCCACGGCTCACGCCTCAGAACTCAATGCCCGGCTGCGCAGCTACACCCTGCTCGTAAGGATGCTTGACACATTTCATGTCGGTAACCAGGTCGGCCATGTCACATATCGTCCGGGGAGCGCCCCGGCCGGTAAGCACCAGGTGCTGCTCCGACAATCTTTCCCGAATTAAACGCTCCAGGTCTTCCACCGGGAGCAACCCCAGCTGTAGGGCGCAAAAGATTTCATCAAGGATGACCATATCCCATGAAGGGGACTTGGTGGCCTTCTCGGCTTCAAAAAAGGCCTGTCGCGCAGCCTCGCGGTGGGGTGCCAGGGAATCGGGGCCGGTATCCCTGATCAGGCCCAGGCCCATGGAGCGCAGCTCAAAACCGTCGAGTTTCCGGCAGGCCGCGCTTTCCCCCGTGGGAAAGGCGCCTTTGATAAACTGCAGGCACAGCACCCGCATGCCGTGTCCCCAAGCCCGCAGCCCCAGGCCGAGCGCCGCTGTGGTCTTCCCCTTGCCGTTGCCGGTAAAAACAAGCACCAGCCCTTTTCTTGCCATCATTTCCCATCCTCGATACCAAAAAAGCGAAGGGCATTGGCCGTCGTCAAAGCCGCCAGTTCTTCCGCCGTCATCCGGCGAAGCTCGGCCACAGCCGCGGCCGTGTGAGTCAGGAAAGCCGGCTCGTTGCGCCGGCCGCGTCTGGGAACGGGTGCCAGGTAGGGCGCATCGGTCTCCAGCAGCAGTCTCTCTGCGGGTATCCTCTCGGCGACGGCTTTGATGTCCCTGCTTTTCGCAAAAGTTACCACGCCGGAAATGGAAATGTAACAGCCGAGGTCCAGAAAGACTTCGGCCCAGGCCCAGTTCCCGGTGAAACAGTGCATGACGCCGGGCCCGGGAGCCTCTTTCAGGACCGCCAGAGTGTGCTCTTCGGCCTCCCGGCTGTGTACGACGACGGGCAGGCCCAGCTCCCGCGCGAGTAAAAGCTGGGTCCTGAAGACTTCCTGCTGAACGTTGCGGGGCGAGTGATCGTAGTGGTAGTCCAGGCCGATCTCCCCGACAGCCACAACCTTCGGGTGGGCCGCTAAGGCCCGGATGTCGTCCAGGTAACCTTTTCCGGCCCTGGCGGCATCGTGCGGGTGTACGCCTACGGCCGCCCAGATGCCGGTGTACCTCTCGGCAATGCGCACCGCCTTGCGGGAAGAAGCCACGTCGCTCCCGATGGTGACCAGCCTGGTCACTCCCGCCTGGCGGGCACGGGAAATCACTCCCTCGAGATCCTCGGCGAAGGACTTGTCGTCCAAGTGACAGTGCGTGTCGACAAACATCTATTTAGCCTCGACCTCGATCCGCGGGAAAAGCGGCTCGCCGCGGGCAATCCTTGTCCCCGCGGGCGTCCGGCCCCACGTCAGCGAGTCCCAGGTCTGCAGGTCCGGGCGGCCGGCAAGGCCGAGCTGCTGCCAGGCGCGGGCGGCAAAGCCGGGCATGAACGGCGTCAGCATAATCGTAATGAAACGATAGGCTTCGGCCAGGTTGTAGAGGACGGTAGCCAGGCGCTTCCTCTGCCCCGGGTCCTTAGCCAGGCTCCAGGGAGCCGTTTCCTCAATGTACTTGTTAGCCCGCGACACCAGGCGCCAGACTGCAGCCAGGGCATTCGAAAGCTCCAGGCTGTCGACGCACCGGGCCACTTCACCGGGGGCGTCCAGGGCGACGGCGATCAGCTCGTCGTCAAGCGGGTCTTGTACCGCCGGGGCTTCGAGTACCGTCCCCAGATACTTGGTAATCATCGCCGTCAGGCGGCTCAAGAGGTTTCCCAGGTCGTTGGCCAGGTCAATGTTGATCCTGTTGATCAGGGCTTCCTCGGAATAGTAGCCGTCGGCCCCAAAGGGCAGCTCGCGGAGGAGATAGTACCTGATCGCGTCGACCCCGTACTTGTCAATCAGAACGTGGGGATCAATAACGTTCCCCTTGGACTTGGACATCTTCCCGCTCTCCAGGAGCAGCCAGCCGTGCCCGACCACCCGCTTGGGCAGCGGGATGCCGGCGGCCATCAGGATGATCGGCCAGATGATGCAGTGAAAGCGCACGATGTCCTTGCCGACCAGGTGGACGTCAGCGGGCCAGTACCGGTCGTAAAGACTGGAGTCCTCGCTGTTGTAGCCCAGAGCCGAGATGTAGTTGGTCAGGGCGTCGACCCACACGTAGATTACGTGCCGCTTGTCAAAGGGAACCGGGATGCCCCAGTCGAAGGTCGTCCTGGAGACGCAGAGGTCTTCCAGCCCCTGCTTGATGAAGCTGACGACCTCATTGCGCCGGGTGAGCGGCTGGATAAACCCGGGGTTGGCTTCGATGTACTCCAGGAGCCTGTCGGCATACTTGGACTGGCGGAAAAAGTAACTCTCCTCCTGGGTCAATTCCACCGGGCGCCCGCAGTCCGGGCAGTTTCCCTCATTCAGCTGGCGCTCGGTCCAGAAAGTCTCGCAGGGCGTGCAGTACCATCCTTCGTACGTCGCCTTGTAGATGTCTCCCTGCTCGTACAGCTTGGTAAAAATCTCGGCCACCACCCTCTTGTGGCGCTCTTCGGTGGTCCGGATGAAATCGGAGTACTCTATGCCAAGCCGTTCCCAAAGACGTTTAAAGCCGGCCACGATCTTGTCCACGTACTCCTGGGGGCTTTCGCCGTGGCTTTTGGCCGCGCGCTCGATCTTCTGGCCATGCTCGTCGGAACCGGTGAGAAACCAGACGTCGTATCCCGTCAGCCGCTTGAAGCGCGCCACCGCGTCAGCCGCCACCGTGGTATAGGCATGCCCGATATGGAGGTTATCGCTCGGGTAGTAAATGGGTGTCGTGATGTAGAACGTCGGTTTGGCCAAGACCAATCCTTCCTTCTTTTGTAAGTGTCGCGACAATTCTACCTGAGTTGGCTCTTTATTGTCAAGCTTTCCCGGAACGTACAAAGTGGTTGCGCTGAGAATAGAAAAACCTGTCAAGTTATGCCAGGAAAATGGCAAAAAGGTATTGACTTATAATGGAATGCTTGGTACCATTTACTTGCAATATTTTGTTGGACTTTGTCGAAGGACTCATTTTATTCTTTGGGGAGGGGAAGCGTTGAAATCTACAGGTATTGTACGGAAGGTGGACGAGCTGGGACGGGTGGTTATTCCCATCGAATTGCGGCGCACGCTGGGAATCGAAGAGAAGGACGCCCTGGAAATCTATGTAGATAACGAAAAGATCATCCTCAAGAAGTACGAGCCTGCTTGTGTTTTCTGCGGCAACGCCGGCGACGTCCAACACTACAAGAACAAACTGGTTTGCCGGGAATGCGCCATGGCCATGTATGAGAAGGCCCAGGCCATTTAACGACATTAAAACCGAATTTTAGAAAAACACCAAAAAGAGAGGTCCAAAAAGCCTCTCTTTTTGGTTTAGCTCTGTTTTAGCGTTCTTGCGGAGTCAACCCCCTCCCGGCCACCCGGGCGTAGACTTCCCGTTTTGGAATACCCAGCTTACGGGCAACCAGCCTGATGGCCTCGCGGCGGTCTGTGCCGCCCTCCACCAGTTGTTCCACCTCGGCCACCGGATCCACACCCGCAGTTACCGTTTCCGCAGCCGGAGCGGTGTTCCCCTCCACCACCAGGGTAAACTCTCCACGCGGCGGGTTGGCTCGAAAATGTTCCAGCGCTGCGCTTAAAGTACCGCGAAAGACCTCCTCGTGCAGCTTGGTAAGCTCCCTGGCCACAGCCACCCTGCGCTCGCCGAAAACCGCGCGCAGTTCCTCCAGCGTCTTCAGGACGCGGTTCGGGGATTCAAAGAAAATCAGGGTCCGCTTTTCCAGAGCCAGCTCCTCGAGCAGTTTCTTGCGGCCCTTGCGGGGCAGGAACCCCTCAAAAGCGAAACGGCCGGTCCGCAGCCCGGAGACGACCAGGGCCGCAACCGGGGCCGAGGCACCCGGGACCACGACCAGCGGTATCTCCCGTTCGACGGCTCCTGCCGCCAGCAGGGCCCCGGGGTCGGAAATGCCCGGCAGGCCGGCATCGGAAACGACGGCCACCGATTTCCCCGCCTCCAGGGCGGCCCAGATTTCGTCAGCCTTGCGGCCCTGGTTGTGGGCGTGATAGCTGGTCAGGCGGGAGCGGATACCGTAATGCTGGAGCAGCTTCCGCGTCTGCCGCGTGTCCTCGGCGGCAATGAGATCGACTTCTTTAAGGATCCTTAACGCCCTTAAAGTGATGTCCTCAAGGTTGCCGATCGGGGTTGCGCACAGGTAGAGCGTTCCGGGCCGCTGATCGTTCATTTCTCGATAATCTGTATCTCGGGCAGCGGGAACTCTTTCGTGTGTTTGGATTCCTTCAGCTCCACGCTGACCGTCTTCTTAAAGATGTTGACCCCTGTCACTTTGCCCTCGCCCAGCGGCGTAATCACCTTGGTCCCGCTGTCCGGGAAACCTTCCCGGGCGTCTTCATAGGCCTCGTTCTCGTATTTCAAACAGCACATCAAACGCCCGCAAATACCGGATATCTTGGCGGGGTTCAGCGAGAGGTTCTGGTCCTTGGCCATCCTGATCGAAACGGGCGTAAACTCCTGCAGGAACGAGGCGCAGCAGAGCTCACGGCCGCAGCACCCGAGCCCCCCTATCATCTTGGCCTCGTCCCGCACGCCGATCTGCCTGAGCTCGATGCGGGTGCGGAAAACGGCGGCCAAGTCGCGGACAAGCTCCCGGAAATCGATCCTGCCCTCAGCCGTGAAGTAGAAGATGATCTTGCTCCCGTCGAAGGTGTAATCGACGTCGACAAGCTTCATCGGCAGCCCGTGAGCGGCGATCTTGTCCTGGCAGATCCGCGCGGCCTCTTTCTCCTTCTCCTTGTTGAGGGCGAGGCGCTTCAAGTCCTCGGCATCGGCCTTGCGGATCACCGGTTTCAGGGGCTGCTCGGGATCGATCGGCCGCCCGGCGGGGCTTGTAACGACGGTACCGTACTCTATGCCCCTGACTGTCTCCACGATCACTCCGTCGCCCGGCGCAAGTTCCAGGTACCCGGGGTCAAAATAATATATCTTACCGGCCGGCTTAAACCGGACGCCAACGATTTTACCTGTCAATACATTCCCTCCCCAAAAACGCCACATCCAGCTATCCGATACCCGACATCCGCAACCTTTGTTAAAAAGGACGACTAACGATAGAGTTCAGTTTCAGCAACAGGTTGTCGATGACGAGCTGCGGGTTGACATTCGCCGCCAGAAGCTGCCTGGCCTTCTCAACGGCCCTGATACCCGCAGCCAACTCCAGACTCGTGAAGAAAGCGCTCTGGCGCTGGATTTCGGCCAAGTCCCCGATATTAACAATTGTCTCTTCACTGGCCGTCTCCTTCCAGAGTAAGACGTCCCGCAACCAGTAGAGCAGAAACTCCAGTCTTTTATCGGCCGTTTCCCGGCTCCCGAATTCCTCGGCGATCTCCAGGAGCCTCACTACCTTAAGTTTGCCTATCTCCCCGGCCCACCTAACCATAGCCCTGTAAGGTTCGGCATCCTTGCCGTCCCCCGCGGCCAGTTCCAGGGCCCGGCCCAGGCTCCCCCCGGCACGCGCGGCCAGGAGAGCGGCACGCGGGCCGTCAATCCCGGCTTGTTCCAGGCCCCTTAAAACTTCACTGCGGCTCAGCGGGCGGCAGGGCAAATGCAGGCAGCGGGAACGGACAGTTGCAGGGACGGCCTCCGGGCGGTCGGCGGTAAGGACAAACACCACCTCGCCGCCGGGTTCCTCAAGGATTTTGAGCAGGGCGTTGGCCGCCTCCAGGGTCAGCCTCTCCGCCCTTTCCAGAGACACCACGTGGCGCCGGCCGTATGGTTTATAGCGCAGGGCCTGCTGCAGGCCGCGGACATCGGCGATACCGAGGGTCAGGTCGCCGCCGCCGGGGACGTGCCAGTCCGGGTGGCTGCCGGCGGCAGCCAGGCGGCAGGCGCGGCATTCTCCGCAGGCACCTTTGGGTTCAAGGCCTTCACAGAGCAGGGCGCGCGCAAAGACGCGGGCCAGCGTCCTCTTGCCCACCCCCGGCATCCCCCAAAAAAGGTAAGCCTGGGCCACCCGCCCGCTGGAAAGAACCGCCTGCAGTGAGCGTTTGGCAATCTTTTGCCCCAAGACGTCAGAAAACTTCAAGGCCGCAAGCCCTCCACCCTGGCCAGGATCACGGCCGCGAGTTCCGCGGGGCCGGCCGCCGCGTCCAGGACCTGGTAGGCTTGTGGACGCTGCGCCGCCAGTTCCAGGTAGCCCTGCCGGACGCGGTGGTAGAAGGCCTTTTGCTCCAGTTCCATCCGGTCCCGGACCCCGGTCATACGTTTTTCGGCCAGATCTACGTCGAGGTCGAGAATCACCGTAAGATCCGGGTAGACCCCTCCCGTCGCCAGGTCGTTGAGCCGGCGCAGGAACTCAAGGTCCAACCCACGCCCGAACCCCTGGTAAGCAAGGGTGGAATCGGCGTAACGGTCGCACAGGACATAGTACCCCCGGTCCAGGGCCGGGACAATAACTTCCCGGACGCACTGGGCCCGCGCGGCGGCGTACAGAAAAGCCTCGGCCTGCTCTGCCATTTGGGTGTAAGCAGGGTCAAGCAAAAGTCCCCGGATGGCCTCTCCCAGCCGGGTTCCGCCAGGTTCACGGGTGACCAGCACGGGGTAACTCCTCTCCTGCAGCGTCTTGCTGAGAAGCCCCAGCTGAGTCGACTTCCCTGCCCCGTCGATCCCCTCGAAAACAATAAACAGTCCTCTCAAATTATCCCTCATCAACGACCTTGATGGTCGAAAGCGTTCCTTCGTCTCCCAGGAGAGGAATTCTTAACTTTCGCAGCTCTAGCATGTATTCTACCATTTCCGGGGTTACCTCTTCACCTTGAATCAGCAGGGGGACCCCCGGCGGGCTGATGCTCAGCGTCTCTGCCGCCACCTTGCCGGCGGCCTCTTCGATCCTGACGGTTTTCCATGGTGCCGTCCAGGCCTCCCGGGGCGTCATGCGCCGCGGCGGGAAAGCGGGGTGAATGTTATACACAATCCCCTTCCACTTCCGTTCTGCCAGCTCACGAACAGCCCGCAACAGGGCGCGCACCTCCGGCAGTCCCGTGCCCAGCCCGACGACGGCAAGGACCCCGGTCGCCGTGGCCAGCTCGACGTTGACGCGGTACTTGCGCTCAAGGACAGACGACAGTAAATACCCGTCCATTCCCCGCGACCGCAGCGAGAAAAAGACCTTCAACGGATCCTGCCGGCCCGGGGGCCATTCCTGGACTTCCACCCCCGGTATGGCGCGGAGCCCGGTCCGCAACTGCGCCGCCATCCCGATCGCTTTCCGGGTCAGTGTCTCCCCCCGCAGAGCCAGTTCGCGGCGGGCCAGGTCGAGGGACATCAGCAACAGGTAGGACGGACTTGAGGTCTGCAGGAGCTTGACCGCCCGGGCCAATCTTCCCTCATCAACCAACCCGCGCCGAACGTGGAGCATTGAGGCCTGTGTCAGTGCCCCGCCCATTTTGTGCACGCTCATAACGCAGGCGTCGGCGCCCTGTCCCAGCGACGGGCGGGGCAGGTCTGGGTGAAAAGGGAAAAGCGCCCCATGCGCCTCGTCCACAAGAAGCGGAATGCCGCGGGAATGGATGCGATCAACAACACCTTTGCTCAGGGCGGAACGGCCGAAATAAGTGGGATGAACGAGGAACACCGCCCGCAGGTCTTGATGCCGTTGAAGACAGGCGGCGATCGTTTCTTCTCCGGGCGGCAGGGGAAGTCCCCACTCGTCGACGTCGGCAGGGAGATAGACAGGATCGGCGCCCGTCAGCACCAAACCCGCCACCGCCGACCTGTGAATGTGGCGCGGCAGTAAGACCTTGTCGCCTGTCCCCAGGCAGGCCATGAACATCGCCTGGATACCCGCCGTGCTCCCGTTAACCAGGAAGAAGGTGCGGTCGGCGCCGTACAGCCCGGCGGCCAGTTCCTGCGCCCGCGCGATGGGCCCTGTCGGGCAGGACAGGTCGTCGAGCCCGGGTAGCTCGGTCAAATCCAGCGCCAGCAAGCCGCCGCCTTCCCGCCGCAAAACACGGGACGCGCCGCGGCCCCCACCGTGCGCCGGCACGTGAAAACCGGCGTACCGCCGCCGCCGGTGCCTGACCAGCGCTTCGTAAATAGGCGCGCGGAACTGGTCCATGTCAACCCCCCGACCACTTTAAGCATTGAGCATCGGACATTGAGAATCAGGATACCAACACCAAATAATTTAGGAACCGGCAATGCCGATTCCTCCGCGACACCTACTGCTAAATACTGAAAACTATTAGGCGACCGGCCGATTCCCTAACAATGAAACTGGTATTTTCCGTACGGGAAGAATGCCTTCGAGTCCCGCAGCTTACTGCTTACACCCTAAAAAGAGAGACCTGAGGGTCTCCCTTTTTAATGCACAGGTTCTTGGACCACATCCTCGGCTTCGCCGTTTTTGCGGGCAGTTCTTGCCGCCCGGTCGCGCTCGATCAGGATGGCCACATCGGGACAGACGGTAGCGCAGATCCCGCACGAGATACAAGCGTCGGTCGGTTCCACCGACGGCGTGCCGTATACACCGAGGACCTTGGACCAGTTCAAGCACTGTTTCGGACATTTCTGGATACAAAGCCCGCACCCCTTGCACAAGCCGGGGAAGACGGTGAAAGACCCTTTAGGAACTTTATGCGTTATGGGTTCAAAGCCTGCCAAATCCGCTTAACCTCCTTGCAAGACCTGCCCGACAAGCTCCATCCCGCGCTCCATGGCCCGGTGATTCAGCTCTCTAAGCTGTGGATTCTTTTCAAACTTATACCCCAGCCTCTTCTCGATCGCCCGCTTGGCGCTGTCGATTTCCACGACCTTGGTGGCCCCGATGACGGCACCCATGATTAGAATGTTAAAGACCCGAGGGTGCAATTCTTTCTTGGCTATTTCGACCCCCGGAATGGCCAGGATTTTCTTAGCCTGCTTGGGAAGGTTATCTTGTGGGGGCTCGGCCAGGGTGTCATAAACAAAAATGCTCTCCGGGCCCACGTACCGGACGGTGCGCTCGACAGCCCGTTCGCTGAGGGCGACAACGATGTCGCCTGTTTCAAACTTCGGCGAACCGATCGGTTTATCATCAATCTGCAGAAACGCCACGCTGACCCCGCCGCGCTGCTCGACCCCAAAATTGGGAATGTACAGGGCTTCCTTGCCTGATTCATAAGCTGCCTCAGCCAGAATTTCGGCTACGGCCTGCACGCCCTGGCCTCCCTCGCCGGCGATCACGATTCTAACTGGTTTGGCCATCTTCATCCCCTTCGGCAACAGGTATCTTGATCTCTCCAATATTAAAGAACTTCGGCATTTTTTCCTCGAGGAAGGCCCAGGTTTCCTGGGCATTCGTCCGCCAGTTGGTCGGACAGGTGGACAGAACTTCGATAAACGAAAAACCCCTGCCCTCCATCTGGTTTTGCAGGGCACGGACCATCATTTTCTGAAGCTGCCGCACTTTGCCGACGGTACCTCTGGCAACGTAGGCTCCCTCCGGCGTCACTGCGGCGACCATCTCCGGGCCCTGGAAAGGCGGGCCGGTAAGCAGCGGGTCGCGGCCGTAAGGCGTGGTTTCGGTCTTCTGCCCGGGGAGGGTGGTCGGCGCCATCTGGCCGCCGGTCATTCCGTACTGCGTATTGTTGATCAGAATTACGGTAATGTTTTCGTTCCGGGCGGCCGCGTTGACGAGGTGCTGGGATCCGATGGCATAGCCCCCGCCGTCGCCCATATAGGCCACACAGATCAGTTCCGGCCTTGCCCGTTTGACGCCGGTGACCACCGGCACCGTGCGCCCGTGATGGGTCTGAACGGTATCGACGTTGAAGAAATCCCAGGCCAAAAGGCTGCAACCGATATCGCAGCCGAAAATGGCCCGATCCTGGATGCCCAGTTGATCTATAGCCTGCCCTAGGGCCCGTAGGGCTATGCCGTGGCCGCACCCCGGGCAGAACTTGTGCGGCTTGCTCTCCCTCCGCCAGCTCTTGGGCAAAGCGGGCTGCAACATTGCCATGGCTCTCTCTCCCCTCCACCGGACCGGCAACAACCGCCGGGCCAAGTCCTGTATTTGTAAACGGCTATTTGGATAGGATTTCTCGTGACCGGGCGACAACCTCTTCCGGGGTAATGCCCACCCCGGGCTTAAAGTGTGTCAACATCTCGACAGGATGCTCGTAAAGGGCGTCACGCAGAAGCCGCGCCAACTGGCCGTATGCCGACTCCACCACCAGAAACTTCTTCGACCGCCCCGCCAGTTCCTGAAGCGCCTTGACCGGCAGAGGGCGCAGGGTGATCGGGCGGAAATAACCCACGTTTAGTCCCTCCGACCGGAGCCGTTCCGCAGCCTGCCTAACGGCCCGGGCCACTACCCCGTGGGCGATGATGGTCAGGTCGGGAGACTCCGTGCCCTTTTCCTCCCATTCCACGACTTCGGGCGTCATCCGGTCGAAGTCCTGGATGTGCTGCATGACTACTTCGTACAGTTCGTCCTCGACGTTGTAGGTATTGCGGTAGTGCGCCGGAGGACGGTCCTCGCCCGGGGTTCCCGGTTTGCCCAAGAAGGGCTCGGGCGCGACGAACTCCATCCCGCGCGCCGCGGGATCATAGATCGTAAGAGGTTCTCTCATCTTCCCCTGGTAACCGTCGGCAAGGACAAACGTCGGAAAACGGTAACGCCAGGCGGTATTGAAGGCCTTGATGGTGTAATCGTACAGTTCCTGGTGCGTAGCAGTCGAATACACCACTCGCAGTCCTTCGCCGTTACCTCCCAACGTGGTGAGCGTAACTTCCTGCTGGGAGTAGATCACCGTGCCTGTCGAAGGACCCCCGCGCTGCATAATGACGGCGACGAGAGGCAGGCGCATGGCTTCGGCCATGGAAATAGGCTCCTGCATCAGCACGTTGCCGGGCCCCGCCGTGGCTGTAAAGGCTCGCAGTCCGGCCATCACTCCGCCGATCGTCGTGAAGCCGGCCGAAAGTTCATCCTCTGTCTGCAAGAAACGTTTACCGTACTTGGGCGCCAGGCGGGTCCAGTAATGCATGATTTCGTTCTGGGGCGTGATCGGATAGCCGTACATAATCTCGGCTTTGGCCGCCAGGGCGGCCCAGGCAACCACCTCGTTGCCCGTCATGAAAACACGCTTTTCCCCGGTAATCGGGGTGTCTGCAGCCACTCTTTACACCTCCTACCTCTTTTTTACCAAAAGCTGCGGGGCATGAAGCGCCTTAGCGCGCGGACAGGAATCCCCTGGCCGTCTCGCGACCCGATTTGTTTTGCTATGGGCTCGACCGCTGTTGTAGCAACAACAGGGATGCCTAAAATCCGGGCGGCCTCGCTGACTATCCGGGAGCCTTCCTCGACAACTTCTACCGTGGTTTCCTCGGCCAAATGGGTGTTATTGACCAGTCCGTCGATTCTGCCCATCGCCCGTACGTGGTTAACGATGTCGTCGACCGTAGAGGTCATCGGACGGCTGGCATTGATGACGGCCAAAACTTGAAAAGAGGACTCCTGCCCAACCCCCTCCACGAGGTTCAGCGTCCTGGAGCCCTCAACTCCATAGCCCACATCAAAGATAATGTCCCCGGGACGGCGTAACGCCCACCTGGCCGCCGGCTTGAGCGGCGTACCCGTTTCCCCCAGGCCGGTGGTATCCCGCGTCGACCAGGCAATCACCCTGACTCCCAGCTGCTCCAGTTCCTCCTGGATAGGTCGCAAGGTATAGCAGGGCTCCACGATATCCAGATCGACCAGGGTAACCTGCCTGCCTTGGCCGGCCAGCTCTATAGCCCTGTTGACCGCTACCTCGCTCTTACCGCTGGCATACTCGCCGACGTAAGCTTCAACGATGCGGTCCGGAATGCTCAGTCACACCTCTTCAGGGAATTTGTCCCTTATAGTACTTCAATTCGATGGCTTCCGTCAATAATCCTGGCAGTTGTATTCTGGATACCAAATTCAAGCTGGAAAACCGTGAATTGAGCCTTGTTCCCAAGAATAGCCAGAGAACGCTCTCCACTGAAGGCTCTTGTATAATCTTCCCCACCCTGAACTTTGTCAGTCATCAGAGTACACAGTCGCCGCTCGCCGTACGACCTACGACTTACGACTTACGACCAATTAAGTGCCGCCTCAATCATAGCGTAAAGTTGCGTGTCTTCGAAACCCTCCTGCCGGCAGGCGCCGCTCGGGCAGGCCGCGGCACAGGTGCCGCAGCCCCTGCAGCTCGCTTCGTTAACAGCAGCGATCCTTTGCCCGGCATCGATTTCCCGCGCCTTATAGGGACAGACCTCCACACATATCCCGCACCCGCTGCACCTGTCCGGGTCGACCCTGACCACGTTGCCCTGACCCTGCAAACTCTCCCTGGCCAGCAGGGTGACGGCGCGCATGGCCGCGGCTTGAGCCTGGGCCAGGGACTCGGCGAGCATCTTGGGTGCATGGGCCAGGCCGCAGAGGTAAATGCCGTCGCCGGCGAAGTCTACCGGGCGCAGCTTTACGTGTGCTTCGGCAAAGAAACCGTCGGCGTTCAGCGGGAGCCTGAAGAGCTGAGCCACAGCCTTATTGTCCCCCCGCGGCACGATGGCCGTACTGAGGGCCAGGACGTCGGCTTCCAGGACAAGCCTTTCCCCAAGCACCGGATCAGTTACCCGGACAAAGAGGCCATCTCGTCCGGCCTCCACAACCGGCAAGTCGTCGGGCTCGTAGCGGATGAAAATCACGCCCCGTTCCCTGGCCGCCCGGTAAAACTGTTCCTGGAAGCCGTAGGTCCGCATGTCGCGGTAAAGGATATAAACTTTGGTCTGCGGGGAGAGTTCCTTGATGCGCAGGGCGTTTTTCACGGCTTGGCCGCAGCACACCCTGCTGCAGTACGGGCGGTCTTCGGTCCGCGAGCCTACGCACTGGATCATGACCACACTCTTGACACCAGGAGGGAGCCCGATCTCCAGGCGCCTTTCCAGTTCGCTTTGCGTCAGGACATTGGGGTGCTCCCCGTACAGGTACTCCCGCGGGCGGTATTCCTCCGCACCCGTCGCGATAACGACCACCCCGTGATCGATCTCCCGCTCGGCGTTGCCGAACTTGAGCGTGCTGCGGTAATTACCGACGTAGCCTTTGACTGCCACAACCTCCGTCCCGGTACATACCTCAACTAACTGGTGATGCTCAAGCCGGGCGATGAACTCATCCAGGAAACCGTGAATTTCCGCCCCGTCCAGTGTCCTCCCCAGCCGCCTGGCATTGCCGCCGAGCAGGGCCTCCCTCTCCACCAGGGTAACCGGGAAACCCTGATCGGCGATAGCCAGGGCTGCGGTCATTCCGGCCAGGCCGCCCCCGATAACCAGGGCACGCTTGACGATGGGCGTGTCCGTAACCGCCTGCGGTTTAAGCAGCCGGGCTTTGGCCACGCCCATCGCCACCAGGCTCGCGGCTTTCTCCGTGGCCTCTTGGGGGAAAAGCCGGTGGACCCAGGAAACGTGCTCGCGGATGTTGACATGCTCGTACAGATAAGGGTTTAAGCCGGCCTCGCGCAGACTGTCCTGGAAAAGCGGGGCGTGCGTCCGCGGCGTGCAGGAGGCCACTACCACCCTGTTAAGCCCGTGTTCTTTGATCCTTGAGGCGATATGCCGGATGCTGTCCTGGGCGCAGGCAAACATAAACTCCTCGGCCAGGACAACGTCGCCCAAACAACGGGACCGTTCCACGACCGCGGGGACGTCGACCACACCGCCGATGTTGACGCCGCAGCGGCAAACAAAAACCCCTATCCTGGGGGCTTCGCCGTTAACGTTACGTTCGGGGGGATATTGTTTGCTTACAGCCCGGGACCCTCTGGCGGCGGCGAGCACACGGGCCGCGTTGGCCGCTGCTGCGCCGGCGTCGATAACTGTTTCCGGGATGTCCCGGGGACCGTAGACGGCCCCGCCGGCAAAGATCCCAGCCCGCGAGGTCAATCCGGGATAGAGTTCCCAGGAACGGATAAACCCGTAACGGTTTAAATCAACGCCCATGATCGAGGCCAGCTTCCCAGTTCCCTCAGACGGAACTATCCCCAGAGCAAGGACGACAAGGTCAAAGTCCTCTTCCCTGAAGCGCCCGTCAGCATCCCTGTAGCGGAGGCGGAGGTTTTTACTCTCCTGCAACTCTTTGACCGATGAAACCATGCTCCGTACGTAGCGAACGCCTTGCCTCTGTGCGCGTCCGTGGTAGCGTTCAAAGTCTTTCCCGTGGGCCCGCACGTCGATGCAAAAAACGGTGATTTCCGCCCCCGGTACGTGTTCCAAAGCAACAACGGCCTGTTTGGCCGTATACATGCAGCATACGGCGGAGCAATACTCAAGACCGCCTGACACGTCACGAGAACCCACGCACTGGATAAAGGCAATGCGTTTTGGAGGTTTCCCGTCCGAGGGCCGCTGCAGATGACCGCCGAAAGGTCCCGAGGCGCTTAACATGCGTTCAAACTGGAGAGAAGTAACGACGTTGGAATATAGCCCGAAACCATACTCCCCTCTTTTTTCAGGATCAAACAGGTCATATCCGGTACTGATAATGATGGCTCCTACTCTCAGCAGCAGATCTTTATCCCACATCAACGGATCAATGGCTCCGGCGAGGCAGGCCTCCTGGCACTCAACACATTCGGGGCACTTTTCCATGTCGATGACAAAGGCATTCGGGAAGGCCTGGGGATAGGGGCGATAGATGGCCTTGTGCAGGCTCAACCCCTCGTTGAAGGCATCCCTTACCGAAATCGGGCAGACCTCTTCACAATCTCCGCAACCCTTGCACTTGTCAGTATCTACGTACCGGGCATGCAAGCGTACCCGTACCGTGAAATCCCCTACCTCTCCCGTCACCTCGCGGACCTCGGCGCAGGGCATGATCGTGATGTTGGGGTGGCGGCTGCACTCCACCAGCCGGGGGGCCAGCGTGCACATCGAGCAGTCGTTGGTGGGAAAAGTCTTGTCGAGCTGGGCCATCCGTCCCCCGATCGCCGGCTGACGCTCAACCAGATAGACCCGGAACCCGGCGTTAGCCAGGTCGAGGGCCGCTTGTATGCCGCCAACTCCGGCTCCGACCACCAGTACCGCGCCCACAAGCCCTTTCGTTTTGTCGTCCCGGGTCACGGCCCCAACCTCCTCCGTAACGGTCATTTAAAGTAGGACTCAGGACTTAAGACTCACGATTTACGTCTTACATCTTATGTCTTATGTCTTTCGTCCTTCGTTTTTAAATCAGTCCAAGTCTGACTAACAGAGGCGCCGGATCGATGAGGTGTTTCCTTAGCCAATTCCGGGCCTCGGGAAGACCAAAGGCCAAACCCATCAGCTCGGTGAAATAGAAGCTCGGACGGCCGTTGTCCCTGGGCCTTTGTGTCTCAAGGTTGGTCTGGCAAAGAGGGCAGGCTGTAACCAGGGCTTCGGCCCCGGCCTCCCCTGCCATATCCAGCAGGCGTCCGACAAGCCCCCGGGCTACATCAGGGTTGGTAATGGCGTGGCTGGCCCCACAGCAGTCCGTTTTGAATGACCAGGGCTTAACCTCTGCTCCAAGGCAGGACATCAGGTCGTCAAGCCAGCGGGGATCCTCGGGTCTGCCCATACCGGTCACCTGTGCCGGCCTTACCAGCAGGCAACCGTAGTAGCAGGCGACCTTAAGGCCGTTAAGCGGCTGCCTGACTCGGCCGGCAACCTGGTCCAACCCGATTTGCTCAGTAATTAGCTCCAACAGGGACCACACTTCGACGAGCCGTCCGAGAGGAAGCCCCAGGACTTCTTCCGTCGCTCTGCGCTTTTCCTTATCGCGGCGCAGGGTGTGCTGTGCCAGGCGCAGGCGGCTGTAACAGGCCGCACACGGCGTAACGACGGCGCGACCCTCGTCCCGGGCCAGGGCAAGGTTGCGGGCCGGCAGGGCAAGGGCCAGCGCGGAGTTCAAGCTGTGCACCGAGGTAGCGCCGCAGCAGTTCCAGTCTTTTATTTCCTTCAGTTCGACCTTCAGAGCCTCACAGACGGCCCTTGAAGACGCGCTGTACTCCCTCGCCGTGGACTCCAGCGAACATCCGGGGTAGAAGGAAACCTTCACAACAGATGACACCTCTTTAAGACCACTTAGGGCCTTGTACAGTAGGTTTTCAATAAGTCGTGACAAGGCGTTAAGATCGGAGCCGAACCCCAAATCCTGATGCTTACAGCCTGATACTTAAAGCCATTTAGGCGGGTTTGTACTGGGCGGCGCGTTCGAAGATCCGGCTGAGGCCGTCCCTGTCCTTGACCCGGGTTGAGAATAACGGCAACTTGCCCTTCCTGAACAGGCTGAAGCCCAGGGGCAGATCAGCCAGCAACTCGTGGGTCCTCAACTTGTACTTCGCCAGCACCAGGGCCTCGTTTACTCGCCCGCGGTGGGCAATCTCGTTAAGGAAAATCTTGTGAAACAAGGCCGCATGCTCCCTTTCGCCAATCCCTGCCGCTACGGCCATTTCTTTAAGGCAGTCCATAACGGCCGACAGGTCAATGCCGTTAGGGCAACGGGCCCCACAGGTCTGGCATGACGAGCACAGCCATATCGCTGAACTGCGCAGGACCTTGTCGCGGAGGCCGAACTGGACCATCCTTACAATCTGGTTAGGCGCGTAATCGGCATAATCGGCCAAGAGACAACCGGATGCGCACTTCTGGCATTGGAAACATCTATCCAGGGCCTGACCGCTTCGCTGTTTAACCTCATCAAGAAACCGATGGTCCTGCTCTAACCCCGGTTGGCCGCACACCACTACCATATCCGCCTACCTCCTGTCAGTGATTTCAGATTATTCTGACTTTCAGCCCGACCAAAAAAGCCGCCGTCCACATCCGGTCCTTCTCATTGGTGGGAACTAGCGGCTTAGGAACGTTGCTGAGGTTGTTAGTATGCGTTAGGCAAGAAGCTAACAGGGTTTTTGTAATAATGGGCCGGTGAAAGATTTTCTCTTCATGCTCATAGTAAGCCGAGGTGCAACAGCGTTCTATCAAACGGCGGTAAATGGTAGAAATATCGTTGCTAGCGGTCTGCTTGTGATGTGAAACGTATCCCAAATCAGTAGTCAGTCATCGGTCTTTAGACTCGTAGGAATTCACGTTCGGGAATTCCTACGAGAACATAAGAAGAGAACCCGGCCAAATACTGGATTCTCTTCTGTCAGTCCCACTCTCTGTGACTCTGGTTCGGCCCACTGTCTAGCTGCTACCTGCCGGAAAATACAGTGCCTGCCAACGCCGATACTTCCCGACGACCGCTGCCTGACGACTGCTTACTGACCTAGCAGCAGCTTGGCGAGGATGAGCAGCAGCACCCCCGGGATCTGGAGGAAGCCCGCCGTCAAAACGGTCACCGGGTTGACGGCGATGTGAAAATCAAACACCGACCCCCCGATATTGATCAAAGCCAGTAAAACTGCCCCCATAACAACATAGCCAAACAGACGGCACAGGTACTTGAAAGGGGTTACGAAAAACGAGCCGATCAGGTATAATCCCGCTAATCCCAACAGACTGAGCAGAATGACTTTCCATTCCACCCGCATCACCTCCCGGGCTGTCCTATTGCCAAATATATGAAACCCAGGAGGGATTATACCTCTCTTCTGCCCTCGATAGCCCTACTTAGGGTCCGGCTGTCGGCATATTCGAGATCGGCGCCAACCGGCAGGCCGTAGGCCAGCCTGGTCACCTTGACCCCTAAAGGACGCAGGAGTCTGCTCAGGTACAGGGCCGTCGCTTCACCTTCCAGGTTGGCGTTGGTCGCCACGATAACCTCATTGACCTTCCCGGACTTAATACGGGTAAGCAGCATGTCGATGGTCAGGTCACCGGGGCCTACCCCGTCCATAGGCGAAAGATTCCCGTGAAGGACGTGGTAGAGCCCCCTGAAGCCGTGGGCCTTCTCCATCGCCACAACGTCCTTAGGGTGTTCGACCACGCAAATCAAACCGGCGTCACGTCCCTGGTCCCGGCAAAGATGGCAGGGGTCGGTATCGGTCAGGTTAGCGCATACCGAACAGCGGGAAATGCCCCTGCGGGCCTCAATAATGGCCTTGGCAAGCCCACCGGCTACTTCGGGCGGGGCCCCGATGAGATAAAAGGCCAGCCTTTGCGCCGTCTTCGGACCGATACCGGGAAGTTTGCCCAGTTCTTCAATCAGCCGGGCAACAGGACGCGCGTAGTACATACCGTTCTCCCAGTGCCTAATGCTTTGTGCTTAATGCCATTTAGAACAGCCCCGGCACCGAAAAGCCGCCGGTAAGCTTGCTCATTTCTTGAGCCGCCATGTCGCGGGACTGGCGCAGGGCTTCATTGACGGCAGCCAGGACGAGGTCCTGGAGCATTTCGACATCATCCGGGTCAACAGCCTCCGGGCTGATGGTTATCGAAACGATATCCTGTTTGCCGTTGGCCACGACTTTGACGGCGCCGCCGCCGGCGGCAGCCTCAACCGTGCGCCGGCCGAGTTCTTCCTGCATCCTGGCCATATCGGCCTGCAGCTTCTGAACCTGTTTCATCATTTTGCCCATATCCAAGGTTATCCGACCTCCTTCATTAAGCTTCCCCGCTTGTATCGTCCATCACACACTGGACCTGCCATCGTCCCGGGGAAAACTGCGACAGCAGTTCCTCAATGGCCTTCCTGTTCTCGGGCTTGGCGATGTTGGCCATGGCAAAGCTATCTTTAAAGCGTATGACCATGTAACCTGGTTTAATACGGACGCTGGACGCCTTGCTCAAGAACGCCGCAGCCGCCGGGCGGCTGGTTTTCAGTCCCTGACATACCTTCAGCCATAAATCACGGTCAGGATTTGTGCTTTGCCGGGCTGCGCTCTCACCGGGACCCTCAGCAGGACGCTTAGCTTCGGCTGACGTATTCCCTGCCAGGGGCTCGCGGATAAAATGCACCACGGCTAACTCCAGCGGCAGGATCTGGCGGGTGGCAAATCGCATTTCCTGTTCGGCCTCGGCAAAAAGGCTCAGCAAACGAACGATTCTCTCCTCTGCCAAGGCAACCCTTCCCTGTCCGCCGTCAAGGGCATCAAGAAGAATGCCCCGCAGATAATCGGTGAACTCGCGGGCGAAGATTTTTAAGTCCTTGCCGCTTGCTTCCACCTCGTGCAGGGCCCTGATTGCTCCCCTGGCATCGCCTCGGGCGAGTTGATCCACA
Organism: Bacillota bacterium; assembly: GCA_036804525.1. Classification (GTDB taxonomy): domain Bacteria; phylum Bacillota; class Desulfotomaculia; order Desulfotomaculales; family JASEER01; genus JBFLVT01. The sequence continues at coordinate 5,288 of DAIRSE010000020.1, read as the reverse complement.
AAGCGTTCAAAAAACCCCTCATGGACCGTCCCCAGGATGTCGTGGGCGTCCTCGAGACGCGCCGTTCCGTCTCCCAACGCGGCCACCTGGTCGAGCAGGCCGATAGCATCGCGGAGACTGCCGTCGGCTACCCTGGCGATCAGTTCCAGGACACCTGGCTCGACATCGATTCCCGCTCCCTGGGCGACCTCCGCCAGGCGCTCGACGATGGCCCGCACGCTGATCCGCCGAAAGTCAAAACGCTGGCAGCGCGAACTGATCGTAAGCGGAACCTTATGCGGTTCGGTTGTAGCCAGGATAAAGACAACGTGCTCCGGGGGCTCTTCCAGCGTCTTCAGGAGGGCGTTGAAGGCCTCGTTTGTCAGCATGTGGACCTCGTCCACGATGTAAACCTTGAAGGGGGATGCAGCAGGCCGAAACTTAACTTTCTCGCGCAGGTCGCGGATTTCGTCGACACCGCGGTTGCTGGCGGCGTCAATCTCAAGAAAATCAACCCACGTGCCCTCGTTGATTCCTACGCACGACGGGCATTGATTGCAGGGGTTGCCGCCCTCGCGGTAACTGCAGTTGATGGCCTTGGCCAAAACCTTGGCGGTTGACGTCTTGCCCGTCCCGCGCGGGCCGCAAAAAAGGTAGGCATGGGCCTGCCTGCCCATGCGCACGGCGTTGGACAGGGTGCGGGTTACGTGTTCCTGTCCCACAATCTCTTCAAAGGTCTGCGGACGCCACGTGCGGTACAGAGCGCGGTAGCTCAATGATCTGCCACCTTCCCGTCTTCCAACACTGTTTAGCCCCGGCGGACCGCTCTGGTGACTACGTAAAAAGGGTAGCACATCCTTCCAGAGCAGGTCAATAAAGAGGTCAGAGGTCGGAAGTCGGAAGTCAAACTCGAAGAAATCCCTCCGGGATTTCACCGGGCCTAATAACTCGGAGGTCAGGGGTCGGAAACGGGAAGTCTCTTGCAGCCGGCTTCATTGTCGCGCAGAAGTAAAATTATCCTTAATCAAAGTGCCGTCAAACGCACACGCTACTAGGAGACCGCTGAAAAACTGCGCCTGGCAAAAAGGATGTCGGATGCCGTCTATTGGAATTTGCAGCACTCTCCTAGCGAGTCAAATCGAGGAGGCGAGGAATTTGCGTAAGAAGCAGCCTGATAATATCAAGTTGGGATTTTGGGGGTTTCCGAGCGCCGGATTCTGGCTTACTCACGCCATACTCATTCCTCTGACCGGATGGTTGGGCTACAGCATCATCAGGAAGAAAAAACATTTTTGATTATAATCTCTGTGAAGACACGGGCTAACTCCGGGTCGTAAGCCGTTCCGGCCAGCCTGGCGATCTCCGCGCAGGCCTCCTCGGGGGTTCTCACTTCCCCATAAGGCCTTTCGGTAGTCATGGCATCGTAGCTGTCGGCGATGCGAATAATCCGCGCGGCCACCGGTATATCGTCGCCGGCAAGGCCGTCCGGGTAGCCGCTGCCGTCGTAGTTCTCGTGGTGGTGGAGAATCGCGGGAGCTAAGCTGTGGAGGAAGGGAATCGGTTTAACAATTTCGGCGCCCCAGACGGGGTGCTGCCTGAGGACGGCCATTTCGTCGGCCGCCAGGGCGCCCTTCTTGTTCAGCAGGGCGCGGGATATTTCGACCTTGCCGATGTCATGCAGGTAAGCGGCGTAGGAGAGTTCCAGCAGCTCGTTGCCGGAGAGCCCCGCCGCCGCGCCGAGGCTGAGACAGTACTCCACCACCCGCTCGGAGTGGCCGTACGTATAGCTGTCCTTCACGTTGATAACCTGGATCAAGGTACGGATCGCGTTGAGCTGCTCCCTCTCTTCCCTGCCCAGCTTGCTGTAAAGCGGGTGAAGGACGGAGGAGTAAACCTCAACCTTATTCTTGCTGCCGAATTTCGCCTTGTAGAGGGCGTGGTCGGCCAGCACCAAAAGCTCTTTCGCGCTGGGGGCGTGCTCGGGGAAGGCGGCGATACCGAAGGATGCCGTCACCGCTCCGGACGGCTGCCTTTCCCGCCCTTCGAAAGGGTAAGCCTCTATCCTCCGGCGCAGCCTTTCTATCAGGCCCCGGGCTTCTTCCGCATTATACCCCGGCAGGATAACGGCGAACTCCTCTCCCCCGTAGCGCGCCACCGTCCCCTGGCTGCCAATTTCCTCGGCCATCAGTGACCCGATCGTCGCCAGGATCCTGTCCCCATGCAGGTGGCCGTAGCTGTCGTTGTAAAGCTTGAAGTTGTCAATGTCGCCGATAACGAGCGCCAAGCTGGAATCCCCTTCTCGGGCCAGGGTGAACTGCTTTTCCAGTTCCTCGTGGAAGGCCCGGTGGTTCAAGAGCCCGGTCAGGTCGTCTATGTTCGCCAGGGCCGCCACCTGCTGTGAATAACGGGTCTCGACATCGATGATCCCGCCAAGAAACCAACCGACGGTGAGAGTAATGACGGCTAGGAACAAATCTGAACTATCCAGGTGTTCGTAAGTTATAAATCCGAAAAAAACAAGCATGAGCAGAGCCGTTACAGTACCTATCCTACGTCCTTTAAGAGTAGCAGCGATTAGAGTTGGTACAATAGCAATAACGCGGTAGTCCTCAGGGTTAAGGAGTAGGACTATAATAGCCAAAACAATTGGTGTCGCTATGTAAATCAACTCTATTAACCTAATTGTTTGACTCGTGTCTGATGGGAGTTGTTTTGTGTCCAAAATCCACAAAGGAAATGCCAGAGAAAGAAAGAACAATAGTAAAGAAACCATAAACCTGGCATCGATAATTTCTGCAAGACCTTTTACAGGGAAACCCAAAACAAACGCCGTAATCAATAGTAAGAAGCCAATGGCTTGAACTGAAGCTACGAAAAAGCGTATACTTTTGTTACGTTCTATCTCGATGCTACGCAAGATTCAACCCACCATAGAAGGAGGTGGAAGAAACCACCTCCTTCACTCGTTAACTCCTAGTATACTCCCAGTGAACTCTTAGTACTTGGCAAGTTGCTCAGGAACTTCTGGCTCATAGTGGAATAACCCACAGGCTGAAGCGGCAGAAATGTTAGCAAGAAGAACGAGGGCAGCCGTTACCGCGGTGAGAGCAAGATATTTAACGCGACGCATAGCCTCACCTCCTTTCCAAAAGACTACTTCCGCATCCTGCGTCCTAAGGTATCGACCAACCAATCAAACATAGCCATCACTCGCCACCCGGCCTCCGTAAGAATAACCCCTTCCCAGGCCAGCGCAAAGGAGATCGCCGCAACCAACGAAAGATGCTTGTCGTCCGCAAGAGTCAGCGTTGCCAGTTGAATCGCAACCAGACAGGCAACCAAAAAGGCGGCCATTATTTTTAACCGCTGTCGGTGGCGGGCCGTCCTGATCGGTTTATTCGGATGGTCCACCGGGGCCAGCCGGACAACAAGTATCAAAGCCAGGGCGCCTACCGCAGAAACAAAAGGAATGGATGCCAACTTAAGCCCCCAGGCGGCACTGAGTTTACCCAACGCCGGAATAACGGCTGCACTCGCGATGTTACAGCTTACGGGGTTCGAGCAGTGAGCGCCGCCGGCAGTGGCGCGCAAAAAATACAAAAGAAAAGCGATTAGCAGGGTCTCCGAAACACTGTGCAGGACGACTGAAACCAGAAGGATGCTTGCCAGACCGAAGACGGCCAACAAGGCCACCTCAGCCCCGTAGGACACGACGGCCGCGGTGTCATCGTTCAGCGACAGATTCTGTTGGAGATACCCCCCTATGCGATGAGCCTGCTTAGAACGCACCCCGTGACCTTCCTTCGTGACTGCTCGCCCTGCTTGACAGTCTGTTGATCAAAAGCGCCGTCAGGAAAAACAGGATAACCTGCGGCCATCCCATCAGAATCCATATGATTGAATCCTCTAAACCCGGAGTATCAAGAGATAATTTCATTATTCTAACAAAGAAGAGATGCGTCAAAAATTCATAAAGTATAAGAAAAGCTGTCCCGAGAAAAGCTGAATAGAATCCTCTCAGAAATGAGACATTACCGAACCTAATCAAGCAAAATACAAAGAAAAGGGTCATCGCGATTGTATGAACGCCGAACGGAACAGGCAGCAAGCGTATACCGTAAACCAGAAAACCCTGCGCAACCCCGATCCAGAATATTATTTTCCATCTCAAGCGCGTGCGGGCAATAGCGAAGTTCAAAGCGGCGAGAGCAATCATCTCGGGTATCCCCTGCAACAAAAGCGCCGCGATATTAAGTTCCATGTCTTAAGCCTCCTGCCCTAATTCGACCAGTTGCTGCATCCCGGTACGTAACTGGCAGTGTCTTCGACAAATGAATCATTTTTCCTGTCTGGATGAGGCGGAAGTCTCATGCAATTCGGACTAAAGTCCTAAAAAATAATGTAGAAAAATAGAGAAGCAGGGCCGCTTTGGTCCTGCTTCTCCATTGTCCTTCAGTTGTCGATAGGATCTGTCTAGTGTAATAGCCGGTTTAGGCTTTCGCGCCAAAGGTCGGCGGCCTTGAAGCGCAGCCTAACTTCCACAGGCGGGGCCATCTGCCCGGTAGTCGCAACGACACCGGCCTCCTGCCCGCCGTTCACAAAACACAGCGGCGGGAAAAGCACGCACCACCAGTTCTGCCCGGACCCCTCGCCGATCACAACGCGCACCGCTTCATACTCCCCGGCCGGCACCTTCCAGGACCCGTAGACCCTGTCCGGGAAAGGATACCGCCCGTAATAAACCCTCACCGGGTAATCGAAGCCATTTCGTCTGACCTGTTCCCGGCTGACTTCCTGAATCATACCGACGTTGGCCCTGACTACTTCACGAGCCTCTTCCACACTGCTGATACCCTCAACCTTCGGCGTCATGGCCTGGACGACCGCGTCCCGGACCTTGAGCTTCAAAGCCTGGTCGGCCTCGCTATCGCTGTTGGCGATAACGTGAAACCGAATGAGGTTATCGGGACTGTAAGCCTGCACAGCCTTGCCCGACCAGTACCAGAAGACCGTACCTATGATGATGAGACTTATGCCAAGCGTTAGAGCCAGTATCTTTTTGCGCATCATCCCCGCCCTCCGAATTATCGCTTCAGACTATTCTCTAACCATAGTCTTGACCAATCAGCGACCAACTTACTCGTTCTTTCGGAGTGCTGTGGAATGTTTTTCCGGATCAGAGTCCTCGGGACAATCCTCAAAAAAGAAAGGAGCAGGACTCTACGCATTGTCCTGCCCCTTTCAATTTTATGGGCCGTGCACCTGCCTCTGGAAGACGACTTCCGGGCGTTACCGGCCGCAGGTTGCTC
>DAIRSE010000019.1:0-42197 GCA_036804525.1 Bacillota bacterium | reverse complement strand
CCGCGGTCGAAGCGGCACACGCCTGGATAAACTCTCGCCGTGAAAGTTTTCTCATTAACCCTAACAACCCCTTCCCTTAAAGAAAAGTACAGAGAAACCCAGGATGTGCCAACTTGCCACATCCCTTAGCAATGAGGGGACAAAAGAGTAGACGGAGGCAAGACCCCATTGCGGTTGGGGTCTTGCCGCCCTCTCAGGAAACAGAGGACGGGCAAACGCTTGAAGGGGGTCTTGGCCCATCTCTGCAGGAACCAATGGCCTGGGTTGTCCTAACAGTCAGGCAGAAGGGGTTCTAACTGATAAGACCGGTGCCGGCAAAGGCACACTCCCCGGCCATTTACAATTATGTGCTACGCGTCACAAATCCGGCAAACGTGAATTTGTTGCATTTTCACGCAATATAGCAAAAATTCAAGCCGTGAGCTCTATATTGCTTGACTAGATAGCCAATTAACTGGACAAGCCCGTCCAACTGCTAGACAAAATAGGCTAGTAAGAGGTTAAGGGAGACCCCGGTAGGGTATTAGATGGCTGGGAGGGTCTAGGAAGCGGATGAATGGGATCTCTAATCAACAATGCTGTAAATTTGTTCGATAGGCCGTCCAATCTTACGGGCCAGGTAGAGAGCGGTCGCCAGGCTGGGAAGACTCTTGCCGTTCTCGTAGCGCAGGTACTGGCTGAGGCTTAAGCCCAACTTGTCAGCGAACTGCTGTTTTTCCAGTTTGTAATCCTTCCTGATGTCGGCCCAGCGCACGCCGATACGCAGCATTTCCTTTGGTGAGTCTACGACAAGCGAGGCAGGTGGAGTCTGAGCGGTACAAGGCTTGGTATTGGAGTCTGACCGCTGAAAGAGGACAGCTACTCCTTCTATAGATGTTCCGGTTCGCAGAGGATAATAATCTGCAACATAGGATGCCGTGTGCCCGTTCTTGTCACGGACGGTTAGGGAATGCCCTAATATCGGGGAACCGGAGTGGAGAACGGTAAGCAGCTGGATAGCCGATTCTTCTATAGCTTGATTGTTAGCCAGGTACTTGGCGATTTGCAAAAACGACTGCCCGACAAGTTCGTTAGGCAGGTAACCGGTCTGACTATAGACAGACGTATTGCACCACGTGCAGATGACATTCTTATTAAAAAGCATTAAGCCAAAGGGAAGAGCGTCCAGGACCGAATGGCAGAGGTCCCTGTCCAGGCGCTGCACCTGGCGTCTGTCCTGAACCAGGATTATAGCGTTGCCCGAATCACATTTCCAATCGTGCAGCAGGGCTGAGATACTTAGGTTCTGGCCTCCCTGGTTCAGTGAAAAACCGATCTCGTGGTTGACTTGCCCACCTTTGTTTTGATCGAGCTCAAGAGCCAGGTGGGGCAAAACAGCATCCAGTTCGGACCCGTCGGCAGTGATGTTGCGGCCGAAAAGGTCAACCGCCGCCCGGTTGGCAAATCTGATCTCCTTTCCCCGGTCAGCAACAATTACCGGGCGGTCGATGGCCTTCAGAAGAAACCTGTTCTCTCTTTCAAGGATTTCGTTCTTGCGCTCGAGGTACTGTACACGGGACTCGTAATACTCCAGAGCGAAGGACGATTCCATGGTTTTGCTGAAGTTTCGTAGCAGTTCATAGTCTTCCTGCGAGGCGCAGTCTATAGGCAGCCAAAAGGCCAGGACGCCCTGTATAGTGTTGTCAATGTTAAACACCGGGGCTGCCATGCTTATCCAGGGATGAAAGCCGGCGTACCAGTGTTCGCTCCCAGAGACGATCGCAGGCTGCCTGAGGCGAAGGGCAAGGCCGATAGCGTTGCAACCGACCTTCTGCTCGGAGTAGAACCCTCCCAAAGTCAGGTACGCCTTGGGGTCTTCCTGGACGGTAACCTTATCACACACGATGTCTATGCATATGCCGTCCGCATCGAGCAGCATGGCGGCGAAGCGCGGGTAACGGCGCGCCAGCGATCTTTCTAGCTGAAAAGGGAAAAAGCTGCTGGCTGACTGCAAGAGCACGGCAGATTCTCCGCGACGCTTTTTAAGGTCTTGATCAGAAACGGCAGCGGGATTTGGGGGGGTATGAGGGTCTATGTTCAGGCGGGCACATCGGCTCCACGCATCCTGGATCAAAAAACCGCCGGGGTGGTCGTGAACAGGGCGGCCGGATACCGCTGCCTTCCACGCTTTTTGAACGGCGGGCTGGTTGTTCTGAATCAGCAGGTAATGAAGGACCCGCACGTGTTCCCGCTTTAACCCCTGCTCCTCCAGATAATTAAGGATCTTGTCCTTATCCTGCAAATCAAGGCAGAAACTGATCTCGCACCTTTTATTATCCATGTGCAGACCCTTTCTTTGGAAGCGACAGTTAACGATCGCTGGAGCAACTCGTTCCTAGTTCTTCATTCTGGTCCGTCTCTTTTTTCTTAAGGGGACTTTTGTCACGGGAACCCTCAAGGAAAATGGTGTCACAATTTTGTAACCTATTCTTTATGAACCTGTAAGATTCCTGCCGGTGTTTCGAATGGAAGTTGTCGTTACGATTGAATATTTCGACAACGTCAGGCTGTAAACAGCGAAAGCTGCTTCCAAGAAGAGCAGCCCTCGCGATGCAGACAGTGGTGGCATTGCGCCTGTTTCAGCTGCTTTTTCCGGTTTCGTTGCCGCTGTTATCGTCGGGATGGGGATAGGCAGCCATAAGGGGGCTGTTGAAGAACTTCGCCTGCCCAGCATCAATTCGTTGTTGAACTGTGTTTCTATAAGTCGTAGTCTGATTGACGGGGTGCAGACCTTTACTCTGTAAAGACTCATTGAGTGCTGGGTCGTTTTTGAACAGCCCCCATTTTTCAACAGGCCCTAGGGCGGGACCTTCTAAGCCTTACGTAAACGCTGTTCTTTGGCAGTCAGGGTTGCATAGGATGGGTGGAGATGGTGCAGACTGACGGCAGAGATCCTGAAGGAGGTTCAAAGATGAGTGAAAAAATCGCCGTGCAAGAAAACCTGGAGGAAATCAGGTCGCTGCTGAAGACTGCCGGATACGAGGTAGTGAATCCTGATCAGCGCGAAGGCGTAAAGGCTTTCGTCATCACAAGCGGCATCACGGCTCAGGAAAATGCCGGGGTTGAACCTGAGGAAAATGTTTACCTCCCTACCGGGGAACCGCATAATGTAAGTTATGCTCCGGTGATCGACGCGACAGGCAAGTCGACGAAGGAAGTAGTGGATGAAGTAAAACGGCTCGGCAATCACTAGCTCTCATGCATCAATAGCCTTCCGTTAAAAAGACAGATAAGTAGATCTAATCAGGGAAAATCCGGTCCTTCTTCAAAGGCCGGCGATGTGCTATAATGTGCCTGTTGGCATAGTACGGCCGGAAAATATTATCACTTTTTGGAGAGTGAGCAGGTTGGACATCATCCAGGCCATTGTCCTGGGTATTGTACAAGGACTGGGCGAGTTTCTGCCTATATCGAGTTCGGCGCACCTCATTCTGGTGCCCTGGTTTTTTGGCTGGCGTGACCCGGGGCTGGCCTTTGACGTCGCTTTGCATTTTGGTACTTTGATCGCGGTGGTGGCCTTTTTTTTGCGAGACTGGGTTAATCTTACCGTTGCCGGGTTCCAGCAGCGGCGTTCCCCTGAAGGCCGGCTGTTTTGGTACATCGTTTTGGCAACAATACCCGGGGCGCTGGCCGGGTATCTTTTAGAGGACCATGCCGCCACGACTTTTAGAAACCCGTTCATCATCGGGATCATGCTGATCCTGATGGGTATCCTCCTCTGGGCTGTCGACCACTACGGCAGGCGGGTTAAGCGGTTAGAGGATATCGGATTGGGGACGGCCCTGTTTATCGGCGTCGCCCAGGCCTTTGCCATCGTCCCGGGTGTTTCGCGTTCAGGAGCGACGATTACTGCGGCCAGGATGGCCGGGGTGACCCGGGAGGCTGCAGCCAGGTTTTCCTTCCTGCTCTCGACGCCCGTAATCGTTGGGGCAGCGGTCTTTCAATTGAAGGATATTTCCGCGGGGGACCTTACGGCGGCTTTTATCGCCGGCGTAATCACGTCCGCTGTTGTCGGGTTCTTGACTATAGGTTTCTTGTTGCGCTATGTGATTCGCCACAACTTCAACTTATTTGTCTGGTACAGGTTTGCCTTAGGGCTGGCTGTAATTGTCACGGCGCTTGTCCGAGGCTGAACAAAAGTTACTGAACAAGAGTGAAGAGGACCGCTCCGGCGGTCCTCTTCGGTTGATACTCCTGCTCTAGTGCAGAATCCTTTTGTTCCCGGTTTCAGGGCTGAACTCCGGCTCTTCGCTGTCGGCTTCGGCACTTGTTTCGATAAGGTCGTTGATATCCATTGCCTGCTCGGCTACCTTGGGGGTGACATAGATCGGCGCTTTGCTTCTCAGAGCCAGCGCGATGGCGTCACTGGGCCTGGCGTCGATGACTGTTGACTGGCCTTGCTGCGTGAGATGGAGTTCAGCAAAAAAGGTGCCGTCACGAAGGTCAGAAATGACGACCTTTGAAACAACGCCGCCCAGACGATTGCAAGCAGACAGCAAGAGATCGTGGGTAAGCGGGCGCTCCGGGCGCAGGCCTTCCAGGGCCAAGGCAATCGCCTGAGCTTCTGCAATCCCAATCCATATGGGCAAAACCCTGGCTTCCGGTTCGTCAACAAGCAGGATAACCGGATTTTTCATCGGGTCCAAGGCGATTTCCCGAACGTGCATAGGAATCACGAGTGCGCACCTCCCCCGGCTCCAAAAACTTGCTGGTTAACAGCCTGGTTTTTTGTGCCTATATTATATCAGCAGCGCCATGTCCGGACAACTGGAAAGGATTTTCCTAGTTCTTGACGAAGTCTCCGGTGTAAGGCGGTGATTGCAGCGTGAGCTTCTACGGGCAGCTGAAGCCCCAGACGCGTTACGAAATCCTGGGACTACTTCTTGCCTCGGGGTCCGTGATAATGTTTCTCAGCATTGTTTCCGGCACCGCGGGTGTTGTCGGGAACCTTATTGACCGGATCTGCCGGGTTATCGCCGGTGACGGGGCCGTTCTGTTGCCTTTGCTCCTTGCCTATACGGGAGCGGTCCTGATCAAAGACCGGCATCCCGTGCGTTTCCTGCCGAGGCTGTATGGCGGATTGATCTGTTTGGCTGCGCTCTTGGCCGCTAACCATATGCGGATCCTGGTTCCCGAAGACAGCTTCGGCACAGTGACCGGGTCCGGCGCCGCGGGTAACGGCGGCGGCGTTGTGGGGGCCATCCTGGCCTGGGTCCTGTACCGATGTTTCGGTTATATCGGAAGCGCCGTAATTCTTATTTCAGCCGGCTTGGTAGGCGTTACTCTCTTTACCGAGATCTCGCTTTTGAAAGCGGCCAAAGCCATTGGCAGGTATTTCTCCAAGAGCACCCGGCGGCTTGGCCGGGCCGTCCAGGACTACGTTTACCCCGAGACAGAACAGAAGGCGGCCGGCCAACCCGTAATCGTCGATCACGCTCAGCCCAAGCCACCTGCTGAGGACCAGCCGAGTCCGCTCATCAAGATAGAGCCGGAACCGGAGATGCGGACGGTTATGCCTGACAAAAAAGACCGTTTTGTGCACGACGAAGAGATTGAAGAGACCCACCAGATTTCTCTCCAGGAAGTAACGCCGTACCAGTTGCCTCCTTTAAGCCTGCTTAATCGTCCTCGCTCGAAGGGTAACCGTTCGGCCAAAGACATTTCCGAGAACGTGCGGAAGTTGGAGGAGACCCTGGAGAGTTTCGGTGTCCGGGCCAAGGTTATCCAGGTCTCACGTGGGCCAAGCATCACTCGTTACGAGCTTCAACCGGCCGCAGGAGTCAAGGTCAGCCGGATTGTCAGCTTGAGCGACGATATCGCTTTATCGATGGCCGCTCCGGGAGTGCGCATCGAGGCGCCGATTCCCGGGAAAGCGGCGATAGGTATCGAGGTCCCCAATAAGGAGGTTAGCATGGTGCACCTCCGGGAACTGCTCGAGACCAAAGAGTTTCAACAGTCGGCTTCGCGCCTTACGGTCGCTCTCGGCAAAGACATAGCCGGGAATGCTGTTATCGCCGATCTGGCCCTGATGCCCCACCTGCTGATAGCCGGCGCCACGGGCGCAGGTAAGAGCGTGTGTCTTAACACGCTTATCGCCAGCATTCTCTTCAAGAGCGGGCCTGACGACGTCAAATTCCTGATGATCGATCCCAAGATGGTGGAGTTGACGACTTACAACGGGATCCCGCACTTGATTTCGCCTGTGGTTACCAACGTGAAGAAGGCGGCCATTTCACTCAAGTGGGCCGTCCGGGAGATGGAGAAGCGCTACGAGCTGTTTGCTGCGGCGGGCGTCAGGGACATTACGCGCTATAACAATGTTTTTAAGCACCGCGACTATGAGGGCGAGCGCGTGCACCTGCCGCTGATCGTGATCATTATCGATGAGTTGGCTGACTTGATGATGGTTGCTCCGGCTGAAGTGGAAGACGCCATCTGCCGTTTGGCCCAGATGGCCCGGGCTGCGGGGATTCACCTTGTAGTAGCTACCCAGCGTCCCTCTGTCGATGTTATCACCGGACTGATTAAAGCCAACATCCCTTCGCGTATCGCCTTTGCCGTGTCGTCCCAGACGGACTCGCGCACTATTTTGGACATCGGCGGCGCCGAAAAACTTCTTGGTAAAGGGGACATGCTTTTCCACCCGGTGGGGGCGGCAAAGCCTATCCGGGTGCAGGGTGCCTATCTGACCGACCGCGAGGTAGAGAACCTTGTTACCTATCTCCAGCGCGAGGCTATTCCCCAGTATGATGAGGAGATCTTCGAGGACACACCGGATGAGGCCGAGGCTGAGTTTGAGGACGAACTCCTGCCGAAGGCCGTTGAGATTGTTGTGCGTACCGGTCACGCTTCGATTTCGCTTCTCCAGCGCCGCTTAAAAATCGGGTACGCGCGTGCGGCGCGGCTCGTAGATATAATGGAGCGGCGCGGTATTGTCGGCGGATTTGAGGGATCAAAACCGCGGGCCGTACTGATGAGTCCGGAGCAATATAACTTGATATTTAGAAACAAGAAGTAGTCTGTTGACCATAATCTTGGGGCATGCTATGATTGGCCTGAATATAGACGTTAGCGGTCATTAGATAGCTTCAGGTTTTCTTTTCCCTTGACAGCCGCGGTGCATATCTCGGACCTGTTCCGTAAAGGATATATGAGACCCGCACTTGGCAATGTTCGGGAGTGGGCGCAGAGGAGAGTTACCCCTGATATTTCAGTTAATAAACGAACGGTTCGTGGTAATCGATACGCAAGGGCCGCATGCCAGTTGCCTGGCAGAGTAGGTCGGACATTCGGCAAATTATTTACGGGAAGAAGAGGCTGAGGCCCTAGCGCAGGCATGATGCCGTTCTCGCGGCCGCAGGATTTGCGGGCGGGGATTGGGAGTAGGGGATCTCGGGGTGGGAACAGGAGGTGGGTTAATGCCGATCGGTGAACGTCTTAAGGCTGCACGTGAAGCAAAGGGCCTGGATTTGGATACAGTTGAAGAGGAAACCAAAATCCGCAAGAAATACATTAAGGCGCTGGAAGACGAGGATTTTAACGTTCTCCCCGGCCGCGTCTACGCAAAAGCTTTTTTAAGGACGTACGCTAGGTTTCTGGAGCTGGATGCCGAACAGCTGATAGCTGACTTCAATGCCCGGCAGCAGGCTGAGAATCGTGAACCGGCCGAAACACAGCTTGAGCCGGCAACGGTTGACGACCGTCAAAAGAAGCCGTTTCGCTATACGAATTATCTCGTGGCCGCGGCTGTGGTCGCCGCGTTGCTGATATTCAACGCTTTTTACCAGCCGACCGAAACGAAACCAGGAAAAGATACAAGCCCGACGACTCCGCCGCCTGCCGTAGAGCCGCAGACCCCTTCAGGTGCCGGCCAGACAACCCCCCAGCCTCCTCCGCAGGAAGGGTTGGATATGGTGATTAGGGTTGTAGAGGGGACCAGCTGGATGCAGGTTATCGTCGACGGTGAAGTCTCCTATGATGGGTTCCTCGGCGTAGGGCGGGAACTCGAGTTTAAAGGGCGTGAACGAATCTTCCTGCACGTCGGGAATGCCGGTGTTGTAAGAGTGACCCTTAACGGGGAAGATCTTGGTTTACTCGGGGAAAAAGGCAAAGTTGTACGGCGCGAATTTACGCTTTAATAATTTAGGTTAATAATAAGGCTTATGTTGAAGGTTTACGCGGTCAGCCTGGGTTGTGACAAGAATCGGGTTGATACCGAAACGATGCTGGGCCTCCTGGTACAGGAAGGTTACGAGGTAACCCTTGTCAGACGGGAGGCCGACGTGTGTTTAATCAACACCTGCGGTTTTATCGCCAGTGCCAAGGAAGAGGCCATCAACGCTATCCTTGACACTGCCCGTCTCAAACAGGAAGGGCGATGTGCCGCTCTTGTTGTGGCTGGTTGTCTGGCGCAGCGCTATCCTGCCGAGTTGATGACGGAAATACCCGAAATAGACGTTCTGGTGGGAACGGGACAGGTAGGGGAGATCGTCGGGGCGGTAAAGCGGGCACTAAAGGGTGAACGGCACATAGAGGTAGGGCCTCCGGGGTATCTTTCGCCGCGCCGTGCCCCGCGGCTTCTGACGACGGTTGCTCATACCGCCTACCTGAAGATCGCCGAGGGCTGTTCGAACTGCTGCTCGTACTGTGTCATTCCCAGGTTGCGGGGGAGGTACCGGAGCAAGGACCCTGATGCCGTCTTCGAGGAGGCTCTCAGCCTGGTTGCGGGCGGAGCCCGGGAGCTCATTCTTGTCGCCCAGGACACAACGAGATACGGCACCGACCTCAACGACGGAAGCACCCTGGCCGGGCTGCTCGCCCGGTTGGCCGGCATCGAGGCGGTTAGGTGGCTTAGGGTGCTGTACTGCTATCCTACGGGAATTACGCCGGAGTTGATTGAAACCATAGCGCGGGAACCCAAGGTCTGCCGGTATCTCGACATTCCAATGCAGCATGCCAGCGATGCCGTGCTGCGGGCTATGGGACGCCCCACCAGCCGCAAAGACCTTATCGACCTTGTGGCGAAGCTGCGCAGGTCTATCCCCGGGATCACGCTGCGATCGACTTTTATGGTCGGTTTCCCGGGTGAAACTGAAGATGATTTTGTGGAACTGCTGGACTTTCTGCGTGAGGTCCGTTTGGACCGTGCCGGTTTTTTTGCTTACTCAGCGGAGGAAGGGACAGCGGCAGCCAGGCTGCCGCGTCAGGTGTCTGAAGAGATAAAGCGGGAACGGTTGGAAAAGGCCTTTGCGCTGCAATCTGAGATCATGCAGGAGCATAACCGGGAAAAAGTCGGCCGCGAGTTAACGGTGCTGGTGGACGGCCGCAGGGGACCCTTTCATTGGGGGCGCAGCGAGGGTGACGCGCCGGGTATCGACGGGCGGGTGTTCTTTGGGGGTCCCTGTTGGGCCAAGCCTGGAGAGTTTGTCAGCGTGCGCGTCGAGAGGAGCCTGAGATACGACCTGGTTGGACGCATCACCCGATTGGAGCCTGTTTAACACGGGCGCGAAAGAATGCTACAATGATGACGGCGGGAATCCCGCCGTTTTTTTGGGGCTATGAAAAAACTTCACCTGCCCATTTTTCAACAGGCCCCTTTGTGCCAGGCATTTCATAAGGAAAGCCGCCATTTCTTGTGGTATAATCCATAATTGCGACATCTAGATTGCATCAGGACTGTCGGGATAGCCAGGATTAGATGGGAGAGGATACCGATGCAGTGGTTCGGCTTAAAGATAAATATCGTCATCCTTACCTTTATCTTGGGTCTGGCTGTTTTGCTGGGGGGAAACTTCCTCTATGACAAGTATGGCTCGAACCAGTCCTTGCGTCAGGATTTGAGCGAAAATGAATACGTGGAATCTTTCAAGCTGGAAGATCAGGGCGCTTTCGTTCTTGTTACCGTGCGCATGAAACCCAGCGACAACTTCATGAAAGTGTACCAGGCTCTCGAACGCGATATCGAGATCGGCCTGAACGGCCGTCCTCACCAGTTGGTTATCGAAGATACAAGGGATAGGACCTTGTCCGATGTCCTTTACAAGAGCCAGTATTCCATTCACCAGGCCATCGCCCAGGGGAGTTTTCCGGAGATGGCCCGGGTAATTGAGGAGAACGCGCGCGGGGCCGACGCCGTCGCCAGAGTGTTCGTCGACAACAAGTACGTGTACGTTCAGCTGGAGGGCCGGAACGGTTCTTACCTGCTGGAAGTTATCCCGCGCGGCACTGTAAATAGCGACAACAAAGGGCTGAACGGGGGTGGCCTCTATGCATAAGGAAGTGGCACTAGGCCTTGGACTTGCCCTTTTCGTTTTCCTGCTTGTTTCCGGCTACAATGTAGGACCGCTGATATTTCTTCTTGCCCTTTGTGCCGTGGCTTATTACATGGCCAGGCAGCGGGGTATCGTTAAGACGTTTGCCAATGTTGCCACAGAGCCCCAGGTACAAATTTCTTTTGCGGACATCGGCGGCCAGCATACAGCTATCGAAGAACTGCGGGAAGCCCTCGATTTTATCAGGAATAAAAACGAAATCAAGAGGCTTGGGATCAGGCCTCTCAAAGGTATTCTGCTGACCGGCCCGCCGGGAACAGGCAAGACGCTGATGGCCAAGGCGGCTGCCAATTACACCGATGCGGTCTTTGTGTCGGCGAACGGCAGCGAGTTTATCGAAATGTATGCGGGCGTAGGTGCCCAGCGCGTGCGGAAACTCTTTCAGACCGCGCGGGAAACGGCTCGGAAACGCAAGAAGAACAATGCCATTATCTTTATTGACGAGATCGAGGTCCTGGGCGGAAAGCGCGGTCAGGTTACCAGTCATCTGGAATACGACCAAACACTCAATGAACTGCTTGTCCAGATGGACGGGATAGGCATCGATGAGGACGTCACCATCCTGATCGTGGCCGCCACCAACCGCGCGGACATGCTCGATCCCGCGCTCCTGCGCCCCGGACGCTTTGACCGGCAGGTTCGCGTCGATGTCCCCGATAAGGAGGGACGCCTGGAGATCCTGAAACTGCACACGCGCAATAAACCGCTGGCCGACGATGTAGATTTGCAGGCGCTTGCCAAGGAAACCTTTGGCTTTTCCGGGGCGCACCTCGAGAGCCTGGCCAACGAAGCGGCCATTCTTGCCATGCGCGAGGGCAGCAAAGTCATTACTCAGGCCCACCTGCACGAGGCGGTCGACAAGGTGATTATGGGCGGTAAGCTCGACCGCCGGCCGACCCTCGAAGAGATGAGGCGCGTCGCCATCCACGAAACCGGGCACGCCCTCATCAGCGAGCTGAACCGTCCCGGTTCGGTTTCCACCTTGACCGTAACGCCGCGCGGAGCCGCCCTGGGCTACATGCGGCAGGCTTCTGAAGACGACAAGTACCTGCATACCAAAGAGCACCTGGAGAGCCAGATCGCGGTGATGCTTGGTGGAGCGGTTGCCGAAGAGGTGATGCTGGGTTCGCGCAGCACGGGGGCCTCGAACGATTTTGAACAGGCCTTGAATGTGGCCGAGACCATCATTCACGCAGGGATGTCCAGCCTGGGGATTGTGGATATCAAGTCTCTGCCCCAGGATGTCAAGCACAAGGCTGTGGCCGCCATTTTAAAGGAACAGGAGGAGAAGGTCAAAGCCTACCTTCAGGAAATGACATCCCAGATTGAACAGATTGTCGAGCGGCTTCTTGCTCAAGAAAAAATGACGGGAGACGAGTTCCGCAGCTTCTTGCAAAAACCAGCAGCATAAACTTGGAAAACCTGGAGCGCACATCCTTGCCAGGTGCGCGCTCTGTTTTATACCGTATACCGTATTCTTCTTATAACGATCATCCCTTGTCAGGGGAAGCTCTTGGCATTACAATTGGAATAGTGAAATCGTGAACTAGCTTGAATAGAGGGTGGCGTCCGGACTTGCAAGCCGAAGCGGTGTTTACCGGAAGCGAATTGCTCCTGGGATATGTTATAAATACACACGCTCACTTTCTCGGTCTCGAACTGGCCAAACTCGGGGTTGAGTTAACCTTACAGACGGCGGTCGGGGATGACTGGGACCGGATGCGCAGCGTCATCAAGCAGGCCCTCAAACGTTCCGATATTGTCATTACAACAGGCGGTTTGGGCCCCACCACTGACGACATCACCAAAGAAGTTATTGCCGATATTCTCGGGGTCCCGATGGTTATGAACGCCGAGGCTCTGAGCAAAATGCAGGCCTTTTTTGACAAGCGGGGAAGACCCATGCCCGCCATCTTCCGCCGGCAGGCCTGTTTTCCGGCGGGTGCCCGGCTCATCCCCAACGATAAAGGTACGGCACCCGGCTGTTTCCTGGAGCACGACAACACGGTCATTATTGTTCTTCCCGGCCCCCCTCGTGAGTTAAGGCATATGTTCACCACCTACGTCGCTCCGTTTATCGCCGGGCTGCCCGGGCGAGGTGAAGTGCTTAGAACGAAAACGCTTAAGCTGACGGGGATAGCCGAGTATGCCGTACAGGAGATCCTGCGGGATCTGGGTGGCCAGGGAAACCCGGGCTTGGGATACTTGGCTAAGCCAGGGGCGACACACGTGCGTGTAACTGCTCGCCATGCCGATCCCCAGGAGGCCGAAAGAATGGTCGAGGAACTCGCGCAAAAGGTGGTGGAGCGTCTCGGCGACCACCTGTTTGCCATTGATGACCAGCTTCTGGAAAGGGACGTCGGGGCTATGCTGCGGGAGAAGGGCATGACCATCTCCACCGCCGAGTCTTGTACCGCAGGCATGGTGGCGGCGAGATTGACTGACGTTCCGGGCAGTTCCCGGTACTTTTACGGGGGCGCGGTAACGTATTCAAATGAACTGAAAACGCAAATGCTGGGTGTACCTGCCGAGACGATCGCCAGGTACGGGGCGGTCAGCGAGGAGACGGCCGTTGCGATGGCTCAGGGTGTCCGACGCCTCACTGGCTCCGACATAGGCATAGGCGTCACGGGCATTGCCGGACCCGACGGCGGGAGCCCGGGTAAACCCGTAGGTTTGGTTTACATCGCGCTGGCCTCGGATAAGGAAGTTGTAACGCGCCGCTATTTCTTCCCCGGTGAGCGGATGGCTGTTCGCGAGGGGACGGTCAATGCCGCCTTGCATATGGTGAAGGTTTTTCTAGAAAACCATTAGAGCACCGGACAGCCGACGGTCGCGGCCGATCAGCCCCGTCAAGTTGGCTCCATTTTTTCAACAGGCCCAAGTGACGGGGCTTTTTTTTGCGGTTTGCAAATAGGAAAAATTGGCTTAGAATGGTGGTAGTAGCCTGAGGGAGGGGTCGGGTTGAGCGATAAGGAAAAAGCGCTGGAATTGGCTTTGCTGGGCATTGAGCGGCAGTTTGGCAAGGGTTCGATTATGCGCCTTGGTGAGGCCGGCGCAAAGTTTAATGTAGAGGTTATCAGCACGGGAGTTTTGAGCCTCGATGTGGCTCTCGGCGTTGGCGGTATGCCACGAGGCAGAGTTATTGAAATCTTCGGCCCGGAGTCTTCGGGCAAAACCACGGTTGCCCTGCACGTCGTAGCCGAGGCTCAGAAGAACGGCGGGACGGCCGCTTTCATCGATGCCGAACATGCTTTGGATCCGCTGTACGCGGCGAGGCTTGGCGTGGACATCGACAACTTGCTGGTGGCTCAGCCCGACACCGGCGAGCAAGCCCTTGAGATAGCGGAGGCGCTTGTGCGGAGCGGCGCAGTCGATGTGGTGGTTATAGACAGCGTAGCGGCGCTGGTGCCCAGGGCCGAACTCGAAGGCGAGATGGGCGACGCGCACGTCGGACTGCAGGCCCGGCTCATGTCGCAGGCTTTGCGCAAGCTTACAGGGGTCATTTCCAAATCGCGGAGCATGGCCATCTTTATCAACCAGATCCGTGAAAAGGTCGGTGTCATGTTTGGCAGCCCCGAGACGACGCCGGGTGGACGAGCCCTAAAATTTTATGCTTCTGTCCGGCTGGAGGTCCGGAAGACGGAAAACCTTAAACAGGGAAGCGAGATTTATGGCGCCAGGGTCAAAGCCAGGGTTGTCAAGAACAAGGTTGCCCCGCCCTTTAAAATGGCCGAGTTTGATCTGATCTACGGGCAGGGCATTTCCAAGGAAGGTTCCCTGCTGGACATCGCCACCGAACTCAAGGTTGTTTCCAAGAGCGGCGCCTGGTACTCGTTCGGGCAGGAGCGCCTCGGCCAGGGACGCGACAACGCACGCGACTATCTGAAGGAGCATCCGGATGTCGCCCGGGCTCTGGAGGACAAGGTCCGCGAATTGCTTGCGCAAGGCGGGGCCAAGGTGCCGATAGCGACCGGATTCGATGGGTAGACACTCATAGCGTTCGTTCATACTACATAGTCGGGAGACTGTGATTGGATGGGTGATTATCTGATCAGGGCAATGGGAGCGCGGCAGGAAGTCCGCGCTTTCGCTGCTGTTACAACCGAAACGGCGGAAGAGGCGCGCCGGCGGCACGACACCTGGCCCGTCGCGACGGCGGCCTTGGGGCGCACCCTTACGGCGGCCCTGCTTTTGGGCGCCAACCTTAAGGGCGAGGATATTTTAACTGTCCGTGTTCTCGGCGACGGCCCGCTGGGCGGTATTGTGGCCACAGCTAACGCTCTGGGCGAGGTGCGCGGATACGTGCAGGAGCCGCACGTCGACTTTCCCGCTGATAAACCGGGCAAACTGCCGGTAGGAAAAGCAGTCGGCGAGGGGTTCCTTTACATTACCCGCGACCTGGGTTTGAAGGAGCCTTTTACGGGAAGCGCCAAGCTTGTATCCGGCGAAATTGCCGAGGACCTCGCCAACTATTTGACGGTTTCCGAGCAGTTCCCTTCGGCTGTTTCACTTGGCGTGCGGGTGTCGCCCGAGGGGCGGGTGACGGCCGCGGGAGGGATAATGGTTAACCTCATGCCCGACGCGTCGGAGGAGACGGCTTCCCGGCTGGAGGAAAACCTTAAGGCCATGCCGCCCATATCGACCCTGATTGAGGAGGGGAAGTCTCCTGAGGACATCCTGGCCATGGTATTTCAAGGCATGGACATGGAGATCCTGAGCAAAATGCCCGTAGCTTTTCGCTGCAAGTGTGACCGCGAGCGGGTAGGCGAGCTGTTACTGTCGCTGGGTGAGGACGAACTGGAAAAGATTTACCTGGCCGACGAGGCCACCACCGTAACCTGCCATTTTTGCGGCGAAGTGTATACCTTCGACCGCAGTGAGCTGGGCCGGCTGCTTGAGCAACTGAAAACCGGAGGCAAGGAGGAATGAGCGTTCCGGCAATCAAGCGGTTTGTCGTACCCCTGGTTATCGTGCTTCTTGTCTTAGCCGGATGCCTCGTTAAACCGGCGTCCGATGATAACACCGTTTACAAGGGCAAGGTGGTTTCGGTTATCGACGGCGATACGGTCAGGGTTTCGGTAAACGGCCGGGAACACCTGGTCCGGATGATCGGCGTGGATGCGCCGGAGTATACGAAGGAAAAAGAGCCGTATGGGCGCGAGTCCGCCGCTTTCACGGAGCAGCGCCTGCTGGGAAAGCCGGTCTACCTCGAGCGCGACGTGGCAGAAACCGACCGCTACGGGAGAATGCTGGCCTATATCTGGACAGAAGACTCCACGAAATGCGAGCCGGGGTCGGCCCGCCACAAAATGTTTAATGCCTTGCTGGTGGCCGAAGGCTATGCGGTCGTCATGACTGTTCCGCCAAATATTAAGTACGCTGACCTTTTCGCCGAGTTACAGGCCGAGGCGCGCCGGAACAATAAAGGCTTGTGGGCACTCGACGTCGACCCCGAACCGTACTATGTCGCAAACAGGAGCAGCAAGAAGTTTCACCGGCCTTCGTGTCCTCACGCCGGGAAGGTAAGCAGCCAAAACAGGGTTACATTTTCGTCCAGGGATGAGGCGTTCGATAACGGTTTTGAACCTTGCCGTCAATGTAATCCTTAGATATTATTTAAGTTTTTTATGCCTGCCTTAAATTGGCGATATTTTCACAGATTAAACAGCAAATACTTAAACAAGAATCTTTATTTGAAGTTTGAAAGATTCGCAGCGCAAAAACGCCGAACCTTTTATGTGCTGGTTGACCAGAAAATGTTTGTGTTTGCGAACCCTCCACGGGGCAAAATATTCATTGAGGAGGGTTAGGTATGGCGAAATACTTGAGCGACAGAACCAAGTACGAGTTCGCCCGGGAGATGGGTGTAGCCCACAAGATTCAGGGTAATGACTATGGTAACCTCACCTCCCGGGAATGCGGCAACTTTGTAAAGTTAGCCGTACAGAAAGCGGAGCAAGCCATGACTTAGACTCTCCCACACAGGGAAGCGCCTAAAGGCGTGTGCCTTTTTAGGCGCTTTCTTTCGTAAAAACATTCTTTAAATAAGAAATTAAGGGCAAGAAGAGTATGCAAAATGGGCAAAGTGTTTGCTGCTGTTTACGCAACCTTATATCCATTGCTGGAACCGGTGTATATCAAACAGATCAGGCGTATTCTCAGCAGCAGGGCCAGGGGTAGGGTTCTGGAACTGGGCGTGGGAACGGGTCTTAACCTTGCCAATATTGGCGAGGGGGTCGACTATGTCGGCATAGATCCTGAACCGGCCATGCTGCAGTATGCTCGGCGCAAGAAAACCGGCGGAGGTAAAACGCCGGAATTGATTGTCGCCTCCGGTGAGCGGCTTCCGTTCCACGACCACTGTTTCGACACGGTACTCTCCACTTTTACCTTCTGTTCGGTCAGCAATCCGGCTCAGGTGGCTGCAGAAATAACACGGGTGCTTAAAACCGATGGGAAACTGTTTTTTATGGAGCACGTGCTGTCTTCAAAGGCTTCCTGGGCAAAATGGCAGCGGCGATTGACGCCTTGCTGGAGGAGGGTGGCCGGAGGGTGTCATCTTGACCGCCCTACGTTAGAAACGTTTAAGGCTTCAGGATTAAATATCGTTGAACTTTATGAAACGGCTGGCGGGTTGCTGCCCATCGTCTGGGGTGTAGCCCAACCCAAGAAAAATTCTCCTGATTTAAAGCTTCAGGTTTTCGAGGACCATGGTGACCGCGGCGGCAATAAAAATGGCCGGGAGCAAGTTGCCGACACGGACTCGAAAACCATTAACGTTCAGAATCGTAACCCCGATGCCGACGATGATGAGACCGCCGGTAGCGGTCAGTTCGGCGACCACCCAGGGGCTGAGATAAGGACTGACGGCGCCGGCGGCCAGGGTGATAGATCCCTGGTAGAGGAGAACCGGGATGGCGGAAAAGATCACACCGATACCCATAGTAGAGGCAAAAATGATGGAAGCAATACCGTCAAGCATGGATTTCGCAAAGAGGGTTTTAGCTTCACCAGTCAAACCGTCTTCTATTGAGCCCATAATAGCCATGGCGCCAACGCAAAAGATTAGGCTTGCGGTGACGAATGCCCGCCCTATTTCTCCGTGACCATTGCCTCCGACTTTGGACTCCAGGCAGCGTCCCAGGCGGTCGAGCTTTCCCTCGATATCTATTGCCGCTCCGACCAGCCCGCCCAGGGCAAGGCTTCCGATGACAATTAGCGGATTGCGGGTCTGAAAAGCCATCTGCAGGCCGATCAGAATTACGGCCAGAGCAAGCCCCTGCATAACCGTTTCGCTGACCCGTTCAGGGATACCTCGTTTAATTACCAGGCCGAGGATCGATCCAATGCAAATTGCAGCCACGTTAACAACAGTGCCAGTCAAAATGATGTCTCCGTGTTAAGAATATATAGAGTAAAGACCTATAGTTAAGGTTAATTGGCGGCCTCTCCTTGAATTCCTGCCTGAAGACGTAAAGCTAAAGGCCGGACCCTACGTCCGGCCTTTATAGTCTATCGACCCGGCCATCCCGGTATGTGCGTCAGAGGTTGCCAAGCCGGTGCGCGCTTGGTTATGATGTAAAGTGACCTGAAATCTTGTGTTGTGGAGGGATTACCGTGCAAGTCACGCTTCGGGATGCCATAGACTACTTCCTGGACAACAGGGATAACCTTGAGGTCTTTGAAATTCGCCAGATATATCGTCCGGAGGACCCTCCGGATTATGCCGTACGGGTGCTGCAGACCGATTACTACCTGGTGGTGGAGAAAGACGGGAAAGGCATTCTTCTGGCTAAGCTGTCTCCCGATCTAGTTGAATTTCGTCCGGTTGCTGACCCCGAGCCAATCGAGTTCGAACTGGCCCGGCGGATCAGGGAAGCCAACCTCCATATCTGATGGCTCTGGTGCTTTGTACCATAGGAACCAATAATGAAACTCGCTTTTTATGTAGGAATTCGGCTATCTAATGCCGAATTCTGTTTTTAGGCAGGTGTTTGATAAAAAGCTTATTTGGCGGTGACGGGCGATGACCCGCAGGGTGCTCGTGGTTGATGACGAAAAGTCCATAGTCCGCCTTGTAACATTTAACCTGGAAAAAGAGGGCTTTGTTACATTTAAAGCGCATGACGGGGAGGAAGCGCTCAGGATTGTCCGCGAGGAAAAGCCGGACCTGGTGATCCTCGACATCATGCTGCCCCGGATTGACGGTTTTGAGGTGTGTAAGCGTATCCGGCAGGAAAGCGTTCAGACAGCGATTATCATGCTCACCGCAAAAGACCAGGAAATCGATACCGTACTGGGCTTGGAACTCGGAGCCGACGACTATATAACCAAACCCTTCAGCCCGCGGGAACTCGTCGCGCGCGTCAAGGCGGTCCTCAGGCGGACAGTACCCAAAGAGGAATACGTAAGAAGTTCAGAAACCAGAATCGGCGGGTTGGTCATTAATTCGGACAGTTATGAAGTGACGGTAGACGGCAAACCCGTAGAGCTTACCCCGAAAGAGTTTGAACTTCTGGATTTTCTCGCGCGGAACGCCGGACGGGTGATGACGCGGGACGCCTTGCTTAACAACATATGGGGTTACAGTTACGCCGGCGATACCCGGATTGTGGACGTACACGTCAGTCATCTACGCGAGAAAATCGAAAGCAACCCCAAGAATCCGGTATACATTAAGACCGTAAGGGGCGTCGGCTATAAATTTAGGGCGCCGGCGAGCTGAACTCGTCCTTTTTGTGTCGTCGCTTATATTTCCGAACCGAACTAAGAAGTTCGTTTTTTTTTGCCCGCCGGAAGTCGGGAGAGGAGGGATTGTTCTGCACAGACGCCTGAGATGGCGATTAGCGGCAACTTACATCGGCTTAGTGATTATGTCGATGCTTGTCCTCGGGGCTTACCTTTTGAATTCCCTTGAGGATTACTTCTACGACAACCTCCAAACCAGGCTGGAAACCGAAGCACTGTTGGCGCGCGATTTACTTGAGCCGAGACGAGACGGATGGGACCCGGCGACCATGGGCGAACTGACGCGCAGGATCAGCCAGGACGTTAAGGCCCGGGTAACTATAATCAATATCGACGGAACGGTCCTGGGGGATTCGCTTGAGGATCCGGCCCAAATGGAGAACCACATCAGCCGCCCCGAAATAGCGGAAGCCTTAAGAAGCGGTGTCGGGGTTTCCGTCCGTCACAGCAGCACCCTGGATACAGACATGATGTATGTTGCCGTGCCCATTATACAAGAGGATAAACCTGTTGGCTTCCTGCGGCTTGCTCTATCCCTGGCCGAGATAAGAGGCGCTTTTTTCAGGCTGTGGTCAGCAGTTGTGGTGGCTATTTCTCTGGCCGTCTTGTTTACCGTCCTGGTGAGCATCGGATTAAGCAAAAGGGTAACCGATCCCATAGAGAAACTGACCGAGTTCACCAGGAGGATTTCCCGGGGTGATTTTGACTGCCGGGCGAAGCTGGAAAGCAGGGACGAGATCGGCGAGCTCGCCGAGGCATTCAACCAGATGTCCGCGACGATCAGGGACAAGGTAACCTTGATTTCCGACGGCAAAAGCAAGCTTGAAGCTGTCCTGGGCAGTATGGCCAACGGCATCATTTTCATCAACAGAAGGGGCCAGATCGATCTCATCAACCCGGCTGCTGAAAGGTTTCTGTCGTTTAGCGGTCCTGAGAGCATCGGGAGGCCCCATGATGCAGTGATCAGGCACCCGGAATTGTCTGCTCTGATCAACGAGGGGCTTCAGGGCGGCTATGCCGTTGAGCGGGAAATTAAGATCGCTTATCCCGACGAGACCTTTTTTGAAGTGTATATTTCTCCGATCCGTGACCAGACCGGAAGGCTGACAGGGGTTGTTGCCGTGCTCCGCGACATTACCGAGAAACGCAAGCTGGAAAGGATGCGCCGGGATTTTGTAGCCAACGTTTCTCACGAGCTAAAAACACCGGTTACAGCAATCAAAGGATTTACGGAGACGCTGCTTGACGGGGCGTTGAATGATGAGAAGGCCAGCAGGGAGTTCGTCGAGATCATCGACCACGAGGCTGAGCGGCTGAAAAGGCTGATTCAGGATCTCCTTGATTTATCGAGGATCGAAGCCAAGCAGGTCAAACTGAGACGCCTCCCGGTGGACATATCTTCCATCGCCGGTGACGCGGTGTTAAAGCTTCGGGGTCAGGCTGACAACGCGAAAATTTCGTTATATGTCAACCTGCCGGATGCGCCTGTGGTAGCCGAAGCGGACCGCGACCTGATCGAACAAGTGCTGGTGAACCTGGTAGACAACGCTGTCAAGTATACTCCTGCCGGGGGGAGGGTGGATGTCGAAGTCGCGGAAAAGGGAAGGGACGTCGTGGTGTGGGTGCGCGACACGGGCATAGGCATTCCGCCCGATGACATCGACCGGGTCTTTGAAAGGTTCTACCGGGTTGACAAGGCGAGAAGCCGCGCGCAGGGCGGTACCGGTTTGGGTCTCAGCATTGTTAAGCATATCGTGGACATCCACGGGGGCACGGTAGGCGTCAACAGCAGGCCCGGTAAGGGCTCCGAGTTTTTCTTTACGCTGCCGAAGAAGGGTCCTCAGTAGAGTAGGGGAAAAACAAACCGGCGGTAAGCCTGGGAAAGGGAGGCGTGCCCTTTCGCGGCTCACCGCCGGCAAACCTGAAGCAGCCTCATTTAACGGGGATATAGCCGACTTCCTGTACCATTGCCTGGCCTTCGGCGCTCAAGCCGAAGTCAAGGAAGGCCTTGGCGAGACCCTGGGCCTCATTGATGGTGTACATGTTGAGATCGCGCACGATGGGATACTCGTGGGATTTTGCTGTCTCGACGCTGGGCGGGACGGGATTGCCGCCTTCGGCGCTCACCGGCAGAGCTTTAACTGTACTGTCGACGAAAGCAAGGCCGACATAGCCGATAGAAGTCTCGTCTTGGGCAACGGACTTGGTCATCGCCGCATTGGAAGCAACCTTTTTAGCGCGTTCAGCAAACTCTTCCTTATTCAGGACGTGTTCTTTAAAGAATTCGTAGGTGCCCGAACTGGTATCTCTGGTGTAGATGATGATATCCTTGTCCGGCCCGCCGACTTCTTTCCAGTTCTTGATCTTGCCGGTAAAAATGTCTTTAAGCTGCGCCATGCTCAGAGACTGAACGGGGTTGCTGGGGTGTACGATCACGGCCAGAGCGTCGTAACCGACAACGTACTCCTTAGGAGTGCCGTTGGTGATCTGTTCCTTTTCCTTGTCCTTCATTTTACGCGAAGCCATCGCGATATCGGTGGTGCCGTTGATCAGGGCGGCGATGCCGTCACCTGAGCCGGTACCCGAGACAACGACTTCAACCTTTGGGTTCTTTTCGTGGAACGCTTCCGCCCACGCCTGGGCGATCGGGGTCACCGTGGTCGAGCCATTTAGCTGCAGGGTTCCGCTTAACTCCGATGCGCTCTGCCCCTGGTTCGTGTCCTGAGGCTTGTCTCCGCCGCCACCGCAGCCCGCAGCCAGACCGGCGATCAGGAGAAGAGCCATAAGGACCAGTGCCACCTTGGAAACCGTCTTAACCAAAAATGAACCCTCCTTATAGAAATTTAGGGTTAACCCTCTCCATAGCTGAATATAACAAATGGATTTTAAGCGTACTTAAAGAAGATGTAAATCATGTAAAGATAGCTTGTAGTTTTCCTAGCACTGTTCATAAAAACATCTCCAATGCGACCGGCAAGTACCTGTTCCCATGCTAAGGCGGGAACAGCAAGATCACGTTAAAATGCAATAAAGAAAAAGTAAAAGCACCGCCTGTGAGCGGTGCTTATGATAAGTCTAATTTGTCCAGGGGTTAATCGTTCAAGTCCAGGCGTTCACCTGTGACCATGTAGATCACCCATTCACTGAGGTTGGTGGCGTGGTCGCCGATTCGTTCAAGGTATTTGGCTACCAGCATCAGGTAAGTGGACTGCATAACGTTCTTAGGGTCTTCAGTCATTAAGGTCAGCAGTTCTGTAAATGTTTCTTTATAAAGGTGGTCGATTTCGTGGTCCTTTGCGGCGCTCTTCAGCGCCAGCTCGCGGTCGTATTCAACATAGGCCACCAGGTTCTCCCTGAGCATTTCCTGGGCAACTTCGGCCATCCGCGGCAGAGCGACAAGCGGTTTTATGAACGGTTCGCTCCCCATGCTGAGCGTAATCTTGGCAATGCTCGAAGCATAATCCCCAATTCTTTCCAGGTCGGTACAAAACTTCAGAGTTGCCCCGATAAACCTGAGGTCTCTCGCCACCGGCTGATGCAAGGCCAGGAGCGACAAACATTTTTTCTCAATTTGGAGTTCCAATTGATCCACCTTGTCGTCATCCATTACCACTTTTGCGGCCAGGTCCATATCCTGGCGCTTGAGGGCAGTCATTGCCAGGTCGAGAAAACACTCGACCATATTCCCCATCCGTAAAACGTCGTCCCGCAGGTCGTTCAGCTGCTGATGAAAAGATTCTCTTACCATATCTCTAACAAACTCCTTTTAACCAAATCTGCCGGTGATGTAGTCCTCGGTTCGTTTATCCCTGGGAGCGGTAAAGATGGTGTTGGTTAAATCATATTCAATCATTTCGCCGTTCAAAAAGAAAGCTGTGTAATCGGACACTCTGGCTGCCTGCTGCATGTTGTGGGTGACGATAACGATGGTATAGTTTTCCTTGAGTTCTCGAATAAGGTCCTCAAGCTTGGATGTAGAGATAGGATCCAGGGCGGAAGCGGGTTCATCCATCAGGATTACCTCCGGTTCAACCGCCAGAACGCGAGCCAGCACAAGCCTCTGCTGCTGCCCGCCGGAAAGTCCGAGCGCTGATTCGTGCAGCCTGTCCTTGACCTCGTCCCAGAGGTTGGCCAGGTGCAGGCTTCTTTCGACGATCTCTTCAAGAACATCCCTGCGTTTTATGCCGTGAATCCGTGGACCGTAGGAGACGTTATCGAAAACGGACATTGGGAATGGGTTTGGCTTTTGAAAAACCATACCGATTCTTTTACGCAAATCTACCGGATCCACTCCCGGATCGTAGATATTCTTCCCATCCAGTAAGACTTCGCCTTGGATTCTCGTACCTTCAATAACGTCGTTCATCCTGTTCAGCGTGCGCAAAAAGGTGGACTTTCCGCAGCCCGAAGGGCCGATTAAGGCTGTCACGGCATGCTCTTTAACCGGCAGGTTGATATCGGTCAGGGCGTGGAAATCCTTGTAGAAAAAGTTGAGGTTTACGGTCTCCATTTTGTTGGCCATTCGATCACCTTTCACTTTGTGCACCTTATCGTTTCGCTACCTGATACGCTTGAGCCTTATCCTCGTCCGGATCGCTACGGCAACCAGGTTCAGGCTGCCAACGAGCAAGAGTAATACTACAGCGGTTCCAAAAGCTATATGGTCGGGCACATTGGGAACTTCTGTTGACAGAGCGTAGAGGTGATAGGGCAGAGCCATAACCGGATCAAATACCGAACTGGGTAGCCTTGGGCTGTAGACAATGGCGGCTGTGAACATGATCGGCGCTGTCTCCCCGGCTGCGCGACCGATACCCAGGATGGTGCCGGTCAGAATTGAAGGCGTAGCCACGGGCAGAACTACACGCCTGATGGTCTGCCATTGCGTGGCACCCAGGGCGAGGCTGGCATGCCTGTAATCGTCCGGTACCGCCAGCAGGGCTTCCTCAGCGGTGGCGATGATGACCGGGAGGGTCAGGAGTCCCAGGGTAAGGGCTCCGGCCGCCAGGGAGCGTCCCATTTCCAGCATCAAAACAAAAAGGCCCAGCCCAAACAGGCCGTAGACCACCGAAGGTACGCCTGCAAGATTGACGATAGCAATCCTGACCAGATATGTGAAGAAGTTTTTCTTGGAATACTCCACCAGGTAAACGGCGGTGCCGATTCCCAGCGGTAGAGCTACGATAATAGTGCCTACAGTAAGGCCTGCGGTTCCGATTATCGCGGGGAAAATCCCTCCCTCAGTCATAAACTTACGCGGTGGTTGGGTTAAAAACTCCCATGTCAGGGCAGGCCATCCCTTCCAGATCAGGTACCCGACAATGGCCAGGACGGGAATAATAGCGAAGACCGTGCACACCGCAAGCGCGCCAAAGCCGGCCCGTTCCCGCGCGTTTCTGGAGATCACAGAGACGCACCTCTTTTAACGGAAGAAGTCTTGGCAAAAACCACGTCTGTAACGAGGTTAATAACGAAAGTTATGGCGAAGAGCACCATGCCCAGGCCGAAAAGAGCCTGGTAATGCAGCCCGCCCCTCACTGTTTCGCCCATCTCAGCCG
Source organism: Bacillota bacterium (assembly GCA_036804525.1). Classification (GTDB taxonomy): domain Bacteria; phylum Bacillota; class Desulfotomaculia; order Desulfotomaculales; family JASEER01; genus JBFLVT01. The sequence continues at coordinate 17,518 of DAIRSE010000019.1, read as the reverse complement.
CAATATCGGCGGTGATGGTTCGAACCGGGTCAAAAACGGAGTGGGGGATGATGGTGGCGTTGCCGGCAACCATCAAGACAGCCATGGTTTCTCCGATAGCCCTCCCCAGGCCCAGCATGGAAGCGGCGATGAGTCCGGAGCGAGCGGTGGGGACCACAATGCGCAAGGTTGTCTCCCACTTTGTAGCCCCCAGGGCCAGGGATGCCTCCCTGTATTCACGGGGTACGGCGTCAAGGGCGTCTTCCGAGATGCTGACCACCGTGGGCAGGGCCATGATGCCCAGAACGAGCGATGCCGTAAAAGCGCACAAGCCGCTTGGCAGGTTAAAAATCTCTTTCACGAACGGCGCGAGAATGGTCAGCCCGAGAAAGCCGTAAACCACTGAAGGTATTCCCGCCAGCAGTTCGATAACGGCCTTGCTGATCTCGCGGATGCTGCGGGGCGCGACCTCGGCCAGGAACATAGCGATGCCGATACCCAGCGGGATAGCGATTATTCCTGCGCCGACGGTAACGGTCAGAGAACCCGCAATCAGCGCCAGCGCGCCGAATTGCGGCGGTTCGGAAACAGGCAGCCACTTCGTTCCGAAGACAAAATCGAACAGGCTGACTTGCGCAAAGACACCGGAACCTTCTCTAAACAAAAAGAAGAAAATTAAAAAGAGAATAAGGATGGAAGTGCCCGCTACGATACCGAGGATATACTTAATGCTTTTTTCGTAATACCGTGCAACTTTCTTGGCCATTATAAAGCGAGAGCCCCCAGATCAGAAAGTGGGACAAAGAGCTTTGCGCATTTACTTTAACAGAATTATTTTGAGCATTGATCAACATTGTGTAAGGATTGTTAAGACAATGTTTAGTTTCTGTAAATCAGGTTCAACCGGCGCTTAAGAACGATTGTAAGGGGAAGGCCAAGACTACTGGATAAAGTGGAAAAAGCCGCAGCTATGCTCAGCGACCTGGCCGCCAAGGCCGGGCGAAAGGCAATTCAGGATGCCTCTGCCTTCGACAGGGTGCTCCAGCTTTTTTTCTCAAGGTTCCGGGAAGGGTTTCGCGCCGTGCGTATCCTTATAAGGGAGGGCTGCGGTAACGACGCCGTGATTTTGGTGCGGAGCCTGTACGAGGATACGCTCAACGTTCTTTACATCGCTACCGACCCCGAGCGTCTGGCAGCGCTGTTCCTCGACTATGCCCATTATCGCAACTGGGTTTACGTGACTTTTCTGGAAAAGCACTACCCGGAGGCTCTCCGCGACATTAAGCCCGAAGAGCTTGCCAGAATGAAAGCCGAATACGACCGAGTGCGTGATCTTTTCCCCCGCCAGTCTTCCTGGCACGGCAAAACCGTTGCCGACCTCGCCCGGCTTCTAAATTTGAGTAATCTGCACGAGACGTTTTACAAGATCACCTGCGACATTACGCACGGCAACGTGGCAGGGTTTTACCCTCTTCTAACGGCAAGAGACAACCGTTACATCGGGGTCAGTCCCGAAGATGATGAGGATTACGCCAGGGATGCTCTGGCCCTGGCGTCGCAGTGCTATCTTGCTGTTCTCGACCTGGTGAATAAGCATTTTGGACTCGGGCTTGAAGCCGAACTCGACAAGGCCAGAAGGGAGGTCGCCGGGGTGCTTGACACTCTGCATTGAAAGCCGCTCAACCTCTTCATTACCCTTCTGTTCTTAGACCAGCCGGCTGAGGAGAGCGTTGCAAAAGCCAACGCATCGGGTTAAGGGATAAGAATCTATAAAGGCGCAGTTTTAAACGATCTTCCAAGAATGGTATAATTCTTCAAAGATCGCGTGGGAGAGGAGGCCGGCGATGGGTGCGGCCAATGTCCCCGGGATAGCGGCACGCAAGGCAATCCTCTGGATTTTTAATACGATAGCCTCAACACAGTGGTCGCTTTTCTTTGGTATAGCCCTGGTTTTCAGTGCTGCTGTCGTCAGCCTCCTTCCCCCGAACTTTGATGCCGCGGTTCAGGCCGCGCGATACGGTACCTTGTGGGGAAGTATCGGCTATTGGATGGGAGCGGACCGCTTCTTTGACTCCGTCCTCTTTACCGGGCTGCAATCGGGTTTGGCCCTCGGGCTCGTCGCCTGCGCCGGGCGGCAAGCCTACCGTCTTTATTCCACATCCCGCTATCCGTACTTCAAAGAGGATTTGGCTGAGTTTAGGGACTGTGCCTGGCGTAAAACGCTCCGCTACGGAAACACCAGCGGGGAATGGGCCGCCGGGGGACTGGCTATTCTCTTGCGGGCCAAAGGCTGGCGCGCCGGAAAGATCGAAGGGGATCACGGGCGAATGCTGGTGGCGGCCGAATATGGCCGATGGTCCCGGTGGGGGCTTGTCGGCCTGCATCTTGGTCTAGCCCTTGTTTTGACCGCCAGCGCCGCCGGACCCTGGCTCCGCGATGTCCGGTCCTTTATCGCCGTTTCTTACCAGACGATAGAATTAACCAGGGCCGGATACCCGTTCGACCTTCGCATCCAGGAAATCAGGGCGGATGAAGAAAACTTTACTACCCGCCTCAAACTGGTTGAAAACGGCATAGAGAAGTCAGTGCCCCTCCTTGTTGCTGCACAACCCGTACGCTACCGCGGAATCACTGTTTACCAGACTGAAGAGGACTGGATCCTCAACATCCTTTACCGCGATGTACAAGGAAAGGAACACCTTTGCTCCGTCTGGAACAAAGGATGGCTAAACGTCCCCGGGTCTAACGGGATGAAGATCACGGCAGAAATCAGCAAGGGAACCCCCAACCTGGTGACCTATCACCTCCTCGGCCCTTCAGGTGAGGTTGCCTCAGGGGTCGTGTCTTTCGGGGAACTGGTTAAGGTGGGTGTTGAAAGCGTGGTTTTTACAGGGCGGCATCCCTACGTGGTGCTCGCTCTGAAGCGCGACCCGACCTTACCGGCAGCTCTTGTGGGGGGTGTTCTGGTTATTGGGAGCTTAGCCTGCGTATGGGGCGTTCGACGTCACCGGCTGTGGGCTTTGATTGAATCGGACGGCGGGGTGGTGACGGTACACCTGGGCGGCGACACGGCGGGAGACGATGACATCTTTTACGCTGTTATGCCCGGAAACCAGGTTATTGATACCGTGGAGATTGAGGTAGCAAAAAGGAAAACCGGCTAAAACGTTGGTTGGGTTGGCGATAAGTGAAGAGGCTCAATTTCTGTGGATAAAATTGTGGAAAGCCTTTAGCCTCTGACCTCGTTTATGCCAGTCACGAAGAGGGATGCTAGGCCCTTGTGCTTATTGTGGATAAGTCTGCGAATTTAAGGTGTGGGCTGGGGCAAAAGGTGGACGCGAAAGTAGCCCCAGGCCAGGCTGACCAGCATGAGAAAACCTGCGACACCGACTACCGAGTAAAGATAGCGCACCAGCGTGGAGAAACCAAACTGGCTGGCGACAAAAGCAATGCCTGCTGTTCCCACAACGACCCATTTGAAGCGCAGCGTTGCGGGATCGGCGATCCGCGCCCCGAAGCCGTAAAGGCTGCCTACGGCCGTGGTGTAGATTTCGGCCAGCAGGACGATGACGTAGCCGACCTGGACCGGGGGTGTGAAGAGCCCTGCCACAAAGGCCATGGGAATTTCAAACCCGGCGGCGCTCAAATTACCCAGCAGGGCCAGGTTGATGGAAAGAGCGCCGACGACCAGGCCGACAGCGCCGTACAGGGCGGCTTTTCTAAGGTCGGCTTCATTTCTGGCTACTGCGCCTAAAGGCGCGAGGACGGCCACCGACAGAATCAGGTTATATGAAGTGTATGTGAGAGCCGACAAGGGCCAGGACGGAACCGCCGCCGCCGCAGGTTGTGCCCAGATGCGTATCGACTCCAGGTTCGGTGGTGTTAAAATCAAGGTGCCCACCGTGATGCCGATAACGGAAACGATCAGTATCGGGACGACAAAGGAGATGGCCGAGATAACCCCGCTGATGCCCAGGAGAACGGTTACTAGGGAAACCGCGGTTATCAGGGCGCTGCCTAGCAACGGCGGCAAGCCGAATTGTTGGCCTAAGACGGCTCCTGCTCCTGCCGCCATGGCCGTTAAGGCGCCAAACAGGAAAAAAGTGATGATCCCGTCGATTACGGTGCCCAACACAGGTCCGGCTGCGTGGTGAATGACATCAAGATGCGACCTTGCATGTAAACGGTGACCGAGGCGGAGGATAATTAAGCCGAAAAAGAAAAAGAAGTAGCCGGCAAGCAGAATGGCCGGAATGCTGAGGAAACCGAAGTAGGTAAAGAACTGGAGAATTTCCTGTCCCGAAGCAAATCCCGCCCCCACAACGGTCCCGATATAGGTAGCCGCGATGGCAAAGGTAGATGGGTGCTTATGCGCTCTCACTCCAACACTCTCCCCGCATTGTTGACAGCTGTGTCTTACCTGTTCTCCAATCTTCTTGGCAAGTTTTCCTTAATGTAGCCGTATGCAAGGCCTCCCAGGAGAATAAAACCGGCTACCCCGACGGCGGAATAAAGGTAACGGACTAAAATGGTAAACCCAAACTGAGCGCCGATAAGGCCGCCCACGCCGGTGGCGAGGGCAATCCATCTGAAGTGTGAGGTTGCGGGATTGGCAAAACGTGCGGAAAATCCATACAAAGCCCCGACGGCTGTAGTATAGATCGCCAGCATCAGGACGAAGGCATAAAGGAACTGGATGTAGCCCGAGATACGCCCGGCGATAAAGGCCATTGGGACGGGGAAAGTTATGGACTCCGGTACAGCCAGCATGGCCAGGTTGATGGCCAGGATGCCGATCCCTAGGCCGATGCCCCCGACCAATGCCCCTTCGTACGACACCCTCCCACGTCTGGCCAGGACGCCCAGCGGAGCCAAAATGGCGACGGCTACGACCATGTTGTACGAGACATAGGTTAGGGCAGAAAGGGGCCAGAATGGGACCACGGTGTTCCATGGCTGGGCGACGAGGCTTATGTCACCCAGGTCAACCGGATTTGCAGCCAGGGTGATTGAAGCGACGCCCAAGACCCCGACGAGAAGGAGCGGGACGACGAAACTTAACGCTGAGATCAGGGCTCTGATCCCAAGGACGACAGTAGCCAGCGTGACGCCGATCATAACAACGCTCCCCCACAAGGCGGGAAGATTAAACTGCTGAACGAAGATGGCGCCCGTTCCCGCCGCCATTGCCGAGACAATGCCGAAGAGAAAAAAAGTTGTTATCACATCGGTCAGGGTGCTTAAGTATTTCCCTCCTGCGTACCGGACGATTTCTAGGTGCGAGGCGGCCTGTAACCTGTGTCCCAGGTTCAGGGTGACTGTGCCGAAGAAGACAAAAAGTATGCTCGACAACAGGATCGCGGGCAAGCTGCTGAAGCCGAAGAGGGTGAAAAACTGAAGGACCTCCTGGCCTGAAGCAAACCCGGCTCCGATAGTAACGCCGATATATGCGCTGGCAATCTCGAATGCCCCGACTTTCTTTTCCATAGCTTCAGTATTGGAGTTTAGGCGTTAACCTATGTATTAACAAATTTTTAAGGAAAAATTTTGCCTGACTCTGACAGGGGGCAGTCAATCGCAGGATCTAGACTGGGCACAAAATCAACCGAGGAGGAGAAAACAGTGTCTGGTTTGGCTGCGAGGAACATCCGCTCGGGTTACGACGCAAGACGCCGCATGCGTGAAGTGTTAAAGGGGTATTCAGGATGGCAGCTGCTTAAAATCCTGCTCGTGCTTCGGGTGGCGCGCCTTGCTGTGGTCGTCAATCGTACCCTTTACGGGATAGCTTTCGGCCGTAAGCTCCAGGAACACAATTATCTTCCGGCCATCCTTGCCGATTGGGAGCAACGAGTGCGGGGCTGGTAAAGAGGCTAACCGATCAGTATCTTTTGTTCGGGCAGGCGTATCTTGGCCTGATGGTCGCGTTGCGCGAGGGAAAAGGCCAGGGTGAGCGGGCCTACCCGCCCGACGAACATAGTTAACATGATCGCCAGCCTTCCGGCTGGCGAGAGATCCGGCGTTAAGCCCAAAGAGAGGCCGACGGTACCAAAGGCAGAAACCGTTTCAAAGAAGATGATGAGGAAATCCTTGCCATTCTCGGTGATCGTTAAGAAAAGCGTTGTTGTCAGCACTACGGTCAAGCCCAAGATCAGTATGGATAAGGCTTTATAGACCTGGGATTTAGGTATGCGCCGGTTAAATATCTCTACGTCTTCCCGCCCCCGTGCCAGGGAGAGTAGGGCGAGACCGACGGTGATGAAGGTAGTGGTTTTAATGCCGCCTCCCGTTGAACCCGGCGAGGCGCCGATAAACATCAGGATAATCATTAAGAACTGTGTCGGCACAAAAAGGTCGTTCAGCGGCACGGTGTTAAAGCCTGCGGTGCGGGGGGTACTCGCCTGAAAGAAGGCGGCTAACAGCTTGTGGTGGGGTGTAAGGTGCCGTAGGGCGTGGTCGTGTTCGAGAAGCAGCACGGCTGCAGTAGCAAAGGTTAAGAGTAGAACGGTAACGGCGATCACAATCTTGGAATGCAGGGACAACCTCTTGAAGCTCCGCTTTCTGTAAACATCAACCACTACGGAGAAACCGATTCCGCCCAGGATAAGCAGCCCGGCTACAGTCAAGCTGACAACGGGATCATCGGCGAAACCCGTGAGACTCCTGAACCTGCCGAAGAGATCAAACCCTGCATTGTTGAAGGCCGAAACGGCGTGAAACACACCCAGCCAAAGGCCCTGTGTCCAGCCGTATTTCGGCGCCAAGTGGAGGGTTAGAATGGTTGCTCCTATAGCTTCGGTAATGGCGGTAAAGAGCAGGATGCGCTGAACCAGCCAGATAATGCCGGTCAACTCGTTTTGGTTGACCGACTCCTTGATTTGCTGGCGACGGCGCAGGCCGATTCTCCGGCCCAGGAGAAGCGCAAACAGGGTTCCCATCGTCATTAGGCCGAGCCCGCCGGTATGGATGAGCAACAGGATAACGAGCTGGCCGAAGAGGGTCCAATGGTCTGCTGTATCCACGACGACAAGCCCGGTAACACAAACGGCTGAGGTGGCCGTAAATGCCGCGGTCAATAAGTCTGGTTTACCGTCCCTGACGGCCAGGGGCAGAGAAAGCAGCAAGGTTCCTGTAAGGATGGCCAGGGCAAATCCGAGGACAAGAACCTGTGGCGGTGTCAAAGTGAAGATGCGGGGTTTTTTAGCAGGGAGACCTTCCGGCATTCAGACCACGCTTATGTTTGATAGTTTCTTGGTGTTACAGTCGTCTTTTGGGATGTTGCCTTAAGATGACGAAGTAAAGGAGCAATGCCCCAAGAAAAAAGGTAAACAAGCCTATCCAGTTGTTTCTGCCGTCAGGAAGCCCGGAGGGGAGCAAGGCAAATTCAAACACAGGGCATCACCTGTAGATAATTTACCCCTATGACGGCATTTTTAGCTGGGAAAAGTGGGATGTGGCTGTTTGGCGGGTAGGTAGCTAGTCGGTGTGGATTTCAAAATGCGGCTTTTCCGTAAGGATGGGCGCACTCGGGGCCTGGGGAAGCCGGTCGGGGATTTCTCTGGCAATTTGTGCAAGGCACGATTCAGTTGTGCTGGCGGCTTTAAGCGTCGTATCGTGAACAAGACCGATGATTCCTTTCTTGCGGGCCAGCCAGGCGTCAGGTTCCTCGTCCGGCCTCTGGGCAAGCCAAGCTTGGCTGGACTGGATTTCCAGAGCGGCACTGTCGATCGCTGCGTAGGCTTGCAGGATGCCGGATACCAGGTCGTCTCCTAAAAGGCCAAGCATTCCGTTCTTCATCACCCCGTCAAACGCCGCCTGGCGCAGGCCTCTAATTATTCCTTCGGCCAAGGAGTAAAAGGCCCGAAGGTTGGCTGTCTCATAGAAAGCCTGGCTGCGGCCGGAACTTTCAGTGATTACGGTCAGCTGGCGCAGCAGCGTCAGGTTGTGGCTGAGTTCTACCTTTAAAGCCAACAGGTACATATCCCGGGCATGTTTAGCGGCTTTACGTTCATGGCGCCGGTGAAGGGCGAGAGAGAGCAGAAAACCGGCGAATACCCCCAGGAAGCTGGCCGCGAGGTGCCGGTAGAAGTATGCGCTCAAAAAGACATCCTTCAAAAATTCCACCAAAGAGAGCCCCCCTGCTAGGCATTGAAGTAACGTGCCAACAAGCCTTTGATTACCGCACTGTGGCGATTCTCATCAGCGGCTGCTCGAATGTAGAAGGCCACGGCATGTAAATCCCCGTTTTTTTCGGCGGCACGGGCGAGGTTTTCCTTGTTCTTTTTCGCGGCAATTTCCCGATTATACTGGCGGGCCAGGTTTTCCCGTGTGGTGCCCACTGAGCCTTTGATGAAGGCCCACTCGGCGGCGTGCCAGGCCTCATCCAGCGCCATCCTGTAAAAGGCCTGGGCCACTTCCGGATAACCCTCTTCTTCGGCCCGCCTTCCGTAAGCCATTAACAAACCTGGTGACTGCGACTCGTCTTCCCAGTCGTAGTGCTGTAGTTCAGCGGTCGTCTTATTCTTGGCCTCGAGGGGCCTGAACTTTTCCGCCGGCGCTCCGCATACGGGGCATTTGGCCGGCGGGTGCTCACCCTTGTGGATGTAACCGCAAACAAGACACTGCCATTGAGGCACGACCGTCTCACCCTTTCATGTTGTACGAAAGTGCAAAAGCTCGCATATTGTTAGAGTTTATTCGGCGGGCGATGTTCTAATCCTTTTGATCGGGTACTAACGGCAGAATCTAGCGCCTGGATCTTTACATTATACATTAGTGAAAAATATCATAAAGTTACCTGAAAAATGGTTCACAAATCGCATATCTTGTTGTATCCTAAATTATACAATCGCACGGGCAGTGGAGGTGAGCCAAGTGACGCCGGTAACAATCAAGAGCGACGGGGTTAAGTGGGTGCGCTGCGCTATATGCAACCGGTTGCTCTCGGCTTACTCGATCGGAGGCAACCTTGTCGTCCAGATCCGATGCCCATACTGCGGAATGTCCTTTGAAGCACGTGCCGCAGAGACGGTTTCCAAGCGGCAATAAAGCGTGTTTATTATAGAGGCCCGGTCGAGGAGACCGGGCTTTTTTAAACGACCAGGGACACAACTGATTTTTCGGGGGAGGCGATACCAGTGCACGTTATCAGTCGCGAAGACCACAGCCTTACGCTGAGTGACGGGACCAAGTTTACCTTTGACGCTATCGGCAAAACCATTTACATTTACGTGAGTCGTGAATATGTTTCGGCCTGTATTACCCTGGATGCCGGTGATGCTCTTCTCTTTGCGGCATACCTGGTCGAAAGCCGGGCCAGGAACAGCAACGAATACAGGTTTACCACCCTGGACAATCTTAACGTTGTGGTCAAACCCGGCGAGAAGTCGGTGCTCTCCGTATACAACAAGGGACGAATGATGATCGAGGTCTTCCTGGACAAAAAGGCGTCGCTGATGCTGGCCGAGATGATCATCAGGAGTGTTCGCCACACTGTTCGATAACGGGGCATCTCGACAAGCCGCAGCAATTCCGACAGATAAATCCGGGAAAGAGGATTCACGGTCCGGGACTTTCAAGCTCAAAGGCTACAAAAATGTCGGTGGCAAAGCGGTCGCTTTTTTCAAAAGCCTCATACGCGGCAGGAACGTAGAAATCGCCACCCTGAAAGGTTTTAATGGCGACATAGTCGTCATTTGCTTCGGTAACCCGACCGCGGATCTCCTGCTTGTTCAGTTGCCTGCCCCGGCTGTCGACGAAGGTGAGCTCCACCAGGATGCGTTTGTTTATGACGTTCTCCTTGTTAAAGTCCAATGGCTGTATATCTCCTTAAGCAATCAGATTACGGTAATACAGTATTTCCCTGTCCGGGGCAAAATACCTGCACTAAAAGTGAGACGGAGGAGAGCAGAGCGTTAATGGATAACGGAATCGGTGACCGGTTTCACGCCGGAACAAAATATGACAGGTACAGGATTGTAGGGGAACGGCGGGGCTGGGAGAAGAGGCCGCCCCGCCGTAAAACCTACAGCGGCGTAGAAAAGATAGCCTTACCGGAACCGGAGAGGGGCGGTGGCTCTCCCCTTTGGGAAATCATCCAACATCGCCGGAGTGTCCGGAACTTCAGGCCTGAGGCGCTTTCAATCCGGGAACTGTCCCAGCTGCTCTGGGCCACCCAGGGGATAACCGGGAGAATCAACGCTTTTGGTTTGCGTGCCGCGCCGTCGGCTGGCGCGCTGTATCCTACCGAAACCTATCTTATCATCAACAGCGTGTCGGAACTGGAACCGGGGATCTACCACTTCGATGTCGAGAACCACGCCCTGGCCTGTTTACGGAAAGGGAGCTTTGCCCGGGAAGCGGCGGATGCCGCGCTGGGCCAGCATATGGTGTCCCGGGCCGGTGTCGTCTTCCTCTGGTCCTCCGTTTTTGAAAGGGCCAAGTGGAAGTACGGGCAGAGGGCGTACCGCTACGTCTACCTGGATGCCGGCCATATAGCCCAGAACCTGGCCCTGGCGGCAGTGGCCCTGGGTTTGGGCAGCTGCCAGATCGGGGCCTTTTTTGACGACGAACTGAACGGACTTATCGGCCTCGACGGCGAGAACGAGAGTGTCATTTATTTGTCAGTGGTTGGCCGGCCGGGGTCATAGTCCCGCCGTTCATCGATGGACAGGCGTCTGCCCATAACTGATCTGGAACAAAACGGAAATCAGCGGGGTTTAGAAGGGACAGGGCAAAACTTCTGGAATGTATTATACTAGTCCCCTGGTTTTGACAAGATCAGGGACAAACTTTCCAATCATCTTATAAAATTTTCGGAGATTTTTCATGCTCGCATCGTCACACAGGTTTCTTGTTTTGGTCCCTTGCATCACGCTGATTTTCGTCCTAACCTGGCTTGTCGGCCCAGACAAAGCCCGGGCTACAAACACCCCGCCCGAAGGCAAGGTTATGGAGTACCGCGCTTTACATGCTATGATCATTCTTTCTTTTCTGGGTTTTCCCGATGCCGCTGCGGCCGTCCTCGATCTTGAAATCCCCTTGAAAAAGAGTGACGTAAAGGATAGTTACGACCTGGTCGTGGTCGGTTCCGATCCCGAAGGGATAGCGGCTGCTCTCTCCGGGGCGAGGAACGGGCTGTCAACCTTGCTGGTGGATACGCGTTCGCATCTGGGAGGTCTGATGACGCAGGGCTGGCTGAGCAGTATCGACATGAACTACGGCCCCGACGGCAAAATCCTGAATAAGGGCGTTTTTGAGGAATTCTTTACCATGGTAGGCGGGCAATCCTTTGACGTGGGCAGGGCACAGCAGGTCTTTAACTTGCTGGTCAACCGCGAACAGCGTTTGGACATTCTCCTGGGGGTGCGGAAGATCGCGCCGGTAATGGGCACAGCAGCTGATGGCGAAGCTCACAAAGCTGTAGTGGGAATTACAGTATGGGGTCCGGGGAGTGCTACCAGATCGATAAGTTCCCGCCGGATCATAGACGCCACGCAAGACGCCGACCTGGCCGCCGCCGCCGGAGTCCCTTACAGCCTTGGCATGGCCGATTTCGGGCGAAGCGGCCGTTTTATGGCGGTGACCTTGGTTTTTAAGCTGGCTAATGTTACTGATGCTGATTGGCGGCGGTTGAGAAGGGCCTTGAACCGGGACGGAACCCGGGAAAGCGGGTCCACCGACGTCAGCGCCTGGGGATTCGGGGAGGAGATGTACAGTTATGTGCCGGCGGACAAGAGCATCGGGACGCGCGGCCTTAACTTGGGACGGCAGCGGGATGGCACGGTACTGGTTAACGCACTGAAGGTATATGGCGTTAACCCTCTTGACCCGGCGTCACGGGAGAGGGCCAGGCGGAAGGCTTTGGCCGAGATCCCCAGGGTGGTCAAGTACATTAATGCGAAGATCCCCGGCCTTGAAAGAGCGACCCTGGCAGGTGCAGCCCCGGAACTTTACATCCGGGAATCAAGGCATATCTACGGCGAGTACCGGCTGACCATCGATGACGTTCTGGAGAACCGTGATTTTGACGACAGGGTGGCCTTTGGCTCCTATCCGGTAGATATTCAGGCGAGCGGACCGGAACCCGAATTTTCCGGAATGGTGGTCGGAACCCCCGAACAGTACGCGATACCGTTTCGCTGCCTGGTTCCCCTGGAGGTTGAGAACCTGCTTGTGGTCGGCCGGTCGGCAAGTTTTGATTCTCTGGCTCACGGCAGCGCGCGCGTAATCCCGGTGGGCATGGCTGCCGGGGAAGCGGCCGGGGCGGCCGCCGCTCTTTCCCTGCGAAAGGGCAAAACCTTCCGGCAAATGTCTGCATCTGAAACGGATATGGCTGATCTCCAGGGTAAACTTAAACAGCAGGGAATGGATCTCGAACCTTTCGGCGACCGGTATAAGCCTGACATCGTCAACGATCCCCGGTACGAGGCGGTTAAGTTCGTGCGCAGGATGGGACTGGTGCGCGCCGGCTACGATAATGACTACCTGCTCGATGAGCCGATGACAGAGGCCTGTTTCGGCAACGTCCTTTCCACGGCGGCAAGACAGAGCGGGGCAGAAGTCGCAGAAATGCCCGTTTCAAGTTTAAGGGAGGATGTGTTGCGGGTGGCGGACGCGGCCTTGCTCTTGTGCCGCTGTATGGGACGCCGGATGCCGCGCGACGAGGCTTACGAGTATTTGAAAGACGCCCCGTTTTGGAACTCATATGTTGATGCGAACGACCCGGAAGCGTTGGTGAATCACGGCGCGGGATACATGCTTGTCAAAGATTTTCTCGATTGGGCAATGGTTGAGAGGGCCGGGTCCGAAGGCCTGGTTTCTTAACTGATGAGAAATATTTATCTTCAAAACTACATGTCGGGATGATTTTGTCTTTTCATGTCGAACAACCTTCCAGTTAATCATTTTGCAGAAGGAGGGGAAGGATTGAGTTTGGTCACCGTTGTAAGGCATCCCTTGGTAAACGACCGGATCAGAACTTTGCGCGACCGGGAAATTGACACTGAGCTTTTTCGCCGGGCTTTAAAAGAACTGGGCCTTATTCTGGCCGTTGAGGCCACGCGGCATTTACCGACCCGTGAAACCACGGTGGTTACGCCGCTCGGGGTGGAGGCGCGGTGTGAGGAAGTCGATTCGACCAGGCACCTCCTGGTTCCCGTCCTGCGTGCGGGTTTAGGTTTTGTGGACAGTTTTCTGGAGTTTCTGCCGAAGGCCAAGGTAGCCCACGTCGGTGTCGCCAGGGACCACGAAACGCTGGAAGCGAGGGCCTACCTGTGTTCGGTTCCGGGTAACCCTGAGGAATACGACGCGGTATTCATTCTGGATCCGATGCTGGCGACGGGCAACAGCAGCGTCAAAGTGCTGGAGTTGCTGAGAGATGCCGGTTTTAAGGCCGAAAAGATAACGCTGGTCTGCGGCTTTGCCGTCGAGGCCGGCATCAGCCAGGTAAAGACCAAGTTCCCCGAGGTGCGCATCGTCGCCGCGACCGTCGACCAGCGCCTGAACGAAGTGGGCTATATCGTTCCCGGTCTGGGGGATGCGGGAGACCGGCTTTACCTGCTTTAAAAGCAATGTTTCGATACTGAACGGGAGGTACGCTTTAAATTGCATAAACGAGAAATCGGGATCGAAGAACGGCTGCCCCTGGCTCAGACTTTACCGTTAAGTCTACAGCATCTTTTCGCAATGTTCGGCGCCACGGTGTTAGTACCTATTCTGTTTGACGTGAACCCGTCCACCATTCTCTTGTTTAACGGTATCGGCACGCTACTCTATTTCGCCGTCTGCAAGTGGCGGATCCCGGCCTATCTGGGTTCGAGCTTCGCCTTTATTTCCCCTGTTTTCGTCGTCCTGGCTTCTTACAGTTACAACGATGCGCTTGGCGGATTCATTGCCGTCGGTCTTACCTTTATTATTGTGGCGCTGATCATCAGGGCTGCGGGTACGAAATGGATCGACGTGGTCTTTCCGCCCGCCGCGATGGGCGCCATCGTGGCTGTAATCGGGCTGGAGCTGGCTCCCGTAGCCGCGCAAATGGCGGGGTTGATCGGCAAGTCCGGAGAGGTTTTCATCCCCGATCCCAAGGTAATTACGGTTTCGATGTTCACCCTTGGCATAACAATCCTGGGGTCGGTCGTTTTCAGAGGCTTTATGGCGGTTATCCCCATCCTCTTCGGTGTGGCAGCGGGCTACATTCTGGCGCTTTTTATGGGGATGGTTGACACGGCGGCGATCGCCAAGGCCGACTGGTTTGCCGTTCCCACCTTATACTTCCCGGCGTTTAACCCGGCGGCGATTGCCGTTATTTTACCGGCCGCCCTGGTGGTCATCGCGGAGCACATTGGACACCTTTTCGTTACGAGCAACATCGTCGGCAAAGACCTGGCCAAGGACCCGGGACTGCACCGGTCTCTTCTAGGCAACGGCCTGTCGACACTGCTTTCCGGGTGCTTCGGCTCCACTCCCAACACTACTTACGGCGAGAACATCGGGGTCATGGCCATTACGAAGGTGTACAGCGTATGGGTCATCAGCGGCGCCGCCGTTATCGCCATTATCCTGTCCTTTATCGGGACGCTGTCGGCGGCCATCCAAAGCATTCCGGTGCCGGTCATGGGCGGCGTTTCCCTGCTGCTTTTCGGCGTAATCGCAGCGTCCGGCATACGTATGCTGGTTGAGTCGAAGATCGACTACAGCAAGGCACGGAACCTGATACTGACGTCTGTGGTCCTGATTATCGGTATCAGCGGGGCCCAAGTCCAGCTAGGGGCCGTAAGCCTGAAAGGCATGGGCCTGGCGACGGTGGTGGCGATTTGTTTAAGCCTGATCTTCAAGCTTTTGGACGTTGCCGGGTTGACTAACGAGTAAGGATATTCAAACGGCAATACGCAGAACGCTGGTTTTTCCCCGGCGCTCTTTGATTTTGTGATAATCGTTCGACGTTACCACAGTTGGGGGATGATTTGCAGGATCTCCCCGCTGTGGCCGAGGAAGTCGCAAAACAGGGTCGTCAGGGCGTAAGGTACCTGCCCCATTTGCGAGCTGAGGGCGTGGATGGCCCCCTGGACCACGTCGGGTGCCGTGCCGGGACGGAAGATAAGTATAAATCCGGCCACATCGTACAGGGTTTTGCCTTCGGACTCCAGTATGTCGGTAATGTGGGAGAAAATGATGCGGACCTGGTCGGCCACCGACGTGCCGACTTGAACAGCCTGCCCGTCAAGTCCGAAAGGGACTGTTTGTGCGGTGGCTGTCCGAACATGGTAGTCCGGGGCGGCGATGACACCCCCCAGGGCGGAGAAGACTATTTTCCCGTCCTTGACGAGGGCCGGCGACCAGAAATCGTTCATAAACCCGTAACCGGGGGCGAAGAGTTTTCTGGCGGGCATGTCGCTTACCTCCAAAACACTTTTCCTTAGAACAGCATTCCCCGGGAGCGGGCCGGGCATTAGATAAGTGATTTTTATGGATGATGTACAGGTACATCTAGGAATCTTCCGGGTCGCTTGATGGCGCCTGTGTGGTATGATGGTTGCAACAGCGAGCCCATGGGAAAGAGGTGACGGGGTGCAGGAGATCTGGTTTGACGGTTCGAGATGCGTGGCGTGCCTGACGTGCACGCTGGCCTGTGCCGTTGAACATACACCCGAGAAAAACCTGTTGGCAGCGGTTCGCAACCGGTCGGCGCTGCGTTCAAGGATGGAGGCCCGGGTGACGGAAGGGTTCCTCTTGCCCGTTCAGTGCCGGCATTGCTCCAATCCTCCCTGCCTGTACGCGTGCATGGCTTCGGCCATCAGCAGAGACGGAGAAACGGGGATCGTCAGCGTGGACGGCCGCAGGTGCGTGAACTGCTGGATGTGCGTAATGGTCTGCCCTCTCGGGGCTATAAGCGTAAGCGACAGCGGAATGGCGCCGTTGCGCTGCGACCGGTGTCCCGAAAGAGATGTGCCTGCCTGCGTGGTGGCCTGCCCGACGCAGGCGCTTGCGTACGAACGGTGGGACGAGCGGACGGCCCGCCAGCGGAGCGCCGCGGCCGCCGGCGTATATCGGACCTGTTGAAAAATAGGGGCTGTTCAAAAACGACCCAGCACTCAATGAGTCTTTATAGAGTAAAGGTCTGCGCCCTATCAATAAGACCGCGACTTATGGAAACACAGTTCAGCAACGAGTTGAGTGCTGGGCAGGCGAAGTTTTTCAACAGCTCCGTATCCGGCCGGGGGGTGGCGAGAATGAGGTACGTGATCATCGGCAACAGTGCCGCCGGGACCTTTGCCGTCGAAGGGATTCGCTTAGCCGACCGCCTCGGGGAGATCGTGGTCCTAAGCAACGAGGCGCGGGTAGCCTATTCACGCTGCCTGACCACGCACTATATCGAGGGGCGGCTTGGCGAAAAGGATATGGCCTTGCGAAGCGAGGACTTTCCCGACCGGATGGACGTTAAGATCTGTTACGGCTGTCAGGTGACCTCGGTCGATACGGACAGGCGGCTGGTTCACTACAATGAAGGTATGTCTTTAGCCTACGACCGCCTGCTTATCGCTACCGGTGCCTCCCCGAAAGTGCCTGACATACCCGGAATCGAGGGGCCGGGTGTCTACACACTGCGGACCCTGGACGACGCGAAGCGCATCAACGCTGAGATAGCCAAGGGAGAACGTGCGGTGGTACTCGGTGCCGGTCCGGTCGGCTTAAAGACGGCGCACGCCTTGCGGCAGCGCGGGATGCAGGTGTCGGTGGTGGCCGGGTCGCCCCACATCCTTTCCCGCGTCATGGACCGCCGGGGTGCCGAGATCATCCAGGAAGTTCTGGCGCAGCACGGCATGGAGTTTTACCTGGAAAGCGAAGTGCGCGAGATCGCGCGTGATCCCGAAGGGCAGCTTGCCGGGGTCGTACTTGCCGGCGGCAGGGAACTCGAATGCCGGATGGTTATCGTGGGTAAAGGGGTACAGCCCAACGCGGCCTTCCTGAAGGGTACCCCTATCGTTATAAACCACGGGGTAGCGGTCAACGAGTACCTGGAAACCAGCGTTCCCGGAGTATTTGCCGCAGGGGACGTGGCGGAGACTTACGACCTGGCCTGCGACGAGGTGCGGATTAACGCGACGTGGCCCAACGCCGCCGAGCAAGGGCGCCTTGCAGGGGAGAACATGGCGGGTCGGAGGGTGAAATATGCCGGTTCGATCGGGATGAACGCCGTCGGCTTTTACGGGTTGCCCGCCATTTCGGCGGGGAGTGTGCGTGCCGCCGGGCCTGGGTTTGAGATCCTTGAGTGGTCGGACCGGGTGAAGAGAACATACCGCCGGCTCGTGTTCCGGGACAGACGCCTGGTCGGCTTTGCCATGGTGGGCGATGTTAACGGAGCCGGCGTGCTTACCGGCCTCATCAAGCAAAGGGTTTCAATCAGGGACAAAGAGCAGTTTCTTGAAGGCGTGCCTCTGCCCCCGGTCAAACTGGTTAAGGCGTAATGGAAACCTGCTTGTCAGGATAAAAGGAAGACGCCGAGGTTGTAGAAGGCGGCGGCAAGGGCCAGCTCCAGAAGCCC
>DAIRSE010000018.1:0-42242 GCA_036804525.1 Bacillota bacterium | reverse complement strand
TGTAGCAGACGATCCAGCAGCGCTGCAGCTGCGCTGGGGCTGGCAAACAAAGTTCCCCATTCGCTGAAGTCCAGATTGCTGGTAATAATCAGTGCCACGTTTTCATAGGCCCTGCTGATTAGCTGGAAGAGATGGTCTGAGGCCGTCTTGTCCAGGGTCAGGTAACCCACTTCATCCAGGATAATCAGTTCGTTACGTAGGATGCCCCGCATGTACTGGGCAAGGCTGCCGTCGGCCAGGCTGGCGTACATCTTGGTGGCCAACTCATCCATTGTCGTGAACAGGGTGTGGTACCCGGCGTTCACGGCCTCGATGCCCAGAGCGATCGCGAGATGTGATTTACCGACTCCCGGCGGACCCAGCAGGATTAGATTCTCCCGTTTCCTGATGAACTCCAACGCAGCCAGATCACGGACCGTCTGCTGGCTCACCGAGGTCTGGAAGGAGAAGTCGAATTCATCCAGGGTACGCCAAGCCGGGAGTCGGGCCGCTTTCATGCGGCGCTGCCGCTGAGTAGCTTCCCGGCCAGCGATTTCCTCCTGGACCAGATAGGCCAGGAAGTCTAAGTATGAAGGCTCCTCTTGAAGAGCAACCTCGTTAATGGTGTTGAGGGTGTCACGCACATGCCGGAGCTTGAGCCGCTTAAGGTTTTGTTCCAGAACTGCAGGATCAGCCGTCCCAATGGTCCGAATCATTGGGCCACCTCCTGCACCTGATAGTAAGTGAGGTCCCGCTTCTCGACCTGCACGTCCAGGTTGGTAGAAAGGGTCTCGGTCCGGGGTAAGTCAGGCAGAGCCTTGGCTTCCTGACGTTCCAGGATGCGCTTCAAGATCCCGTAGCCAAAGGCCCCGTAATCCAGAGCACGCTGCATCGCTTGGCTAATAGCGGATAGTGGGTAGGTCTGGTTCAGAGAGATGATCTTCTCCATCTGATCCCGCAGGCTTCCCACCCGGCTACGGCTCAACCCCTGCAGGTAAGCCGCCGCCTCTGGCGCCATTGCTTCGAATCTAGCCTGGACCTCCCGGCCATCCAGGAGCTCCAGGGGTTTTTCGTAACGCCGGAACTTCACAACCTTCCTCGCCCACCGGGACGGTACAGAGTACTGGTTGCCCTCTACCGAAATCAGATTGGTGCGTGTAGCCCGGCGCTCTTGAAGCACGAAGGGTAAGGTGGCGGACGCCGGCAAGGGCCGCAGATGAGCTCGTTCTGCTTGCAGTCGCTCCCGGGGAATCTCTCCGGTGGTGCCGTGCACCCGGGCGTTGGCTTCCTCGTTACACCAATCAAGAGCCTGGCAATTTAGATCTGTGAGGTTCTTAAACTCGCAACCGTAGAAGAATCCCCGGCGCACGTACTTGACCTGGGACTCCACCTTGCCTTTGGATTCCGGGTCATAGGTCCAGCAGGCCCGCGGGGTAAACCCGTAGGCCAGAGCCATGTGCAGGAGGTTCTCGTTGAAACGCACTACCTTGCCTACTCGTTCAGAGACCACAACCTTAGCGTTGTCGAAGACGGATCTCCCGAGGAACACTACCAATGTAAGCCATCGCCCGGTGCAGACAGGAGAGAAAACTGGCCGTGTCGGTCCGGATGACGTACTCCACATAACTGACTCGGCTCCAGCACAGGGTGAAGACAAAGGCGTAGAGCTTGTACCGGGTTCCTTCTACGATAATGGTCCCGAAATGACCCCAATCAACCTGGGCCTGCTCTCCGGGAAGAGTTTCAAAGGGCTTGTACTCGCGCAACCGCTGCGGTCGCATTGATGCTACATGGCGGCGTACGGTGCGCTCGGAGCCCTGAAAGCCCTGAGACCGGATTTCCTTGTAAAGCCGGTGCGCTGAAAGCTCGGGATACGCTTGCAGCCGGCCCGTGATATAATCACGGTAAGGGTCCATCAACTGTGGCCGCGGGCCATAATTGCCCGGGTTCAGTTGTACACAGTCCCAGTACTTGCTGACCGTATCGCGGCTGATCCCCAACCGTCCAGCTTTCAGTCCCCTTTTCGTCGGGTCGACGGGTGAAACAATCCGGCTGATAATTTTTATTACTGTTCCTATTTCTTTCAGTCCCCTTTTCGTCGGGTCGACGGGTGAAACTTAACCTGATCCACGGGAAAGGCGACCACAATCTCTGTCTTTCAGTCCCCTTTTCGTCGGGTCGACGGGTGAAACTGTCCATGGAGCACTGGCTGAAGGGTAACAAGAAGCCTTTCAGTCCCCTTTTCGTCGGGTCGACGGGTGAAACCAACAACGCGGCGCACCTGTGGCGCCGCTGCCCAAAGTGCTTTCAGTCCCCTTTTCGTCGGGTCGACGGGTGAAACTAAGACAGACCGCGCAGAATGGAGGTGATCAGGGTAACTTTCAGTCCCCTTTTCGTCGGGTCGACGGGTGAAACCCTCGCACTCTGCGTAATCACTACCTTGTCCACGTCTGCCTTTCAGTCCCCTTTTCGTCGGGTCGACGGGTGAAACATCTTAGCCTCGGATGGTGTGATATTGGCTATAATTCTTTCAGTCCCCTTTTCGTCGGGTCGATGGGTGAAACCAGCGGATACTTATCGACGGTGAAGGACGTATTCTGGGCTTTCAGTCCCCTTTTCGTCGGGTCGATGGGTGAAACTTAGTGATGCCCATGCCGGACAGATAGGCAATATATCTTTCAGTCCCCTTTTCGTCGGGTCGATGGGTGAAACCCGGCTGTTAAAAGCTGAGGGGCGTCGGGTTTTCCTCCTTTCAGTCCCCTTTTCGTCGGGTCGATGGGTGAAACCCGGCAAGCAGTTCAGCGATATGGCGTTCTTTCTGATCTTTCAGTCCCCTTTTCGTCGGGTCGATGGGTGAAACACCTGCTCCGGCGTAAAGAGGCCCGGAACCATTTTGTTACTTTCAGTCCCCTTTTCGTCGGGTCGATGGGTGAAACACCGCCAACGCCGAACCCGAACGCCACACAGATAGACCTTTCAGTCCCCTTTTCGTCGGGTCGATGGGTGAAACCGGCCAGCCGCCGCTCTTCGGCTTTCAACTCCTCGATCCCTTTCAGTCCCCTTTTCGTCGGGTCGATGGGTGAAACACTGGTTCCGCAGGCTACACACCCAATCCGGGTGCATCTTTCAGTCCCCTTTTCGTCGGGTCGATGGGTGAAACCCGGGGCCGCCGATGTTGAAGGTGGCTGTTGGTGCCCTTTCAGTCCCCTTTTCGTCGGGTCGATGGGTGAAACATCACGTTGGAGCCGTCCAGCCACACGCCCGTAAACACTCTTTCAGTCCCCTTTTCGTCGGGTCGATGGGTGAAACGCGTTCTGGCTGCCGTCGGCGTTCGCGTTGTTTACCTTTCAGTCCCCTTTTCGTCGGGTCGATGGGTGAAACCCGGCGCTGCCACCGGCCCCGCGATAATCCTCGCCTCTTTCAGTCCCCTTTTCGTCGGGTCGATGGGTGAAACACGTCAAAACTACATTGTCTGTTGTTGTTTTAGTGAACTTTCAGTCCCCTTTTCGTCGGGTCGATGGGTGAAACTAGGACTAATTGCAGGATATAGCGATAATACATACCTTTCAGTCCCCTTTTCGTCGGGTCGATGGGTGAAACCATGCAGCGCTCGTTCGTAGATGCCGCGGTCTCTAAGCTTTCAGTCCCCTTTTCGTCGGGTCGATGGGTGAAACATCACGTTGGAGCCGTCCAGCCACACGCCCGTAAACACTCTTTCAGTCCCCTTTTCGTCGGGTCGATGGGTGAAACGCGTTCTGGCTGCCGTCGGCGTTCGCGTTGTTTACCTTTCAGTCCCCTTTTCGTCGGGTCGATGGGTGAAACCCGCTTTTCTCAAGCCCGGTCGATTTCGTGCCCAGTGTTCTTTCAGTCCCCTTTTCGTCGGGTCGATGGGTGAAACCAACTTCGGGCTGGGTAAGCCACTTATGCGAGAAGAAGCTTTCAGTCCCCTTTTCGTCGGGTCGATGGGTGAAACGAACAGGTTATTTTTACGCGGCAAAAACATCTTGTAACTTTCAGTCCCCTTTTCGTCGGGTCGATGGGTGAAACAGCAGGTACACATCCGCCAGGGCGTAAACGGTGCCCACTTTCAGTCCCCTTTTCGTCGGGTCGATGGGTGAAACCATTGGGATACCTTTCCTGTAGTTTTGTGATATTATTCTCTTTCAGTCCCCTTTTCGTCGGGTCGATGGGTGAAACAGAAAGTCCGCCGAGTCTGTTGGCCCGGCGCGGGCTCTTTCAGTCCCCTTTTCGTCGGGTCGATGGGTGAAACTTCTCCACTCTCTTCCTGGGGTTCGGAACATACGTCCCTTTCAGTCCCCTTTTCGTCGGGTCGATGGGTGAAACTTCTGCACTCCCCGGAAGGCCCCGTGGACCCTCCGGGCACTTTCAGTCCCCTTTTCGTCGGGTCGATGGGTGAAACGCGAGGCCAATTTTCCATGCGGTCTCCGCATCCATATCTTTCAGTCCCCTTTTCGTCGGGTCGATGGGTGAAACCATATATGTTCTAAACGATCCTGATGCTTTACACAACTTTCAGTCCCCTTTTCGTCGGGTCGATGGGTGAAACCATAAAGCCCGTCGGCCTGGGCTATGGTGTCGGCGTCCCTTTCAGTCCCCTTTTCGTCGGGTCGATGGGTGAAACTTCCATCAGCCTGGCGTCTACGAACCAATCACTGGCCTTTCAGTCCCCTTTTCGTCGGGTCGATGGGTGAAACCGAGCGGTGTCGCGGGGGTATGATACGGTTCCGGACCCTTTCAGTCCCCTTTTCGTCGGGTCGATGGGTGAAACTCCCAAGACGCTGGATGAAGCGCTAAAAGAGATGGATCTTTCAGTCCCCTTTTCGTCGGGTCGATGGGTGAAACTTCCATCAGCCTGGCGTCTACGAACCAATCACTGGCCTTTCAGTCCCCTTTTCGTCGGGTCGATGGGTGAAACTGATCAGGTCTTCGCGCCGGTGCGGCCGCAGCTCCCCTTTCAGTCCCCTTTTCGTCGGGTCGATGGGTGAAACTATCGCCGCCCCCGAGGCCGATCGCCCTGGTCATCGACTTTCAGTCCCCTTTTCGTCGGGTCGATGGGTGAAACCGGCCGCGGTCAGCACCCGCTCCCCGCGGTGTAGCACTTTCAGTCCCCTTTTCGTCGGGTCGATGGGTGAAACCCGAGAGGGTGTTTCACGTGCCGGGCCTGGGCTATGACTTTCAGTCCCCTTTTCGTCGGGTCGATGGGTGAAACCAACGACTACCAAGCAGAAGGGGGGTGATGTCGTTGACCTTTCAGTCCCCTTTTCGTCGGGTCGATGGGTGAAACCGGCGTGGGCCACATCTTCACTACCTGTTCCAGCGTCTTTCAGTCCCCTTTTCGTCGGGTCGATGGGTGAAACCCTGTCCCCCCAATGCGATGCTGGAATTTTGGGTTTCTTTCAGTCCCCTTTTCGTCGGGTCGATGGGTGAAACTTATGACAGGTCGGATAACGGTCTTGCCCAGGACTTTCACTTTCAGTCCCCTTTTCGTCGGGTCGATGGGTGAAACTATCATGGGATTCAGCGAATTCGTCCAGGTTGAGAAACGCTTTCAGTCCCCTTTTCGTCGGGTCGATGGGTGAAACCTTGCATATTTGGCGTACAAGGCCCGTCTAGATGTTCGCCTTTCAGTCCCCTTTTCGTCGGGTCGATGGGTGAAACCTTTGCGTCGATGACGACGGTCTGAATGGCTGAGCGCCTTTCAGTCCCCTTTTCGTCGGGTCGATGGGTGAAACCAGCGGCACGAGATAAACCTTGCCCTGGCCGTTGGGCAACTTTCAGTCCCCTTTTCGTCGGGTCGATGGGTGAAACACGACGGCGAAATCCTGTCCGGCTGGGTGCTAGTCCAACTTTCAGTCCCCTTTTCGTCGGGTCGATGGGTGAAACAAACCCTGACTTTCATGAGATCACCTCAATTAACAGCTTTCAGTCCCCTTTTCGTCGGGTCGATGGGTGAAACGCCCGCAGACGCGGGCTCGCCCGGATCGAGGAGCTGACTTTCAGTCCCCTTTTCGTCGGGTCGATGGGTGAAACGTTTGAGTACGACATTATGGTACACGGCGGGGAGTACCCTTTCAGTCCCCTTTTCGTCGGGTCGATGGGTGAAACAGATCCGGTTCACGGCGGACCACACAGCTGGCAAACAGCTTTCAGTCCCCTTTTCGTCGGGTCGATGGGTGAAACATTTTTAACAACATTTTGAATCCGGTTTTGCTCATTGCCTTTCAGTCCCCTTTTCGTCGGGTCGATGGGTGAAACTGTTCCAGATTTACATTCCTGCACATCCCGATAAATCTTTCAGTCCCCTTTTCGTCGGGTCGATGGGTGAAACACTGGCTGAAAGGCAACAAGGCCCTAGCCCGAGAGGTCACCTTTCAGTCCCCTTTTCGTCGGGTCGATGGGTGAAACTCACCGTTAAGGAGTTCGAGCACTGGTCGGTATTACCTTTCAGTCCCCTTTTCGTCGGGTCGATGGGTGAAACCGGTGACCATTCTCTCAATACTTTCTACAACCCGGGTGCTTTCAGTCCCCTTTTCGTCGGGTCGATGGGTGAAACCCCCGGCCCTGCGCCGCTCCTCGACCACTTCTTCCACTTTCAGTCCCCTTTTCGTCGGGTCGATGGGTGAAACTGATGTTCCCTGGTGATAGTAGTATGGGTGCATCAGCCTTTCAGTCCCCTTTTCGTCGGGTCGATGGGTGAAACGTTCAAGCGCCGTCACGTACCCGGCGCGTTCTTTAGACTTTCAGTCCCCTTTTCGTCGGGTCGATGGGTGAAACTCGTATTCCGACACTGAGCCTCACAAAAATTTAACATTCTTTCAGTCCCCTTTTCGTCGATGGGTGAAACCCCTCACCACCCGGCACCGGTGCACGTGCTGCCCCCCTTTCAGTCCCCTTTTCGTCGGGTCGATGGGTGAAACTTTATCGCAAAATGATTCTTTTTATCGAGGATTCCACCTTTCAGTCCCCTTTTCGTCGGGTCGATGGGTGAAACAAGAAACTACATCTACGTCGCCAATGTTGTTATTTCCTTTCAGTCCCCTTTTCGTCGGGTCGATGGGTGAAACTTCTGCGGCGGCATAAACCCAAAGCGGATTTACTGCTTGCTTTCAGTCCCCTTTTCGTCGGGTCGATGGGTGAAACCAGGACGCACCGGCCGTTGCCCCGCCGGAGAACCGCGCTTTCAGTCCCCTTTTCGTCGGGTCGATGGGTGAAACCGCCTCGCCGTGGGCATGGCTGCCTTAGCAGTCCAGGTATCTTTCAGTCCCCTTTTCGTCGGGTCGATGGGTGAAACTGGTATTTAGACCAGATGTTAAAATCCCCGGTATTATCTTTCAGTCCCCTTTTCGTCGGGTCGATGGGTGAAACAACTTTCCACATTTTCCCGCCACTCCCCGTTTCCAGACTTTCAGTCCCCTTTTCGTCGGGTCGATGGGTGAAACACATACTATCATACATTGTCCGAAAGATTACGTTTTCTTTCAGTCCCCTTTTCGTCGGGTCGATGGGTGAAACTAAATACGCCCCTAAGTCGGATTGATACTTTTTACTATCTTTCAGTCCCCTTTTCGTCGGG
The DNA here is from genome assembly GCA_036804525.1 of Bacillota bacterium. Taxonomy (GTDB): domain Bacteria; phylum Bacillota; class Desulfotomaculia; order Desulfotomaculales; family JASEER01; genus JBFLVT01. Next base: position 34,669 of record DAIRSE010000018.1, on the reverse strand, counting down.
TCGATGGGTGAAACCATTGTAAATCCACTTCCTGCAGGTACAAATAATATCTTTCAGTCCCCTTTTCGTCGGGTCGATGGGTGAAACAGACCCCGGCGGCCTAAAGAAAAGCCAGGCAGTGCAAGGCTTTGCGCTCTCGTTTCTGTTGTCCAGCAATGTCGATTCTTCGAAAATGGCTACGCTGCACAAAAACCCCCCTCATTTGCGAAATAACCCGAGGATTCTAAAACCCTTGCTGCACTTAGTAATCGCCCACATCCTCAATAGGAGCAACGACCGAAATCACCATTCGGCCGCCCACCAAAACATACGATTTGCGAAAATCACCCGCGACAGATCCCGCAGCAAATTTCAGCCCCCTATTCTTAGCCGGCACACCTCATAACAGTAGCATTTGTCCGGACACTCATCCGGAAGTCCGGGGTCGATTTCTTCGTAGATCATTCGCATCCGGTCGTCCCTGGCCTCGATAAACCACTGGCGCAGCTCGTCGTCGATAATGTGGATGTCCTTGCGCATCACCAGCCGGCCGTTGCGTATCTCGGCGTAAACCACGCAGCCCAGGTTTACCGGGAATTCGTAGATAGCCTCCATCGCCAGGGCATACCCCGTGGTCTGCAACCGGTGGAACTTGTGCTGTTCGCCGAATTTCAAATCCAGAATCAACGGCTCGCAAAAGCTGAGGGCATCGGCGCTGAGGTTGGAGCTTAACCCCAGGAACGAACCGTCCAGTTTCTGTTCAACCACCACGGGGATGGCCAGGTTCACCAGGGAGTCCTCGCTGATATACGGCTGCTTGACCAGACACTCCTGAATGCGCGCGATGACCCGCGCCTTCTCGAAATCCGCGACAACCCCGGCCTCTAAGCTCAGCCTTTCCTTGTCTTCGGGCGTCAGGCCTTTGGTGTATGGTTCGACATCCAGACCCGGCAATTCCTGCAGTTCCCGGACAATGCTGTGGTGTTTGGCAACACCATGATGATAAATGAGACGTTTGGCGTTGACCAGCACGTGCACCATTGCCGCATGTAGAGCCGTGCCGCGCAGCATGGCCGGACCGGCCGGCGGCCGGATGCCGCGCACGCGCCGCAAGTAGAGGTCCCGGGCCGTCGGGCAGTAACCGGAGGCCACTTCCGAAACACCGAGCCGCAGCTCGTAGATCGGGGCCAGCGGCGGCTGGTGCCAGTTCCACCCCCGGAGCTCTTCGGCCACGCCCTGTTCCCGGGCCTTGGGTAAAAGCCCGCGCACCAGAAACTTCCGTTCCTCGTCGGTGAAGAAATACATCACACCACATCCCCGCAGTAGTTCCGGTACTCGCAGTCCCGGCACCTTCCGGTACGGGCGGGCGGCGGCGGGAACAGCTCCCGTTCGACCATGTGCCGCAAGCGGGCGATGACCCGCCGTACAAAAAGGCGGGCATTGGAGGTGATGTCCACCGGGTATACCCGGCGTCCCGGCAGGAAATACAAGAAACCCGTGCGCACCGGCTTATTGTAGGCGTCCTCCAGCAGCATCGCGTAACTCACCAGCTGGTACTTATGGTTCAGGCCGGGGGGCGCCGCAGAGTTCTTAACCTCCACGGGGAAATACCCGGCAGGCGTCACGAGATGCAGGTCCAGGGTCCCCTCCAGGCCCAGGCGTTCCGAGTACAAGCGGGTGCGGAAGCGGCGCTCCCCTTTATCCAAACCGTAGGCGGTGAGTTTGCGGCGGCGCTCAAGGCGCTCGAACTCCAGGTGTTCTTCCTTGCCATAAGCCATCTTGGCGGTAGTCTTGCGGTCGACCGGAACCACATAGGTGTAGTACACGATGCGCGGACAATAGAAATACTGTTTGATGTCGCCGACTTTGAAGATCATCCCGCCTTGGCCTTCTTCCCGCCGGCTCTTCTCGCCTTGGCCAGGTGGTAATCCACGACCGCCTCGTCGCTCATCCTGTCCGTCGCACCAAAGACCTCAATCTCCCTCTTGAGGCGCAGGTCTTTGTCACAAACGGGGCAGATCATAATCTTGCCCTCGTGTCTTCCCAGCGTGCGCGTGAGGCGGGCGACCAACTCCTCCCGCAGGTTATGGTTAAGGTCGCCGAAGAAAGCTGAATACTGGATGTGCGCCAGCCCGTAATCCTTGCAGGCCTCCATCACTTTCTTGCGGATGCGGTCGGAGACGATGTCGTAGATGACCAGCGTCTGCACTCTACCAACCCCCCACGAAGGGGCGGTAGTTGCCGTCGCCCCGCAGGTAACCCGCCAAACGCCTGGCCTGCCGCTGAATGATCGACTTCAGCCGGTGTTTCTTGCCCTCATAGTTCTCTTCCGCGTCCAGCCGCTCCATTACGCGCCGGCGCAGGTCGCGCAGCGTCTCCGCCGCCAGGCGGTCCTCTTCCATGGCAATCTCGGCGCCCTTGCTGACCATGGCCACAATGATCCTGTCCACGACCTGGGCGCGAAACTCCTCGACGAGGTCCAGCACCAGGCTGGGCTTACCCGGCCGGTCGGTGTGCAAAAAGCCCGCGAACGGGTCGAGACCGGCCAGCAGCACCGCGCTCCACACCTGGTTGTACAAAATGCCGTAGCCGTAATTCAAGGCGGAGTTGACCGGGTCGGTCGCCCCGCGCCGCTCCCGGCCGGGAAAATCGGCCTTCCCTTCCAGGAGCAGCCCGATACCCTGCCAGTAGTGGTGGGCTGCCCGTCCCTCCACGGCCAGGAGCTGCCCCCGGACCTGGTCCACCGAAGCCCCGTCGATACCGGCCAGGTCGGCCCTGGCCTTATCCAGCTGCGTCAGCACGGCGGAAAGAGCCTGATACTTGGCGGTATCGCTGGCGCGCCTGTACTTGCCGAAATACTTCAGTACATTGGCCTGGTTTTTGATCTTGCCTTCGACGAAAGCTTTGCTTAAGCCGACTCCCCGCTCGTCCAGGTAGGCCAAAAGCTGCTGGCGCCGGGTTTGGGCCGTTCCGACCAGGTTGGGCGATGTCAGCTTTGCGTAAGGCCTGCCAGAGAAAGACAGAAAGCTGATCTGGATACCGTACTCGCTGCATTCGTGGATGACGTCGGACGACAGAGAGATCCCGTTGCTGGCGATCGTGATCTGTTCGATGTCGCGAAAAGGCGTCTCGCTGATTACCTGGCCCTTCTGTTTGATCAGCAACCGCTCGCTCTTCTTGCCCAGGGAAACGCCGAAGTCCTCAACGACAAGATGCACTGGTAAGCCACACCTCCCGCCACAATACTTGTATGGTGAGGTGTATTTTACCAGCATTTGACGGCAAACCGCAATATTTGGGCGAAACTAGTGGTTTTTCGGCAAAATTAGTGGTTATGCGACACTAGTTCATTTCTGCTGTCCCAGCCCCAGAACATCCCGCAGATATGCCCGCGCATGGGGGAGGCATGGTAAGCAAAATACGACGGGACATAGTTCAGCACGCGAACGTCGACCGGGAAGCGCAAAGCCATTTCCAGCTCAACGCCCACCGCCATCTCGTAGTCCAGGCCTTATCTTTCGCCACCGCCGCGGGATTGACGTATACGGTCACGTCCAGGTCGTTGAAGTCGGGACGCTCCAGCGCCGAACCGTGCAGGTAGGCGAAAACAATCTCCGGACGCTCCTGCAGCTTCGCAGCCAAGAACTCAAGAGCCTGATGGATGTCAAGGTTGCCTGACATCGTACTACTCCTCATTCCCAAGGTATTGTCCAAGCGCTTCGATGAACTCATCAAAATCCCTGAGACTACTGCTTAAAAAGTAATGGACTCCATCCTAACACCCTACACACCTGAAATGCGTATAGTGCTTGCTGCTTGATGAATACCGGTAGGGTAGCAAGGTTGGAATCAAGACGCGAAAGGTACCCAATCCTGATGGTTTAGTAGAATACGTGTTGATCCGGTCAAATCCATCCCTGTCTCGTACAAGCGCTTCACCGAAGTCGTCTAGATAGTTAGTAGCCCTGTAGCCCCCGCCGACGATATCGGCTTCACTTTCCGGGCAACTATAGCCTTTAGGCAATCTACCTTTATGATACTCCGCCCCTAAGAACTGCATAAACGAGCCCCGCTTTCCAAGGTAGTTAACCCTGGCCGCTACTTTTTTCAAGTCGTCAATTTCATCATCCGTTAGACCATCAACTACCAGCGCGATTTTCAGTTGACCAGCGTAGAAACAGAATTCGCGATAGGCAATTGTCGGGGCGTAAATACCCTTAGCAGCTCCGCGCTCCTCTTGTTTGATTTTGATGAACGTATTCTGGACCACACAATCTCTTGGAGGCCCAATCCGAATCTGGCGCCCCTTAATCAAGTCAAACACCCATCTCGCCTTGGCGACCGCTGTCTCCCCTTCATACATCCTAAAACAAGCGTCGATAAGCGCCAACTTCACAGCGTAGGGAGTGGGAACCAGCAGAGTCTTACCGCCCTTGTTGGTGGCGTGGGTCATACGTAAGGAGAACAGGCTCGTTGGTTCGTAACGCAGAATCAGCCAAGAACTGTCGGCGTGATTAGCCACCCTAATCCCCCCAGGGTTCAACAGCTTTAATAATCTCACTCATTACTCTGCTGTAATCTCCAAGCCCTTCAAACCGGCTGATCTGTATATGTTCCGCGTCGAATAGGCTGTTCAAATTACGAGTTATCACCTCGATCTCCCGGTCATAGCCCTTCTTCAAGGCGCTTACCGTCGGCGCAGGCAAAGAACTTGCAGAGGTAGCTACAACCCCACGAAAATCTACAATGTGAGGATGCTGGGTGTTCCTATGTGCACCCGTCGGTTTGATAAACGTGTAAAGTACGCTTCTTAAGAGGGCCTGTACCCGCTTTTTCCTTTCCTCGCTACCAAGATCGTACTCGAGCGTTATGTCGTTGCGCCCAACCCGGTACAGATCAACATTAAGGACCACGGCGTACTGACCGCTCGATGCCGGGCGGTGGAAAAGGTTTTGGCCGAGGTTCTGTTCGGACCCTGATCCTGCGCCACGACCTTCTGGGACATATTTAGCATGAATGTATGCTTCGGTACGCGTGTTCTCAGGACGGCCCACGACCCACCCAAACTCGATGCATGACTTTCGCGCCAAGGATTTTGAACCGGCCCAGCCGGTAAGGAGGATACCTTCGCAGTCGTCGATGACGCAAGCCTTAAGCACTTGGCTAAGATTGTATGAGTCCATCTTGCCGTTCTTCTTGGCTTCGGCATATTCCTTGCTCTTCTCTACTTGTGCAGCTAAGTCAAAATCTCGGGCGATACGGTTGGCGTCAAACTGGGAGCATCCAGCACATAACGGAAGCCCGGTCAGTTTTGCCTCCTGGAAAAGGTGCTCAGCCTGGATATGCTTAAACATATCCCCGGAAATTGCATTAACAGTCTGCAAGTTTCCGCTTTCATCCACGATTTCAACCATACGGGTCATCATGGTGTTTCCTTCAGAGCCCTCGTTGTTTAGGGCGTGAAGATTTAAAGTAACAACACCCGATATCGCAAGTGAATGCAGCCTCATCTAAGTCCCTCCTCAGTCTTCCTGAAAATTGTCGTCAGGAGAATCTGCCTTGGCTGTCTTGGCGTAACCATAGGCTAACAGAAGCATACCTACCAATTCCGCACCACGTTTGTCAATTAGTTCAATAATTTCATCCAGATGTTGAGTCTTTACTTTGTGGTGTTTGGGAACGCCACCATCCATTTTTTCGCTTTCCCAATTATATTCCTGGACAAATTCGCACAGCGCGGCCACAAACTCTTCCTTACCCGCTTTCATTTTTTGTTTCCACTTCTGTGCCAACCCAAAGCGGACCTCACGCCGCGGTGACTGCTTCTTCTGCTGCGATGCTATGGCATACACCGTCGCCGATCTGATAGCCATAGCGATACTGTTGAAGCCCTCTGTTCCAGTGATATCTTGCATCTGGTACCCCCTCCCCGTAATTGTGTCCAACCCAATTGTGGTCATAGCTCTCGCCCACTCGTTTTGCCCCCATTGCCCTACTAGATGCAGGGCAAACCGGTAGCAGAACTCCAGAAAATCCATAAGGTCGCCTGTCATCAGCCACTTGCGGTATTGCTGCAACGCCGGAACATCCCCCGAACGATCCTCGCGGAGGGAACGCAGACAGCCTGTGACTCCGTCGCGCTGCTTATCGCCGATGTGCTCACGGATGACTGCGATAAAGGCATTGGCATCGTCCCGATCGTTAATGGGGAACCAGGACGGTAACGTAGTAAACGAGTAGTTCATCAGAGCCGCCGCCGTCCCGAGACTCTGAAAATAAGCCTGGTGCAACCCGCGAATAACCTCCGCCGGTCTCCTCCTGTGAAGAGCAATGCTGTTCCCCAGCACGTCCGAATGCTGAATCAGCAACTGTGTAAGATACAAAGCCGCCTCAATATCCAGGCGGATACCACCCCAAAGGTTACGCTGCAGAAGCTCTCCGCGTAGGGTTTCAAGTTGGCTTAACCTAATGTCCGCCGGTTCGATAACAAACACCTTGAAGTCACTATCCTGCCTATAGGGGAGCATTGCGCGGTAGGCTCCACGGAACTTTAACCACTCGGCGAAAGGATCAAGCACCTTGTCCGAGATACTGCCGGGCGTTGTCGAGTCCGGCTTGGGCCGATGCACACCCTTGCCGGAGATCGGGTTGAAGACTTGGCTATTACTCACGGCGGGGGCATCTATTTCCTCAGAGACGACCACTCCAAGGTTCTTGGCTATCCATAAGGACGTGCGCTCAGGATCTTCCATAAGCCAAAGGTAGAGTTGCTTGTCGGATGACCAGCCTTTACGCATCGACGCCAAAAACAGTGCCATCCCGTACTCGGTCGCTGGTTGAGGCGGTTCGACGAGGCCTTGTTCGGCAAGCACACGCATAACGGCATCTCGTTTCTTGCCGGTGGCCCGGCGGAAGTCCTTTAGTTGGTCAGCGCGCTCCTTCTCTCTTTCGTAATCAAGGACGTTGCCCGGCGGCCGTTCGCCATCAGTCTTGAGATATATAAAAGGGTATCCCGGGCTGATCGGCGGCCATTGCTCAAAAGGAGGTAGCTCGCTGGTGTCTAAAAGGAAGCGGTCGCCACAATCCTGCACCTGCACGCCTTTACCCGTGATTTCCTCAAGGAGACTGGCTAGGCCTACCGCACGTAGCGTATCGGCATAGGTCATAGTATACTTGGGAACCTCAAATCTCACTCTCTCCCTCCTTTCGCGCTGCCTGCCTGATCAGCCAGACGCAACAAACGGACGATGTACCAATAGAGGGGCAGCCATTCTTGATCTTCTTCACGCGATGCCGCGAGCAATTCCTTGGAAAACTCACCACCTTTCCCGAAGTCAATATCTGTAGGCCGGTCGCGCAAACCGTCGATCTGCGGGAGTTGTGAAGCCGCCAACAGATCATTGATTGTAGAAGAAGCATCAGGTATTAGCTTAAAGCGTCCCAATGTTTTGGCGTGGCCTTTATGGTGGCGCGCAATAGCCGTGAGTACAGAGGCCGCAACGCCGCCACATTCCGTAAAAACGTTATAAAGATAATCGTGAGAAGCATAGGCACCTTCAAGCGCATGGTTCGGTCGTTTCGGAAACCTACACAGTTCGTGCCAGTCTTTTTCCGGGTCGTAGTCGGAGTGAGCGAGAGATTCATCAGGTAATCGGCCGGTCTTAAATTTCTGCCAGGCCCGAACCGGCTGCTGCCACTCTTCGGAAAGCTTACCAACATCGTGAAAGATAATAGCAAGCCGTTCAGCAATCTTGATCGTCTCTTGTCGGATGCCAAGGCCCTGTACCAAAAACTGCCGCGCACAAGCACATCTTGTACTTAACTCTTCCATCTCTTTCAGTACAGTCTGGACATGCTGGACCATTGTTTCGCAATGATAACGATAGCGCTGTTGAGCATTTCGCGGAATGTAGCGAAACGGTATCTCTTGTCCGGCCTCGCCCAATCTTAGCCCAAGATCAGGGATATAGCAGGCATAGACAGGGTTGATGACAACCAGCCATGCCAAGGGCGGGTCCGCAACAAACCGTTCCCAACGGAAGCGGAGACCCATGTCGCCCTCGCTATCGTCATCCGGCGGCCGGGGTACGGCTATCACCCAGGTATTCTTATCCTGGGGTTTAGTGTGTTTTAGAAAACCACGCAAGGTCGTGACAGGCACGGAGAGCATTTCAGGCCAGCGATCAGGCAGATCAAAACGTATCGCTTCCGGATCCGACGTGACCAGAATGTTGATGCTGTTGACATCACGAATCAGTTCCTCTGCCGCGGTCGCTAGAAGCCCATCCATCGCCCGGTTCGTCTTCTTCCGCCAAACGCCAAGGTTAAACCGCCTCAGGATTTCGCTCTCAACCGAGCCGTGAACAGCATTCACAACCTCCCGTTCTATGGCCGCAGAAAACACTTTCTCAGACAACGGAGCCAACACGGCTAGGGTTCGCTCCACTTCCTTACACGAATAGGGCGCCGGATCATCAACCGGGTAAACTTTGACTGTACCTTTCCCACCGTAGCGGGCGCAGCGTCCTGCACGCTGGATTAAGCTGTTTGCCGGCGCTAGTTCAGTGTGGATGCAATCGACAGAGAAATCCATGCCTGCTTCAACAACCTGGGTGCTGACAAGGATGAAATTCTCTGGAAGATCCTGACTTAGTTTACCAAGCCGGGCAATAACCTGTTTCTCTTTGTCCACCCTATCTTCACGATAAAACCGTGAGTGTAGCAGGCAGACATTGATATCATTGGGCTTAACTCGCAGCAACTCTTTGTAGAAATCCTGTGCTCGGTTTACCGTGTTGGTTAAAACCAAGGTCCGGTGATGCCTACCGGTCAAATGGTAATCTACAACTTTTTGTGCAGTCAGCGGTTCTCTCTCGATCAACCACATACGTTGGGTAGCACCGTGCTTCTTTCCGCCGTCGATTTGCGCGATTTCAGCATCACCGGGGTCAACCACAACGGCGTTCAAGCGTTGGGCCAACCACGTTACCGCCTGGTCTGACAGAGTTGCCGTCATCAGCACAAACCTGCAGTAGGGCCGCAGGCGGTCAAGCATTTCAATGGCGGTTAACATTGAGCGCTCGGGGTCAAGCAGGTGAAACTCATCGAAGACGACAAGACTTCCGACCAAGGCGCCGGCATTCATATTTGCCAAACGCGGATTAAGCGATACCGGAGTCAGTAAGTAGGAAGAAAGCAACTGGTCAATCGTTGTGAAGACGATGTCTCCCAAGAAAAACGGGTCGTTCTGTCGCTCCCCGGTCTGGAGCGTAATTGTAAGCTGCCCCACCTCGCGCTGGCCAGGCTCATCACTGACTGACCAGCCCGCGTTGGAACAAGACGCCAGGGTCGAAGCGTAAAGCTGTGACGCCAAGGACCTTAACGGCAAAGCATATAAGACCCTATCACTGATGGGTTCACCAACATGCCTTGAATAAAGAAAGGGAAGAAGCGCCGCCCACGTCTTGCCTCCACCGGTTGGCGCACGAAGGATAACACTCCGCCCGTCCAATAACTCGTTCGCTGTCCGAAACTGAAAGTCGTACAGCGAAAGCGTCGGGTCAGCCATAAGTTTACGGAAGAGCCGATTGAGCTCGTCGAATAGGCTCATTCTGCCTGCGACCTCCAAGCATATATAAGGAAAGTTGGCATATTCTCTAACTAATTGAGAGCCAAGACCAAGCAAGTCATTAAAAGAAGTACAATTGCTAGACTTAAGAGAAGGGATATAGCTTTCACGCTTCACCACACCCTAATCAGATTCTTGAAGATATCTATATGTAAAAAGGTGTGGGATGTGCCTGTCCATGCCGTGATATTCTGCCGTGACATTCTAGGATATGGGCATTGTCCAGTCCTCATTTTCTTTGTAACCATTCCGTTACTAAATAAGGAGACTGAAAGAATCTAAGTCTTGAAGTCATCTCATTTGACCCGATGAATAGGGGACAACCTTAATCAGGCTTTGCCAGCGAATTGACCTAACAGAATTACCCTACCCTTCGCCCCTCCCGCATTCCCTTTCCGACATCTGTCCGGCCAGCCAGAGGCCCAAGAAAAGGCTCAGCAGAGGGGACGGGCCCGAACCGGTCTGCGCTGTACCGGTCTGTGGCGTATGTAAAGGCGTCCGGCCGCTTTCACCGAAGGCCGTCGCCAGCATCCCTATGGTCATCAGCACCGCCCCCGTGCCCGTCAAACACATCCAAAACGCAAACGGCAGGCCGAACAGGGAGTGAAAAATCGCTGCCGGGATGGCGGCGAGGCCGAGGGCCAGGCCGAAAAGAACGGCGATACAGGCAAGGAGTCCGATCAGGATTAGCAGCATGACGAGGAGGAGCGGTGAAAAAACGACGGCTGAAACGGCTGCGGCGATGGAGTAGAAGATGACCTTGCCAACGGCACGCACAAGTCGCGGGACCAAGAGCAATCCCCCCAAGATTTACGGGGTCAGACGGCCTGATTGTATGCTCCGATCATAAACCTCCCCGCGGACATAAGCTGTCAACGTACAAAAAATTTTTTTTGGGCGGTTCAGAATCGGCGGTTAAACGTGCGCTCTTCAAAGCCTGACTACGTATTTCCCCAGCCCGAAGACGGCGCCCTTGCCGACGTGCAGGTACTCTCCGAGAAAGACCAGCGGCAGAAACTCCGTTAAGTCTCCCTCATACACCACGGACCCGGCGAGGCCGCCCAGGGCGATCCGCGTATCCTGCCGCGCGGAATAGCGTTCCCAGTCCACCCAACGGGTGGACGACTGTGCGGTGTTGACGGCCTCGGCCCGGGCGATCAGGCCGGCGAAGTCGGCCTGCCATTCCCAGCCATGATGGAAATAGGCCAGGGACGAAATACGGCGCAGGAGCCCGCGGACCAGGATGTGGAAGTCCGGGCGGTTCGCCCAGCGTTCCCGGTGTTTTAAGCGGGTCGGCGTGAGGAATTCGAGTTCGATGCGGGTGCATTCGCCGGCCTGGCGGGCGCGTTCAAAGATGTCGGCGCCGGTGATGTTGGCTGGGGCAGGGCGTACCGTGCGGTCGTCGGAGCGAAAGACGGTGAAGACAGCTCCATCCGGGCCAAGGGCCTGCACTTCCCGCAACTGACACGGACGGCGGCCCTTGCCGAGTCCTTCCCGGCCGAGCTCGTCCAGGCAGACGATAAAATAGGGCAGGTAGTTGACCGCTCGCCCGATGAGGACAAGGCCAAAGGTAAGGCTCTCGCCCGGCGCGTACTCGCACTTTGTTTCAAGAGGGGGTTCGATAATAAAAGGCCGCGGCACGGCCTCGAGGTTCTTCAGGACCCGGGTGTCTCCCGGCGGCGAGGTTTCGAAGACGTAGGCGTAGGGGCAAGCTTCCTTAAGCATGCAGCCCCGGCAGTCGCCACGGCGCTGGGCGCAGGCGATGCGCCGGAAGATCCGGCCGAAGCCGCCGCGCAGGGTCGAGCCCTTGTAAGGCGGCAGCAGGAGGCCCCGCTCCCCGGCCTCCAGGACGACCCGGTAGCGGGCGAAAGAGAAGTCCTTGAGTTGGGCAAAGTCCGATGCGGACAAACCCGGAACACTTCCCTGCTTTTGCTAATGGATACAGTTATTCGACAAAAAACCAGGGAACTCCTGCTTGCAATGGCATATTATGCTATTCCCGGTCATCATCCTCCACTTCTTCATTCGTTCCCGGTTCAGCAAGCTCCGTAACGCTGAGCAAGGGCTCCTCGCCATAGAGGTATTTGAGGTGAGTGCATCATTCCTGAATAGCCCAAAAGGAGTTGCGGGCTTTTCGGCGAAAAAGTTGCAACGACAAGCAATTGTCCTTGGTATCGGATAAAATGGTAAGGCAAGACCCGCAAGAAGGGATGCGAAGACTTGATAACAGCACGTTTGGAGCAATATCCCGACGGCTATAAGTGGCGCGCGCTGGCGGCGGTAGGCGTCGGCAACTTCATGGCCCCGCTGATGGGCAGCATTGTAAACATCGCGCTGCCCGACATTACTTCGTACTTTAAGGTCGGCCTGCCCACGGCCGAATGGGTGGTCATGGCCTTTCTCCTGGTCATCAGCAGTCTTTTGCTGACTTACGGCCGCCTGGGCGACATGCTCGGCCACAAGCCGGTCTACGTCACCGGGTTCGCCGTATTTACCGTGGGTTCGGCTCTGTGCGGGTTCGCCACGAGTATTGAAATGCTGATCGCTTTTCGCATCCTCCAGGGGATCGGCGCCGGGATGGTGATGGCCATCGGGCCGGCGATCATTACCGCGGCCTTTCCTCCTCGTGAACGGGGCAAGGCCCTGGGCATCATGGGCATGATCGTCGCCGCCGCCCTGGCCGCCGGACCGGCTCTGGGCGGGCTCCTGGTCGGTTACTTCGGTTGGCGGGCCGTTTTCCTGCTGACGGTGCCCATCGGGCTCTTCGGCACGCTGTGGGCGGCTTACATCCTGGCCTGGAAGAGAGAACCATCCCGGCAGACCTTCGACTTCCTCGGCGCGGGCCTCTTTTCCGCCGGGCTGACCCTTTTGCTTCTTGTCTTGAGCAAAGGGCAAGAATGGGGCTGGGACTCGTTCCGGAGCCTCGTTTTCCTGGCTGCGGCCGCGGCCGCACTGGCGTTGTTCATCCGCGTCGAGCTGAAAGTCCCCCAGCCCATGCTGGACCTGTCGCTCTTCAGAAACAGGCTCTTTTCGGCGGCCAACGCCTCGGCCCTCTTAAACTTTATGGCCCAGTTCTCGGTATTCTTCCTCTTCCCCTTCTACCTTCTCGATGTCCGGCATCTGCCGGCGCAGCAGGCGGGTCTATTGATGATGGTCGGCCCGCTCGTCGTGGTTTTTCTCGCCCCGGTCAGCGGTACGCTGTCGGACCGCATCGGCTCGCGCCTTTTGAGCTCCACCGGTATGGCGCTGATCACGGTAAGCCTGTTCCTGCTCAGCCGGATCGGGCTTACGACACCGCTGCCGACAGTGGCTTTAAGCCTGGGGGTCCTGGGCCTCGGCGTAGGGCTGTTTCAGTCGCCCAACAACAGCGCCATCATGGGCTCGGTGCCACGGCACCGCCTGGGGATCGCCTCCGGGATGCTGGCAACCATGCGTAATGTCGGCATGGTTATGGGCATCGCGGTGGCGGGAGCGGTATTCGCCGCCCGGCACGCCGCCCACCTTGCCGCGCTGGAAAAGTCCGGCCTGGCGGGAGAAACGCTGTCCGCCCGGTCGTTCACCTATGCGATGCACGACGCCTTCCTCGTCGGAGCGTTCCTTGCCCTGCTGGGTGTGGTGACGTCGCTGGTCAGAGGCGATGACCGGTCGTCCGCCGTCTCCGGTCCGCCATCCGAAAGCGGCCACTCCGGAGAGCGGCCGGGAGCGGCTGCACCTATCCGGCCTGGTTGTGACAAAAATCTGGCGGAACGTCAAAGGACCTAAACGGAAAACTCTCAGTCAAGCCCCTTGTCCCCGGCAAGGGGCTTGGTATGTGACCGGCGAAAGTTTCTTTTTCAGAAACCGAAACTTTTTGCGCCGGACAGGTTAATAGATAGTTGAAGCCCCAAAGGAGGAGACCGGTGGACACCAACGCGGACCACAACCTGATCATCCGCTGCCGGGATGGCGACGATGACGCCTGCCGGCTCTTGCTGGCCCGCTACGAAGCCTATGTCTACCGGCTGTGCTTCCGGATCAGCGGCTCGCGGGAGGACGCCCTGGACCTTACGCAGGAAACACTCGTCAAAGTGCTGACCGGACTCGACAAGTTCCAGCCCGGCCGTCCTTTCAAACCCTGGCTGCGGCAGGTCACGGTGAACGCCTGCCTGAACTGCCTCCGGCGGCGCGCACCGGAGACAGTCTCCCTGGAGCAGCCTGTCACCGAGAATATGGTGCTCAAAGACACCCTTGCCGGGCAAGCCGACGACCCGGCGGCAGCCGCCGAATGGCAAGACGCCCGTGAGGTAATCCGGCAGGCGGTGAGCCGGCTGCCGCCCCAGCAGCGGCTGGTGCTCGTCCTGCGGCACCAGGAGGGGTTGAGCTACGAGGAAATAGCGGCGACCGCCGATCTGCCGCTGGGCACCGTAAAGACGCACCTCTTCCGGGCTCGACAGCGGCTGCGGCGCGAACTGGCAGGCGTTTACGGATGGGAGGAATAGTCATGGAGTGCGGCATCGAGGCCCTGCAGGCTTTCCTGGACGGCGAGCTGGAACCGGTGGAAGCGGAAGCGGTGCGCCGCCACCTTGGCTCTTGCCCTGCCTGCAGGCAGGAACTGTCCCGGCTGAGACTGCTCTGGCTGGAGCTCGAACAGGACGAAGAGACGGAGGTCCCGGCAGAGCTTCCTTTTATCAGGCAGCAGGCCATCGCCAGGGCCAAGGCGGCCAGACGAGAGACTGAAAAACCGTCCGGAACCGGACTCTGGGAGGCCCAAAAGCTTGCCTGGCAGCCGGTATTGGCCGGCGTATCCCGGATTCCCGGACCGCGCCAACTAGGGCGCCTGGTCAGGGTTACCGGACGCGGGCTGCCCGTGATCGTCCGGGGTGGTTTATCCGTAGCAGGCATGATTACCGGCGGGAGGCGTAACCGGCGTTGAGCGGATGGATAGTGCTGATCTTGATACTGATCCTGCTGCCGGTCGGGCTGCTGAGCGTGCCGCTGGCGTTTGAGGCCCGGGGTCGGCTGGCTCAGGATAAGCGGCGGCTGGAGGGAAAGCTTACCTGGGGCTGGGGGTTGCTTGCAGCCACGGTCGGGGTTGCCGGGAGGCAGACGTCGATCCGGTTACGGCTGGCCGGGATGGGCCTTCCCACCCCCCGCAGGAAGCCCCCCACGGTCAAGGCGAAGACACCCGGGAAGAAAGCCGGACGGAAGCGTGAAAGACACTGGTTCGATCTTTCAATGGTCAGCACGGTACTGAGCAGGAAGCTGCTGGCCGTAGCTCTAGTATACCTCAAAACACTTTTTAGGTCCCTACGGCTCCGGTTACAGGTAACGGGAACGTACGGTACCGACGACCCGGCCCTTACGGGGCTGCTGGCCGGGCTTTTCGCCGCACTGCACGCCGAGCACCTGAACCTCGACCTGGGCCCCGACTTCGACGGGCCGATTCTCGATGTGGCCGGGGAAACGTCCGGCCGGATCATACCGATTGTGATTCTGTGGTTGACCATACGCCTTCTCCTGGCCAAACCGGTCCGGAGGCTTTGGTGGACCCTACTGAAAACGAAATTCATCAGAAGAAAACCAAAGGAGGCTGCACAATATGTTTAAGGAAGACATTGACGCCCTGGTATCCCGTCTGGAAAACCTTATCTCGACCAAGACCGTCGTCGGCGAGCCGATTGTCAGCGGCAACACGACCATCATCCCCATCGTGACCGCCAGCGTAGGTTTCGGGATGGGCAGCGGCGAGGGACAGGACGAGAAGCACCAGGGAGGCAAAGGCACCGGCGCCGGCGCCGGCATGAAGCTTACCCCTTCCGCGCTGCTCATCATCCAGGGGGATAATGTGCAGGTTTACTCCCTGGCCAACAAGGGGAGCCTGGCCAAGCTGGCGGAAATGATCCCCGAGGTGCTCAGCAAGTTCAAGCCTCAGGAAGAGGGAGAGTAACAACGTAAGTCCCGCTAAACCGGTAAGCCCCTTTCTTCTTGGAAGGGGCTTATTATTTTTTTGTTAGATACTTGACTTAGTCAACTATTGGTGCTATGTTCCGGACAAGGAGGTTTTGCCAATGACCAGTTGCCCGGCTACCTCGACGATCGCCCGCGTGCGCAGGTTCAACAGGTTTTACACGAGAATTCTCGGTCTGCTGGACCGTCATATCCTTGACAGCCCTTTTTCCCTGACCGAAGCCCGCGTGCTTTTCGAGATCGCCAACACCAGGGGTTGCACTGCCACCAAGCTAATCGAGCTCTTAGAAATCGACCCCGGGTATCTCAGCAGAATGCTCAAGAAGTTTGAGAAGCAAAACCTTATTTTTAAGGAGAAATCCGCTAGCGATGGGAGGTTTCATTTTCTTCATCTAACCAGAAAAGGAAGGGACGTCCTTGCCAAACTCAATGAGAGCGCGGATCGGCAAATCGCCAAGCTGATCGGCTCCCTGTCCGGAGACCGGCAGGCAGCGCTGGTAAAAAGCATGGCAAGAATAGAAGCCGTTTTGTCGGACCAACCCGACAGTTCCATTGACAGTTCGGTGACCATCCGCACGCACCGGCCGGGCGACATAGGTTACGTCGCCTACCGGCACGGGGTCTTGTACGCCAAAGAGTACGGGTTTGACCTGACTTTTGACTATTACGTCGCCCGGGGCCTGGTTGAGTTTTTGGAGAACTACGACAGTGTAACCGACCGTTTGTGGCTTGCGGAGTATGACGGTCAAATCGTCGGCTCCATCGCTATCGTCGGAAGGGGCGGCAACACGGCCCAGCTCCGCTGGTTCCTGGTCGAGCCCGGCTTCCGGGGCCGGGGTGTGGGCAGGAGACTGATGGCAGAGGCTATAAACTTTTACCGGGAAAGACAGTTCGCCAAGGTCTTTCTCTGGACCTTCGACGCCTTACACGCGGCGCGGCATCTTTACCAGAGCTTTGGCTTTCAGCTAACCGATAGGAAAGAGCACGACGTATGGGGGCGGCATTTGGTCGAGGAACGATGGGACCTCGACCTGGGAAGGGCTTAAGGTCCTTAGAGCCGGACTGAGGGGTTGACAGCCGGTAAGCAGCGGACATATATTTGTCACAACAATTTTTGGAGAAGAGGAGCGTTAGTTTTGGCCGCAAACCCCCACAGTTCGCCTGCTGTACCCGACGGAACCCCGCAAAAGCGCCCTTCCCTCTGGACGCGGGATTTCGCCCTCGTCTGCCTGTTCAACCTCGCGATCTTTATCAGCTTTCAGATGCTCATGCCGACCATCCCCGTTTACGTCGACCGTTTGGGCGGAAACCAGGCCGTCATCGGCCTGGTCACCGGGATCTTCACCGTTTCCTCCGTCGCGCTCCGCCCCTGGACGGGCCTGGGGCTGGACCGGTACGGGCGGCGGGGCATCTGGCTGGCCGGGACACTGGTCTTCGTGCTGGCCGTCGCCGGCTACAACTGGGCCCTTTCCATCGCTCTTTTGATGATGCTGCGCGTCGTGCACGGCGCCGGCTGGGGCGTCCTGACCGTCTCGGCGGCCACGGCGGCCACCGATCTCGTTCCGCCTCCCCGACGGGGCGAAGGGATGGGCTTTTTCGGCCTGGGCGCCAACCTGGGCATGGCCTTCGGACCGGCCGTGGGTTTTGCCGTCGTCAACCGCTTCGGCTTCCCCAATCTTTTCTGGGCTTCGGCCGTACTCGCCGCTCTGGCTTCGCTGCTGATCTTTGTTGTTCGCCTGCCCGAGGTCCGCAGAGGACAGGGCGCGCCGCCGCCGGCGCTGTGGGAGCCGACCGCCGTCAAGCCGGCGCTGCTGATGTCCTTCGCCACTTTCATCTGGGGCGGCGTCGCAACCTTTATCGCCCTGCACGCCGCGGAGCACGGCATCGCTAACGCCGGGGTGTATTTCACGGCCTACGCCGTCACGCTGTTGTTGACGAGACCGACAATGGGAGCGCTCTTCGACCGCTGCGGGCACAGGGTTGTGCTCGTCCCCGGGTTCTTACTCCTGGGCATTTCGATGGTCATCCTGGGGCTGGCTGACAGTCTTGCCGCGTTCCTGGGGGCGGCGGTCGTCGGCGGCCTGGGCTTCGGATCGCTGCACCCGGCCCTGCAGGCCCTGGCCGTCGCGACTTGCGCGCCCACCCGGCGCGGGGCCGCGCAGGCGACCTTCACCGCGTCCTTCGACCTGGGCATAGGCGTTGGAGCCGTGGCTCTGGGCCTGCTGGCACAGTTCACCGGCTACGGCGGGATGTTTTTGGCCTCGGCGGGCATGGCCTTGGCCGGGCTCGTGACCTACCTCGCGGTCGGCGTGGACGGCATGCCCGCCGGAAAGAGGAACGTTCCGCCAAGCTGAAAGGGGATGGCCGGTCATTCCGGCCGGTAAGCACCGGGGGGATAGACATACGGCTGCGGCGGGGGTTCGATCGCATCCACCGCGGTGACTTTTAGGATCGTCAGCGGCCTCTGCATGTAAACACCTTCCCCGAGCGTCCCCTCGACCCTGACCCAGGCGCCTTCCGCGACGGGACAGCCATCCTCGGACTCGCAAATCAGGCCGACGGGAACAGCGTCGGCGGCGCAGCAGATGAGCAACAGGCGTGTCACGGCGAACTGGTTGTCCCGCATCCCCTTGTCCCGGTGCACCATGCCGCTGATAACGACCCTCTTGCCCAGGTGCCGCGCCGGGTTGTCGTGCGTGATCTCCTTTAAGGCGGCGGCGAAGTTCTCTTCGCGTATTTCGATGACGCCCTCAGCGTCGTTGCGAGAAAACCTTTCCGCCTCCGCCCCGCCGTATTCCCCCGCCGGTGCGACGGTCAGCCCGCGTTTTTCGATGGTCTGTGCGCCCAGGTAACCGACGGGGAGCACGGCGCTGATCAGCACCGGGCTCAGAATGAGCAAAAGGCCCGCGATACTCCAAGCATTGAGCTTTTCGGGCTTCGTAAACCGCCGGCACTGGAACAGGGCCAGGAAAAACAGCGCCCCCGCCGCCAGCGAAACGGCCGGGAAGAAACGCGGGTGCACCAGGGCGGCAACCATCCCGGAGTCCGCGAGCCCGTCGACCCACCAGGCCAGAACCAAGAGCGCCAGGCACCGCAGAACGGCCATAGCGTTAAACATGCGCCGTCGCCTCCCCCGCCAGGATGTTGACCAGCCAGGCCGCGGCTAAAACCGCGACGGTCACGACGACGATCAGGGTCGTCACGAACCGGCCCTTGAAAACGCTGTATAAGAGAAAGGTGTTTTTCAGGTCCAGCATCGGGCCGTAGACCAGGAAGGCCAGCAGCGCCCCCGCCTTGAAGTAGTAGTTGAAGGCCGCCGCCACAAAGGCGTCGGCCTCGGAACAAAGGGAGACCACGTAGCCGAAGAACATCATGGCCGCCACCGACGTCAGGTCGCCCTGCCCGACGGCGAGCAGCGTCTCCCGGGCCAAGACGGTACGCAGCAACGCCGCCAGAAAGACGCCGACCACCAAGTACTTCCCCACTTCGATCAGCTCGTCGCCGGCGTGCAGCATTACGTCGCCGCACTTCCCGAGCAGACCCGGCCGGCCGCTCCCCTGGCAGGAGGCGCCGTGGTGGTGACCGCAGGCGCAGGCCGCCGGCAGGACGTACATCCCGCCGCGCAGCGGGTTTCCCGCATAGAAGGTACGAAAAAAGGCGCCGGCGGCCAGGGCGATCAGCATGCCGAGACCCGCCCGCAGGAAGGTTATGGCGAAATTGTCGGGAAAGGCGTAGTAGGTCGAAGCCAGTACGATCGGGTTGACGATGGGGGCCGCCAGCAGAAAGGCAACCCCGGCGTAGACGGGCGCCCCCTTGCGGATGAGTCCCCGGACGATGGGAATGATGCCGCATTCGCAGATGGGCAGCAAAAAGCCCGCCGACACGGCGACCGCCAGGGCGGACCGGGAACGGGAGGCGAAAAGCCGGGCGATGAAATCATCGGGCACGAATACCGTAACCACCGCCGAAATCAGCGTACCCAAGAGCAAGAAAGGCAAGGCTTCCACAAAGATGCTTATAAAAACGACCGCAAACTCCGCCAATCAGTTTTTCCTCCCGGACGCGCCGCCTTCCCGGTTCAAGAGTAATCCCGCCGCGACAGCGGTTATCGGTATGGCTATAATCAATCCTATGCTGCCGGCCAGGGCCCGTACAACCTCGGTGGCGATCAAGTCCAAATTGATCACCTTGACCAGCGGGGTCCGGTAGGCCATGAGCACGAGCATAAGGGGGATAGCCGCGCCGGTGTAGGCCAGAATGAGGGTGTTGGCCATCGTGCCCATGATGTCCCGGCCGACGTTCATTCCCGCCTGCACAAGGCGTATCAGGCTGATCGCCGGGTTGACCTTCTTGATTTCGTCCATGGCGGAGGCGATGGACATGCCCACGTCCATCACCGCGCCCAGGGCGCCGATGATGATACCCGCAAACAACAGGCCCTTGATGTCGAAGTCCACTCCCTGGGGGATGTACATCAGCATGGCGGCTTCTTCCTCGCTGAAGCCGGTGAGGTGCGCCGCATGGCCGACCGCCAGGGCCAGCACCCCCGCCAGGACGACCCCGCCCGTCGTGCCGATGACGGCGGCCAACGACTTCTTCGTCCACCCCCCGATAATCACAAAGGTCACCGCCGTCACCGCCGCGGCGACCAGCACGGTCACGGCGATGGGGTTGTGGCCTTTGAGCAACAGGGGCAGTAGCACGGTGGCGATGGCGACGCCGGTAATACCGAGCGCCACAATGGACTTAGCCCCTTTTATCCCGCCCAGAGCCGCCAGCAGGACCACAAAGGCCACCGCCAGATACACCAGGTGGCGCTCCCTCACGTAATCCGCGATATAGGCGTCGACGATCTCGCCCCCGCTCGCTTGCACCTGCAGCAACACCTCGTCGCCCCTCTTGAAGACCATGTCGTAGGCGAGATGCCCGGTGCCGGTGTTGACGACCGACAGCACCCGCCCTTTGAACGGGCCGTCAAGGATCTCGACGGTGACGTTCTGTGTCTCCTTGATAAAACCGTCCGTTTGCTGTTCCAGAGACGGGACGCTCTCCACTTCGGCGACATCCACGACCCTGGCCCGGAAAACCTCGCCCTCGTCGATGTCCTGCGACCCGTCCTGCGCCCACCCTGCGGGACACCAAACCAGCGCCGCGATCAACAGCAAAATCACCAGTCTGAACCCCATACGCCGCTCCTTTC
Organism: Bacillota bacterium; assembly: GCA_036804525.1. Lineage (GTDB taxonomy): Bacteria > Bacillota > Desulfotomaculia > Desulfotomaculales > JASEER01 > JBFLVT01. The sequence continues at coordinate 13,916 of DAIRSE010000018.1, read as the reverse complement.
CCTCCTTCTAAATCTCAAACGAAACCTAAACTACAGGCGGTTTGAACCTCATCTGCCAATACGACAATGTTTTTCCTTGACTTAGCATAGCACAGGTAGTATCAGTGTAATTAGGAATATTATTATTTAGGAGGAATCCTATGCTCATCCGGATCAGGATCTCAACCCTGGTGGCGCTTTTGGCGGTAGTACTCGCGGCCGCGGGCGGCTGCGGATCGACCGAGCAGCCGGGAACGAGAGCCGGCACAGAGAAGGATAAAATCATCGTCGCGGCGTCGATCTTCCCGCTGGCCGATATTACGAAACAAATCGCCGGGGACAGGGCGGACGTGATCACCATCCTGCCCGCAGGCGCCAGCCCTCACACCTTTGAGCCCACCCCCGACCAGGTAAAGAGGCTGAGCAACGCTTCCCTGCTCATTCAAATAGGCGCGAACCTCGACGATTGGGCGGCCAAAGCCGTCACCTCCGCCGCCCCCAGCGTGACCGTCGTCAAGGTCGCGGACGGAGTAAAGCTGCTTGAGCCGGCCGAGGAAGAGCACCACCACGAAGGTCACGAAGGAACCGAAGGCCAGGAGAAACATGAGGAGCAAGCCGAAGAAACCAGGCATCATCACCACGGCGGTCCCAACCCCCACATCTGGCTCGACCCGGTGATCGCCCGCGACCGCATCGTCCCCGCCGTCACCGAAGGGCTCTGCAAGGTCGACCCCGAAGGCGCGGAAATTTACCGGCAAAACGCCCGCAAGTACCAGGACGAGCTGACCGCCCTCGACCAGGAAGTCCGGCAGCAAACCGTGCCGCTGACGAACCGCAGCTTCATTTCCTTCCACAACGCATGGACCTACTACGCCGCGAGGTACGGGCTGAAAGAGGCCGCCGTCATCGAGCAGTTCCCCGGCCAGGAGCCGCCCGCGAAGTGGCTGGCCGAAGTTGTGGAAACCGCCCGCAAGACGGGGGCCAAGACCATCTTCGCCGAGCCCCAGCTGAGCAGCAAGGCGGCCGAGGTCATCGCCGCGGAGTTCGGCGGCAAGGTGCTGATCCTGGACCCGCTGGGCGACCCCGGACTGCCCGACCGGAATAACTACCTCGAGCTGATCCGCTACAATACGGCGATACTCGTCCAGGGCCTGAAATAGCGGCAGCGTTATCCCGCAGGTACAAGGTAAGGCCGTTCGCCCCAAATCGCGAACGGCCGCAGCGAAAGTCCGAGGCCGGGAACAACAATCCGGCCTCTTGTTTTTAGAAAGTCAGCATCTTGTCGGCGCGGGCGATGAGATCCAGGAACTCTTTCATATTGGACAGGGGGGCCAGCTCACAGGCTACGTTGTGTCGTTGCAGGCACTTCCCGCAGGCGATGATTTTCCCGCCGTTCTTTACAAACTCCGCCGCCTGGCCGAAGACATCGTAGGCATCGCTCTCGATGTCCTCGAACTTCACGCCGTCCCCGATCAGGAAAACCTCGACCGCATGCCCGTTGGCCAGAGCGGCGTTCCCGAAACGGAAACAGTCAAAAACTTTTTGTGCGTCAGAACTCTGCAGCATGACTCCAATCAGCACAATTGTGCACCTCCTCCACATTGCCGCTGCTTTTCTCACACCTTAGCCTGTAAGGCAACACGTTGGCAATCCGCTGTTTTTACTCAGTTCGCGCGTATGGGACAAGCCAGGGATAGCGAACGGCTGCCCGCGTTGCCGCCCGCCACTGCTGTTACCGTTTTCGGGGCTTCACGGACCTCGACCTGAACATTGAATACGCAAACCCCGCCTTTTGTTCCCTGCTGGGCTGCAAGGAGGAAAACCTGCGGTCAAATTCAGGACTTACATACCGGATCAGGGCCGCAGGCAGTCCCGGATGAAAACCCGCCTCGGTAATAAAACAGCGGCCGGCCCGATAAGGCTATCCTCTTGTCGCATTAGACTTCGCCCGGTAATACTGCATGATCAGCTCGTCCACCTTCCGGCTGGCCGCCAGGAGCTTCTCCTTGTCGCCCGGGTCGACGGACAAAAGCCTGTGCCGCGCCCTCTCGAGCCGCACGATGATCCTGCCTAGCTCCACAAAAACTTCATCTTTTCGCACCAGATAATTAGACCATTTTCAGGAAAAAACGTCAAGAAAAACCCTGTCAAACAGTGTCGACAGGGGCCTGTTTTTTTTGGCGCTGTTCCGCGATTGCGGCTGTCATCCTCTTTTTTCCGCCAGCAACGCTGTAAAGATCTCCACCAGGTGCGGGTCGAACTGGGTCCCCGCGCATCTCTTCAGCTCCTCCAGGGTTTTCTCATGCGACAGGGCATCGCGGTAGGGGCACTCCGACGTCATCGCGTCGTAGGCGTCGGCTATGGCCAGGATGCGGCTCAGAATGTGGATTTCCTCGCCGCGCAGCCCCCGGGGATAACCCCGCCCGTCCCACCGCTCGTGGTGCTGGCGGATGAGCTCCGCCACTGGCGCCAGCTCGGCCGAAGAAAGGGCAATGCGGTACCCCACCTCGGGGTGACGCTCGATTTCCTTCCTTTCCTCCTCCGTCAGAGGACCGGGCTTGCAGAGAATGTGATCCGGCACTCCCAGCTTGCCGATGTCGTGCACGTCCGCCAGAAGGCGGAGATTGTTCATTTCTTCGCGCGAGAGCTCCACTGCTTCGCCCAGCAGACAGGCCATCTCTTTCACGCGCTCCGTGTTGTGAAAGTCTTTCTCCGCCAGGACCGCCTTGAGGGCGCGGATCACTGCCCCCCGCGGGTCTTTTCCGCCGACAAGCTTGTTCATGTACATCGCGTCGTCTGCTTCTTTGTAGGTCTCCCGCAGCAGGTGCGAAGCGTCCTCCGCCGTCGCCGCCCCCACGGAGACGCTCAAAGGAAGATCCGGGTGCTGCGCGTTGTCCATCTCTACAGCCTCGATTATGCGCCCGACCACCTCTTCCGCCGTCTTCCGGTCCGTTTGCGGCAGGATCACGGCGAACTCGTCCCCGCCAACCCGGGCCACCACGTCGGACCCGCGGACGCAACCCGCGATTACCTTCGCCGCACGGCGCAGGAGCTCGTCACCCCGTTCGTGCCCCAGCAAGTCGTTGACCGCTTTTAAACCGTCAAGGTCGCAGAGAATGAGGCTGACGGGAAAGGAACGGTCCTTTTCCAGCCGCCGCAGTTCTTCCTCGAAGAACGCGCGGTTGTAAAGTCCGGTGAGAGCGTCGTGCGTGCTGCAGTACCTCAGTTCGTCCTCCATTTTCTTGCGCTCGCCGATGTCGCGGATGCACTGGACCGCCCCGAGCAGGTTTCCTTTCTCGTCCTGGATCGGGGCCACGAGGGTCCAGAAATGAAGCCCCCCGCCGTCGTAAGCGCAGGGGGCAAAACCTTCGCCCACAAGAACATGTCCCTTCCTCTCGATTTTCTCGTACTTCCGCTCCCACTCCTTGCCGTTACCAAGCAGGATGTTCACGAGGATGGGCATCCGTTCCCCGAAAAAGGGAATGGCGTAGGCGTATTCGCCCCTGCCCAGCATCTCTTCCTTCCTGACTCCCGTCATTTCTTCCACGGCCCTGTTCCACACAACCACCTTGCCTTCGCGGTCAACGGCAAGGACGCCGTCCGGGAGGGAATCGACGACCCGCTCGAGAAGGCTCAGTCGCTCCGCCGATCCTTCCGGCAGTAGTTCGCCGCCTTCCCCGAGCAGAAGTTCCAGCAATCTCATGGCCGCTTCAGTTTTGTCCTCGGGTAGAGCGTCCACCAGCCGGTGAAGGCCGTCTTTTCGCTGGCCCGGGTTCACGTAATCCACCGTCCCTTTAACAGCGACTTTGCCCGGACATCTTTTCCTTCGGAAAGCAAAATCCTGCGCCTGTCATTCTCCTTCTTCTGCCAGGATCTTCAGGAACACATCCACCACCTGAGAGTCGAAGTGCCTGCCCGCCTCGTCCTTCAGATAGGCGCGCACTTTCTCCGGCGGCCAGGCGGGCCGGTAGGGACGGTCCGAACTCAAGGCGTCCCACACGTCCACCACGGCAAAGATGCGCGCCGCCAGCGGAATCAGTTCGCCCTTCAGTCCCCGCGGGTAGCCCGTGCCGTCCCACTTCTCATGGTGGCAGTAAGGGATGTCCAGCGCCAGGCGCAAGTAGGCGATGGGAGAGAGCATCTCGTAGGCGTACTGCGGGTGCCGGCGCATGATCTCCCACTCCTCCGGGGTAAGCGGCCCGGGCTTCAGCAGGATGCCGTCGGGGACGCCCATCTTGCCGATGTCGTGCAGCAGGGCTCCTCTGCGCACATGCACCAGCTCCTCTTCCTTCATTCCCAGCGCCCGGGCCAGGCGCAGGGTCATCTCCGTGACGCGCTGGCTGTGACCTTCGGTTTCCTTGTCCCGCAGGTCGAGGGCGCGCGACCAGCCCTCGATGGTGGAATCATACGCCAGGATCAGTTCCAGGTGGGAGCGCTGCAGCTGGTCGACCAGAGCAACGTTGTCAATGGCAATGGCGGCCTGCCCGGCCAGGGTCTCCAGAAACTGCAGCCACTCCCCGTTATGATCAACGGGCGACCGGTGGCAGACTTCCAGTATACCCTGGATCTGCCCTTTGGCGATGAGGGGTACCGCGCAGTAGGTGACGAAGCCTTCGTCCGCCAGAAGCGGGGCCTGGATCGAGTCGCGCTCGGCCTCCGGCAGGAAAGGAATGTGTATGGTGCGGCGTTCGAGGGCGGCACGGCCCGCGTAGCCCTCGCCGAGGCGCAGGCGGAGGCGCCGGAGAGCCCCCGTGCGAAAGCCGCGCCAGGCGGTGTACTCCATTGTCTGGCTGTGCAGGTTGAGGATCATGATGGCGGCAGCGTCCATGCCCAGCTGGGCGGTTATCTCGTCCAGCGCCACGTTGAACGTGACGCGCAGATCGAGACTCCCCGTGATGGCCAGGTCGATGTTACGCAGGGCGTGCACGAGCTTCAGGCGGCGCCGCGTCTCGTCAAACAACCGGGCGTTGGCAATGGCCTGGGCGGCCTGATCCGCCAGGCCCTGCAGCAGCGCCAGCTCTTCGGCGGCAAAGCGGCGCACTTCGCCTGCGGTTATGAGGGTTAAAACGCCGATGAAGTTCCCGTCCCGCTGCATCCTCACGCCGACACCGGTGCGGAGATCGTAATCGAGGCATAAATCGGCCACGAGCCGGTCCGGGACGGTCCGGAGATCCGAAACCACGACCACCGGGTCCCTCTGTGGGGCGAACTCTTCGTAAAGGGCCAGCGGGAGCGGCTTCATCCGCTCGGCCAGTCCCGGGGGCAAGCCCGATCCGGCGGCCAGGTTGAGCACGCCGTGCCGGTCGTCGTACAGCAGGACGGCCGCCACAGGAACACGGAGCGCGGCGCGGGTTTCCTTGCAAACAACCTTCAACACGCGGTCCGGGTCGAGCTGGGCGTTGAGGCGGGAGGCGGTGCGCAGCAGCGCCTCCGCGCGGGCGGCCTGGCGGCGGATTTCCTCCTCCATCTGCTTACGCTCGGTGGCATCGCGGACGATGCCCTGCAGCAGCCCGTTATCCAGCACTTTGGCGCTGATCTCGACCGGCACGAGCGAGCCGTCCTTGCACCTCAACCGCCGCTCGATGAGAATGGTCTTCCCGGGCCGCAGCTCGTCAAAGCGGATGGGCTGGGCGGCCAGGTCCTCCGGCGGGATCAAGTCCTGAATGCTGAGCTGCAGTATCTCATCACGCGTATAACCGAGCATGGCGCAGCCGCGAGGGTTAACGTCCACCAGGCGCCCCTGTCCGTCGGCCAGGAAGATGCCATCGGAGGCCTGCTCCACCAGGATACTATACTTCGCCTCGCTCTCGTGCAGCGCGGCCTGGGTGCGCCGGGTCTGAATCCCAAATGCCAGGTCGTCTGCAAGGTTACACAGCAGATCGACTTCCTCCGGCGCAAAGGCATCCGGCTCAGCAGCGTAGATGGAGATCGCGCCTAAAACTTGGCCCCTGCCGGTGAGCGGCAGGGCGATGTTCGAAGCATAGCCGCGCCGGGTGGCCTCCTCGCGCCAGAGAGTGAAAGCGGGATCGGTCAGTATGTTTCTGACAACCGCCGGCCGGCCTGTGCGAATAGCCGTGCCGGTGGGCCCGCGCCCCCGTTCCGAATCGTCCCAGGTGATGTTGACCGTGTCGAGATAACCTTCTTCAAATCCGGCCTGCGCCACCGGGCGCACCGTTTTGGCCGGGTCCTGCTCGGCAAAGCCCACCCAGGCCAGCCGGTAGCCGCCATCCTCCACCAGCAGGCGGCAAATCTCCCGTAACAACACGGTCTCATCCGCCCCCCGGACCAGTGCCTCGTTGCATTTGCCGAGTACTTTGAGGGCGCGGTTTACTTTGCGGCGTTCTTCCTCCGCCAATAGACTTTCGATGGCCGCTTTAAGCAGGTGGGCCGCGGTCTCCACGAGGGCTATTTCCGTACCGGTCCACGCCCGCGGTTGGGGCGCGGCCATGGCAAGCCCGCCGGCACGCCCTTCGTGTTGGAGGGAAACGGCGATGGAAGCCCGGATGCCCAAACCCCCCATTACCTCTGCCAGCGGTGCCAGCCCGGGGTGGGTTTCCCCGACCCTTTGCCAGTCGGGAACGGCCTGCACGTGCGGGATGCCCAGGCCGACATGAGTCGCGGCTTTCCCGATCTCAACCACTTTCTCCGGCAGGCCGCGCGTCACCCTGTGGGGATGGAGCCAGATAGCCCCCATCTCCAGGCCCAGCGCCCGGAGCATGCGGTCGAGGCTGGTCTCCAGAAGCGCGCGCAGGTCGGCGGAGGTCTCCCCCGCCCCGCCGTCCCCGGCGGCTGCGACACGAGCGGCGACAAGGCGGTCTTCCTCTTTATTCAGCAAATCCACGGTTTCCTCTCCCGTAGTCTTGAGCAGCTGCGTGTTCCTCCATAAAGTGGGTTCAGCTTTCAGGCCTCGCGACCGTGCCGGCCGGTTCCCGCATCCCCGCCAGCAGTAAGTCCTTGAGCGTTCGCAGGATGCTATCGTAACGATACCGTGTTTTCAGGTTCTTGCGGATTGTGCCCTGAGCCTGCCCTTTTTGCAATAAGTCCTTATTCTCCTCCTGCTGCCCGGATCTCCCGGTCCTCATTTTTCGACAACAGCATAACACGACGACGCCGAAAACCGCAAGGATACCAAAGATTACACCGGCATCATCCCCAATCCCATGCTAGGCCCGGCAACAACAGGTTTGGGGTCAAAAAAGACACCGGCGTCTCCAGGCCAAGGAAACGTATGGGAAACCGGGCCGGTAAAAATGGGATCGCGCCCCTTACCACCGCGGCCGCGAATAACCTTCTTGCCTGAACATAGAAAAGACTCAGCCGCAACGGGCTGAGTCTTAAGTTCTACTTGCCAAACTGCTCGCTGCCGGGAGAGGAACGCCGGTTTTAACCTTCTATTTCGACGGTGACTCCTTTGGAGTCTTCTGCCGCCTTGGGCAGGACGACCTCCAGGATGCCGTCCTTATAACTGGCCTTGATCTTTTCCTGATCAACCGGTACGTCCACGGAGAAGGAGCGGCTGAAGGAGCCGTACTTGCGCTCCACTCTCAAGAAGTTGGCGCCTTCTTCCTTCTCCTCGCTCTTGCGCTCGCCGCGAATGGTCAGGACGTTGTTATCGAAGGTTACCTTGATGTCATCCTTGGACACACCCGGGATCTCGGCCTTTACCAGGACGGCCTCGGGGGTCTCCTTAATGTCGACAGGGAACATCCACCCCTGGGTAAGGTTGCCCTGCCGCGGGTAAATGTCTTCGAACAACCTGTGGATGGAATGCTGCAGAGCAGACAACTCACGAAACGGATCCCATCTGACAATCGACATACTAACACCTCCCTGATGATGAGCATCGGCTTCTCCCGGCAGCTTTGACTTTTACTATTCTTGACTAATATATACCTAAGATTTTCCTTGCTGTCAAGATGTTTTTATTTGCTGACGGGAAATACTTGGCCGGTACAACGTGAGCCTCTGCCGATAATCAGGCGCCCACGCGGCCTGTCACGTTATCCCGTGTCTTACCATAATATGGCATTAACTATTCCGTTTTTCGGAACAGCTACTCTCTCGATCAAGGAGGCTTGAAAAACGTGCCTGTAATGCGTTCCCGGCTTTATACCGCCGCCCGTCCGGCCCAGGCCGGTTCCAAACAGTGTCAATGCCGTTTGGCCGAGGCGTGTGTGCCGATCCAGGACTACGACCCGGGTTATGACCCGGCCACAGCGCTTGCCCGGGGGACGATGTTTCCGTCACTGTGGCGGCCCGAGTTCGTGGTGCCCTGTATTTCTTATTCCCGCTATGCGGCCACCCGGTTCAGAGGAGGGTTTTGCCGATGAACCAAACCCGTAATGAGCTACTGCGGGAAATTCAAAGGTGGCAATTTCGCATCATCGAGCTGACTCTCTTTCTTGACACCCACCCCAACGACCAGCGTGCCCTGGCCGATTATAACCAGAGCTCCCAACGCCTCCGTACCCTGGTGGATGAGTACGAGAAGCGTTACGGCCCCCTCTCCAACTGGGGCTTGGCACCGAGCGGGAGCCCGTGGGCCTGGGCGTGCGGGCCATGGCCCTGGGAAACCGGGATATAAGGGGGATATGCCAAGCAACAATATAAGGAGGATATGCAATGTGGGTTTATGTCAAACACCTTGAGCACCCCATAAAGGTCAGCCGCCCCGATCCCGCCTTCGCCAAGCTCGTCATCACCCAGTACGGCGGGCCGGATGGCGAGTTTTCGGCATCCTGGCGCTACATGAGCCAGATGTATACCATGCCCACCAGGCAGACGAAGGCGATATGCGTCGACATCGGCACCGAGGAACTTGCCCACCTGGAGATGGTCGCCACCATGGTCCACATGCTGACCAGGGACGCCGGCCCCAAGCAGATGGAAGCGGCCGGTTGGGGCGACCACTACGTCCAGCACGGCCCCGCCCTCTACCTGCACGACGCCGCAGGCATCCCGTGGACGGCCGCCTTCTTCCAGTCAACGGGCGACCCCGTCGCCGACCTCACGGAAGATATGGCCGCCGAGCAGAAAGCCCGCGCGACTTACGAACGCTTGATCTGCCTGGCCACCGACCCCGGCATCAGAGACGCCCTGCGCTTCCTGCGGGAGCGGGAAATCGTCCACTTCCAGCGCTTCGGCGAGGGCCTGATGAGTGTTCAGGATTACCTGAACAATAAGCGCCACGCCTGGCCGGGCTGCGACCTGCCCAAGACGCGGCCCGGTTCGTAGGGCTTAACGCTCCTTACCCACCCGTACCGGGTCCTTCTTTCGGCAGCTAAATCAAGCCAAAGCCCCCGTGCCAACGGGGGCTTGTCCATGTAAAAGCCGGGGGGCTTGGTAAGCCGCAGGTTATCATCCTGTCAGCTCTAGGCGGCGGATGTGCCGGGCTAAGACAGCCAACCCATTGCCGCGGCGCTGGACCGTCCCTTGGACGGCAACGGGCCCGGCAGCAGCAGCGAAGAGAATCCACCCGCTCTCCCGGTAGCAGTCCTCAAAGACTGTGACATCCGCCAAGCCGAATTCATCCTCAATGGAGACAAAAACAACGATCCTGCCGCTTTTGGTCGGAGGCCGGTGCGGTCTTACCGGCAGCCCTGCAAGTTTAACGATCCGGCCGGCGGGAACGTGTGCCAGGTCGGCCGTCGAAAGGTAACCCCGGCTCGCCAGTTTCTCCCGCCAGTAGGCCATCAGGTGCCGCCTTACGTCGATGCCCAGGATCTCAAATTCAAAGACGTGTTTTTCTTCCGGCGTAAAATCCGGCCAGCCGCCGCTTTCTTCCGCCGCCCCGGGGAAAAGCCCGCCGCTGCTGCAGGCACGGTCAAAGGCTTGCAGCCGGGCCAGCAGGGCTCTCCTGTTCCGATGAAGCCGGTCAAAGGCCCCACAAAGGATCATGTTGACCAGGCTATCCCGGTGCACTTTTACCCTGGTGCAGAAATCGTCAAGGGAAACAAACGGCCTTTGGGCGCGGGCGGCCAGGATGGCCGCCAGTTCCCCGGAGGACAGCCCGCGGACGCGGCTCAACGGAATGCGGATGTTACCCTGCTCCACGGTAAATTTTTCCGCACTGACATTAATGTCCGGCGGCAGGATCGCGATACCCCGGTTGCGGGCCATTACACAGAGAGTGTTGGCACTGTAGTACCCCATCGGCTGGTTGGACAAAAGCGCCGCAAACCATTCGGCCGGGTGATGACAGGCCAGGTAGGCCGTCTTATAGGCGGTTGTAGCGAAAGCGGCGGCGTGCGCCTCGCAGAAGCCGTAGCCGGCATACCCCCGGATGCAGCTGAAGATCTCTTCAGCAACAGGATGGTCTACACCGTTCGCAACAGCTTTAGCTACAAACTCCTCGCCGATGGCCTCCATCTCGCTCCACGATCGCCGGTGGCTCATTACCCGCCGGAGCCTGTCGGCTTCCCCGGGAGTAAAACCGGCGACGGCAGTGGCGATGGCGATAACCTGTTCCTGGAAAAGAACCACCCCGTAGGTCTTGGCAAGGATTGGTTCGAGCTTCGGGTGCAAATAAGCGGCCTTCTGTGTTCCGTGCCGGCGGGCGATGTAGGGCTCAACCATGTTCCCCTTGATGGGTCCGGGTCTGATCAAGGCTACGCTGGCCACGATATCCTCTATTTCCCGTGCTCCCAGCCTTGTTTGCAGGGCGCGCTGGGCCGGGCTTTCCAACTGGAACACGCCCACCGTTTCCCCGGCCCGGATCATTTTGTAGGTCTCAGCGTCATCAAGGGAGATTTGGCGGTAATCAAAGCGGGGGACCCTCGTTCGGATCGACGAAACGGCTTCGCTGACGGCCGTCAGCGTTTTGAGGGACAGAAGGTCGAATTTCATCAGGCCGAGGTCTTCCACGTCGTCCTTGTCAAACTGGACGGTAACAACACCCTTGGCCGCACGCTGGAGCGGGCTGACCTGCGCCAGGGGCACCCGGCTGATTACAAGCCCGCCGAGGTGAGTGCCCGGGAAACGGGGGAACCCCGCAATTAAGGCACAGTAACGGTACAGTTCCAAACACCTGGTACTTCGAAAGGCCCGATCGCGCAGCTCCGGGAAACGGTCCAGGGCAGGCACGATCTCGTCGGCCGCGATGTGCGGCATCCTTTTCGCCAGGCGGTCAAGAAGGGCTTCGTCCATACCGAGAACCCGGCCGATATCCCGAACGGCGGAACGGGCGCGGTAAGTGCTGTAGGTAGCGACCCAGGCTACACGCTCTTTGCCGTACCGCCGGGTGACGTAGTCGGCCACCTCATCCCGGCGCGCAGCGTCAAAATCAATGTCGATATCCGGTTTTTCCGCGCGCTCCAGGCTCAAGAAACGCTCAAACAACAACCCGCGTGATAGAGCGTCGACCTCAGTGATCCCGAGGCAGTAGGCCACTGCCGAATCGGCCGCCGAACCGCGCCCCGCGAAGCGGATGCCCTGTTCCGACGCCCACTTGACCGTATCCCACGCGATAAGGAAATAGTCTTCATAACCCAACTGGGAGATAATATTCAACTCATGCTCCAGGCGTTCGGTGACCTTGCGGCTGATTGACCCGTATAGCCTGGCGGCGCCTTCATAGACAAGCCGCCGCAAAACCCGGGCCGCGCTTTCCCCTTCCGGCAGAGGATAGCGGGGCAGAAGCGGCTCGTCCGGGTTCAGGGCCGGGCGGCAGGCGTCGGCCAGCTCAATCGTGGCCGCAACAGCTCGCGGATAGGCTTTAAAGAGCTCACGCATCGCCTGAGCGTCTTTAAGGTACTGCTCCGCATTCAGGTGCCGGGCAGGATGGACGTCCTCCAGCCGCGTCGATGTGCGGGCGCAGGTCAGGAGGTCGAAGACCGAAAAGGCCTCTTTGGTCGCGTAATGGACATTATTCGTGGCGACGATACCGAGGCCCAGGTCTTCAGCCAGTTCGGCCAGGTGGCGGTTCACAGTCCGCGAGCCGGGGCAAAGGTCCTCGATCAGTTCCAAATAAAAACGCCGGCCGAAAATCTCGCGGTAGCGGACGGCCGCCTGCCTGGCCTCGGCAAACTTTTTACGCAGAACTAACGACGGAATTTCTCCTTTCCGGCAGCCCGAAAGGGCAAACAGGCGGCCGCTGAAACGGCGCAGCCCCTGAAGCGTAACCCGCGGTTCACCACGCGGCTGCAGTAGGTGGGCCTCGGTCAGGAGCCGGCAGAGATTGGCATAACCGTCCGGTCCGTCAGCCAGGAGAACCAGGTGGTAACCGTTTTCCAGGGTGACCTCCGCCCCCTGGATAGGTTTAATCCCGGCATGGCGACAGCATACAGAAAACCTTACGGCCCCGCTGATATTGTTGTGGTCGGTCAGCGCCAAGGCCGGCATACCGGCCCCGGCCGCCGCAGCCACCAAGTCTTCAATGCTGCTTCCCGCATGCAGAAATGAAAACGGCGAATGAACGTGCAGGTGGACAAACTTCCTAGTCATAGATCCTGTAGAGGAACCACGTTCCGCTTTCCTCATCACGATAGATTTCCGCAACCATGCTCCCGGCTGCTATACGGTAAAACGTCTTTTCACTCTCCCCGGCCCACCAGCGGCCGGTCTCGCGCCACAGGTCCAGCACCTGCTCCACCCTGTGCCGCCTGTTGCGCCAGGTCCACATCACGGGAGTCTTTGCTTTTTCCTTCACGCTGATCTGCTTGTCTATGATCCTGGCCAATGCAGCTGCAGCATCCTTTCCCTGCGGCCGGCCAGAGCCAGCGCCCCCGCAGTCACCAAACTCCCGGGGTGCCTGCGGTTGACAAAATCAACCGCTCTGGCGAGGTGCTCCCCGGCGCGGGCTTTGCGGTAACTGAAAAAATCGTCCTGCACAAACATGAGGGGGTGCGGTTCAGCGGTTACCGTAAGGCCGGTAGCCGGTCCTTTAATAACCGCCCCTCTCAGCAGGAGAGCCAACAGCATCTTGATCCGTGATTCCTCCGGCGCAACACCGGCCAAGACCCGCTCGCTATCCACAGCGCCGGAAACGGTCTCGATTCTCAGACGCAACCGGCGCAAACCCGCCTGTCTATCCCGGAGCTCGCGCGCCAGATCAGCCGCGCCCTGGTTTAAGAAAGCCTCCAGGACGGTAAAGTCTCGTGTTTCTTCGATCGTTCTTTCCCACCGCACCTCCTGCACAGGGTAGGTGCTTTGCACCCGCCGCCGGTCCACTCCCCTGCTGTACTCGGCGATCAGGTACCCAAGTGTCCCAAAATGGGCACGCAGCTCCTGCTCCCCGGCACGCCGGAGGTCCGCCCCGCGCAAAAACCCCAGCTCCTTTAACTCCCGGCGGACTTGGTCCGGCAGGGGCCAGAAAAAGTCGACAGGCAGCCGGGCCATGAGGTCTTCGGCCGCTCCCCCGGGAACCTGAAAGATCAACCCCTGGCCGCACTTAACCGGCCGCAGGCCCAGCCCGGCCTGCCCGGCCAGCAGCGCCGCGCCGGCGATTAAAGGGTTGGCGCCGATGCCGATGACGAAAGGCTCTCGGGCCGCCGCCAGGTCCCGAACCAGCAGGGACAGCCGCCCTGGCGCGATTTCGACCAGGAACCTGCCATGCCGGAGGCGTTCCACCATCGGGGTGTGCGCGGCGGCGATGTCAGCCGGCTTGTTTGTCGGGCTTTGGATATAGAGAGTAAGAGACACGATCCCGGCTCCCCTGGAACAATATGCAGTCCTATTATCTGTTATTTACATACAATAGTAAACGTTGGTGCCGGTTTATTACAGGCAAATAAGGCGATTGGAGAGAGCATAGCTGTATTATCCAGGCGCAATGCTTTAAATTTTGAGACTGAAAGAAGCATTGGGAAACCCGAAATCGTTGTACTGGAAGCATCTTAATACTTAATTATAGAGCTGGTTAACAGAGGATGGGCTGGGCTGCTTTGCCATCCTTAATATTATCCCCATCGTGAACTTCCTGTGTTCGGGATACTTTCTTG
>DAIRSE010000017.1:0-42829 GCA_036804525.1 Bacillota bacterium | reverse complement strand
TAGGTGACAGGGTTTCTCTCAACCCATCGGCCCGGCAGACATGCCCGGCAAACAATAAAACACCCCCGGTGAGCCGGGGGTGTCTGTGAAGCTATAGCGCTTACTTCTGGCTTTCCTGGATCTTCTTAAGCATTTCGGGAGTGATGTCTTCGTAGGCGCCCTTTTTGATCTCGACCTTCTCGGCGGTCTTGTAGTACTCGCGCAAGATCTCCATGACCTCGGGCCGGCTGAATTCTTTCGGAATCTCTTCGCCTTCCTGCATGGCCCGGCGGAACTTAGTGCCGGAAACTACGACGCGGTCCTCGGGCTTGTGCGGGCAAGTCGCCAGGGAGGCCATGCTCTCGCACCTGTAGCAGTAGAAGGTCCAGTTGATCTTCATCGGACGGAGCTCCAGGGCGCCCGGCCACAGCTGGTCGAAGATGAGCTGGGCGTCGAACGGGCCGTAGTAGCTGCCAACACCGGCGTGGTCGCGGCCGACGATCAGGTAGCGGCAGCCCCAGTTCTGGCGGAAGACGGCATGCAGGAGGGCCTCACGCGGGCCGCCGTAGCGCATCTCCATCGGGTACACGCCAAGCTGGATTCTCTCGGCCGGGAAGTAATTCTCAACGAGAGCTTCGTAGCACTTCACGCGGACCTCGCCCGGGATATCACCCGGCTTCAGGGCGCCGACGATGGCGTGAATGAACGCGCCGTCGACAAAGCCGCTTTCCAGAGCAAACTTGACGAGGTACTCATGCGAACGGTGCATCGGGTTGCGGGTCTGGAAGGCAACAACGTCGCTCCAGCCTTTCTCTTCGAAGATCTTCCGGGTCGCGGCGGGATAGGTGTAGTACTTCGGATACTTGGCGGGATACTTGCCTTCGTTGACGACCTTGACCTTGCCGCCGAGGTTGTACTCGCCCTGAGCCATAACCTTGGCTACGCCGGGGTGGCCTTCAGCGTCGGTGGTCTTGAAGACTTCCTTGCATTCGGCTTCCTTGTCGATCTGATAGATGTCCTCGACAACCATGGTGGCGTAGAGTTCGCCGGACTCCTTGTCATACAGGGCCACTTCGCTGCCTTCCTTGATGCCGGAAGCCTGCAGGTCGTTGGCCGAGATAGACAGGGTTACGGGCATCGGCCACATCGTCCCGTCGGGAAGCTTCAGATCGTAAACGCAACCCTTCCATGCATCGCGGTTCATAAAGCCTTCCAGCGGAGTAAACGCGCCGGTACCAAGCATCAGGATGTCGGAAGTTTCCCTGGAGGTCATGTAGACCTTCGGCAGTCCCGAAGCCTTCTTGATCTCTTCTTCGCGGGCGGCACCTTCGAGGAACAGCGGCATGAGCACCTTCTTAGGGCCATGTGGATTTGGAAGCGCCATGTGTTGTTTTCCCTCCTAAAAGTTAAATGTGTGATTGTGATTTAGGGAACTTGTTTATTCCCCTACAAACGCTCGTTCTGACGTTCACTATACCAAAGACCGCTAAACCAGTCAAGAATCTTTTGGACAAACACAACATCCCTTAGTTGTCACAAGTTGCTGCAAATCCCTGCAGTTTGCTTGGTCTGCCTGAATGTAAGCGCCATGGCCCGCCAGCCAAGTGACGGCAATCACTAATTTCGCCTGATGCGGCAAAAGATACAGGCTGGATAACGCCCGCAAGCCTTGGACCCTAAAACCCGCCTTCCGCCAGCTTAAACCGATCGTGCAAGACCTTGACCGCTTGGTGTACGTGCTCACGGGCGATTACGCAAGAAACCTTGATCTCCGAGGTGCTAATCATCTCGATGTTGATTCCCGCCGAGGCCAGGGCCTCAAACATGGCCGCGGCCACCCCTGGGAAGCTGACCATGCCGGCGCCAACAATGGACACCTTGGCCAGGTCATCCTCGTGGGTATAACCTTTTGCGCCGATGTCACCCAGGATCCTCTCCACAACGGGAAGGGCCTTTTTGAGGTCGTTGGTGCCGACCGTAAAGGCGATGTCATTGCGCCCGTCGCGCATGGCCCCCTGAATAATCATGTCCACGTTGATATTTTCATCCGCCAGGGCGCGAAAGATGCGCGAGGCTATCCCCGGTTCGTCCTTAACGTCAAAAAGCCCTATCTTTGCCACGTTTAGATCGTGGGCGATACCGCTTACAACCGCTGCTTTCTCCATGTCCTGAACCTCCTGGATTAGAGTTCCAGCATGATCGTTAAAGCTTGACCTTACCACCAGCGGCACTGAGTACAGTTTAGCCAGTTCCACCGCCCGCGGGTGCAGAACCACCGCCCCGAGGCTGGCCAGTTCAAGCATTTCGTCGTGCGAAATAACGTCCAGTTTCCTAGCCTCGGGCACCACCCGCGGGTCCGCGGTGTATACCCCGTCGACGTCTGTATATATCTCGCAGAAATCGGCTTTAAGCGCCGCAGCCACCGCAACGGCCGTGGTGTCTGAACCGCCGCGGCCGAGAGTGGTTATTTCGCCCTGTTCATCCACACCCTGGAAACCAGCCACCACGACAATGCGTCCACGCTCAAGCTCGGAACGGATCCTGGAAGGGTCGACGCTGGCGATGCTGGCCTTGTTGAAAACGCCGTTCGTCTTGATCCCCGCCTGCCCGCCGGTAAGCGAGACGGCCTTAAAGCCCATCCCCTCTAAGGCCATAACGACCAGCGCAATCGACACCTGCTCCCCCGTAGCCATCAGCATGTCCATTTCCCGCGCCGGCGGGTCGCTGGACACCTGGTGCGCGAGTTCGATAAGATGATCCGTGGTATCACCCATAGCGGAAACGACAACCACGACGTCGCAGCCCTGTTCCTTCGTCGCCGCGATCCTTCCGGCGACCCGCTGGATACGCTCGGGATCAGCTACCGAACTGCCCCCATACTTCTGAACAATAATCATCTCTTCTCTTCACTCCCTGGTACAGCCCGTACTATTGCTCCGTTGAAATCCGGTTGAAGAATACTGACGCTGGCGTTAAGTTTTAGCCGCCGATAAGCGGTCGTAAAGGCCTCGGCTACATTTTCGGCATGCTCCTGCTTGGCAAGCGCCAACAGCGTGGGGCCGGACCCGCTTAAACACACCCCGAGAGCCCCGGCTTCCATTATAAATGTAAAAGTATCATCCATTCCCGGAATGAATTTCTTTCTATATTCCTGATGCAGCCTGTCCTGCATAGCCGTGCACAGCAATTCGAGCCTGCCCGTGGAGAATGCCCCTACCAGAAGCCCTAACCGTCCCAGGTTAAAAACGGCATGCTCAAGACTCACCTGTCTTGGAAGCACACGGCGCGACTGGGCCGTTGACAACGAGAAATCCGGTACAGCCACCACGGCTCTGATCTCCGCAGGAGGATCAAGGCGCACACAATGGACCTGGTCGTCTTCGAGTGCAGCAACCACGACCCCTCCAAGAAGGGCAGCGGCACAATTGTCAATGTGGCGCTCGATACGAACAGCCAGCCGTAGGATGTCCCCTGCCGCCAGTTGCCCGCCCAGCATCGCGTTGGCAGCTACAATGCCCATAATGACAGCGGCTGCGCTCGACCCCAGCCCCCGGGTTACCGGAATGCGGTTAACGAAACGCAGCCTTAAACCCGGCAAAACCGCGCCCAGCTCAGCGGCCGTCAGGCGTATAACCCGGACGACCATGTTGTGTTCGTCCTGGGACAGGATATCTCGGCCCTCACCTTCAATCGTTACAGAAAACCCGCTCTCCTGACGGGAAACGAAGCACTCATTCCGCAGGTTCAGAGCCATGCCCAGGCAGTCGAAACCCGGCCCAAGATTGGCAGCAGTTGCCGGAACGGAGACCATCAGGCATTCTTCGCTGGACATGGGGTCATGCTGTCTCCCCTACAACGCGGATAACATTGTGGATGGCGTTTACCACAGGAAGGTCGGCCAGCGTGGCGATCGCCGATCGCACATTTTCCTCAGCCACGTCGTGGGTAATTACAACAAGTTCGGCATTCTGGTTCACCGTTACCTTCTGCGTGACAGCAGCCAAACTAACCATATTGTTTCCGAAGACGGTGGCAATTTGCGCCAGAACACCCGGTTTGTCCACAACGTTAAGGCGGACATAGTTGCGGCTGACCACCCTGCCCATAGGCTTGATGGGTTTTTCCGTAAAGCAGGTGCACCCGATTAAACCGGGGACCTTGTAACGAATATTCCTGGCCGCATCCATAACATCGGCGACCACGGCGCTCGCAGTCGGCAGCTCGCCCGCCCCGCGCCCGTAGAACATTGTGTCGCCGACGGCGTCCCCCTTGACAAAAACGGCGTTAAAAACGTCATTAACGGCAGACAGCGGATGCGATTCGGGAAGCAAGGCCGGATGCACGCGCGCCTCGATACCTTCCGGGGTGTCCCTTGCTATGGCGAGAAGCTTGATAACGTATCCCAGTTCCCTGGCGTAGGTAATGTCCTCAGCCGTGATCCGGGTAATGCCTTCCACATACACGTCCTCTACCTCCACGCGGCTGTTAAAGGCTATCGAGGCCAGAATGGCAAGCTTCCTGGCGGCGTCATATCCTTCGATGTCGTTGGTGGGGTCAGCCTCGGCATAGCCCTTCTTTTGCGCGTCCCTCAGGACATCCTCGAACTGGGCGTCCTCGGCGGACATCTTGGAGAGCATGTAGTTGGTCGTCCCGTTGACGATACCGATGACTTCTTCAATGCGATTGGCTGCCAGGCACTGCTTGAGGGCCCGGATGATAGGAATCCCGCCGGCAACGCTGGCCTCAAACAACAGGTCGCACCTGTGCGCCTGGGCAAGGGCGAAGAGCTCTTTACCGTGCGCGGCGATCATGTCCTTATTCGCGGTAACAACGCTCTTACCTCGTTTCAAGGCCTGTTTGACGAATTCCAGGGCGGCCCCTGTTCCGCCGATCACTTCGATCACGATGTCAATGTCCGGGTTGTCGAGGATCTCCCGGGAGTTAGTCGTCAGCATGCCCGGCGGCAGTTCCAGGCCGCGGTTTTTGGCCGGGTCGCGAACCAGAATTTTACTCAGCACGAGTTCTATACCGACCCGTCGGGCGAGAAGATCGCCATTATCCCGAAATATTCTGGCCACGCCGCGCCCTACTGTACCTAATCCCAGCATGCCTACGCGAATTTTCTCAGCCATTGATTACAGCTCCCAACGTCTTGCAAATCACTTCCATTATATCGGGGAAACCTCGCAAATTCCAGCAAATACTTCGCAATAATCCGCTATTTCCCGTCCGGGTAACCCTTCGCCAACCATTCAGCTGCCGATAGGACTTTAACCCCGGTCTTACGGGTTACATCGTCGCCGATCTTGGCCAATTGCATCTTTCGCTCCCGCTCGCCCGTAAAAAGTGCCAGCTGCACCCTGTTTGCGGGGACCAGCTTACTGCAGGAAATGCCGATCAGGCGCACCGGCATACCCGTCCAGCTTTGATTAAGCAGAGTAACGGCAGCCGAGGCCAGTTCCCCGGCCAGGTACGTAGGTTCGGCCAGGCGCTTGCCTCTCGTCATCAGTTTAAAGTTGTAAAATTTTATCTTGAGGGTTAGGTAAGTCGCCAGGTACCCTTTGTTACGGAGGCTGCGGGCCGCATCCTGAGCCAGGGCGACAATTTCCCGCGCCAGAAGCTCCCCCTCCCCGACGTCCCGCGGGAAAGTCACCTCGCGGCCGATGCTCTGAACCTTGCGGGCAGGCTGCACCAGGCGATCATCCTGCCCCCTCGCCTGGGCGTACAGCTGGTGGCCGTGAACACCGAAAAGCTTTTCCAGGTACTGAAGAGGCAGTCCCCGCAACTGGGCAACGGTCGTTATGCCCATTTCGTTCAGGCGCCGGGCCGTCTTTGCGCCAACGCCCCAGAAGGACCTGACCCCGAGCGGGGCCAGAAAATCCAGGACTTCGCTCTGTTCAACGACCGTTAATCCCGCGGGTTTACGGAAATCCGACGCTATCTTGGCGACAAGCTTGTTAGGCCCCATACCGACAGAACAGGTGAGCTGGACAGCGGAGCGTACGCCATCCTGCACCTGTCTCCCCAGCTCCACCGCCTGAAGGCGCGATTTAACCGTACCGGTAAGGTCGAGGAAGGCCTCGTCCAAAGAAAGGGGCTCAACGAGGGGGGTTAAACGGCAGAGGATCGCCATGACCTCCTCCGACACCCGTGCATAACGCCGGTGGTCGGGCGGCACAACAATCAGGTCTGGACAGAGGCGAATCGCCGCTGCTGTCGGCATAGCGCTGCGCACCCCGAACTTACGGGCTTCGTAGGAGGCAGCGCATACCACTCCCCGCTGGTCCGCCGGCACTGCGACGGCCACCGGGCGACCGCGAAGCTCGGGATGGTCCCGTTGTTCCACTGACGCAAAAAAAGCATCCATATCGACGTGCATGATCCAACGGTTCATTTTAGATCAACCCCGGATATCCACTTTCTTTCCTGAACTTGTTTCCCCTTTCATTATCGCAGAAATACCTCTCTTTTTCCCTCAAAATAAGGCAAATCGTTGTTTTCGAGCGCTGACAGGAGATGTTGACGGTTGACTACTCCCCACACGCATGTCTAGGATTAATTTTGAGACAGAGACGCAGTCTCAATAAGGAGATAACGCTCCAATGGCCGGTGAAATCGAAAGGTTTAAAAGATACCTGGCAATGAAAGGTTGCCGTCTGACTACCGAGAGACAGTTAACCCTTGAAGCTATCCTTGACTTTTCCGATCATTTTACGGCTGAGGATCTCCTCGAAAGATTGCGCAGCAGACGCAACAAGGTGTCCCGGGCCTCCGTCTACCGGACCCTGGAGGTCCTGGTTGCCTGCGGTATGCTACGCAAAATGGGCCTCGGTGAAAACCGAGCCTATTACGAGTATCACTGGCAGACTCATCACCACCTCGTCTGTGCAGAATGCGGCAAAGTCATAGAATTTACTCACCCTCTTTTCAAGGAACTTGAAGAAGTAGTGCGGAGCACCTACGGCTTTAACGTCGTTGACTATACGCAGACCATCGCCGGCATCTGCCAGGCATGCAGCTCTAAATCAAACAACTAATCAAGGAGAACACGCGCTATGGAACGTCAGCAAAACCGCATGACCTTGACTCGCCTAAAGCCCGGTCAAACCGGAACGGTAATTGATATCCTGGGAGGACGCAGCATCCACGACCGCTTGTGCGCCCTGGGCATCCACCGGGGAAAGAAGGTGACCAAGGTTTCCTCCATGTACCTTCACGGGCCGGTAGTGGTAGACCTCCAGCACAGCAAAATCGCGCTGGGGTTTAACCTCGCCGATAAGGTTGTGGTGGAGGTTGAACACTAGTGCGCCTCTTCCTTGTCGGAAATCCCAACGTGGGAAAGAGTGTATTGTTTAGCTGTCTTACAGGAACCCGGGTTGTTTCGGCCAACTATCCCGGGTCCTCTGTCGAATTCACCCGCGGCTTCATGCAGCACAACGGCCAAAGGGTGGAAGTGGTCAGCATTCCCGGCATCTATACTCTTGAGCCGCTCGGCGAAACCGAAAAAGTCGCCGCCGAGATGCTGAGCCAGGGCGACCTGGTCATCAACGTCGTTGACGCGACCAACCTGGAGCGAAACCTCTACCTCACCCTGCAGCTGCTTGAGCGCGACATACCTGTGATTGTGGCTCTTAACCTATGGGACGAGGCGCAGCACAAGGGGATCGCCATCAAGCACGAAGAGCTGGAAAGGCTTCTCGGTGTCCCTGTCGTTCCCACGGCCGCCGTCCTTTCGAGGGGGATCACGAACTTGTTGCACCGGCTGCCCGACGCGAAGCCGGGAAACCTCCCTCCGGCCAGCGACGATGAACGCTGGGCCATGGTCGGCCGCATAACGGCCCAGGTTCAGACGGTGACCCATAAACACCACACCTGGCTTGAAATCCTGGAAGACGCCAGCATCCGCCCGTTCACCGGCCTGCTTATGGCCGCCGTCGTCATCTTCGCCACCTTCAAGGTACTGCGGTTCATCGGAGAAGGACTGATCACTTACGTTCTTGTCCCCTTGTTTAACAACTACTACGCTCCTTTTATTCTAAAACTTCACCCTGTCCTCGAATCGTCACCCTTCTGGCATAATCTCTTAATCGGCCACATAGAGGGACAGCAGGTAGACTTTATCACCTCTATGGGGGTCCTGACCACCGGTCTGTACGTCCCTATCGGGATGGTTCTTCCTTACATCCTGGCCTTCTACCTGGTCCTGGGCTTCCTGGAGGACCTGGGATTCCTGCCGCGCCTGGCCGTTCTCCTGGATTCGGTTATGCATTCGGTGGGCATGCACGGGTACGCTATCATTCCCATGATCCTGGGACTCGGCTGTAATGTTCCTGCCGCCCTTGGAATCAGGAGCCTTGAAAGCAGGCGCCAGAAGTTCATCGCCATGACCCTGATGGTCGTGGCCATTCCCTGTTTTTCGCAAACGGCGGTGGTCATCGCCCTGGTGGGCAAGCACGGGGGGGTTTATCTTGCTTACGTTTTTGCGACCCTGCTGGTGATCTGGATCAGCCTGGGGCTCATCCTGAACCGCTACGTGCACGGCTCGACCCCGTCGCTGCTTATCGAGATACCGCATTACCGCATTCCGAACTGGAGACAGCTGGGGAGAAAACTATCTATGCGCCTAAAGGGTTACACCCTTGAAGCCGTGCCCTCGGTGATCCTCGGCATCATTCTAATCAATTTCCTTTTCACCTACGGCATTGTAGATCTTCTGGCTAGGGTCTTCGAACCGCTCATCCAGGGATGTTTCGGCCTGCCCAAGGAGTCGCTCGCAGCGCTGATCATCGGCTTTTTGCGCAAGGACGTGGCTTTAAGCCTGCTCCAGCCCCTGGGCCTCGATATCCTGCAGCTCGTGGTGGCTTCGGTCCTGCTGACCGTGTACTTCCCCTGCATTGCCACCTTTTCGATACTTCTTCGCGAGCTGGGAGGACGCGACATGCTCAAGGCCACGATGATCATGTTCGCCACGGCCTTCGTTTCCGGGACGGCTATCAACTACGCCATCCACAATAGCCCCAACACCGTTTGGCTCGTCCTGGGGCTGATGCTGGCTGCCGCCTTCCTGATCACCCGCGGGCAGAACCGTTCCGCGCCGGAACACGAGTCAAAGACCTTCTCAGGCTCCTAAGACCTGACAAACCATTCTTTGCAGTACGGGTCTCCCACCGGCGCATCAGACGCAAAAGGGCCAGCCGTTCCAGGGCAGGCCCGTTGGCAAACTTTTTTGTTTGATTCCGGGCATTCTCCAGACGAGCGACTTGCGGAGCTTCGAGAACTGTTCTTAGCAACGGTGAGGCGCAAATTCTCTATCTGCCGAAGATCGAGCTTATCCGCACGGCCAGCCTGACCAGCCACCCCTTCAGCCGCCGCTCCATCCTGCGGTACTCCTCGCGCATCTTGGCCATTTCCTGCTGCATAAAGCGAATCGACCGCTGCAGGTCTTCCCCGGCTTCAAGGGCATCCTTGAGGTCGCTCTGCAGCCTTTCGACATCCTCTTCGAGGTACCGCTCCCTCTTGGACTGTCCCTGCCGGAGTTTCTCTACCCGTTCCCGGAGGTCGATGATCTCGCTCTGCAGTTCGGCCACGCGCGTCGCGTGCGCTTCTTTTACCTCGGCGAGAGACGCCTGGCTCTCCCTGTATTTTTCCTTGTACTGCTGGAGCTTGGCGAACATCCCTTCCAGGTTTTCCTGCGCAGCCGCCAGGGACTCACGCAGACTGTTATTTTCTTCCTGTGCCTGGCGGGCCCGCTGAACCCAAAGCCTACACTGGTGAAGAATGCTCGCTGCCTTGGCCTCCAGTTTTCTAACCTGTTGCTGATAATACAAAATCTCTTTCTTGCGCAGCGAAAGCAAGAGGTCTTTTTCCGAAACCTGATTGGCAAGATGCTCGTATTGCTCGCGCACGAGGGTGTGCGCAGCCATAGCCGTGGCAACCTCCTTTTGCGAGGCGGCCAGCTCGTCCATCTGCGTCTTAAGATGCTTGACCTTTTTCTGCCATTGCTCCCTTTCCTGCTGTTTGCGGCGCTTTTGTTCCTTTAAAATGTTCAGGTATTTTTTCGTTACCGCGTCATAGACCTGATGAGCTTTACTGTTGTACACCCAGAGAGAATCTCCGCGCTTTTCAAAATAGGGGAATTTCTCAAGGATGGCTTCTACACTCTTTTCCCCCGTTTCCCGCCAGTTGTTGACCACACTGACCACTTGAGCCAGTGTCAGCCCTCCCGGGTGCAGGCGAAAGGCCTTGATGACCAAATGCTTGAGAGGATAACCACCCGCGTCGAGGTCCCACTCCGTGAGCCCCCACGTCCCGTTGGTCAGCTGCACAAACCGCCCGTCCGAGATCAGGTTGGCTTCCTCGGCGATTAACCTCCGGAGCTTCTTCTTCTTGGACTGGCTGGATTTGATCACTTCCCAGAGGCTTAGAGGTTCCTGGCGCTTGAGGAGCATGTGGTAAAAGTGGTCGTTCTCCCGGTCACCCTTCAGGTCCAGCCGCCATTGCCCGTCTCCGGTGGGTACGAAGCAGCTGTGCTGCTTCAAACAGAGTTCCACCTTTTCTTCAACCTGCGCCAGCGACTGGTCTTTCAGCATCTTGCGCCGCACATAGGGCGCCAATTCCTTGGCCGGCAACGTTTCAAAAAAGAAGAGGGTTCGTTTAAGTACATCCGTCAAGGAGTGTAGATTGCCGTTCACCCCTAACCTTCTCCCTTCTATTGCTAGTGATGCCATTATTTACCTAGTTCGCGATTAGGGGCGATATCCCTGCGATCAAAGGTTAAATTATTGACGTATTTTTCTTACATGCTTCTACAAAGACAAAAAACCTCCCGATCGGGAGGTTTTTCAGATGGGATTTCTTATCGAAGGCTGTAGTTTGGCGCCTCCTTGGTAATGATAACCTCGTGAGGATGGCTTTCGCGCAACCCGGCGGGGGTGATGCGAATGAACTTGGTCTTTGTCTTAAGTTCCTCGATATTCTTAACGCCGCAGTAGCCCATACCGGCGCGGAGCCCCCCAACCAGCTGGAATATCGTATCGGACAGGGGACCCTTGTAAGGAACGCGTCCCTCAACCCCCTCGGGGACCAGCTTATCTCCGGCGCCTTCCTGGAAATAGCGGTCACCGCTGCCTTCCTTCATAGCTCCCAAGGAACCCATCCCCCGGTAGACTTTATAACTGCGGCCCTGGTAAATCTCGATTTCGCCGGGGCTTTCCTCGGTACCCGCCAGGAGGCTCCCCAGCATCACCACGTCGGCTCCGGCTGCGATAGCCTTGGTGATGTCTCCCGAGTACTTGATGCCGCCGTCAGCAATGATCGGTATGCCATATTGTAAGGCCACCGACGCGCAATCGGCTATCGCCGTAATCTGCGGCACCCCGATGCCCGCGATGACTCGCGTCGTGCAAATTGATCCTGGGCCGATACCCACCTTGACCGCGTCGGCGCCTGCCTGGATCAGGTCACGGGTAGCCTCAGCAGTGGCGACGTTGCCGGCTACCAGCTGAATGTCCGGGTACTTTTTCTTGATGGCCTCAACGGCGCGGATGACACCTCTGGAATGCCCGTGGGCGGTGTCCACCACAATGACATCGACCTTGGCCTTAACCAGAGCATCAACCCGGGCCATAAACTCGCCGGTTACGCCTACAGCAGCCGCCACGCGGAGCCGGCCGTGAGAATCTTTTGCGGAAAACGGGTATTTCTGCGCCTTTTCAATGTCCTTAATGGTAATCAACCCGCGCAGGCGGAATTCTTCATCCACAAGAGGAAGTTTTTCGATTTTATATCTCTTCAGTATTTCCTTGGCCTCGTCAAGGCTAGTCCCGACAGGCGCCGTGATGAGGTTCTTGCTGGTCATTACGTTGCCGATGGGCTGGTTAAAATCCTCGATAAAGCGCAAATCACGGTTGGTGATGATGCCTACCAGTTTGCCGTGCTCGGTAATCGGCACCCCGGAAATGCGGTAGCGCTCCATGAGCTTGAGGGCAGCGACGATGCTATCCTCAGGCGAGAGATAGATAGGGTCGGTGATAACGCCGTGCTCGGACCTTTTGACCTTGTCGACTTCCAGCGCCTGCTCTTCAATGGACATGTTCTTATGAATTACGCCGATCCCGCCTTCACGGGCGATGGCCACGGCCATGCGGGCCGTAGTGACCGTATCCATCCCGGCGCTCATGATGGGAATATTCAGTCGGATCGTCTTTGTTAGATTGGTAGTGGTGTCAACCTCCCGGGGCAAAACCTCGGAGGCCGCCGGGATAATTAATACGTCGTCAAACGTCAAGCCCTCACGGGCAAACTTTTCGTGCAATGTTTTGCGCCCCCCGCCCGATAATATGCACATCATTATAGCACAGGACATGCTGTGTGCCAACTACGCCAGGCTTGCCTTGTAACAAACAGCCCGCCTTATATTTTAAATTCAGTCATAAAAATTCTTCAAAAGAACCGTAAACATCTATTTTGGCACAAAAGAACCAAACATATGCGTTTCATTTGTGGGAAGAATAAAAAATAAAAGACAGCGAGGGGGTGTGGGATTGGCTCTCGTAAAAGAAGCGGAACGAGGTCTCAAAGCCTTAAAATACGAGGTAGCGAGCGAATTAGACCAGCCCTTTTCCGATAAGCTTTATTACGAATTATCGGATGAGATCGGCAGTTTTAGATCGCTGCCGCGCCTGAGCCCCCAGAATTACCGGAACATCCTTGACAAACTTAAATACGAAGTGGCTGCGGAACTCGGTTACTGGAACCGGGTCAGGGACGGCGATTGGGGAGAACTGTCGTCCGCCAACTGCGGCGCCCTCGGCGGGAGGCTGGGCGGCAGGATCGGCGGGAACATGATACGGAAAATGGTCGCTTATGCCGAACAACTTATGAGCATGCGTTAAGCCGGTGCTTCCCACCGGCTTTTTTTATCTTTAGTCTTGGCCCATAACCGAATCGACGCCGTAACGCATAAATTGTTCGCGCAGGTTGACAATCGTTTTTTCGGGAACATTGAATTCGTGTGCCAGATCTTGATCGGACCGATTTTGCGATAAACCGTGGATAAATTTTTTAAAATCGATGCCTATTTCCTGGCACTTGATCTTTAAACTGGGCTGGGTGCTCCAGGGTGGTCCCAATTCATCTTTCGCCATCAACATTTCCCCTTTTGCATAGTTTGCTGCAGGTACACCCCCGGTATACCACAGGCCTTTTTCAGTTCAGCACGGACATCCACGCCCAGCGTTTCGGCAACAACAGCCTCTACGTGCAACTGGAACTGTTTCCCGTCGACCCGCGCCACACACTCGTTTAACATTCCGCCGATAAGCCAGGTTTCCCAATCTTTCTTTCCTTCCCTTGGTGTCAGTGGGCGTGACTGGGGTAAGCGATCAGGCGCTTTTCCCAGGTTCTGAGCATTATCCTCTGGCTGTTTTTCTCGACGACGTAGCTGGGTCCAACGGGCGTCTTGCCGTAACCGTCCGGTGCATTGATAATGTACGTGGGCACCGCCAGACCGGACGTAAAACCGCGCAGATACTCCATCACCTTTATGCCTTCCTCCACCGGCGTGATGAAGTGCCTGGTGCCGACGACGTCCTTGGCCTGGAAGATGTAGTATGGGCGAACGCGGATTTTGAGCAATTCCTGGTTCAGCTTCCGCATCACAAACGGGTCGTTGTTCACGCCCCGCAGGAGCACGGCCTGGTTGCCAAGGACTACCCCGGCCCGGATCAACCGGTCGCAGGCCTCCTTGGCCTCGGGAGTTACTTCCAGCGGATGATTAAACTGGGTGTTGATGTAAATAGGAGGGTATTTGGCCAGGATTCCGCAAAGCTCATCGTCTACGCGCTGTGGCAGTGTAACGATCGTGCGCGTGCCAATGCGCTTTATTTCTACATGGCTGATGGCGTCAAGCTCGCCTAACAGCCAGTCAAGGGTCCTGTTGGACAGCAAAAGGGCGTCACCGCCCGTGACCAGAACGTCACGGATTTCCTTATTCTTACGGATGTAGTCGAGCGCGCCTTCCAGAACTTCTTTCGCCTGGTGGCGGTCAACTTCACCGATGTTCCGGCGCCGCTGACAGTGCCGGCAGTACATGCCGCACACATTTGTCACGTTGATGATCAGTCGGTCGGGATAACGGCGGGTAATACCCGGTACCGGCGAAGTGAGTTCCTCACCCATGGGGTCGTATGAGCCGCCCGGGTTGCCGATCTCCTTGCCGGAGGGGACAGACTGCAGCCAGACCGGACTTCCGGGCCCCGCAGCGACCACCAGTGAGGCGTAGTAAGGGGATATCGCCCAGCGAAAGACCTTACCCACCTCGTTCACCTCGTTCAGTTCGGATACCGTCAGTCCCGTAATATCCGCCAGCTGGCCGACCGTTCTGATACGGTTGCGCATCTGCCAGCGCCAGTCGGCCCAGTCTTCCTCCGTTCCTCCCAGATACGTAAGGATCTTCTCCTTTGCCTCCCTTATCCGGTCCGCCCACGAAAACCCCGTAGGGATCGCATCTTTTACGGCCAGGTAGTCGCTTATGCGGGCCTTCAGCTCACGCGCCCTGGCCTGAGCAATAAGCCGTTTCTCTTCCGACGACAAGCACTTGGGATTTACTTTGGAAATGGCCATATGCCACCAACCTCCCCGAACACAAGATAAAGCGCCCTGGAGTTCCGCTCCAGGGCGCGCACAAGCAGAAGAACACAGTCTTTTACAAGGCCATGTCACAAGTCTGTCTTTCCACGCTTGCGAGGTTAGCTGACGGGTTCGGATTGAAAGATAACCCTACCGAGCTGAGGCCCGGACTCACCCCATTGGTACTTTGGGTCCCCCGCTTCCCTGTATGGGAACTCAGCGATCAGCCGTTATTTATTTACGAATGATTATAACAAATACCATGGGAGGAGTCAAGTCACATGGTAGATGTTTACATAAATAGTTTACCGTCTTAACGCTCTGACCGGTCAAGATGCGAGGTGTCGTTAAAAAGCAGCAGCATAGCCCTGTCCTGATCGAAAACCTCGATGATGTTCAGGGCCGCGTTGTCCTGTCGAAGCCGCCAGTACTCGTTCAAATCCATCTTCGTAAAATGTCCGATGGCAGCCCTAATGGATCCGCCGTGTGAAACAACGATGACATTTCCGTCGGGATGTTTTGCCACAATCTCAAGAAGCGCAGCAACAACCCGCGTTTTGACATCCCTGAGGCTTTCACCCGAAGGAATGCAGGTATCCAACGGATTACTCCACCAGCGCTGCGAAATCTCGGGGTATCTTTCAGCTATTTCGGCACGGGTTAAACCTTCCCACTCGCCAAAATGGATCTCTCTCAAGGACTTCCGGGCGATAACAGGAAGTCCGTGCTCCGCCGCTATAATCGCCGCGGTTTCAAAGGTGCGTTTAAGATCGCTTGAATATACCGCGTCCATCCTCTCTTTAGCGAGTCGAGCCGCGATTGCCCGTGCCTGCTCAAAACCCTTATCGCTCAAGGCAATATCCGCGTGTCCCTGGTAACGCATGGCATGGTTCCACAGCGTTTCCCCGTGACGAACAAGATATAATCGGGTACCCAATTTCCTCTCCCTCCAATACCAGATACGTGACCCCGGTTGGCTGAAGCAGAAGCAGTTTTATTCAGAGAGAAGCTTCTCTATTCTTTCAACCAGGTCATCGACCAGGTGTGGGAGAGGTTCAGGGCATACCCCAACCAGCTCGGCAGTGCCGCGGATCAGCGGCAACAGAATCTTGGGTACCGGACTGCTCGCAACGGCCTCCGCCATTCTGGGAGTTACCTCCCCCAGCATTGCGTTGGGGATAATGATGCCTAGCGGTCCGACAATCACATCGACCCTGAACGCGTTATATACGACAGCGTTTTCTCCGCTCGCTCCTTCGTTTGCCCCGGCCTTAAGCATGACGGAAGTCGCCAGGGCGTTTGTACCAAGCGCTAATATTTCCAGGTTTTCAGGCAAGGCTTTTCGTAATTTCTCGGTGATATGCTTGCCGATGCCACCGCCCTGCCCGTCAATGACGGCAATACGCATTAAGCCCTCTCCCCTCTAGCCCCTAAGTATAGCATACGGAGTCCACAAAAAAAAGGAGACCTTGTATGATCTCCCAGAATATGCTACTTATGTCGCCAGCTACCATTTTATACCCAGAATTGTCCACATTTTGTGGATAAACTCTAGCGTCCCGTCTTTGGGCTTGTAAAACGCTGTAGTTTATTCTCCAGTTCAATAATTTGCCGGTTCTTCTGCAGAAGGCTCTGGGCGAACTGGTGATTTGTCCGTGAAAGTCGTTTGTTTTCCCTCTCCAGTCGCTCCTGGAACATGGCTTTCTCCTGTTCCATGCGTTCCAGCAAGTGCATCAGCACCCGCCGGCTCAAGCGGAGCTGCAAAAGCTTATCTTCCAGTTCCTGAACTCGTCTTTCCAGATGCTGAACGTCCTTTTGCATCGACGGCCCTCCAAGATGTACCCTTACCTTATAGTTTATGTCGGAAAGCGTTTATTTAGACTTGGCGGGCCTGTTGCAAGGCTTCTACAACCGAGTAGGGGACGGTGATTCCGCCCAGGCAGGCGTGATAGCCCCGCCCGTGGTAGTCAGACCCCCCTGTGACAAGAAGTTCCAGGTTCCCGGCTATCGTTAAGTAGTGATTGACTGTCTCTTCATCATGATCCGGATGGTAAACCTCAAGGCCCTTAAGGCCGACCTCCGCCAGGTCTTCAATAATCCGGTCGTCGCCGACCGTTCCGGGATGAGCAAGGACGGGAACACCGCCCGCTGCGAGGATCAGCTTTACCGCTTCCTGCGGGGAAAACTTGGACCTTGGGACATACCCTGGCCTGTTGCGGCCGATAAACCGCTCGAAGGCCTCAACGGGGCTGGCGACAATGCCGAGACGTACCAACGCAGCAGCAACGTGGGGCCGCCCAACTGTTCCGTCCCCCGCCTCCCGCAAAACGTCGGCAAGAGTTATCGGCAAGCCTGCCGACTGCAATTTCGCTACCATTTTCTTTATGCGGTCGGTTCGGGCATTCGCCAGGCTATTGAGTTTTTTGAGAAACTCTTGATTCTTAAAATCCACATAGTAGCCCAGGACGTGCGCTTCACGGGCATTAAAATCGGTATTGATTTCAACCCCCGGCACGACCTCGACGTTGTAGGCCGCGCCGGAGCGCAACCCTTCCTCAACGCCTCGGACTGTATCATGGTCGGTAATGGCTACCGCCCGGAGTCCCAAAAGGGCAGCCTGCCGTACAATCTCCTTAGGGTTCTCGCTTCCGTCCGAAGCGGTGGTGTGAACGTGTAAGTCGGCGCTCAAGTCAGTATCTACCCCAGGGTATCCTTAATTAGGCGCATAAAGTTGCCACCTAGTATTTTTTCAACTACAGCAGTTTTGTAGCCCCTCCTGAAAAGCCCTTCTGTAAAGAACTTCAAGCGCGAAACATCTTCCAGGCCATCCAGCGCCCCTTCGAAACCGTCAAAATCGGAGCCGAGGCCAAGGCAGTCCTCACCGCCGACCTTGATAAGGTGGTCTACATGGTCTAATAGTCTTTCCAGGCAAGGTTTATTCTGATCGACAAAATCGGGAACAAAGGTCAGGCCGATTACGCCGCCGGCATTAGCTATCGCGCGGACCTGCTCGTCGGAAAGGTTCCGGGGGTGGTCACAGAGCTGTCTGCTGTTGGAATGGGAGGCCATGAAAGGTTTGGCGGAATTGTGCACGACGTCCCAAAAACCGGCTTCTGCCAGGTGTGACACGTCGATGATCATCCCCAGCCGGTTCATTTCGGCCACAACCTGCCGTCCAAAGCTTGAGAGACCGGCGGAATGCGATCCCTCCCCAACTCCGTCGCCGATTTCGTTGCGTCCGTTCCATGTCAGGGTCAGTGCGCGTACCCCTAAACGATGCAATATACGCAGGTTGACCAGGCTGCCTTCCAAAGCTTCCCCACCTTCAACAGTAAGCAGGCAAGCCACTTTGTTTTCCGCGAGGGCCTTAAGGACGTCACTGGCGGATGTAACATGAGCCACCCCGGGAGCGGGCAAAAGCTTTTCATAAAAGACATCAATAATCTCTAACACCCTGCTCATCGCCCGGTAGCGAAAGCGGGGGTGAACAAAGGCCGCAAAAAACTGCACCTTGACCCCGCCCTGCCGCAATCTGGGGAGATCAAGGTGACCAAAATCCTGTTGAACTGCAAACTGCCGCGTGCCTTCCAAAAGATTAATAAGGGTGTCACAGTGGGCATCCACAACTATACTGCCGTGGTGAAGCGCATGCGCCTGCCGCACCCCGCCAGCTGAGTCAAACAAAAAACCACTCCTAACTATCGCGGCTCTACGATCAACTTGATGGCTGTCCGCTCTTCACCATCAATGACGATGTCGGTAAAAGCTGGGATACAAATCAAATCCATACCGCTCGGAGCCACAAAACCTCTTGCAATCGCTATCGCCTTAACAGCCTGGTTTATGGCGCCCGCACCGATGGCCTGCAGTTCAGCGCTGCCCCTTTCCCGCAACACACCGGCCAGAGCTCCGGCAACAGAGTTTGGATTAGATTTTGCTGAAACCTTTAAGACATCCATCCTGTGACCTCCCTTGAAGACATGCAATGCTACGTCAGCTTCTGGGAAAGTCTATTCGCCGAAGCCCATAAAATTCCTTTTATCTAAATGGAAAAATTTAAATATTTTTGTGTAAACTTAGGATTTTAGTTTCAGGAGCTTTGCTCGTTAATCCGTAAAATATTTACCGCCCTTCCTGTCGCCTGGTCAATTTCCACGAACAGTCCGTTGAACTGAATGGACCCCCCGGCAACCTCAAAGCGTGCGGGAAGCTGGGTTAAAAACCTGTCGATGACGAGTTCACGTTTAACCCCGATTACCGAATCCCGGGGACCGGTCATCCCTAAATCAGTAATGTACCCCGTCCCCCCCGGCAGAATCCTCTCGTCCGCCGTTTGGACGTGCGTGTGCGTCCCGACGACACAACTCGCGCGGCCGTCAAGATACCAGCCCAGGGCGCTCTTCTCCGACGTCGCCTCGGCATGGAAATCGATAACAGTAACAGCTGTATACTTGGTCATTTCAGCCAGTATCGCGTCGGCCTTGCGGAAGGGGCAGTCCAGATCAGGCATAAAAACGCGGCCCGAAAGGTTGCCTACGGCAACCTTCGCGCCGCGCTTCGTGCTGAACACCCCGTAACCTACCCCCGGCGTGCCCGGAGGATAGTTGGCAGGACGGATGATCCTGGACTCTTCTTCAATAAAGTTAAAGATTTCTTTTTTGTCCCAAACGTGATTCCCCATCGTGAGTACGTTAATACCATGACTGAAGAGTTCCTGAGCGACTTCCCTGGTCAACCCGTTGCCGCCGGCAGCATTCTCGCCGTTGGCGATCACAAATTCGATGTCGAACTGGGATACGAGCCGCGGAAGAAACTCCTTTACAGCCCGTCGTCCAGGGCGACCAACGATATCACCGATAAGAAGCAGGCGAACCAAGGATATCCCCCATCATCTATTTAGCGTACTCAACCACACGGGTCTCGCGAATGATAACAACCTTGATCTGACCCGGATACTCGAGTTCATTTTCAACCTTGCGCGCAATTTCCCTTACCAGGCGTACAGCTCCCAGGTCGTCAACCTTGTCGGGTTTGACCATGATGCGGATTTCCCGGCCAGCCTGAATGGCAAAGGCCTTATCGACGCCTGGGAAGGAATTCGCAATCTCCTCCAGTTTGGTAAGCCGTTTGATATAAGATTCCAGTGTTTCGCGCCGTGCGCCGGGCCTTGCGGCCGATATCGCATCGGCAGCCTGAACCAGCACGGCCTCGATAGTCTTGGGTTCCTCGTCCCCGTGGTGAGCAGCGATAGCGTGAATGACCTCGGGGTTTTCCTTATACTTCTTCGCCAGTTCAACACCGATGGCCACGTGCGGCCCTTCCATCTCGTGGTCGACGGACTTGCCGATATCGTGCAGAAGCCCCGCCCGCCTGGCGATTTTAGCGTCCACCCCCAGCTCGGCGGCCATAAGGCCGGCCAAGTGGGCGACCTCCACCGAATGTTTCAGTACGTTTTGGCCGTAACTGGTACGGTACTTCAGCCGTCCCAGCAGCCTGATCAAATCGGGATGCAGGCCGTGCACGTTGGCGTCAAAGGCGGCTTGTTCTCCCGCCTCGCGAAGTTGGACCTCAATTTCCTTTTTGGCTTTCTCCACCATTTCCTCGATTCGGGCTGGATGGATACGGCCGTCCGCGATCAGCTTCTCCAGGGCCATCCTGGCGGTCTCGCGGCGAATGGGATCAAAACCGGAAAGGATAACCGCTTCCGGAGTATCATCAATAATCAGATCTATCCCCGTTAGCGTTTCAAACGCCCGAATATTCCGTCCCTCACGGCCAATGATACGCCCTTTCATTTCATCATTGGGCAGAGGAATGACGGCCACTGTTGACTCAGCCACGTGATCTGCGGCACACCTCTGAATAGCCAGAGAAATGATTTCCTTGGCTTTCCGATCCGCCTCATCCCGGGCCTTATTCTCCAGTTCTTTGATGAGGACCGCGATCTCCTGCTGCATTTCCTTTTCCACGTCACGCAACAAGATGGTCTTGGCCTCTTCCTTACTCAGACCCGAAATCCTTTCGAGCTCCTGAACCTCTTGCTGTAAAACACGATTCAGTTCTTCCTTTAAGGCGCCAAGTTCCGCTTCCTTACGCGAGAGGTTCTCTTCTTTTTTCTCGATACCCTCCAGTTTACGGTCAAGGGTCTCTTCCTTCTGCAGAAGACGCCTTTCCAGCCTCTGGAGCTCCGAACGCCGTTCCCGGTGTTCCCGTTCAACCTCGTTGCGAAGCCGTAGGACCTCTTCCTTGGCTCCTACCAACGCTTCTCTCTTCTTATTCTCCGCTTCTCTCGACGCCTCTTCTAAAATGAGCTGGGCCTTTACTTCAGCTGCTCCAATCTTGGATTCAGCGATAAACTTACGTACCAGGTATCCCAGCGGGAAAAAGACGACAGCTGCTATAATCGCGATAATGATAGTATTGTCGGGCATTTCTTTTCACCTCCTTGTTCTAGTTGCTTTTGTGTTGTTTTTGTCGCATAACAAAAAAACCGAGGAAACCTCGGTCGAAAACGAATTGACATTAGACAGCCCGAAGAAAACACCGTGTGTTCTTCGGTTCCTACCATATTGGATTTGCGATCTATAAAAAACCAATAATGGTCAAAATGTCAATTCTATTTTCTCCCAAAGATATTTTATAGAGGACCAAGGGTACTGTCAAGCTATGTACACGCAGCAGTTTATTATTGCTTTGTTTATGACTCTTTTCTCCAGTATTGCCATAAAATTACCCGACCTAAACATTGAAAGCCGGGGCTAAACTGTCCGGGAACCTTATTTCCAACAACTTTTTACCGACGGAACTCACCAAGCCGCTGCCGAGGCCAACACCGGTCTCCCGCCAGCTCTTGCCTGGACACAGACTCGGATGTTATAATAACAGAAATGCCGAAGTGGCGGAACTGGCAGACGCACCGGACTCAAAATCCGGCGGGCCCTAAACCCGTGTGGGTTCGACTCCCACCTTCGGCACCAATGAAATAAGGCTTCGCATTACGCGAGGCTTTTGAAACTTAAGATGCGATCTGCCGAGGGATGGTCACGAGACTGTTCCAAGGAGACGCACAAGGGCCCGGGAACACCGGGCCCTTAACGTTTTCTTTCTCCCCTTTTTATCTAGTAAGCCTCGGGCCAGTAAAGGTCATTTTGCTCATAGGGGTTGTACCCCCCGTCGTCGGCGTCGAAATACATTATGGCTTCGTTCATGTCATCGAGTGCTTCTTGCTCGCTGGCGTGCCAGTGGATGCCGTTCTGGCCCTGTTCAATGTCCTCGCCGGGGACAAGCCCGTCGGACGGCCACCGGTACCCCCAGCTGAAGAACCACCCCCCGTCTTCGGCCTGGCCGACGCAGTAATCCTGGGCATTGACCGGGTAATTACTCTTCCGCTCCGTCAAGCGCTGTACCCTGACCATTTCCATCCCGAACACCCCCGAGCCTTTTGCCACTAAGGATGCCCCGGGCAGGGACTATTCTATGCCCAGAAACCGCCGCATCAGGCCCATTCCGTCGGGGAGGAGCAGGTTCGCCGCCAGGGCCGCCTCTTCGCTGTACGGCCTTGCGGCCCCCCCAGGAGCCACCGCATCAACGGCGAAAGCGAAGGGCACCGGATCGGAGGAGTGGGTGCGAATGCTTATCGGCGTAGGATGGTCAGGCAGAACCATCACCCGATAGGAGGGATACTCCTGAAGCCCCTTGAGAATCTCGCCAAGAACCAGGCGGTCCACCGCTTCGATGGACTGGACCTTCAGCTGCGTATCACCCTGGTGCCCGGCTTCGTCAGGGGCTTCGACGTGCACGTAGACGAACTCCACCCCGCGCCCCAGCGCCTCCAGGGCAGCTAGGGCTTTGCCGCGGAAATTCGTGTGGATGTTGCCGGTCGCCCCCGGGACCTCAATCACTTCCATCCCTGCGCAAATACCGATTCCTTTAATCAGGTCAACGGCTGAGATCACCGCTCCGCTCAGCCCGTATGTTTCGGTAAAAGGCGGGAGCAGCGGCTTCTTTCCCTGCCCCCAGAACCAGATCGAATTGGCCGGGCGCAGACCGCGCTCGACCCTGGCCAGGTTCACCGGATGCCTGCTGAGGATTTCCCAACTCCTGTGCATAAGATCGCGGAGTTCCTCGCGGCCATCGCCGTCGGGAAGGTAATCCGTAACCAACCGTCCTGATATGTCATGCGGCGGCGTAAGCCTGCTTCCTGCGGGGCCGTCCGACCAGACCATGAGGTGGCGGTAACTGATGCCCGGGTAAAAACGGATCTTGTCGCTGCCCAGCTGCTCGTCGACGGCCTGAATCAGCTCTCGGGCTTCTTCCGTGGAGATCTCCCCGGCGCTGTAGTCAACCATGGTTTTGACTTCATACGGCTCGTCGGCTGACAGGGTAACCAGGTTGCAGCGAAAAGCCACGTCCGTTGTGTCCAGCTCCACCCCCATGCTGACCGCTTCGAGGGGGGAGCGGCCGGTATAATATCGCAGCGGGTCATAGCCCATAACGGAAAGGTTGGCCACATCGCTTCCAGGCGGCAGTCCTTCAGGAACGGTGCGCACCAGCCCCATAACGCCGCTGCCGGCAATCCGGTCCATATGCGGGGTGTCGGCGTACTGCAAAGGGGTAAGGCCTCCAAGTTCCGGTCGCGGCGTATCAGCCATTCCATCCCCCAGGACAATCACGTGCCTGCTTTTGGCTTTCACAACTACACCTCCCGATGCTGATCAGGGCATGCGTTGTAAATTTCCACAGGCCCATAGCCGTTCCCTTTACCTCAATACCCGAAATTTAAGCCGCTCCTTACGCAGGAAATAGATAGAGACGGCCAGCAGGATGCCGAGGACGGAAAGGCCGACGATGCGGGGCCTTACAAAATCGAGGATGAGGGGCCAGTTATGTCCGAAAAACATCCCGATTGACAGGTAAAGCGCCCCCCACGTGAGAGCGAAAAAGGAGTTATAGAAAAGGAACCAGCCCAGCTCCAGCTGCGCCAGCCCGGCCAGGTAAGGTGTCAGGTTGCCCAGCCCCGGCACAAACCTTCCCAAAAGAACAAACAGGCCCGCGGCTCTAGCTGGGGCGGCATGCGCGGCGAGAAGTTTTTCGGGTGTAATGTTAAGGTATCTCGCCAGGCGGTTAAAGACCGGCCCGCCCATATTCCGCCCGATGAAGTAGGCGGCCACGGAGCCGATGGTATACCCGATAAAGGATGCGCCAAGGGCTGAGTAAAAAGTAAACGTTCCCTGATTAATAAGAAAACCCGCCAGGATAACTAAAATCCCGCCGGGGAAACCGGGCACGCCAAGTGCTTCCATTATCATGGCTACGGCAATGCCGCCAAGCCCCAGAGTGGTCAGATAGGTCAGGACAAATTCCAAACAGTCTCCCTCCTGAACCTATGATACCCTGGCGGCAGCGCCTGCCATCCTCGATATTACTGCCATACGAACCATTGGCGTTATCTGTTCTATAAAACCCTGGCAATCCCGCTGTAGATCAAGCCCCGCTGGCCGTCGATGGTTACTGTTTCGCCGTCGGGCAGGATCGACGTTGCTCCCTCGACGCCTACAATCACCGGTCGCCCGAACTGCAGTCCGACGATGGCAGCGTGCGACGTGAGTCCGCCCTCTTCCGTAACCACCGCCCCGGCCCGCTGGATGGCCGGCACATAATCACGGTCCGTAAAAGCGGTGACGAGGATATCCCCCGGATTGACCTTCACTTCGGCCTCGGCAGCGCTCCTGACGATGCGGACCGTGCCGCTGACCGCCTGCGACCCGATACCTGTTCCCCTGGCAAGGACGGTCCCTACGATATGCACCTTGATCAGGTTGGTCGTGCCGGAAACACCAACAGGAACGCCGGCTGTAATGACCACCAGGTCCCCGCCTTTGATGAACCGGGCGTCAAGGGCGGCCTGGATCGAAGCCGCGATCATCGTGTCGGTATCGGAGATTTCCCGGACCAGCAGAGGACGCACACCCCATACAAGGGCCATCTGGCGGAGCACTTTTTGGCTGGGCGTCACGGCTACGATAGGGCAGCGGGGGCGATACCTGGCTACCATGCGGGCCGTATAGCCTGACTGGGTTGCGGTCACGATGGCGGCCGCTCCCAGGTCGGTAGCGGTAGTGCAGGTCCCGTAGGCAATGGCATCGGTAACTGTTCCGCGCGCCGCCACCCTGTTCCTGTCAAGTATTTCGTCGTAAGGTAGGGCTTCCTCGACACGAGATGCGATACGGGCCATCGTTGCCACAGCCTCAACCGGGTACTCCCCTACCGCCGTCTCAGCCGAAAGCATCACCGCGTCGGTACCGTCAAGGATGGCGTTGGCGACGTCGCTGGCTTCGGCCCTCGTAGGCCTGGGATTGTGGACCATCGATTCGAGCATCTGTGTAGCAGTGATTACCGGTTTGCCGACCTTGTTGCAATTCCTGATGATCTGTTTCTGAACAAGAGGCACCTCCTCGGCGTTGATCTCTAGGCCGAGGTCGCCGCGGGCCACCATAATTCCATCGGAGACCTGAATTATCTCATCAAGGTTGCTTATTGCTTCCCAGGTCTCGATCTTGGCAATGATGAGAGCATCGGACTTCGCCTCTTCCAAGACTCGCCGGACATCAAGGATGTCGTCGGCCCGCCGTACGAAGGATGCGGCGACGTAGTCGACATCCAGGGAAACGCCAAAGTGGATGTCGGCGACATCCTTTTCGGTTACCGCCTCGATGCTGGTCCTTACGCCGGGAAGGTTGAGCCCCTTGCGGCTGGTCAACACCCCGTCGTTCAGCACTTGGCAATGTACGTCGGTCTCGGCGGCAGCAAGAACTTTGAGGGCAATCAGACCGTCCGCAAGAAGGATGGTGCCGCCGGGTGACACTTCGCGGGGCAACCGGGGGTAGTTGACAGGAATGCGCGATGCCGTGCCGTCCGCCTGTTCAATAGTAAGGGTGACTCGATCCCCTGCTTTGAGGTGCAGCGGGCTCGCTAGGTCTCCGACCCTGATCTTGGGACCCTTAAGGTCAAGCAGGACGGCCACGTTTTTATTCAGTTCCCCGGCAGCGGTGCGGACG
This sequence comes from Bacillota bacterium, assembly GCA_036804525.1. Lineage (GTDB taxonomy): Bacteria > Bacillota > Desulfotomaculia > Desulfotomaculales > JASEER01 > JBFLVT01. Next base: position 17,165 of record DAIRSE010000017.1, on the reverse strand, counting down.
GCCTCGATGCGTCTCCTGTGTTCTTCATAACTTCCGTGGGAAAAGTTCAGGCGGGCCACGTTCATCCCGGCCAGGATCATCTTTTTCAGCGTTTCCGGCGACTCACTGGCCGGGCCGATGGTGCAGACGATCTTGGTATGGCGCAAACTTTCTGCCCCCCTTAGATAGAAAGGATACCCGCCAAACGGTAGGTTTCCAGGTCTATCTCCTTCCGGTCGCGTAGCGCCCGTTCGAGGTCATAGTGGGTTATCCTGCCCGCTGCGCTGCCCACAGCCGTTTTCCTGGCGCCTTCGGCCAGCAGCTCAACGGCGCGGGCCCCATAGCGGCTCCCCAAAATCCTGTCCAAAGCCGTAGGCGTTCCGCCTCTTTGGATGTGCCCGAGAATGGTTACCTTGGTATCGAAGCCGGTCCGTTCCTTGATCTGCCGGCCAACCTCCACGCCGCTCGCCGCGCCCTCGGCAACGACGATCACGCTGTGCAGCTTGCCGCGCCTGTAGCCGCGCATCAGGCGCTCACAGACCTCGTCTATGCTGAAGGGCAGTTCCGGGATAAGGATCGACTCGGCCCCGCCGGCAAGCCCCGCCTGCAGGGCGATGAAGCCGGAATGGCGGCCCATCACCTCCACGATAAAGGTGCGTTCGTGAGAGGTAGCCGTATCCCTGATCTTGTTGATGGCTGAAACTACGTTGTTGACCGCGGTATCAAATCCGATACACCAGTCTGTCCCGGCGATATCATTGTCAATGGTCGCGGGCACGCAGACAACGGGCAGCCCGTATTCTTCATGAAAAAGCTTGGCTCCCGTAAAAGACCCGTCACCGCCGATAACAACCAATCCCTGGATCCCGAAACGATCAACATTATCGTAGGCCCGGGCACGCCCTTCCCGGGTCATGAACTCTTCTGAACGCGCCGTGCGCAGGATCGTCCCTCCGCGATGGATAATGTCGGCCACCGAACCCAGGTTAAGCGGCTCCATCTCGGCCTCCACAAACCCCGCAAAGCCCCGCTTGATCCCGATGACTTCCATCCCGTGGTAAATAGCCTTGCGTACAACTGCGCGCACGGCAGCGTTCATTCCCGGGGCATCTCCACCGCTTGTCAGCACGCCTATACGTTGCACGTCCGGTGCTCCTTCCTACGGCGCTGCTGACGGAAACGGTTTGCAGCGCCCTAGATATAACCTAAACTGCGTAGTTTTCTGTATCGCTTTTCGACCAATTCATCCAGGGGGAGGGTCTTGAGCTCGTCAAGATGGCGACAAACAGCCTCGCGCAGCAGGTTAACCGCGCGTTGGACATCGCGGTGAGCGCCCCCGAGAGGCTCGGCGATGATTTCGTCGACCACGCCGAGACTCTTCAGGTCCTGCGCTGTCAGTTTAAGCACTTCCGCAGCATCCCTGGCCCGGCCTGCGTCTTTCCAGATGATGCTGGCACAGGCCTCCGGCGAGCTGACCGAGAAAATAGCGTGCTCTTGGATCAGAAGACGGTCGCCCACGCCCAGGGCGAGCGCTCCGCCGCTGCCGCCTTCGCCGATGACTATCACTATTATTGGTACTCTTAGAGTACTCATTACCATAATATTTTTGGCAATGGCCTCGGCCTGTCCCCGTTCCTCGGCCCCGATCCCGCAATAAGCCCCGGGCGTGTCGACGAAACACACAATCGGACGGCGGAATTTCTCGGCCTGGCGCATTAAACGAAGAGCCTTGCGGAGCCCTTCAGGGTGGGGCATCCCAAAGTTTCGGGCAAGATTATCCTTCGTTCCCTTTCCTTTCTGGTGGCCGAGCACGGTAACTGGATATCCGTTTAGCCGGGCGATGCCTCCCACCACCGCAGCGTCATCGCCAAACAGCCTGTCGCCGTGCAGCTCGATGAAATCCGTACAGAGATGGCTGATATAGTCGATGGCGAAAGGCCTTTCGGGGTGTCTTGCGATCAGTACCTTCTGCCAGGGTGTGAGGTTCCCGTAAATGGACTGCTTAAGCTCCTCCACCCTTTTTTCCAAGGTGGCGATTTCGCTGTCCAGGTTGAGGTCTTTTTCTGTAGCGAAAGCCTTAAGCTCTTCGATCTTGCTTTCCAGTTCGAAGACCGGTTTTTCAAAGTCAAAAACGGTCGGCACTAAGTTTACTCCTCCCGTTGGTGCAGACTGAGGATCTTGACCAGGGTTTCCCTCATTGCGGACCGCGGCACAACCTTGTCGATGAACCCGTGATCCTTAAGGAACTCGGCTGTTTGAAATCCCTCGGGAAGCTTCTGGCGAATGGTCTGTTCGATCACCCGCGGCCCGGCGAAGCCGATCAGCGCTCCGGGTTCAGCCAGGATAACGTCCCCCAAAAAACCGAAGCTGGCGCTGACACCGCCCAAGGTGGGGTCGGTAAGGACGGAAACATAAAGCAGGCCCGCTTGATCGAGGCGGGCAAGGGCAGCGGACGTCTTGGCCATCTGCATCAGGGACAGGATTCCCTCTTGCATTCGTGCCCCGCCCGAAGCCGAAAAAATGACGACAGGCAGCCTCTTTTCAATCGCCCTTTCTATCGCCAGGGCGATTTTATCCCCTACGACGACGCCCATACTGCCCATTACAAAATTGGGTTCCATGGCCGCGACGATGCAGGGAAACCCCCCGATCGTTCCTTCGCCGGTAATCACGGCATCCTTCAAGCCAGTTGATTCTTGGGCTGCCGCCAGTTTCTCCGCGTACCCCGGGAACTGAAGGATATCGACGGGAGCAAGTTCGGCGCCGAATTCCTTAAACTCGTCATCAACCGTAATGGCGATGCGCTCGCGGGCACTGAGCCTGAAATGATGGCTGCATTTTTGACAGACCTTGAGGTTGCGCTCAAGGTCCTTGGTGTAAAGGATCTCGCCGCAGTCAGGACATTTTATCCAAAGACCTTCTGGGATGTCTCTTTTCTGGTCCGGTTTAACAGTGAAATACTTGGGACGCTTGAACAAGTCAAAAACCATGGTTTACCCTCTCCCGGGGCGCTAAAGCGCATTGATTATCTCTAAGGCCTCGTCTGCTTCCCCTTGGGGTACAAGGATTTCAATGGCGCTGCTGCCGTCATTGTCCGGTTTGGAAGTACGGAGCTTGACGAGCAGGCCTTCCTGGGAAAGACCATCCCTTATTCTTTTTGCCTCAGGTTCATTAAGAGCGATATAGACGACGGTCCACACAGCGGAAGCCCCCCGTGAAACCTTCGCAAAAACTTACTTGGTAAAAAGGGAAGAAATGAACTAGCTTATTGCCAATAACTGTTTATCAAACCAAAAATAGTATACCCACTGCCATGTCTCCGGATACCAAAAAGGGTCGAAGGCTGGCGGTCAGAAGCTGGAATTAGCCTTAGAATCGCCTAGACGTCGTCGGTGCGCAAGGAGCCGTGTCGGGTCAGAATTTCAGCCTTGCCGCGTACCTTGATGGCTGCCGTATGCTCGGTAAACTGGGCGACCATGACCTCGCCGCGGTCGAGTTTTTCGGTATGATGAAACTTGGTATCTTTGCCACGGGTAAGTCCCATAATGGTAACCCCGTTTTCCAGGGCCTTGATAATGACGTACTCAGCGGCCCACGATTCCGTCAAATCTTACACCCCTTGTCAGGAATTTTAAAGTATCGTAACACAGCCACAAAAGCTTGACAAGCAAACCAATCCAGCATTAACAGGCACTTGATAAGGCAGCCAGGGAAAGTCTACGCGCTCGTCACATTATATTAACAAAGTCCCTTTTTAATAGTTTGAGTACCGGGCTTTAAAAGCCGAGGGAGCGCCAGCGTACCTGCACACGGTGAGAGCCAAGCAGTTCCTTGAGCTTGCCGATCACCGGAGTGGCCAGATCCACACTGAACTCCTCTTTCATTCTTCGGCCAGGGTCGCCTCCAACGCGGACGATGCGGACCTGGCTGGGACCGACGTACTTCCTGAGCAAGCTTATTGCCTCATCCAGTTTAGCCTGTTCCCCATCTGTGATGGTGATACGGACTTCGGCTCCCTCGTCAAGGGAGGTAATATTGTCGGCAAGAACCTTCTTCTCATCGCCGTTCGCCGCGACCGTACCCGTTACCAGGATGGCGGCGTCAGGACTCAAAACCGATCGAGCCTGCTCAAAGACGCGCGGGAAAACGACGACCTCCACCCGCCCGGTAAGGTCCTCAAGGGTGAAGAAAGCCATCGGCTCTCCTTTCTTGGTGGTGATACGCTTGAACCCGGTCAGCAGGCCCCCCAGGATTACCTGCTTGCCGGCCGTCATTTCCGCGATTTCATGGCAGTTTGCCGACGAAACCGAGCGTAAAAGGTGACGATACTGGGACAGGGGGTGTCCCGAAATATAGAGGCCCATGGTCTCCTTCTCCAACGCCAGGAGTTGCCGCCGGGGCAGTTCCCGCATCTCGGGGAGAGCCACCTCGTATGCCGTCCCCGGTTCATCAAGCCCGCCAAAGAGGCTCATCTGACCCGACTCTTTTTCTTTTTGGGCCTTGTGGGCGATCTCCAGGGCCTGGTCCAGTACTGCCAGCAGCTGTGATCTGTATGCTCCCAGGGACCCGAAGGCTCCCGCCTTGATCAGGCTTTCCATCGCCCGTTTGTTGATCAGCCGCCCGTCAACCCGCTGCAGAAAATCGACAAGCGATTTAAAAGGCCCCTCCTTTTCCCTGGCTTCGATAATGGCCTGGACGGCCCCCAGGCCCACGTTCTTGATGGCCGCCAGCCCGAAACGGATCTTACCGCCGGAGATGGTGAAGTTCTCACGGCTCTCGTTGACGTCAGGCGGGAGAACGTCTATTTCCAAGCGGCGGCACTCTTCTACATAGACACTGACTTTATCGGTATGGTCCTTGACAGAGGTCAGCAAGGCCGCCATAAACTCGGCTGGGTAATTAGCCTTTAAATAGGCTGTCTGGTAAGCAATCAAAGCATACGCCGCGCTGTGCGACTTGTTGAACCCGTAGCCGGCGAAGTACTCCATCAAGTCGAAAACCTGCCCGGCGATAGACGGGTCGACGCCCTTTTTGACGGCTCCTTCAACGAACCTCGAGCGCAAACCGGCGATGATTTCGGGCTTCTTCTTGCCCATGGCGCGCCGCAGCAGGTCGGCCTCGCCCAAGGTGAAGCCGGCCATATCGCTCGCGATGCGCATTACCTGCTCCTGGTACAGGATAACGCCGTAGGTATCCTTGAGGATGGGCTGCAGCAGCGGGTGCAGGTAAGTTACTTCCTTGATGCCGTGTTTGCGCTGGATGAAGTCGTCAACCATTCCGCTGCCCAGAGGTCCGGGCCTGTACAAAGCCACAAGGGCAATGACATCTTCGAAGGCCTCCGGCCGCAAATCCCGCAAGATGGCGCGCATTCCGCTGGACTCGAGCTGGAACACGCCGATGGTCTCTCCCCGCCCGAGCAAATCGTAGGTGGCCGGGTCATCCAGGGGTAAAGCGTTCATGTCCAGGGTTATCCCTCGGGTCTGGCGGATCAGGTTTACCGCTTCGCCGATTACGGTCAGCGTCCTTAACCCCAGGAGGTCCATTTTGAGCAGGCCGAGCTTCTCAACGGTCTCCTTGGCAAACTGCGTCGCGATGACGCCGTCGGAGGTCCGGTACAGCGGGAGATAATTCGTAAGGGTCTCCTTGGCGATAACCACTCCCGCCGCATGGATCGAGGCATGGCGGGGCATTCCTTCCAGCGCGCGGGCGATGTCAATAAGCTTGGCGACCTGCTCGTCCGTCTCGTAGAGCCTGGCCAGTTCCTGGGTTTGCAGCGCCTTGTCGATGGTCATCCCCAACTCCGGGGGGATCAGCTTGGCTACCCGGTCCACCTCGGCATACGGCATGCCCAGGGCCCGTCCGACATCCCTTACGGCGGCACGGGCCGCCATCGTTCCGAAGGTGATGATCTGGGCCACCCTGTCCCGCCCGTACCGGTCAAATACGTAATCAATAACCTCCTGGCGGCGTTCGAAGCAGAAGTCGATGTCGATATCAGGCATCGAAACCCGTTCAGGGTTGAGGAACCTCTCAAATAGCAGGCCGTAAGGCAGCGGGTCAAGGTTGGTTATGCCAAGGCAGTAAGACACGATGCTCCCCGCAGCCGAGCCCCGGCCCGGCCCCACCAGGACCCCTCTCTTGCGGGCATAGTGGATGAAGTCCCACACAATCAAAAAATAGCCGCTGAAACCCATCTGGCTGATAACGCCCAGTTCAAAATCGATCCTGGCCGCTATCTCATCGGTAATTTCGCCGTAACGTTCGCGGGCGCCCCGATAACACAACTCACGAAGGTACGTGTTCACGTTATACCCTTCCGGAACCTTGTACTCCGGGAGGTGAAGCGTCTCAGACCCAAGGTTAACCCGACAGCGCTCGGCGATAAGAGCGGTGTTGGTCAACGAGGAAGGAATCTCGCCGAAGATTGCGGCCATCTGCTCCGGGCTCTTGAGGTAAAACTCTTGCGAATCAAAACGCATGCGCTGGTTGTCCAGGACCGTCTTCCCTGTCTGGATGCAGAGCAGGATATCGTGGATTTCAGCATCCGCTCTTCTGACGTAGTGCACGTCGTTGGTGGCCACCAGAGGTATACCCAGCTGCCGCCCGATGTCGACCAGGGCCCGGTTCACCGGACCCTGCTCCTTTAGCCCGTGGTCCTGGAGCTCCAGGAAAAAGGCGTCCCCAAAGATATCGCGGTATTCCCCGGCACAAGCCCTCGCCTTCTCCATTTCACCCTGCAGGGCGAAATGGGCGACCTCTCCCGCCAGACAACCGCTGAGAGCAATCAGTCCCTTATGATAGCGGTAGAGAACCTCTTTATCAACCCGCGGTTTGTAATAAAAGCCTTCGGTGTACCCCAGGGACACTAGTCTCAACAGGTTTTTGTACCCCTCATCGTTTTCAGCCAGCAGCACGAGGTGGTACTGCTTGTCATCGACCCCGGCCTGCTTGTCCTGCATGGTGCGGGTGGCAACGTAGACCTCACAGCCTAAAATCGGCTTGATCTCTTCCTTCCGGCAAGCGTTGTAAAAGTCGACCACTCCGAACATCGCTCCGTGATCGGTAATGGCCAAGCTGGTCATGCCAAGCTCACGCGCCGACCGGACCAGGTCTGGGATGCGGGCCGCGCCGTCCAAGAGGCTGTATTCGGTATGACAGTGCAGGTGTACAAAACTGGACAAGCCAACAACACACTCCGATAAGAGGATGATCAGACACCATGGTGTTTTCTTCTTGGCGCGGGCTGGTATTTCCTGCCGCCTACGCCAGGCCCGGAAAGCCCTGCTGCCGCAAAGCCTCGTAAAGCACTATGGCTACAGCGTTGGAAAGGTTGAGAGAGCGTTGGTTGTTAAGCATGGGGATCCGCAGGCAGCGCTCGGGATATGAAGAAATGAGTTTCTGAGGAAGGCCCGCTGTTTCTTTGCCGAACACCAGAAAGCATTCCGGTTCGTAGCGGACCTCATGGTAGGCCAGCCGCCCGCGCGTAGTCAGCAGGTAAAAGGGGCGCTGCGCTATCAGCGCCAACAACTCGGCCAGATCGTCGTGATGAACGACGGACACTGATTTCCAGTAATCCAGACCCGCCCGCTTCAGATAGCGGTCATCGGTCGAGAAGCCCAACGGGTGCACCAAGTGCAGTGTCGTTCCCGTAACGGCGCACGTGCGGGCCACATTCCCCGTGTTCTGGGGGATTTCCGGCTCAACCAGCACGACGTGCATGCTATGCATACTAGCAGTTGAAGAGGCGCTTGTGCTCAAACATCAAGCACCGATCCATAATCATCTTGATCCCGTGCTCTTTGGCTATGGACGCGCCTTCCTCGCTCGTGATGCCGACCTGCAGCCAGACTGCTTTCGGCTCGAGACCAACGGCTTCCCGAACCACAGGTATAACCTGATCGCTGCGGCGAAAGACGTTGACGATATCCACCTTGTCCGGTATCTCGGCAAGACTGCGGTAAGCCTTCTCGCCCAAAACCTCCCGGGCGGTGGGATGCACGGGAATGATCCTGTATCCTTTGGCCTGCATGTAGGCGGCTACTTTGAAGCTGTCGCGGTGCGGTTTTGGGGAAAGCCCGACCACAGCGATGGTCCTGGCCTCTTCAAGCAGGTTCTTGATCACTTCGTCATCGGGGTTGCTGTACACGTTGACCCTCCCGAGCCTGTTGCTTACTGTTGCTTAAAAAAATCGTTCGAGCTGCAAGGCGGGCATTCCTTCCTGAAAGCGGCAAGCTTCTTTAGGTATCCCACAACGACCTGACAGAAAGTAGCATGGGACCAAGTCAGCGGGGCCACGGACAAGGGTTCACCTGTGTAAGGATGCAGCTGCTCGGAAAGTAGCCCGGTGGACATCCGGTGACGGCAGACCCACTCCAAGATATCGAGCGCCTGAGCTAGGTCGGCTTCTGTCTGCGCTTTCTTCACGTACCAGTCGGCAACCCAGAGGGTACAGATGATCCAGGGGTTCCCGGGAACATTTACCGGGTCATCACTCTGTTTAAAGTAGAAGTCGTTCACGTAACGGGCCACCCCGCCCACCTCGGTCTTCACCCATAGATCTCTGACAATACTCTGCATTGTCCCTTCGACCTGGGGCGAAGCCGGTTCTAAAACCCCCAGCCCCACAACTCCCCAAAGGCTGGCGTCCAGCGTGCTGTCGGCAACCAGCCGGCCGTTCGGGTCGCGCCGAAGCCCCCTGAGGAAGCGCCCGAGTTCCGGGCTGAAAAGATAGCGCAACAGCGCCTGTTTGACTTCAAGCGCCGCCCGGCGCCAGGTATACTCCGACCTTTCGTCTCCCAAGAGCGCGGCGATGTTGGCAGCGGAATTCAGGCCCGCGTAGACTGTAGAGGTCGTGAAGGTAAAGATCCCCCGCCGTTCCTCCCAGAGATCGTAGCTTTCCATAGGTAGACCGGTAAGCGGGTCCCGGTACTCGGACATGAAATCAGCCGCCGGCTTGACCAGAACGGGGTAAAGCCGGGCAAGGTGTTCAAATTTGCGGTGCCGCCGATAGTGTTCCCATAGGGCCCAGACAACAAGCCCGGTTTCGTCCTCCTGGATGGGCAACTGCAAAGCCCCGTCTTCAACCCAGGGATGCCAGCTTGATCCGGGCGTCCCGTCGGGATTGTACTTGTGCTGAAAATAGCCCCCCTCGGTTATAACCCGTGCCGAAAATTCAAAGAAAGCCGCCGTAACGTCGCCAAAACCGGCCAAGTCAAGGGCATAGGCCACAAGTGCACCGTCCCTCGGCCAGACGTAGGAATAGTGATCGCGATTGGTCTCGAGGATGTCCGTGTCGTTGGCGGCTAACACACCCCCGCGGTTATCGATCTGACTTCTGGTGATCAGAAAACTCAGCGAGGCTGTCCGGGCAACTTCGCGCGGAAGATGATACATCGGCAGGCCGGCTGAGCTGACCCAGTTGCGCCAATAGGTTTCAGTTTCCCGGATCATCGCGCCTGTACCGTGCTCAAGTACGTAATCGTTCAGGCGCCGGACTTCGGCAAGATTCTCTCCTGCGGTAATCCAAAAATATACTTCTTCCGTAGCGCCGGGCGGGATAAAGAGACGCACGCTGAGCGACGAGTCCACCGAGCCCTGGTCGATGGCATTGCCGTTCAGCCAGCCGTCTTCCGCATCCGAACGACCGCTCAAGCCCTGAATGCGTTTCTGGACATTGTACTGGAAGATGCCTCCCCGCCGGGAACGGCCGTTGACCAAGAAGTAATAGTTGCGCTTATAATGGTACATCGCCTGGGTCTGCGGATCGTAAAGAGCCGTGTTGCCGACATCGTTCCCGCCGAGGTACATGTCGTTGTAAAAGAAAGTGCGCGTCTCCTGCTCGCTGTCGCCTAAATTACTCAGGCGCAGCAGAAGTAAAAAGACGTTTAATCTATAGTGAACAGCGGCTTCCGCCTGTATCTCCAGCGCCAGCCTGCAGTTTGTCGCCTTGATCAAGCCTACGAGGGACTGTTCCTTGTAGCCTAAATCTTTGGTCCACTCCGGGCTGTGCAGCCATGAAAATTGTCCGTTGACCCAGAATCCGATAGCGCTGTGGTGTCCCCCGATGTGGTTTTCCATACCGACATACGGGTAGTAAAGGTCGCGCAGGTAAATACTTTCATCAAAATTAAGCAGCAGGTTGCCGTTACCCAAGACGAGATGGCGAGCCAAGTCAAATCCTCCCAATCAGATAACTTTTTAATGCAAATAAACGTCTTTATCGCGGGAATACTAGAGAAAGCCTGACAACCTCGTATTTTTATTATTCTTGCACAAAAAGACAAGAATATGGTTGGCCATTTAAGGGGGGAAGTAGATGACCGCTACCGTGTGGGCTGCGGTGGCTATTCTCTTGGTCCTGGGTGTGGCTCTTTTTTTATGGATACGCGCTAGCAAAGCACGCCACACCACTGCCCGGCCGCAAATCTCCTTCGACGAGGAGTTTGCCCATGAGATTAGCCCGGAGCCATTACAACAGCCAACTGAATTTGTCTGCGAACTTCCTCGCCAGTACGGACAAGACCGCCTGGCGCTGTTGGTTCGCGATCCGGGGTGGCTCTTTGCTTACTGGGAAATCTCAGCCACACGGCTGGAAGAAATTAAAAGCTCTCCCAAGTGGAGAAACGCGCGTCCGGTACTCCGCCTTTATAACGTGACAGGCGTGGACTTTAACGGGAACAACGCCTTGAGTTTTGTCGACGTACCCATTAACCCTGACGCTACCAGCTGGCATATCGAGGTTAACCAGCCGAACTGCAGTTTCTGCGTGGACCTTGGCCGGGTTGCGTCAGACGGAGAATTCCTTACCATCTTGCGCTCGAACATCGTTACCACGCCGCGGGCCACCCTTTCCGACCGTATCGACGAGGAGTGGATGTGGATCGAGGGGATATACCGCTCCATTGTAAAAGCGGAGACTGGGGTCAGTTCTGTTTTGATCGCTGAGGAACTGGGCAGGAAAGCAGCTGAGATCCCCGGAGTCAGTTCGGCCACTTTAATTCAGGATAGAGGAGAAGCTTAATGGCTAAAGGTTACCTTGCTCTGATCTTGCACGCGCACCTGCCTTACGTACGCCATCCCGAACACTCGTTTTCTCTGGAGGAACGCTGGTTTTACGAAGCCGTTTCCGAATGTTATATTCCGCTGATTTGGACCTTTGAGAAACTGTTGCATGATCGCGTTCCTTTTCAGGTGACGCTGTCGCTGTCACCTACCCTCCTCTCCATGTTTACGGATCCCTTCCTCCAGGAACGTTACGTCAGGCACTTGGAAAAACTGATTGAACTGGGCGAAAAAGAGGTTCACCGCACGCGCGGCACTCCATTTGCCGCACCCGCCAGAATGTATTTGGAACGGTACCGCAACGCCCACCATACTTTTTGCCACCGCTACCACCGGAACCTCGTCAACGCTTTCCAGTGGCTGGATGCAACAGGAGCTGTCGAGGTCATTACCTCCGCAGCCACGCATGGTTACCTGCCGCTGATGATGCTGCACCCGGAGGCCGTCCGCGCCCAGGTTTCCATCGGGGTGGACGTCTACCGCAGGCACTTAGGTCAAAAGCCGGCGGGCATGTGGCTGCCCGAATGCGGTTACGTACAGAATCTGGACCGCATCCTGGCTGAAGAGGGCATCAAGTACTTTTTTACCGACACGCACGGTGTCCTTTTTGCCTCACACAAGCCGCGTTTCGGAGTCTATGCGCCAATATACTGTCCTTCCGGCGTAGCAGCCTTCGGCCGCGACGCGGAGTCGTCAAAACAGGTATGGAGCGCTCAGGAGGGCTATCCCGGCGATTTCGACTACCGTGAATACTACCGCGACATCGGCTTCGATCTCGACTACGATTACATAAAAGACTACGTTCACCCCAATGGGCTCCGTGTTCATACCGGGTACAAATACTACCGTATCACAGGGAAAAGCCAGCACAAAGAGCCCTATGTGCCTGAGTGGGCCGACGATAAGGCTGTGACCCATGCCGGAAACTTTATGTTCAATCGCCAGCACCAGGTACGCTATTTGGCAAAATTTATGGATCGGCCCCCGCTGGTGGTTGCTCCTTACGACGCCGAGCTCTTCGGGCACTGGTGGTTTGAAGGCCCGCGTTGGCTGGAAGTGTTGGCGCGTAAAATCGCATTTGAGCAGGACGAACTGGAGATGATCACACCAGGACGCTACCTCCAGAGACACAGGTGCAACCAGGTAGCTACACCTTGTGATTCGAGCTGGGGCAAAGGTGGCTATAACGAAGTGTGGCTGTCCGACAAAAACGATTGGATTTACCGTCATTTACACTGGGCAGCGGAAAAGATGATCGAGCTGGCTAAGCGTTTCCCTGACGCCGAAGGGGACTTGCAGCGGGCCTTGAACCAGGCAGCCCGCGAACTGCTGCTCGCTCAGGCCAGCGACTGGGCCTTTATCATGAGCACGGGAACGATGGTCGATTACGCGGTGCGGCGGACCAAGCAGCACCTCGTCAACTTCAAAGGACTGTGGCACCAGATCAACGAAAACAGGATAGAACCTTTCTGGGTCTCGGAACTGGAAAACCGCAACAACATTTTTCCGAACATCGATTACCGCGTTTATAGTCCCAGGTAAGGTGTACATCTTTAAATTCTGCATACCAGCTTCCGCGCCTAGTTTTGCTGATAAAATTAAAAGAGCGTCAGTTCTTTTCTGAACTCACGCCATATGTATTTACCGGAAACTGTAAAGAAGCTAAGCTATTTATCGGCCTCTTTAATGATTTGATTGATTTTCCCAATGTACATCTCGGTCAGCGATTCGGCAACTTCCATGGATACTCCCTCGCTAAAAACCTTGCATAGCGGCTGCTCGGGGTCGGGAAGCACCAGAGACCACCCGTCGCGGTGAAAAACCTTCACCCCGTCTAGCAATTCCATCTTACTGCTGTCTTCCGCCTCAATCAGCTTTCTAATTACCCGACCCTTGGCGTCCCAGGATACCGGGACATCCTTTTTGTCCAGGTAAAAGACGGGGATTTCGTCAACAAGCTCGGCCAGGGACAAACCCGTCTGACCCATAAACCCGAGAATACGCGTCAACGCCGAGAGACCGTCAAAATGCAAGAAAAACTGCGACACATCCTGGGCCAGGATCTTTTCAACAAAATCCTGGGGTGACGTCTTGGTGCGCACAACCGAACCGTTATACCGCTCGGCCATTTTTTCTATGGCATGGGGCGCAGTGACGGGCACCACCACCGAACCCCGGTTGGTCTTGAGAACATAGAGGGCGATGAGGGCGGTGAGCATATCGTCTTCGACAATACGGCCCTTGTTGTCAATCAGGATAAGATGCTCGCCGTTGGCATCCAGGACGGCTCCCGCGGTGGCTTGATCCTCAACAACCTTCCGGGCAAGGCTCTCAACCTCCTCACGCATCGTTCTCCAAGGTCTGGGCTGCTGCCTGTCTGCCCCACCATCAACGCGGCTGACGTGAAGATTAAGTTCGCCAGACCAGGATTCGATCAGGGACGAAAGCAGCAGGCCGTCGTAAAGCATCAGCACATAGCCTCCCAGGTTGGCCACGGCTGCCGAGTCGACGTCGTCGAGAACGGCCTGGAGGTAAGCGTCGAGCATGCCCGGTACGTGGACCGCTTGCTGGAGATGCATTGCGTCCGCCCGCCGGAAATCCTCCCTGGCCATCAGGTTCTCAATCTTCCGTTCGAGCCCCCGCGAAATATTCCCGCCCCGCCCGTCGGTCAAAGTCAGCGTAACCCTGGACGAATCCTGGGTGGAAAGCTTCACGTGCACCCCCCCGGAACAATCAAGGTTGCGCACGCCGAAACGGTGCGCCGGGGCAGTCAGCCGGCCCAGGTCAAGCACGGCGACACCCGCGCTTTGCAGGCCCGCGATGACGGCGCGCTTCAGCATGGCGGTAGCCGGATACCCGTCCCCCGAGACACCGACCTTGGCGTCGCGCCGGAAGGTGCTCCCGAAGGCTGCGGCCAGACGTACGCAGAATTCCGGCGTGATTTCGATATTAGTCAGACCGCTTACACCATCGGTGCCAAAAACGGCTTTGGCTTTGCGCGTTCCCCAGATGATGCTTTCGTTGACGGTAGCCCCAACATCAACCAGCTTCCGCGGCCAGAGCTTGACCTCAGGCATTAACGTCCCGCCTTCTTTAATAATCGTGTCGTCACCGACTACCGCTCCTTCATAAACACCAGCCGCGGTCTGTACCTGCACGCGGCTGCACAAGACGGCGCCCCGCACGTGGGCACGCGGTCCGATATAGACGTTGTCCCAGCAAACGCTCCGCTTGACAGACGCGCCTCCCTGCACGATGCAGCCGCTGCCGAAAACGGTATGGGAGTCAATGGTCGCGCCGGGCCCGATCACGCAGCTGTCACCGATAAAAGACGGACCCTTTAAAACACATTCCGCGTCAAGGTGGACGTCGGCGCCGGCCCAGACCCGCGGGGCGATTTCCTTCCCCGGGATCTTTACGGCCACTCTGCCGGACAGGACATCCTGGTGGGCCTGCATGTAGGCCTCGAGGTTTCCGATGTCGCACCAATAACCGTCGAGCACCATGCCAAAGAGGGGTTTTCTCTCGCGGAGAAGCAACGGGAAGAGATCCTTCGAAAAATCAAAAGGCTGGCCAGGGGCGAAGTACCCCAGGACCTCGGGCTCGAGAACGTAAATACCCGTGTTCACGGTGTCACTGAACACCTCCCCCCAACCGGGCTTCTCAAGGAACCTTACGATTTGCCCTTCGGTGTCGGTAATCACTACGCCGTATTCCAGGGGAGTGGGAACCCTGGTGAGAACAAGCGTGCCTATAGCGCCGTGATCCTTGTGAAACTCTACGGCGCGAGCCAGGTTGAGATCCGTGAGAGCGTCGCCGCTGATAACCACAAAAGTCTCGTCAAGAAAGGATTCGGCGTTCTTTACGCTGCCGGCCGTTCCCAGCGGGATCTCTTCGACAAAGTAATGCAGGTTGACGCCGTATTCGGCTCCGTCGCCGAAATAGTCGCGGATGGCATCCGGAAGGTACATCAGGGTGACCCCGATGTCTGTAATCCCGTGCTGTTTCAGTAATTCGATACAGTAAGCCATCACGGGTCTGTTGAGCAGAGGCACCATCGGCTTGGGCCTGCCGCAGGTCAACGGGCGCAGGCGCGAGCCTTCCCCGCCTGCCATAATGATCGCCTTCATTTACCTACCTCCTTCCGGTCCTCTTATCTCGTTCCGAAAAGTTGCTGCATACGTTCGAAAATCCGGCCCTGGCGTTCCTGCGCCGTTTTCCAGTCCCGGTTCCGCCTTTCCCGGTCGACTTGGCGATAAACATCGACCGTCTGCCTGGCAATGGTGTTCCAGTCGTATTGCGTCTGAACCATGCGGAAAGCCCTCTCCTGGATCATTTTGGCGAGGGACGGATTTGTCAGCAGGTGAATGATGTTGTGGGCCAGTGAATTGGCGTCTCCCGTATAGGCTTTCAGCCCGGTGACACCGTGTTCCACGATCTCACTCAAACCGCCGGTGTCGGAGACTACCACAGGCGTACGCGCAGCCATGGCCTCGAGAGCGACGATGCCGAACGGCTCGTAGAGGCTCGGGAAAACGGCCACGTCGGCCCAGTGGTAGAGAGCGTTTCGCACCTCGTCGTTGATGTATCCGGTGAAGTAAATGCGGTTCTGCAGGCCCAGGTGGGCGGCAAGCGATCTCAATTCGTTCTCGTAGGGCCCCTTGCCCGCAATGATGAACTTAGTTGCCGGACAGCAGGCCAGAATGTTCGGCATGGCCTGAATCAAGACCTGGACGCCCTTTTCCGGCACGAGCCGACCGACGTAGAAAACGATCTTTTCATCCGGCGCAGCGTAGAAATCCCGGTTAACCCGCTGGGAGCGGCGGGCGAAATTGGCGGGGTCCACACCGTTGTTAATCACCACGATCTTGTCTGCAGGGGTCTGGAAGACATACTTGATCTCCCCCTCCATGTAGCGGGAGCAGACGATGACCCGCCAGGCCTCATAGGTAAGCCACCATTCAACGTTGCTGATGTAGTTTTGCAGCGGGTTGTGCAGGCCGTTGTTCCGGCCGAACTCGGTGGCATGGATGGTAGCGATCAAAGGAACCGTCAGGGCGTGTTTCAGAGCCCTCGCCGCGTAGGCCACTAGCCAGTCGTGGGCGTGGATGGTGTCAAACGCGCCATACCGCCTTGTGAGGGGGATGACCTCCTCCAGCATGGCGATGTTGAACTGTAAGACCCACGTTGGGAAGTCGGGGGTTGAAACCTGGTAGGGGTGAACCCTGTAGACGTTTACACCGTTAACGGTTTCGTAACGCGGGGCGCCGGCGGCGGCGCACGTAATCAGGTGCACTTCGACACCCTGCCTGGCCATGGCCGAGGTAAGATCGTAAACGTGCTGGGCCAATCCTCCAACGCTTTTGGGAGGATACTCCCAGGAAAGCATCAGTACACGCATTGTCGAACCCCTCTCTAGTACAGCTGGAAATACAAGAACCCGAACAGTCGCGGGATTGAATGCAAAAAACCAACAGCTGACGCAGTATCCTGTTGAAGGCAGGTAAAGCGTTTGACAGCCTCCTAGAGAGGTATTATGTCTAGTCCTGGCAATTTTTATAATGGCCAAATAAAAATCCCCGCTTTTGCGGGGATGGCGTAATCTCTACACAATTCTGCCGTTGTGTATCGTCCAAGTCCAGTTCAGCCCGTTGTTATTGTCCCAGTTATTGGCACTGTCCTTAAAGCAGAAATTTATGCGATCCTGGTCAACAGGCGCCTCAAACGTCTTTACCCAGCCGTAGCCCGTCTTGGACATCTTCCAGTCACTAACATTTTGCCAGTTATCAGGGGATCCATAGCCTATCCGAAGCCATATCTGATCTGCACCAGAGCGGGCTAACAGGCCGTTGTAAAACACCGTGGTTTCCTGACCCGCTGTAATTGGCGTAGGGTCGACAACCACCCCGCCAGGAAAGTCGGCCTCGGCCATCCGCTCTAACTTACTCGCTCCAGTCCCGAAATTAGTTGGTTCCAATACGGCCACCTCCATAACGTTTCGCCTCGGATTTAGTATGAAGCGGCCCTTACGAGGATATGTGAGGAAAGATCTGCTCCGGGTACTTTACGGGAGTTGAGTCCGATATGCTGTGTAAAATTGGGTAGCTGATTCAAATAGAATGAGC
>DAIRSE010000016.1:0-48612 GCA_036804525.1 Bacillota bacterium | reverse complement strand
TCTTTGCCATCGAACGTGACGGCAGCCGGTACTACGTCGCCACCGACCAGGTGGGTACCCCGAGGGTACTCTTCGACGACGATAGTGGCGAAGCATTCGTATTGCCGGAATGCGACGCCTTCGGTAACCCGGCTGAGGACAGCGAGTTTCTAAGGCGGATGTTCTTGATATAATGCTGGTATAATAGTTGGAAAATCTTGATGCAGTAACGTTATCTCAAGTCGAACGAAAGGAGTGGCGACCGTGCTGGAAATCAAGAAAAACATTTACTGGGTGGGGGTCAGGGACTGGGAACTCAAGCGGTTTCACGGCGAGGAACTCTCCACGCACCGCGGTTCGACCTACAATTCTTACCTGATCAAGGACAAAAAGGTAGCCCTGGTCGACACAGTGTGGACTCCGTTTTATGAAGGGTTCGTGGAGCAACTGGACAGGGAAATAGGGTTACAGAACATAGACCTCATCGTCATCAACCACACCGAGCAGGACCACGCCGGCAGCCTCCTCTACTTAATGGAGAAAATCCCCGATACGCCGATCTACTGCACCCGGAACGGGGCGGCGATGATCAAGGGGCACTTTCACAAGGACTGGAACTTCAACGCCGTCAAGACCGGGGATAGTGTCGACCTCGGCGAGTACAAGCTTGTTTTCGTGGAGATGCCTATGCTTCACTGGCCCGATTCCATGGCCACTTATGTCGCGGGAGCCAATGTGCTTTTGTCCAACGACGCCTTCGGGCAGCACTACGTGTCGTCGTCCCTGTACAACGATCAGGTCGACCAGGGCGAGCTGTTTCAGGAAGCCGTCAAGTATTACGCCAACATCCTGACCCCCTACAGCGACCTGGTCAAGAAGAAAATCGCGGAAATCAAGGGTTTGAATCTGCCCATAGATATGATTGCCCCCAGTCACGGCATCATCTGGCGCGACAATCCGCTGCAGATCGTGGAAAAGTACGAGCAGTGGGCGGACGGCTACCATGAGGGCACGGCGGCGATCCTGTACGACACGATGTGGGGTGCGACCAGGAAGATGGCTTTGGCCATCGCCAGGGGGCTGGAGAACAGGGGTGTAGGGGTCAAGCTCTTCAACCTGGGAAAGAGCGATAAGGCCGACGTCGTCACCGAAGTATTCAAGGCCAGGGGCCTAATCGTCGGCAGCTCCACCATTAACAGGGGCGTCTTGAGCGATACGGCGGCCATCCTTGAGGTGATTAAAGGCTTGAAGTTCAAAGGCAAGGTCGGGGCGGCCTTCGGTTCCTACGGCTGGAGCGGGGAGTCGCCAAAGATCATCCAGGACCGTCTAGCGGAGGGCGGTATTGAGATTATTGCTGACCCCATCAGAATCAAGTGGGACCCCACACCTGAGAACCTCAAGGAATGCCAGGCGTTCGGCGAGGCATTCGCCGAGAAGATGCTCGCAGGGTAGAGGAGGGAATCGATTGAAAGCGGATATGGAAGTCAGACTCATCCACGACGGCAAGGAATGGGTGGCCAGCAGTCCCGATGGCGAGATGAAGGCCGGTGGTAAGAGCCTCGACGATTTGGACGAAGAACTCCGGCAAGTTATTATTAAAAGCGGGCGTTTCAGCCCCGGCTCTGCAGTGACAGTGCATATGAAATTTGACTTCGATTCTATTCCCACCTGGTACCGGCAGTACCACCCTCATTACTTTAACCGGACAGTGACCCTAAAACTTTAATTGGTCCTTTACTTGAACGCTCCACAACGGAGCGTTTTGTTTTTTGTCTTAAGAGAACACTAAAAAGTATTACGTACGACCAATTCTGATCCTGGTTCCTTCTTCTAATTCAAGGCTGCCGTCCCTGACTACCAGGTCCTTCGCCTGCAGTCCTCGCACAACTTCAAGATAGTCGGTATCGCTGATTCCCGTCTCGATGGTCCGGTATTTGATGCGCCCGTTGACAACCGCCATGACCTGTTGGCGGCCGTCGGCGAGCGTCTTGACCGCCTCCCGGGGGATGAGAAGCACATCCCGGCGCTGCAAGGTCTCAACGGCGACGTCAACCTCGAAACCGGGCTTCAGGCCGGACGGGTCGGTGAGCGAGATGATGACCGGAACCCGCCTCTGTACAATCCCGAGCGCAGACTGCTTTTCTTCCGCCCGAGGATAGATCTTTGCAACTTTTCCCTTTAATACCTTCTGTCCCAGGAAGGGAGCGGTAACGGCCGCCGGCTGGCCTACTTTCACTTCCGCGAGATCGTCGCTCAAGAGGTCAACCTTTACTTCCAGCGTCTCGGTGGCAGCAACGGTGGCGACCAAAGCGCCGGGGAGTAGAACATCACCTTTTTTCACCGGGAGGCTGAGGATGGTACCGTCAATCGGGCTTTGGACAGTCAACTGTTGTTCCTTGATCCTAAACCCTTGCAGTATTGCAGTAAGCCCGCTCACTTGGGCGACGGCGCTCCGGTGCTGAGCCTTTTGCTGGGCCAGAGCCTTTTCGCAGGTCGCTTTCAGCAACCGGGCCTTTTCAAGCTCCACCTGAGTGGCTGCTCCGGCCGCCAGCAGTTCTGTCAGCCGGGTCAGGTTCGACTCGGCGTCGGCAAGCTCCATCTCGGCCCGTTCGATTCCGGCCTGTGCGGCGGCGGTAGCGGCCTGCGCGCCGGCAAGCCGCACTTCGGCCTCCCTGGTCTGCACTGTGAGATCGGGGTTCTCCAGGACGGCCAGGGTTTGGCCCTTCTTAACCGTTTGGCCGGCTTCAACGGACAGCTCGACGACTTTGCCTCCCTGAACGGTATAAAGATCGCGATCCGCTACCGGCCGGACATAACCGGTATCCTTGACCGTACGGGTAATTGTGCCGGATCGGACCTCCGCGGTTTCGACCTCTATGCCTTTGTTCGAGAAAATTAACCCGGCGATAACGGCCGCCAGGACTCCGATGCCAAGATATAGCCGCTTCCGCTTAACCTTCATGTCTGCTCCTCCCGGTTAATCTTTGGTCTTCAACACTTCGGCCAGGTCCAGCCGCCCGACTCCCCTGACCGCAAAGAGATGCGCCGTCCAAACGAATAACACTCCCCCGCAAGCCGCAATGAAATAGGTTGTTGGGTAGATGACCACAGGCATGGTAAAGAGATCGCTGCTGTAAGCCTTGACCAAGGCTTCGGCCATCAATCGGCCGAAAGGCAGTCCGAGGGCCACGCCCAGGATTGTCTGCAAAAGGCTTTCCTTAAATAGAAGACCGGAAACTTCACTGGCTGTAAAGCCCAGTACCCGGAGTGACGCCAGCTCTCTCTTCCGTTCGCTAAAGCTTATGACCGCCGAATTGTACACGATGGCAAAACCCAACACGGCGGCGAAAGTAACCATTACGCCGACCGAGTAGAGTAGACTGTCCATGTTTTGGTTAAAGGTATCAAGTTCCTTTTGACGGCTCAGGATGGACGAGACTCCCGTCATGCCGCCGATCTGTTCCTCCACCGACTTGGATCGGCCCGGCTCAACCTTCAACATGGCTCCCGAAACAAGCTGCTGCTCCTGCAGGATACTGTTGGCCTGGTCCAGGGATACGCAGGATGCACCGCCGATGAGCTGGCTGTTGACACCCGTCACCTTCAGGTCGGCGGTGCGGGAGGGGCCGAACCCGAGCAGGGTTTCGACAGTAACCCGGTCGCCGGCCTTCACTCCCAGCTTTTCTGCCGTTTTCCGGCTGATGAGCATTCCTTCTTCGGGTAAGGACAGGCGCTGCCCCGTCTCGCCGATCAGCTCCTTTAGCGATGTGTCGGGGGAAAGCCCCAAGAGAACGTCTTCGCGGGAGCAGCCCTCGAAATGTATCCTCACCGGTAGTTCAAACACCGGTTCCACTTTGACGACCCCGTCAATGCGGGACAGGTTGAAAAGCTCGTGTTCCCTGACCGGGGACACAAAACGGACCAGATAGTCGTAGTGCTGCTGCCTCTGAAAATGCTCCCGGAGCAGATAGTCGACAGCGTCCCTGAAGAACAAGCCGATGACCAGAAGCCCCACCGCGAAAATCACTCCCACCAGCGTGACGCCGGAGCGCAGCCGGTTGCGCAGCACCGTCCGCAGGCTTATTTTCCAGGACGGGTCAAGCCTTTGCCAGAGCAGGGCCCAGCTTTCGAGAAAGACCCTGCCGCCGCTCTTGGGCGGTTCGGGATGCATTGACTCGGCGGGGGCGACGGCGGCGGCGCTGTGTGAGGCCGACAACCCTGCTGCTGTTCCGACACCCAGACTGAGGAAGAGGCCCTCGGCGACTGCCGGCCAGTGAATCCCTCCGACGATGCGCGGCAGGTTGAAGAACTCCGCATAGACCTGCAGGAAAGCTGAGGAAAGAGACAGCCCGAGGGCTGTACCCAGCACAGCCCCGGCGGCGGCCGCAGCCAGGGCGTACCCGGTATAATGGACGACAATCTCCCCGCTGTTATAACCAAGCGCTTTCATGACCCCGATCTGCGTGCGCTGTGCCTTGACCATCCGGCCGAGCATGACGAACTGGATGGCGGCGGCGATGCCCAGGAAGATAACGGGCATGGTCCGGGCCGTGGTGCGCAGCTGGTTGAGTTCTCCCTCCAAGACGAGGTCGCTGAGCTGCTGCCTGCGGGGGTAACTGGCCAGGTCACCGTAGGGTTTGATGAGGGACTTAACCTGTGCGGCGATCTTTTCCTCATCTGCTCCCGGCGACAGGTCCAGCACAAGCTGGTTTACCTGACCGGGCATGTTCAATACCTGCTGGGCCTGATTGAGGGGCAGCATCACGATGCCGAATGCTTCCGGTTCCGGCATCAGGCTTGCTGCATCCTGCAGCGGATAGACGAACTCGGCCCCCACCGCCGTGCCAACCACGGTCAGCGAAACACGCCTTCCTTCTGCAACAACGGAGATGGTGTCGTTGACAGCGAGACGGTTGGCGGCGGCAAACTGGGGATCTACCAGGACTTCCACCCTGCCACCCTGTGGTTCTTTCTCAAACAGCCGGCCGGAGAGCAGACGGATCCTGTTCACTTCGGCGTCCATCGGCAGGGGGCAGGCTATCAGACGTACCGTTCCTTGCCGGCCGTTTTCCTTGAGCAGCGGGACGTCCTTCTGAATGCGTCCCGTAGCCTTGACGACTCCCGGAATTCTTTCAACCTGCTTCGTTACCTGCTGGGGGGCCTTGATGACGTGGAAGTAGTAGTCGGCAAAACCGGTTTCCCGGTAAAGCAGTTCCTTTGAGCGGTTGAGGTTGTGAAAGGTGGTGGTCATGGAGACATAGACCAGGATGCCGATCGTAATCACGGCCGTGATGGCTGCAAAGTGCCCCTTGGTGTTCCAAATGGTGCGCAAAAGTCTTTTGGTCAAGACGCTTTCTGGCATCATTACCACTCGATTCTTTCAGGCGGTGCAGGTGCTTCGTTGACGGCGGTCTCAACGACCCGGCCGCTGCTCATGCGCACAACCCGGTGGGCCATCGCGGCGATAGCGGTATTGTGGGTAACAATGATCACCGTGCTTCCCCGGCTCCGGTTGATCTTCGTCAGCAGGCCGAGGATCATCTTACCGGTCTCGCGATCCAGCGCCCCCGTCGGCTCGTCGCAAAGCAACAGGCGCGGGTTCTTAACGGCCGCGCGGGCGATTGACACCCTCTGCTGCTCACCGCCGCTGAGCTGGGAAGGGAAGTGGTCGAGCCGGTTTTCCAGCCCGACTTCCCTTAAGACTTCGACGGTGGACAGCGGGCTGTCCACGAGGTTGGCGGCGAGGTCGACGTTTTCCCTGGCAGTCAGGTCGGGGATCAAGTTGTAGAATTGAAACACAAAGCCCACCTCATGACGCCGGAAAAGGGTCAGTCTGGCATCCCCGGCCGCGCTCAGGTTTTCCTGCCGGAAGTAGATCGACCCGCTGGACGGCCGGTCCATGCCTCCCATCAGGTTCAGCAGGGTGCTCTTGCCCGAGCCGCTGGGCCCCAGGATCACGAGGATCTCGCCTTCATAGATGTCCAGCGAGGTTTCCTTCAGGGCCTCCACGACCACCTCGCCCATCGTGTATGTTTTAGTGACCCTGTCCAGTCTCATCAGGACATTCTGCGTCATAGTAGTTACACATTCCCTTTGGGTCTTTGCTTCTGCGGATTGATTTCGCCTTTCTTCCAGCGCTCGTACTGCTCGGTTATGTCCGAGAGATACCACCGCAAAAAAACAAAATAGTCTTTTAAGCTCCGGAGGTTCTCTCGAGCAGCCTGATTGCCGGGCGGGACAAGGCTTAGCCCGACATCGGCGAGACTCTCCCATTCCCGGATGGCCTCGAGCTTGGCGGACTGGGCGTCGATCCAGCAACGCGCGTCGGCCCGGTAATGGGCCTTGCGTTCTCCGGGGATGCTTACTTTTTCGAAAAACCGCAGCATCAGCCCCTGGCGGACGGTCAGGGATGCGGTGGCCTTACTGAAAAGCAGGTCTTCCGCAATCTCGTCCAGCGTTTTTGGCTGGTCGGCCAGGAGGAGGTAGGCGAACACCCGGCCAAGGGTTTTCGAGCCGCCGTGCTTCTCCATCAGAAGTCCCATTTGTTCTATAAACTCCAGTTCCGCCGGATTGATCTCGGGCACACCCCTTGTTGCATCGGTTGTTGTAAGCACATTATATTCTTTAGTTAGTTTAATTACAATTAAATTAAATGAAGTCCCGTTTCACTGTGTCTGGGACTGCTACGGCGTCGCTGGGCTTGGGCTGTTGGCTCCGTTGCTGACCGGCGCGCCGCTGGGTGCCGCGCTGGGCATCCTGCTGGGGGCGTCTGCGGGGCGCCTGTTGTTTTTGATGGGAAGCGGCATCGTTCTCTGGACGGTTTTACTGACACTGGCCGGCCTCTTGGGCCTGGCCGGGATTGACGCCTTAAGACACCGTTAAGTGCAGAATGCCTTTACGGGAGCTGATGGGCTTCCCCAGCAGCAGGTTTACGGATTGGAGTGAATAAAACAGCTTCAGTGTTGGCCTATGGATCCCGAAAACACATGTAAAAGGTTTTCGGGAGGCTTTAATGCGTTACGCCAGGCGCTGTGCACAGGTCTGTGTCATTGTTGCGGCGGTTCTGCTGTTTATGCTTGCCTTTGCCCGGAGTATTGACCGGGGTTTCCTGCGCCTTGCAGTGTCCGGATCGAGCTCCGCGGCCTACCTGTTGACGGCCGACGACGCTCCTTTTCGGCAGCTTGATCTCCGGGGCGTGCAGGCGGCGCTGGGACAGGGTAGCACGTTCTACCTGGGATCCAAAGAAACCCAGTTCATGGTCCTGAACGGGCGGGCTTTTGTTCAGGATCCCGGGCAGCCGGAGACCGGGATTTCTGTATCTGCGAACCTGCTCAATGTCAGGTCGTTTGCCGGCTTGAGCCGGCGTGCCGCACCGACGGCTGTCTACTATCTGCCTCCGGGGATGCCCGTAAGTATTGACAGTATGTACTGCGGTATCGAGGGGTCCTGCAGGAGCACGTTCGCCATCCTGGGTTACGCGGAGATGATCGGCGATTACACGGCGCCCTGGCACAGGCGCATGCTGGAGGCGATGTGGTTTCCAAGACACAAACTCGGGACGACGCCGGTGATTCTCTTCGGTATTCACCGTCCGGCCGGAGTTAACGGTCACTCGAGCCCCCCCCTGCGCCGCACCCAAGGACTCGTCCTCGCCGCCGGGGAAAACGCAGGTGTTACGGTCGACCCGGAAAGGCTGATGCAAGAGCTGACGGTGGCCTCGGCCAAGGCCCGCGCCGTTAAGCCGGTAGCTAATGCTGCACGTGTCGTCAGCGCGACTCTTCTGGTTTACAAGATAACCGACCTCGAGCGGTTCGACCAGGTTGTCGACCCGCCGCTTGCGGACGTAACCGAAATCGACCCCACCATCGCCGTTGAACTGCGCTATGCAACGCATAACAATGTGGCCGGTAAGGCTATTTACCCTAAGGACGCCAAGCCGTACCTGGTAGCAGATGTTGCTATGCGCCTTAAGGAGGTTAATGCGGCCCTCAAGAAAAAAGGTTACCGCCTGAAAGTCTACGACGCCTACCGGCCGCTCAGTGCCCACCGCCAACTCTATTCCAGGGTCCGCGACAGCATTTACCTCGCTGACCCTTGGGCCGGCTCGTATCACTGCCGCGGGGCGGCTGTGGATTGTACGCTCATCACCCTGGACGGCAAGGATGTCGAGATGCCGACGGGTTTCGACGAGTTCAGCCCCAGAGCCGCGCGCAGTTACCAGAACGTTTCCCCGGCGGCCCGGTCGCACCGCACGATTCTGGAAGAAGCCATGAAGGCGGAAGGCTTCGTTCCCCTGCCATTGGAGTGGTGGCACTTCGACGCTCCCGGCGCCAACCTGTACCCGCCGCTGGACGTGCCGTTGTAAATAGCCAGGTCTTCAGGGTCCGGATGATCACGACGGCTGTTAGCTCTCCGTTGTCGGAAGATTAGACATGCCCGGTAGGGAAGGCCTTCGAGTCCGACGACTTACAACCGACGACCGAAGTCCGAAATAGAACAGGCATTCCGGAAAAGGAATGCCTTCGAGTTTGCTGACTGACGACCGGCGACTGAGGGCCGACGTCTGATTCAGCTTACCACCTTCTCCACGTCCAGGAGCAGCCAGAGCGCGTCCTTTTTCTTGACGATGCCGCCCACGAAGGCGTTGCCGTCCACCGTTCCCGAAGTGTCTTCGACTTCATCGGGAGTGAAATGAGCCACTTCCTGCACCCGGTCGACGATCATGCCGATGCTCTGTCCCTGGTGCTCAACGACGATGATCCGGGAATCCTTGTTCGACTCCGAGGCCGGGAGCCCCATCCTCTTGTTGAGGTCGATCACCGGGACGATCGAACCGCGAAGGTTGATAATTCCCGCGACGTATTTCGCGGTCTGGGGAACCGGCGTGATTTCGGTCATACGGATGATCTCCTGTGTTTTAAGGACAGGTATGGCGTAGCGCTGGCCTAAAAGTTCAAAGACGATGAGTTGACCCTCCTGAAGCTGTTCCAAAATTACCCCTCCTTACCGAGTAGTCCTCAAGTAATTAATGGCGAACCGGCTCCAGCGGCGGGATGACGTCCTCAAGGCGGGGCTTCTGGACGGCTCCCGGCTCGGATGAACGGAGGCTTTCCCGTAGGATGACGAAATCCACGCGCCTGTTCTGCTGCCGGTGTTCTTCCGTGTCGTTCGGCGCCTTCGGCCGGAACTCCCCGTATCCGCTGGCGCTGATGCGTTGCGGGGGAAGACCGTTCTTGATCATTTCGTGCACCACGCTGGTCGAGCGCAGCACCGATAGCTCCCAGTTCGAGGGGAAACGGGCGGTGTTGATCGGCAGACTGTCGGTATGTCCCTCCACACGTACCAGGTTCGGCACCTGGCTGAGGATCACCGTCACCTTGCCGATGATTCTTCGGGCGTTCGGTGTCAGGTCCGCCGACCCCGAAGCAAAAAAAACCGTATTCTGGATACTGATGACCAAGCCGCGCTCCTCGGCATTGACCGTGACTGTGCCTGTCAGGCCCTCCTCTGTAATCAGTTTCTCGATCTGCGCTTTTACCTTACCCAGGTTCTCGAGATCTCTCAGATTGGCCTCCGTCGCTGGTTCCGACTGCGTGATAAGGGGGTTTTCAAAAATGACCTGCCCTCCCAGCGCACCGGACAGGGACTCGGCGATGGCCTGAAACTTCTTGGCGTCGATATTGCTAAAGGTATAAAGAACGACGAAGAAAATCATCAACAGGGTAATCAGGTCAGCATAGGTGATCAGCCAGCGCTCGTGATTCGCGTGTCCGCCGGCGTGGCGCCTAAGTCTTCTCGGCGACGACATCTCCTTCTTCCTTTCCGCCGCTCTCTTTCTTCTTGGGCCTGACAAAGGCGTTCAGGCGTTCACGGATGATGATCGGGTTGTTGCCGGCCTGGAGGGCTATGACCCCTTCCAGCATCAGCGCCTTGATCATCAGTTCCTGCTCACTGATTGTCTTCAGCCGCATCCCGATGGGGAAAAAGACCACGTTGGCCGAAGCCACGCCGTACAACGTTGCGGTAAAGGCGACCGCGATGGCAGGTCCCAGAGCTTCGGGGCTCGAAAGATTAGCCAGGACGTGGATCAGGCCCATAACCGTGCCGATAATGCCCATGGTAGGAGCGTAGCCGCCGGCGGCTTCAAAAAGTTCCCGGCTCTTGCGATGGCGTTCCTCAATAGCGAACATCTCGTTCTCCATTACGGATCGGACCACATCCGGCTCGGCCCCGTCGATGACGAGTTGCAGTCCTTTGCGGAGGTAGGGATCCGCTATTTCCGAGAGGTGGTTCTCCAGGAAAAGCAGGCCCTCACGCCGCGCCTTTTCGGCCAGCCATACCATCTGCTCGATCACTTCTTGTTTCTCGGGGAGTTTTCCGAACAGGATGGCTCTGATGCTGTGTGGTATCGAACGGATCTGGTCGGGGGATGCCCCGGCCAAAGTGGCGCCGATCGTTCCCCCGAAAACAATCATCAGGGAAGTGGGCTTCAGGAGCATCCCGATATGCCCGCCTTCCATCGTAAAAGCGAGGATCAGCATCGCCGACGCCAGCGTAATACCGATAAGCGTAATTAAGTCCATTGAGTTACAAGTCCTCCTGAAAGATGCTGTCAGTTAACTAATCGGAAGGCAACCCTCATTCCTAAACCCTTAATCTTAATATTGGAGATAATGTAGGAGTTAATGTTGTAAAGCTGGCCTGCTCTATTGCCGACTAAGAAGTAGAGACGCCTTTTTTATAGCTGACGACGCGCGGGCAAATGCGATGTTCGAGGAACCTTAGGGGGGAATGGAATTGGACTTTTCCGCCGAAGAGATGGCTGTTTTTCTCGATGAAATGGACGAGAAGCTCCAGGTTCTGACAGAAGGGTTTATGACTCTGGAACGTGACGGAGCGCGTCCGGACGTCCTGCAGGAGGTCTTCAGAGCCGCGCACACCGTCAAAGGTTCTTCAGCGATGATGGGCTTCGAGGATGTGGCATCGCTCACCCACGAGCTCGAGAGCCTGCTGGACCTGCTGCGCGGGGGTAAGATGGAAGTTTCGCTTGAGCTTGTCAATATCCTTTTCGAGGCCCTCGATGCGCTCCGCGCGCTGCGCGAGGGTATCGTCGGCAGGGACGGCGGTAAAGTAGACACGTCGCCCATCATCCAGAAGCTGCGTCTTTGCCAGGAGTCCGGCTGCCCGGCGCCACCCGCCGAGGCGGCGCCGCGCGTTCAGGATGCCGGTGCGGAAAGCACCCCCAAGGCCGCAGAGGATACGCATCGCGACATTGCCAGAGGCGATTCTCTCTACGAAATCACGGTGACTTTCGAAGCAAGCTGTCCGATGCCTGCCGTGAGGGCTTTCATTATTGTCGAAGCTTTGGGTGCACACGGGATAATCGAAGATTCCATTCCCTCTCTGGACGAGATCAAAAACGGGGTGTGCGGCCCCGCTCTGAAATTAACCTACAGTTCGCAGGAAGACGGCGAGGAGATCCGGAACCTGATTGCCAGCATGGCCGACGTGGCTGAGGTCAACGTCAGAAGCATTGATCGCGTAACACCGGACGCTGAGGCCAAGATCCCGGTTCAAAAAGAGGCCGGGGTCCAAGAGGACGGCCATAATAAAAAGGGACGCCCTGCCGCCGGCACCGGTAACGGCGACCAGGGACTGGTAAAGACCGTCCGCATCGATGTCGGCAAACTCGACAACATGATGAATTTAGTCGGGGAGCTGGTCATCGAGCGCACGCGCCTGGACAGGCTTCTCGGGCTCCTGGGCACGCAGGACATCGAGACCTTTATCGACGAGCTTCGAGAGATTTCGGGACACTTCGGTCAGGTGGCGGGAGACCTGCAGGACCAGATCATGAAGGCCCGGATGCTGCCCATCGCGCAGATTTTCAACCGTTTTCCGCGGCTGGTAAGGGACCTGGCCAATAAGCTCGGTAAGAAGATCGAGCTCGTGGTGGAGGGCCGGGAGACCGAGTTGGACCGCAACGTCATCGAACTCATCAACGACCCGCTGATTCATCTCATTCGCAACGCTGTGGACCACGGCATCGAGCCTCCTGAAGAGCGGCTAGCCCTCGGGAAGCCTGAAGCGGGGACGATCAGGCTGCAGGCCCACCACCGGGAGAACCATATTTTCATTATCGTCCAGGACGACGGGCGGGGCTTAAAGGCGGAAGCCCTGAAAGCCAAGGCGCTCTCCCTGGGGTTGATCTCTCGGGAAGAAGCGGATAGGATGGAAGACGAGGATGCCTATGAGCTTATTTTCCTGCCCGGGTTCTCGACGGCCGCCGCGGTAAGCGACCTTTCCGGGCGGGGGGTGGGCATGGATATCGTCCGCACCCATGTAGAGCGCATCAACGGCACCCTGGACGTCGAAAGCGAGCCGGGAGCCGGGACCAGGTTCACGATCAAGCTGCCTCTTACCCTGGCGATCATCCGTTCGCTGCTCGTCAACCTGGGCGGCCAGACCTACGCCCTTCCGATGGGGCACGTGACGGAGATCATCCAGGTGCTGCCGCAGGATATCAACCGCGTCGGCGAGGCCGAGTTTGTTATGCTGCGCGGTTCGGTGCTGCCGCTTATCCGGCTGGACAGGTTCTTCGGGCTTAAGAACGGAAGCGAGATGCAGTACGTGGTGGTAGTCGGTTCGGGACGCGAGCGGGCCGGCGTGCTCGTGGAGAGGCTCTTGGGGGACCAAGAGATCGTCATCAAGTCGCTGGGGGATTATCTCGGCCAGGTCCGCGGCCTGTCCGGAGCGACCATCCTGGGCGACGGACGGGTCGCCCTGATCCTTGACGTGCGGGCGATGCTGAAACACAGCAAAGAAGAAAAAGGGAGAAAAAAGGCGGTAAATGCAGCCCGTTAAAGTACTGATCGTAGACGACTCCGCAGTCTTAAGGGTCACGCTCAAGCGCCTGCTGGAAGAGGACGGAGACTTGCAGGTGGTCGGCACCGCGGCCAACGGAGCGCAGGCGCTTGCGGCGATACCCAGGACGGCTCCCGATGTCGTCGTCCTCGACGTCGAAATGCCGGTGATGGACGGCCTCGACACCCTGAGAAGGATCGTGGCCGAGCACCAGTGCCAGGTCGTGATGCTCAGCGCCCATACGCGCCGCGGCAGCGAAATCACGGTGGCGGCGCTGAGCTACGGGGCTTTCGATTTTGTCACCAAGCCCGAGTCGAACCTGCAGGTGAAGACGGTGGCCGCCGAGCTCGTCGCCAAGATCAAGCTGGCCGCTGCGGCGCCGCGTTTTGTGGCTATCAAGACCGCCGCCGCCCGGAAAGAGGCGCGGCCGGAGGGCCGGGCGGCCGCCGTCCCGCAGCGCGGACAAAAGGTGAAGGCGGCGGTCATCGGCTGTTCGACCGGGGGGCCGGCGGCCCTGCGTCTTATCCTCCCCAGACTTCCGGCCTCACTGCCTTTTCCCGTCATTGTGGTACAGCACATGCCGGTGGGGTTTACGGGTTCCCTGGCGCATCACCTGGACGTGCAGTGTGCGCTTAAGGTAGTTCACGCGGCCGACGGCGACGATCTTGAACCGGGAAAGGTGTTTGTGGCGCCTTCGGGTCTCGATTTTCTCTTGCGCAATGAAGGAAACGCTGTTAAAGTTATCCTTAAAAGAAGAGAGAAACCTCTGCCGCCCGGCGGTTTCTGCCCTTCGGTTGATGACGTGATGGCCGAGGCCGCCGCCGTTTACGGGTCTGGTACCCTGGGGGTCCTGCTGACGGGCATGGGGCGTGACGGCGCCCGGGGGATGGCGTTGATCAAGGCCAAAGGCGGGCGGACTATCGTCCAGGACCGGGAGAGCAGCGTGGTCTTCGGCATGCCTGCGGCGGCCATTGAAGCGGGTGCTGCCGACAAGGTGGTGCCGCTGCACGAAATTGCGGCCGAAATCATCGGCGAAGTATAAAGGTTATTTACGTACGTCCGATAAGAAAGGAAGAAGCACCTCTTCGGGAGGTTAAGTTGATGAAGATCAATAACGTCGGTAACAACGGCACCGTTGATCTGGCCAAGATCTACGGCGCCCAGCAGAAAAGCGAAAAACAGGCCTCGCCGGTGACCGCCGCCGAGAGCGTGGAGACCGACCGGCTGGAGATTTCCGCCGAGGCCAAAGCAATACAGGCTTACAAGGCCAAGCTGGAGGGCATCCCGAACGTGCGGGCGGACCTGGTGGCGTCCATTGCCCAGCGTATCAAGAACGGCACCTATGTGGCGGACGCCCGCAAGATTGCCGAGGGCATGATCCGGGAGCGTTTATTGGATAAGCTTGTTTAGGGAATACCGGTCCGGAGGGCGCCGTGAAGGTGGAAAAGAACAAAACGCTGTACAACCAGCTGATTGAGTGCCTGAAGGACGAGCTGGAGGTTATCAGGGAACTCAACCAAGCCCTTGAGATACAACAAAAGGCCCTGCTTGACGGAGACGTTGCAGGGCTTCAAGAATCTTTAGGAGCTGTTGAAGAGTTTCAGAAGCGGGTTCAGGCTGCGGAAGAAAGACGCGCCGGGATCCTGGCCGCCGCCTCCGTAGAAGGTCTCGGTCCTGACGCGACTTTGAGCGAGATCCTGGCCCGTGCGCCGGAAGGTATCGGTCTGGAACTGCACATGGTCGCCACCCAGCTGGTGGAGCTGGTGGAACGGCTGGCCCGCCTCAACAACGTCAACTTCGTCCTGTCGGCTAACGCCCACCGTTTCAACCAATACCTGCTCAAGCACGTGGTGGGTAGCCGGGACAGGTACGGGGCCGACGCTCAGCTGGAAATAGAAGGGAAGAATATCCTCCTGAACGCCAAGGTTTAACCGGGGGCGGTGATCTGCTGTGGCTTCGACTTTCCTGGGACTGGAAATCACCCGGCGCAGCCTGCAGGCGCATACCCGGGCTCTGGACATCACGGCCCACAATATCGCCAACGCCTCCCGCACCGATTATTCCCGCCAGCGCGCCGTCTTCACGGCGGCCGCGCCTTTTCCCTCGGCTTCGCTCTTCCGGGAGACGGGGGCCTACCAGCTCGGTTCGGGCGTGGACATCGCCCAGATCCGGCGGGTGCGGGACGGCTACCTGGACGTGCAGATGCGCAGCGCCCTGGCGAATGTCGGCCGGTACGAGGAAGAGAGCGCCGTTCTGGGGCGTGTAGAGGCCCTGTTCCCGGAGACATCCGACTACGGTATCCAGAAGTTCCTGGACGACTTCTTCGGGTCCTGGTACGACCTCAGCCAGAACCCCGACAGCCCGCCCGCCGAGGTGGTTTACGGCGCGGGCAAGGCCCTGGCCGACAGCATCCGCGTCGTCTACGGGCAGCTGCAAGCCCTCCGGGACGAAGTGTACGGCGCGCAGACCGGTGATCGGCTGCAGAGAATAAACGAACTGGGTCTGGAAATCGCCCGGCTCAACCGCGAGATAGGGCGGCAGGCGCAGCTGGGCAACACGGCGAACGACCTGATGGACCGGCGCGACGCGCTCCTCGACGAGCTGGCCAAGTTCGGGCCGCTCACCGTTTTACCCGCGAGCGACGGTTCCGGGGCGGTAACGGTGACGCTCCTGGGATACACGCTGGTCGACGGGGGCAAGTGGGACAGTGTCGCTGAAAGCTACGGCTATGCCGGGGCGGACGGTGTCACTGATTTTCCGGACCTGAACGTCCCGCCCGGCGACTCCCTGCCGGCGGGCTCTCTGCCCGTGCTGATCGCGCTGGCGGACAGGCTTGACGGCTACATGGCCGACCTCGACGGCCTGGCGATAGCTCTTATCGAGAACGTCAACGCGTATGCCCAAACCGATTTCTTTACCGGTACCGGCGCCGCGGATTTCGCCGTGAACAGCGACAGGCAGACCGTGATCGCCGATCTTAAGGCGCTGCCGCCGCAGGATGCGCTGAACGTCGCCCAGCTGGAACCGGAGATCGGCAACCTTTACGCCGATTTGCTCACCCGCATCGGCTCAGACCTCGGCGCTGCGAAAAACGGCCTGGGGCTCTTTGACGCCGTCGTACAGCAGGTCGAGTCGCTCCGCCAGTCGGTGATGGGTGTCTCGGTCGACGAAGAACTGACCAGCATGATGCAGTTCCAGTACGCCTACCAGGCTTCGGCCAGGGTGGTGGCGATCATCGACGAAATGCTGGACACGCTCATCAATAAGATGCGTTAAATAGACGTAAGACGTACGACGTACGACGTAGGGGGATTGTGCACAGTGCGCGTAGCGACGAACTGGATGGGCCGGAGCAGCATCTTTGCTATACAGAAAAACACCGAACGGATGGAAACGCTGCGGAAAGAGATCGCCTCCGGCCTGCGGATCAACAGCCTGGGCGACGACCCTTCGGCGCTGCGGTCCTTCCTGGACCTGCGCGCCGGGATGGTCAGGCTGGGCCATTATTTCAGGATGGTGGAGCAGCGGCTCGGGCGCTATGAGAGGACGGAGAACGCGTTGGCCGGTGTGGCCGACGTTCTCGCCCGGGCTCAAGAACTGGGGCTGCAGGCCAGAAACGGGATGCTCACCGCGGAAGACCGGAAGGCGGTTGCCGCCGAGGTTGATGATCTCGTCGACCGCCTTGTCATTCTGGCCAACGCATCGCGCGGACTGACGGGGCTTGCGCAGCAGCTCTACGTGCGGTCGGGCGACGTGGTGACGCTGAATGACGTAGCCCCTTCGAGCGAATCGTCTCCGGTGTCGGCCGATCCGTGGATGAGCGCCCTGGCCGGCGAGACGGCGGAAACCATTGATTGGGTTGCGGTTTTCGGGGAAAGCACCGATGCGGGGTCGGCTACGGCCGGCAACAGCATGTTCAAGGCTCTGCTCGACCTGAAGGGCGCCCTTGAGGCCGACGATATGGATGCCTTGAGCGCAGCTATGGACGCCCTGGCGACGCATTTCAATACGGCCGTGCGCGAACGGTCCGCCGCCGGGGCCCAGATCAATACGCTGACCGCCATCAAGGAGCAACTCAGCGTCCAGGACGCCAGCCTGGCGGAGGCGGTCAATGACCTGGCGGGGACGAAGCTGGAGGACGCCGTGATCCGGCTGAACGAGCAGCAGCTTGTCTACGAGGCGACCTTGAGTGCCACGGCCCGCATGCTGCAGATCTCGCTCTTAAACTTCCTCAGATAGTAAAAGGCCGGCCCGAGCGGCCGACCTTTCATTTCATCCCGTCATCCAACATCCAATTCCCGCCTGTCGGGGACATTACTTCTTGTCGTCCAGGAAAAACCCTTCATCCTGTCTTTGCTTATTCCCGTAGGCCCGCAGCGCCTTCCTGTTCTGCCGGACCTCCTGCAGTTTCCGGCCGGTTCCGGCCAGCAGTCTTTCCGCCTTGCGTTGGTTTTCCCGGTCTAAATCGATAATCTGTCTAATCAGTTCTTGGAATGAATCGTCGATAACGGGGCGTATCCCCAAGGCCGCCAGGCGATCAAGAGCGTCCATACACTCGCGGCGCTCGTCCAGGAGCTTCTTCAGGAGGCCGGTGTCGATTTCGCCTTCCGGGCCGTCGAGGACGGCGGCGATCCTCCCTGTCAAAACAAACAGCCTGTTCCAGAGGTCGGCAGGCTGCTCAACGGTGCCGTCAGACTTGGGCATATTGAACTCCTCTTTCTCGGCTATCCTTGCTCTCCATCTCTGCCGGCGCGCACGGCGGCGGCCCACGTGTCCCTCAGGTCCTCCGCCAGCGCCAGGACCTCTTCGACGGGTTTGACCGCCTTCTTGAGGTTGGCCTCGACCAGACGGTTGTATATGTACTCATAGAGGGCGTCGAGGCGCTCCCCGATTTCGTACCGCGTGTCCACCGTGGTCCGCAGGTAGGTGCAGATGTCCTGGGCGCGGATAAGAGCCTGATGGGCCGCAGGGACATCGCGTGCCTCAATGGCCTCCCTGGCTTGACGGGCGAACTGCGCCAGGCCGCGGTAGCACATCAGGACCAGCTCCTCGGGCCTGGCCGTGGTGACGGCTGCTTCTCTGTACTTAGCGTAGGGATTGGTCATCGCCATCTGTTGACCTCCTGAACGATCACCGGGTGCCGGTGAACTGTTGCGACAGCCAGGCGCTCTGGGCGTTCATCCTGCTGATGGCCTGCTCCAGGGCGGCGAACTGCTTCCAGTACCGATCTTCGAGCTCCTGCAGGTGCTTCTCCATCCGGTCTATCTGGCTATCCATCGATTTAAGCGTCCTGCCCAGGTAGCTGTTGTCGTAGTCCGTGGAAGCCGCGAAACTGCCGGCTTCAGCGGTAAGCCTGTCCAATACCGTCTTGGCGACGTCGTACAGCCTTTCGCCAAGGCCCTTTTCAGCGTCGGAGGTGCCCGTTTTTGTGAACAGTTCCTTGATACCGTCGGGGTTCGCTTCGATCGCCGCCCGCAGCTTCGTCTCGTCGATCTGCAGCTTGCCGCCCGATGCGTAATTGATGGTGGTGATGCCGATGTCGGAGAGGTGGTTGTACGGTCCGCTCACTCCGGTGACCACCCCGTAGATCGCGTTGCGCAACCGGTTAAGTCCCGATCCCAGGATGCGGTCGTTGTTCAGGAGACCGCTTTTGGCCTTTTCCTCCCACTGGTCGATCTGGCGGTCGGTGAGTTTCTCCTTTTCGTCATCGGTAAGGGGCAGGTAGTCCTTGTAGCGGGTCTCCTTCAGCTCGCTGTTGATGGTGTCGATGAGGGCGTTATAGCTCTCGACGAAGCCCTTGACGGATGCCACGATGCCGTCAACGTCGGTCGCGACTGTGATGGTAGCCGAGCCTTCCTTCTTAACCGTAAAGTTCACGTTATTGAGAGAGAAGGTATTGCTGTGCGGCTTAAGCGCCAGGCCGTTGACGGTCACGTCGGCATCGGTCCCGCCCTGCTCGCTTGCCTGGTCGATCTTCAGCACCTGGGCCAGGAATCCCGTGCTCCCGACGGTGATTTCCTCTCCCGAGGTATTGAAATTCCCGGTGGCCGTTCGGGAGATCGAGACCTTGTCGGCGCCGCTCTCGTAAAAGGCGGTAAGGCCCAAAGCACTAGCCGCCGAGATGTCGGCCAGCACGGCGTTCAGGCTTTTCTGCGCGGCGTCGACGGTGAACTCCTGCGTGTTGGCGCTGATGTCCCCGTACGTGGTGACGGTGAACCTGAAGGTCTTGGTGTTGTATGTGTAGCCGGCGTTGATGGTCTGTCCGGCGTTGATGGTGTTGTTGAAGGTTAACCCGCCGGTATCCAGGTTCACCAGGACCTTATTCGGGTCGCCGCTCGCGTCGTAGGCTGCCTGGTCTGTGAAAACCGTATATCCCACGCCGTCCACGTCGATCGAAGCGACGCTCACTATGGCGTCGTGCGTCAGATTAAATGTGGTGCCGCTCAACGATACGCTGATCGCGTCCGTTGCGTCGGCGTTGATCCACCCGAAGTTTGTGTCAGCGAACTTATTCCGCTGCGACCACAGGGTGGCGGCGGCGTCGACTTTATCCGCCTGGCTGGCGGAAACGGGCGCCGCGCTGACGTTGTAGGCCGCCGCGGCCAGCCTGCTCACCGTAACCTGATAGGTCCCGCTGGCAGCACTTGAGGACACCGAGGCCGTTGCAACGCCGCTGTCGCTGCTGGTCGCCGTGCGCTTCGTGTAGGTGGAGCCGAGCCTCATAGAGAAGGCGGTACCGGTACGGAAATCGTACAGGGCCTTGTTGATCACCCGGTAGTCCGCCCGCTTCCACTCCAGGACCTGTCTCTGCTGCTTAATCTTTTCCAGGGGCATCCGGTGGGCCTTCATCAGGTCACGGACCATCTGTTCGGTGTCGATGCCTGAAGCCAGGCCGCTGATGCGAAAGATGCCGGCCATTTGGTCATCACCCCGTTCTTAACGCTTTTCGTCGACGAGCAGGCCGGCCAGGTCGAGCATCCGGGCGACCATGTCCAGGATGGCCTCCGGCGGAAATTCCCGGATGACCTCACCCGTAACGCTGTCCAGCACCCGTACGATGACGTCCTTGGTCTCTTCGTGCACAGAAAACTGCAGAAAAGTTCCGCCGTCCAGGGGCATCCGGACGCGCGACGGTCCGCCGCCCGGCTCTTCGGTACGCTGCGGCCCGTCCGGCGGACTCTGCACGCCCGGCGGCTTTGCGGGCTCCTGAACGCGGTTCTGGATAATGCGCGCGGCGGGCGCCGCGCTCCCCACACCGGTAACGTTCATCGTTACCCCTCCGGTATCCTCTTCTTACCTTGCTAATCGGGTTGAACAAAGCCCAACTTTAGAGAACGGCGGCCCAAATAGGACCGCCGGGCAAAGAAAAGAGGCCGCCCTCAGACCGGACGGCCTCTTCAGGAGCGGGAGCTTTGGTTACCTCAGGAGCTGCAGGACGGTCTGCGGCATCTGGTTGGCCTGGGCGAGCATCGCCGTCGCTGCCTGGTTCAGGATGTTGAACTTGGTGAACTCCATCATTTCCTTGGCCATGTCGGCGTCGCGGATACGCGCCTCGGCGGCGGTCATGTTTTCCTGGGTGCCGCCGAGGTTCTTGATTGTATACTCAAGGCGGTTCTGGAGGGCGCCCAGCTTGGCGCGCTCGGTGTTGACCGTGGCCATAGCCGCGTTGATGGCATCCATGGCACTCTGGGCCGAAGTCTGGTCGCTGATGCTGAGGGTGCCGATACCAAGGGCAGAGGCGCTCAGGTTAGCGATGGTCACGCCGATTCTCTGGTTAACGTCATTCTCGGCGCCGATCTGCAGAGAAACGGCTGCGTTAGCGGTGGTAACGATGGTAAGGCCGTTAAGGGGAGAAGTGCCGTCTAAGTCAAGATTCGTGCCTGAAATTTTTACTCCAAGCTTGTCGAAGTTCAGTGTTCCGGTGTAGGTGTTCCCAAGCCCGGTAAGCCGCTGCGTGTTACCATTACCATCGCTAAGGTCAATCTGTCCGGCTACCGTCTGAGTAATTGTATACGTTGTGCTCGCCTTTGCCCCTGAAATGTCGATGGCGGTGACGCCGTTGCTGCCTACGGCGAGAGTTGAACTGCTATCAAGCTGGACGCCGAAGGTTCCGTTGAGCAGAAGCTTACCGTTAAACTTTGTAGACGAAGCAATGGTGTTAATCTGCTGCACCAGCGCGTCGATCTCGTTTTGAGCCTTGGTGCGGTCGCCATCTTCCAAAAGCCCGTTTGCCGCCTGGTTGGCCAGTTCGTACATACGGTCGAGCATGCCCTGGATTTCCTGGAGGGCGCTGTCGGCGGTCTGTACCATCGAGGTCCCGTCCTGCGAGTTCTTGATCGCCTGGCCCAAGCCCCTGATCTGCATCCTCATCTTTTCGGAGATGGCCAGCCCGGCGGCGTCGTCGGCCGCGGAGTTGATGCGCAAACCCGAGGACAGGCGGGCCAGGGATTTATTCGCTGACAGGGTGTTAACGCCAAGCTGTCTCGTGGCATTCAGGGCGGCGATATTGTGGTAAATCTGCATCCTGTTTTCCCCCTTTTGCGGGTAAAGCTTCAGGGCCCCCGGGAAGCCCCTCTGACAATAGTTTCGGAGCCCACCGGGCAAACTTAAGACCTATTTAGTCAAATTTAGCCCTTAACAAAATTTTTATGGGTTTTTACAAATGGGGGCTAAAGTTTGAGGGGGAGGATGCCGATATGCTATCTAACCGGTGTTTCTGCAGCAAAATAAGTAGTGCCTGATGAAAATATACAAATAATTAAATTAGCACGTCGAAACACCCAAATGCAAAAACTGTAATAGTTGGAAAAGGTGCGAATTTATGAATTAGCTCGATGTATCTTCATCGGGCTTGTGGTGCTTCTGTCTAAGATGCCGATGTGTTTTAAGGCTATCGTATTATAAAACCTTGTTATAGTACCTATGCTGTTGCTCTTCCCCGGCGTCTTCATGGGAGGTCTTGCCATGCAAGGCCTCCCTGTTTTTTTGTACTTTGCCGGCGGCGCGGCCGGTGGTACCGAAGGAAGGTTCGGGGCCTTTCGCACCGACCGAAACGCGTCGTTTTTCGCCAAAAACTTTCATAGTTTACGTCCGCGCCTTTTCGACAGCTATTGTCAACTTATGTAGACTACCTGTAAACTTAGCTAGAGATGGGAATATCGCCATTGTTTGGCCAAGCAGATAATGTTCCGTCGAAAAGGCAAACCCATCGAAAGATGGGGACGCAAAGCCAAGGACCTAAAGCCACTGTCAAGTTGGTTAAGGTAGCCGGTCGCCGAAACGGGAGAGAAGGAAGTCTTTCAGAGGCTATCCCGGTTTCGGGATAGCCTTCTCTCTTGAACAGGCCGAGCGATCCAAAGGGGGAAGGCGCAATGCGTATCCTGGACGACCCTACGACGACACTCCTCCGCCGGGGCCTTGACGCCCAGGCTTTGCGGCAAAAGGCCTCGGCCAAGAACATCGCCAACATCGACACCCCCGGCTATAAGAAAGAGCGCGTGGTTTTCGAACAGGTGCTCGACCATGCCTTGAAAGGGGGAGCGGCGGCGGGCGCCGAGCCCAGGGTTGTCCGCGACAGCCGCCCGTCACTGCGCGCCGACGGGAATAATGTCGACCTGGAAGAAGAGATGATCGAGCTAAGCACCAACTCACTGCTGTATAACACGACCGCGCAGTGTCTGAAAAAGCATATTGCCATTCTGCGCGAAGTCATTCAGGGGAGGAGGTAGCTAGATGAGCGGGTTCTTCTCCGGCTTGCGCATCAGCGGTTCCGGTATGACGGCCCAGCGCTTCCGCCTCGACCTTTTAGCCGATAACATCGCCAACATCCATACCACCAGGACTGCCGGGGGCGGGCCGTACCGGCGCAACATGCCCGTCTTCACGGAGATGCTTTCCGGGGGGGTGGCGGTGACCGCGCTGTTACCCGACCCCTCTCCGCCCGTCAGGGTGCAGGAGCCCGGCCATCCCGACGCCGATGCGCAGGGCTTCGTAGCCTATCCGGCCGTCGACCTCGGGCAGGAAATGGTGAACATGATCGGCGCGACGAGGGCCTACCAGGCCAACGTATCAGCCTTCGAGGCCTCGAAGCAGATGATCATGAAGGCCCTTGAGTTGGGAGCGTAATTCGTCGTACGTTGTACGTCATACGTCGTAAGTCGTACGTCGTATGTCGTAGGTCGCAGGGAACGGGGGTAGGTAAGAATGATTAAGGAAGTCTCAGCGGTTGGCAGCCTATCCACGTTAAGCCCCGGTAATAAGCAGGGGGCGGCCAAGGGGGCGGCTTTCGGCGAGGTCCTGACCAGAGCGATTGAGGAGCTCAACGCTTCGCAGGTCAAGGCCGACAAGGCTGTGCAGGGCTTTCTCTCCGGGGAGGTCAAGGACGTGCACCAGGTGATGATCGCCCTTGAAGAGGCCCACCTGATGATGCAGCTTTCCCTGGAAGTCCGCAACAAGCTGGTCGAGGCTTATCAAGAGCTGTCGCGCATGCCTGTCTAAGCGGTCGTCCGTCGTCAGTCGTCCGTCGTCGGAAACAGAGGACCGAATCGATCGGCTACGCCGATTCCTGACTCAAAAACGGTCGTCCGTCGTCAGTCGTCCGTCGTCGGAAACAGAGGACCGAATCGATCGGCTACGCCGATTCCTGACTCAAAAGCGGTCGTCCGTCGTCAGTCGTCCGTCGTCGGAAACAGAGGACCGAATCGATCGGCTACGCCGATTCCTGACTCAAAAACGGTCGTCCGTCGTTCGTATGTCGTACGTGGTACGGAACAGCCGAAATACCGGTCTACAACCGATACGGTTTATGATGGTTTCGCGGGTAGGGCCGAAACAGGTGAGCGTAGCGGGCCCGGCCCGAAGTTGATTCCTGAGTTCTTCCTTAAGTCCTACGTCCTATGTCCTATGTCCTACGTCCAATGACAGGGAGGTTTTAAGGGGTGGCTGACCAGCCGGTACAGGGGAACCTGCTGAATCGCTGGCAGGCCATGTCCGCCGTGCAGAAGGGGGCGGTCGCCCTCCTGCTGATCGCCTTCGCGGCGGGTGTCTATCTCCTTTTGAGCTGGCTGAAGACTGTGAATTACGCCCCGCTGTTTACGGGGCTCGATCCCAAGGAAGCGGGCACGATTACCGAAAGCCTCAAGCAAATGAAGATCCCGTACATCCTCAAAGATCAGGGAACCACGATCGAGGTCCCCAAAAGCAAGGTGCACGAGGCCCGCATCCAGCTTGCTACTTCGGGCGCCATCGGCGTCGACGGCCCGGGTTTCGAGCTTTTTGACAAGACCCGCTTCGGCGTTACCGAATTCGAACAGAAGGTCGACTACCAGCGGGCCCTGCAGGAAGAACTCCGCCGTACGATTGTTCAGCTTGTCGAGGTCGAGCAGGCCAGGGTCCACCTGGTGATCCCGGAGAAGAGCGTTTTCAGCGACGAGGGTGCGGAAGCCAAGGCTTCCATAGTTTTAAAGCTGAAGCCGGGGGCCTCTCTCTCGCGCCAGCAGGTCGAAGGCATCGTCGCCCTGGCCACCGGCAGTGTCGAGGGTTTGCGCAGCGAGAACGTCCATGTCGTCGATGCCCGGGGACGTGTCCTGAACGGCGACATGGCCGCCGACGAATTGACCGGTGCGGCCTTAGCCCGGCATGAGGCTACGCGGTCGTTCGAGCGCGAGTGCGAGAAGAAGGTGCAGTCGGTGCTCGAACGGGTCCTCGGCGCCGGAAAGTTCGTCGTCCAGGTGACGGCCGAGCTGGATTTTGATCGCCAGGAACTGGTTTCCAGCATCCCTTCGGAGAATTCCGCGGTCCTGACCGAACACAACGCGCGCGAAACGGGCAGCGGGGCCGGAGCCGGCGGGATTCCGGAAACCGAGAACAGCCTTTCTCAGGTGCCTACCTACAATACCGGCCAGGGGGCCGGGTCCTCGTACGAGCGCGAGGAATCGAGCAAAACTTATCAAGTCGGGACGGTTCAGGAAACCACCGTTAAGGCTCCGGGGGCGGTGAAACGGATCTCAGCGGCCGTTGTGGTGGACGATACGGTGGCGCCGGGCCGCCAGCAGCAGATCCAGCAGGTTGTTACCGCCGCTTTAGGATTGGACGAGCAGCGCGGCGACCAGGTCGTTGTATCCAGCCTGGCCTTTGAGCCCGGTGCTGAGGAAGACCTGGGGCCCGCTCCCGAACCGGCCGCGCAGAAGAACAAGTGGATGCTGTATGTAGCTGCCGGCGGCGGGGTGCTGCTGCTCGCGATCATCGGGCTTGTCGCGATGTCGGTGCTGCGCGGGCGTAAGGCTTCGGTTCCGCAACAGCCTGCGGTACAGGAGGTTACGCCCGTCATGGTCGGGCAGCTCGGAGGTCAAGCGGCGGCCGGCAAGGACCCGACGCCGATTCGCGAACTGGCTAAGCAGAAACCGGACCAGGTAGCGGAAATCATCAAGGTCTGGCTGACTACTGACCAGGGGAGATAACCGATGGCAAGGTCACTAAGCGGTGTGGAAAAAGCGGCCGTGCTTCTTTTGGCTCTGGGCGCCGACCTGTCGTCCCAGGTCCTGCGCCAGAACTTTTACGACGAAGATATCGAGAAGATCACCTATACCATCAGCAACTTGGGGAGAGTCTCCCCGGAGACGCGCGACAGCATCCTGACCGAGTTTGAAGATCTCTACCAGGCCAAGCAGTACATCCTTCAGGGAGGCATCAAATACGCCAAGGAGATCCTGGAAAAAACGGTCGGGCCGAACAGGGCGGCCGAGATCATCAAGAAGCTGACCAGCACGTCCAAGATCTTGCCCTTCAGCGCTTTGCGCAAGACGGAGCCCAGGTATCTGGCCAACTTCATCCGGGACGAGCATCCGCAGACCATCGCCATGATCCTCGCCTACCTGGAGCCCAATCAGGCCTCGGCCTGCCTGGCGATGCTGCCCCAGGAAATCCGGGCCGAGGTCGCCCGGCGTATAGCACTGATGGACAAAACTTCTCCCGAAGTCGTTCAGGACGTGGAGAAGATCCTGGAACGCAAGATGGCCGCTCTCGTCCAGCAGGAGAGTTACACGGTAGGCGGCGTGCAGGCGCTGGTCAAGATCCTCAACCAGGCCGACCGCGCGACCGAAAAGAAGATCCTGGAAGAACTGGAGTACGACGATCCGTCTCTGGCCGAGGAAGTCCGCCAGCAGATGTTTATCTTTGAAGACATCGTGACCCTGGACGATATCTCGATCCAGCGTGTCCTGCGGGAAGTCGACAACAAGGTACTGGCCTTGGCCTTGCGCGGCGCCAACGAGAATGTTCGGGAACGGATTTACAAGAACCAGTCCCAACGGGCGGCCCAGATGCTCAAAGAAGAGATCGAATTCATGGGCCCGGTGCGCCTGCGCGAAGTTGAGGAAGCCCAGCAGCGCATAGTCAAGATCATCCGCTCGCTGGACGAGGCCGGCGAGATCGTTATTTCAAGAGGAGGAGAAGACGCCCTTGTTATCTAGCCGGCGCATTCTGAAAGGGCCCCTCCTTGAAGACAGGAGCAAAGTCTCGCTGCCCCTGAGAACCCTTTCGCCCACGGCCTTGATTCGCCCCGTATGTGACGAGGCGGCTTTACGCAGGGAGCTGGAGACCGAATGCGAGCAGCTGCGCCTGAAGGCGCGGGAACAGGGCTTTCAGGAAGGCTACCGCGAGGGTATGGACAGGGCGAAGCAGGAAGCCGCTGAAATCCGGCGTCAGGCTTTAGGCGTCCTCCAGCAGGCACGGGAGATCTACCGGCAGACTCTGGCCGACCTCGAGCCCCAACTGTTAAACCTGGCCTGCGCCATTGCCGAAAGACTGGTCGCCGAACAGCTTGCTCTCAAGGAAGAGACCGTTGTCGCCATTGCTAAAGAGGCCTTGGCTGTAGTGCGCGGAAGACCCCGGATCACTATTCTGGCCAGCCCGGAAGACGCAGGCGTGATGCGGGAAAACCTCAACGCTCTGCTGGAAGCGGTTCCCGGCAGCGAAGTGACTGTTGTCGAAGATGCTACCCTGCCGCGCGGGGCTTGCAAGATCGATACCGATGACGGCCTGGTCGATGCCTCCTGGGATGTGCGCTGGGAAGGCATCCGCAAAGCATTAAGGTTGGGTTAGGCGATGGCGCGCGGTGCAGCGAACATTGACCTCAATCACTGGGTGGAGAATATACAGCATGCCCCGGTCCTCAGGGTCAGCGGCAAAGTGAGCAAGGTTGTGGGCCTTACTGTG
The DNA here is from genome assembly GCA_036804525.1 of Bacillota bacterium. Taxonomy (GTDB): domain Bacteria; phylum Bacillota; class Desulfotomaculia; order Desulfotomaculales; family JASEER01; genus JBFLVT01. The sequence continues at coordinate 21,555 of DAIRSE010000016.1, read as the reverse complement.
GAGGTTGTGGGCTTGAGCGTGCCGATAGGCGAGGTCTGCGATATCATTGTCCCCCGCGAGCCTTTGCCGGTTAAGGCCGAGGTGGTAGGGTTCCGTGACAAGGTGTCGCTCCTTATGCCTCTCGGTGATTTAAAGGGTGTGCACCCGGGCTGCTTGGTGACGCCCGCCGGGCGCCGGCTGACGATCATGATCGGGGAGGCCTTACTGGGCGAGGTCCTCGACGGTCTGGGCCGGCCCTTCAGCGGCAAGCACGTCGAAGGGGAGCCGTTCCCGGTGGACAACAATCCTCCCAATCCTCTAGAGAGGCCGCGCATCAGGGAACCCCTGCCGACCGGCATCCGGGCTGTCGACGCTCTCCTTACCTGCGGCAGGGGGCAGAGGCTGGGGATTTTTGCCGGGAGCGGGGTGGGGAAAAGCGTTTTGCTGGGCATGCTCTGCCGCTACTGCGCGTCGGACGTCAACGTTGTAGCCCTGATCGGGGAGCGCGGCCGCGAGGTCCGGGACTTCCTGGAACGCCACCTCGGCAACAGCCTGGCCAAGTCGGTCGTCGTCGTGGCTACCTCTGACCAGTCGGCTTTGGTGCGGGTGCGCGCCGCCGCCGTGGCCACGGCCATCGCGGAATACTTTCGCGACAGGGGACACAACGTTATGTTCCTGATGGACTCGGTGACGCGTTTTGCCCTCGCCCAGAGAGAGATCGGCCTGGCCATCGGCGAACCGCCGACGACCAGGGGTTACACGCCTTCGGTGTTCGCGGCCCTGCCGAAGCTGCTGGAACGGTCCGGGACCAACGCCAGGGGTACGATCACCGGTTTCTACAGCGTGCTGGTGGAAGGGGACGATATGCAGGAACCCATTGCCGATGCGGTACGGGGCATCCTCGACGGGCACATCATCCTTTCCAGAGAACTGGCGGGGACAGGGTACTACCCGGCGATCGACATCCTCCAGAGCAACAGCCGGTTGATGCCCGACGTGACCGGCGAGGAACACGTCAGGCTGGCCCAGAAGGCCAAGCGGCTGCTGGGGGCGTATCGTAAAGCAGAAGACTTGATTAACATCGGGGCCTACGTTAAGGGTTCGGACCCGCTTGTCGACCAGGCCCTTGCCGTATACCCCGAACTGATAAAGTTTCTTCAGCAGGACCAAAGTGAATACTGCGAGTTCGAAACCACGCTGTCCATGCTGAGACAAATCCTTGGAGGCGATGCTGACTGATGTCCAAGTTTGCTTTCAGCCTGGAACCGGTGCTCCAAGTCAAGTCGGCTAAGGAACAGGCCGTGCTGCAGGAGCTGGCGGCGGCCGATGCCGCTCTCCAAGCCTGCCGCGAGAACCTGGCAAAACTCAAGGAAATGCTGGCGAACGTTCAGGAGTCCGGTGTCAACCTGTCCGACATCGTGGCTATGGTTGATTTCGAGGCCTACCGCAACCTGCTTGACGCGCGCATTTCCCAGGCCGAACGTGAACTACGGGAAAGCCTGCAGGAGGCTGACAGCAAACGCAGCGAGGCTTTCGCGGTGATGAAGGAACGCCTGGTTCTGGAGTCGTTAAAGCAAAAGCAGCAGAATGCTTTTGAAAGAGAGGTGACGCGGAAGACAAACCGGGAAATGGATGCCTTGGCTACGATCTCGTATTCCATAAAGAAAGGAGGGATATAGGTTGTTACCGGGTTTGGCTTTAACGCCGAATATTATGGTCCAGTTACAGCAACTCGGCTTCAGCGGCCAAAACACGGGGCCGTGCTTTCTTCAGGGACTGCTGGATGTCCTGGGAGCAGGGCTGCCGGCTGCCGGTCACCCGTCGGCGGTCGCGGCGCTTCCAATAGGAGCAGCGCCCTCCGGCAGAGCAGATTGTCCGGGAACGGAAGAGAATGTTGAGGTGTTCCCGGCAAGAGCGGCAGCCTCTGTAAGGGTATCGCTTGAAGCCGAATCAATGTCCGGCATGGGAAACGCATACCCTGCTGAAGCACCGCTGCCTGCAGCCTTTGATCCGCCCCCCGGCCCCGTCTGGTTTCGGACGCCCGCCGGCCGGTGCGCGCATGCCGGTCTTGGCGTGCCAGCCTTTGTCTTTCAGGAAACACAGGTCCCCGGCGAGTCCGGAGACGGCGGCAGTGAACCGGTTGAGGAATTGAAACACGCGCTGCACGACGTTGATGTGCCGGACTTGGCGCCGCTGCCTGTTAACAGTAATCCCCCGCATTCAGATGCTTTGGCCGGCGCGCCGGACGGAAGCATGTCACCTCCGAGTGCCGGTTGGGACGTCGGGTTTGAGGCTATGGCAGACGCCGGTGTTGCTGAACCGCGGCTGGACCAGCTGCTTGCGGCGGCCGGTGCTGAAGCGCCTGCCGGATTAAAGAACGGCCCGGAAGAGACATTACCAGCCGGGAACCCCGTAGTGGAACAGCTTGCTACGGGAGTACCGTTCGGCAGCCCTGGCGAGCCGAGGATGCTGCCTCCGTCCTTGCGCGGTCAGCTTGCAACAGTGCGCAACGTCGTACAGGTACCATCTAAGGCTGTTGCCAGGTCGCCGGCCCTCACACCTTTGTCGGCGGTTGACCCAAGTCGGGATTCGGGCCTGGTTCTGTCCTTGCCCGAAATACCGCCGGAGAATGTCCCGGATGAAACGGCGGTTGTAAAATCCCCTGTTACAGGCAGGCAGGGCTTTGAGACGGGTGACGGGAAGAATCCGGTTGCTCCCGGCCCGGGTATGTCGGGTCCGACAATTATTCCGCCTAAGTCTCCGGCGCTTTCGCTGTTAGGAGCTGCGGATGCCGATTCGCCTGCCGGCGCTGAGCGTCCCAATGATGGGGACAGGCAGAACGCAGGGACGATCATCTTGAGGGGCGCGGACATATCCGACGGAACGAGGTCAGGCGATTTAAGGCGCAACGGTGCGGAATTTCCGTTGACGGCCGGGAGAGACATCCAAAACACGGGGAACCGCGGGCAAGCGGCGATCCTGGAAACCAGGCTGGAAGGGCCGGTGCAGGATGGCGGGGTTGACCGACCCGGCGTGCCGGTTTTTACGGCAACCGTCAATACCCTGGATGCGCCGGTTAAGGCCGTCTTCAAGGCTGTCGTCCCCGATGGCGCCCCGGACGTACAAACATTCGGCAGTCAGCTGGCCGAAAAGGTGGCCGAAGCAATTAAAAAGGCCAGGTGGTTGCCTGACGGGAAGGCCGTGCTGGAGATCCGGCTGGACCCGCCCCACCTGGGAAGTGTCAGGGTAAAGATTGTCTATTCTTCGGCTCAGGACGTGGATGTCAAGTTCTTTGCCGCTGACCACGGTGTGAGGGAAGCTGTGCAGCAGGCGCTGCCCTTGCTTAGGGATAACCTGATGCGCTTTGACATCCATCTCTCGGGCGGGGATGTTTACCTTGGAGCGGACGGCGAACACCAGGGGACACCCGCAGACGGGGTTTTGGTCCGCCGGGTGACGGATACGCCGGCTGCCGAGGCGCTGTCTGAAGGCGCGGGGGAACACCTGAGCGGCATGCGGCCGGGGATCAACCTGCTGGCGTAACGATTAAGGAGGTGGAGCCGGTGGCCGTAGACGGCATCGGTTCGGTTACACAAACGCAAAAAACGCAAACAACTGACCGCAACACTTTTACGAAGGATACGTTTCTCAAGGTCCTTGTGGCACAGCTAAAAAACCCCAATCCCTTTGAGCCGCAGGATATGACCAGTCAGATACAGCAGATGGTCCAGTTCGGGATGCTGGAGAGACTCTTCGCCGTCGAACAGGTCCTGGAGCAGATGGGTAAAGCGACCCGGGTACGCGAGGCCCTAGACCTGCTCGGCAAGGAAGTCGTCCTCAAGACCGAGTCCGGCGAAGTAACCGGAGTCGTTGAGAAGGTAACATTCAACAGCGAAGGCCCGCTCATCATCATTGACGGCCGGTCGTACAGTCTGGCCCGGGTTGTGGAAATCAAGGCGGCGGCGAAACAGACGTCTTTCGCCGGGGAACCTGTCACCGACACCGCGGGCAGCAGTTCTGAGGGAGCAGCTTAAGGAGGCGGGGCATCCAGATGGTGGTAAATCGGATAGGCGGCACGCCGCCAATCGGGCCGTCACCGGCAGGACGGGGACAGGTTAAGAACACCGGTGCTTTCGCCGAGCTCCTGGCCCGCGAATTTGGGCAGCAGGTCAAGCTTTCGGCGCATGCCAGTCGCCGTCTCAGTGAAAGGAACATCGTTCTTTCACCGGCCGACTTGCAAAAGATCAGCAGCGCCGCGGCTGAGGCCCGTCTTAAAGGGGCCAGAGAGTCGCTGATCCTGTATAAGAATATGGCCCTGGTAACCAGCGTGGCTAACGGGGTCATCGTTACGGCTGTTGTTAACGACAGCCCGCAGAACCAGGTCTTCACCAACATCGACAGTGCGGTATTGGTCAAGTAGGCAGCCGGCCCGAAAGGAGGCTGCGGGCTGCGGACCGACTGAAGCAGCCCACACATCCTAAGGAGGGTAATCAGCGTGATTCGTTCTCTGATGTCAGGCGTGGCTGGATTAAAGAGCCAGCAGGTCCGCATGGACGTCATCGCCAACAACATCGCCAACGTCAACACTACTTCGTTCAAAAGCGGGCGTGTGCTTTTCACCGAGCTGTTAAGCCAGAACATCCGCGGTAATTCGACCTCCCAGATCGGGGTCAACTCCATCAACCCCGCCCAGGTCGGTCTGGGGGTAGCGGTTTCGGCCATCGACTGCCTGTTCGGCCAGGGGTCGCTGATGGCCACCAACCGCGTCCTGGATATGGCCGTTGACGGTAACGGTCTCTTCCTTTTGGGAGCGTATACTCCGGGTGATGACGGAACAGTCGATCTCAGCGGCGAGCCTTCGAAATACTACTACACCAGGGACGGGGCCTTTTACGTAAACGAAGAGGGTTATCTGGTCAACTCGTCCGGGCATTACGTTTTGGGGAATACTCAGGACATCAGTCCAAACCTTCAGGCGTTCGACGATACGGTCCGCAGTCCCATTCGTCTTTATGATCCTGCCACGCACGGGTTGGAGACCATCCGCGTCACCAGTGACGGCGGCGTCTGGGTAACTGTCTATGACGACACCGGGGCCCGGTCAAGCGGTTACATCGGTACGATCGGTCTGGACAACTATCCCAACCCCGAAAACCTGATGAAGCTGGGATTCAACCTTCTTGAGGTTCCCCTTGATGACAGCGGTACTCCGACCAGTACAGGGTGGGGCGCGCCCGAGTCGGGCGGCCGGGGCAAGGCCCTCTCCGGCAACCTGGAGATGTCCAACGTCGACCTTTCTACCGAATTCTCCAACATGATCATCACGCAGCGCGGCTACCAGGCCAGTGCCCGGGTCATCACCGTATCGGACGACATGCTGCGCGAGCTGATCGATATCAAGCGGTAAGTTTCGTTATAAGGAGTCTTGCTGATGCCCGGTCCCGATGAAGTCAAGGAGCAGCAGGCGGCCCCGGCGCCCAAGCGCCGCCTGCCCGTGAAACTCATTGCTTTAATAATGGCAGTGTTACTCGTAGCAGGCGGCGGTATCGCCGCCGCCTTCTACAAATCTTCTCCCGCCCTGCAGGAGAAAGTAGGTTTCAAGCTGCCTAAGAAAGAGAAAGAAGAGAAACTCAAACTCGTCGAACTCGGCACCATCGTTGTTAACCTCGCCGATGCCCAGGCCGCGCGCTATCTCAAGATCGGACTGGCGATCTCGGTTCCGGAGAAGAAGGCCGAGGAGGTCCACGAGAAGGACGCGCAGATCAAGGACCGCATCATCAATACCCTGCGCAGTAAAACGGCGGCTGAAGTCCTGGCCGTGGACAAGACCGACGAGCTGCGGCAGGAACTGCTGGACCAGGTGAACGGCGAACTGCACGGGTTTAAGGCCAAGGAGATCTATATTGTCGAGTTCCTCGTTCAATAACGGTTGGGAACGGGGGGATCAGTGCTGCGGAAGAGTGAAATCAGTGCCTTTCTTTCGGCGCTCAGTGATGAGCGGACAACAGTTCACAAGGTGAGTTTCCCCAAACTGGACGGCCAGCCACCGGCGGCAAAAATCAAGAACAGTCTCCGCTACCTGGAAGACGTGAAGCTGAGCCTCTGGGTGGAGCTGGGCCAGAAGACCATCCGCGCCGGTGAACTGCTTCAGCTTCAGGAAGGTTCGGTGATCGAGCTTGACAAGGCGGTCGGAGAGGCGGTCAGCGTCTACATCAACGACCAGCGGTTTGCCAAGGGGGAAGTCATCGTTCTCGACGACTCTTTCGCCGTGCGCATTCACGCGATACTGACCCCGAGAGCTTACCAGGCCCAAGGAGTAAAAAAATGACGACGGATTTGCTTGGCGCCGTATTGAGGCTGGTTGTCGCTCTCCCGTTGACTGTTCTGCTGATCTATATTTGCTTCCGTTTCTTGGCCGTGACCGGGCCGGCGGCATGGACGGGCAGGCGCCGGATGCAGGTTGTCGAGCAGCTTCCCTTAGGAGGCAAGTCCCGCATCAGCCTGGTCAGGGTAGGTGACGTGTATTATTTGCTGGGTCACGGCGAGGATGGCACCACCCTGTTGAAGGAATTTCAGGACCTGCCGGAAGCCTTTGAGTGGACCCCCATTCAAGCGGGGCTCCCCCAACCGCCGGCAGTCAAGTCGTTTCTCAACTTTTTGCGTCAAACCGGGGAGAGATTCGGCAAGGGACAGGGGAGGCCGCCGGGTGAGTAGGTTAAGTCAAGCCGTTGTCCTGACATTGGTGATAGCTGTTTTCGTGGCCGTCCGGCCGGCGATGGCGGCACCTCCCGACGCGCTGACGCCGGCTCCGGGGGTCAATATCAACGTCAGTCAGCCCGGGTCGCCTGCCGAGATGGTCAAGACCGTCCAGATTTTTATTTTCCTGACCGTCCTGTCCCTGCTGCCGGCTTTCCTGGTGATGGTCACTTCCTTTACGCGAATCGTGATTGTTTTATCGTTTCTCCGTACGGCGCTGGGAGCCCAACAGGCCCCGCCCAACATGGTGCTGGTGGGACTGGCCCTGTTCCTCACCTTCTTTATTATGGCTCCCGTATACAACCAGATTAACGACCAGGCTCTTAAGCCTTTCGTCGATAACCGGATTACGCTCGAAACCGCGCAGGAAAGGGCGGCGGCTCCCCTGCGGGAGTTCATGCTGAAACAGACAAGGGACAAGGACCTTGAGTTATTTGTACGAATGGCCAAGATCGAGAACCCGGACAAGAAAAGCCTGCCCTTGACGGTCGTTGCCCCGGCCTTCGTCACCAGTGAGCTGAGGACGGCCTTTCAAATGGGCTTCTTGCTGTACCTGCCCTTCCTGGTGATCGATATGGTGGTGGCCAGCATCCTGATGTCGCTCGGCATGTTTATGGTACCGCCGGTGATGATGTCCCTTCCTTTTAAGATATTGCTCTTTGTGCTGGTCGACGGCTGGTACCTGGTGGTCAAGTCGCTTGTTGAGAGTTTCGCCTAGAACGGCATTAAGCATTAAGCATTAGGATTGGGGCATTACGCATCATGACTTGGGTTAACCCCTAATCCTGGAGCCTAGCGCTTAGTGCCTGATGCCAAATCCGGGAGGGATGCGCATGGCCTCATCTGTAGCCCTGGAACTGGTGCAGAAGTCATTGATGATGATCCTGCTGCTGGCCGCTCCGCCCCTGCTGATCAGCCTGGTTGTCGGGCTGGTCATCAGTATCCTGCAGGCCACAACACAAATCCAGGACCAGATGATCCAGTTCGTGCCCAAGATCATTGCGGTCTTGTTGGGTCTTTTACTGTTTGCGCCCTGGTATGTCAACGTCATGCTGCGCTTTACGGGGGACATTCTCTTGAGGATGGCTGACGTGCGTGCCTGGTGAAGTATTCGGCCTGGGTATGGACCGGTTGGCGCTTTTCCTGCTGGTGTTTACCCGGGCGACCGCTTTCGTGAGTGTCTGCCCTGTGTTTTCGGCCCGAATGGTGCCCCCCCTGGTGAAGGCCGGGCTGGGGCTGATGCTGGCGCTCGCGGCTCTGCCGCTCGTTCCGGCGGCGCCGGCGCCGACTGATCACTGGCTGTCGCTGTCCCTGGCTATCTTGAGCGAGGTCGCTGTAGGTTTGGGCTTAGGACTGTTTGTCAGCCTTGTCTTCTTTGCGGCGCAGGTGGCCGGCTCCCTGGTGGGTCTCCAGATGGGCCTGGCGATGGCCGAGTTTATCGACCCGTCGAGCGGGGGGCACAGCGTTGCTTTGGCCCAGTTTTTCTACCTGTGGACACTGGTGCTGTTCCTGACGCTCAACGGGCACCACGCCTTGATCGAGGGCCTCGTGAAGAGTATCGGAATTATTCCTCTCGGGCACGGGGTGCTTACCGGCGAGCTTACGCTTTTTGTGATTCACAAATTCGCCGAAATGTTTGTTATTGCTTTGAAGATCGTGGGACCCCTGATTGCCATACTGTTTACGGCCGATGCCGTTATGGGGCTGATGTCCCGTCTGGTCCCGCAGATGAACGTTTTTATGTTGGGTTTTCCGATCAAGATTTTCGCCGGTTTTATGATCATCATGCTGACCGCGCCCCTGATTAACTGGCTGCTGCAAAAGACGTTCAGCCGGTTGAGCGCGGATTACCTGACGGTTATTCGGTATCTGGGAGGCTGACCTTGGCTAACGACGCCGGACAGAACAAAACTGAACAGGCAACGCCGCGGCGGATCCAGGAAGCCCGCCGCAGGGGACAGGTGGCAAAAAGCCAGGAACTTACGGGCGCCTTCGTACTGTTGGCGCTGGTGACGCTGATGGCCACCAGTTCCGACTGGTACATTGAACAGTTCTTCAGGCTTTTTACGCTCCACCTCCGTAGTTTTCCAACCTTTAACGTAAACGAGGAGAGCCTGGTTTTCCTGGCCCGGCTGGAGCTGCACAACATGCTGGTCCTGCTCGCCCCCGTGCTGGCGGTCGCCTTGATCGTCGCCGTTTTCGGCAACCTGGCTCAGGTCGGTTTCCTTTTTGCTCCCGGAAGTCTGGCGCCGAAACTCGAAAGGATCAGTCCTATCAGCGGGCTGCAAAGGATTTTCAGCACCAGGAGCCTGTTCGAACTGGGGAAGGCCTGTGCCAAGGTGCTTGTCGTCTTTGTTCTGGCCTACCTGATCTTGAAGGCACACCTGTTGCAGCTGTTTACCCTGACCGCGACTACTCCCGCAGCGGGGTTTGTTACCGTCACGAACCTGCTGGTGAAACTGGCCGTTACGGTAGGGGTCGGGTACCTTGTACTGGCGCTGGCCGACTTTGCCTACCAGCGCGTCACCTATAACCGCAGCCTGATGATGACCCGCGCCGAGTTAAAGGAAGAGCTGAAACATTCGGAAGGCGACCCCTACCTTAAGAGCTGGATCAGACAGCGACAGCGGCAGATGGCCCTGAACAGGATTCGCCAGGAGGTGCCGCGGGCCACGGTCGTGGTGACCAACCCGACCCATTTCGCCGTAGCGCTGCGCTACGAAGGACATCAAATGGCGGCCCCCCGGGTGACGGCCAAAGGCGCCGATCTGATGGCCAGGCTGATCAAAGATTTAGCCCGGGAACACAATGTGCCCGTTGTTGAAAACAGGGACGTTGCCCGGTACCTGTACTGGAAGGTGGATGTCGGGAAGGAGATTCCCGTGCAGCTTTACCAGGCGGTGGCCGAAATCCTGGCCTTTGTCTACAGGCTGAAGAGACACCGGCAGAGTGTATCTGGTGGTCAGTAGAGTTGGTAGTTTAGTAGTCGGTAGTCGGAATGGTCGATGGTTTTAACTCCGTACGACGAACGGCGTACGACGAAATTGAGGTAGCAATGGCTGAATCACTCCTCAATCCGGCAGGGTTAAGACGGAATCTGGACTATCTGGTGGCGGCGCTGATCATCGGCATCGTGCTGCTGATCGTCATCCCTCTGCCACCGTTTGCCCTGGACGTGCTGTTGGTCGTCAGCATTACGGCCGGACTGCTCGTCCTGCTGATAACGCTGTTCACCACCGACCCCCTGCAGTTTTCGGTTTTCCCGACACTGCTCCTGGTACTGACGCTGTACAGGCTGGCCCTGAACATTTCCTCCACCCGCCTGATCCTGGGGCAGGCCGCGGCCGGCAACGTCATTGAGGCCTTCGGTCAGGTGGTGGTCGGGGGGAGTTACATTGTCGGTTTTGTCGTCTTTCTGATTATCACCGTCATCCAGTTTGCCGTGATCACCAACGGCGCGGGGCGTGTGGCCGAAGTCGGGGCCAGGTTTACCCTCGATGCCATGCCCGGCAAGCAGATGGCCATCGACAGCGATTTCAATGCCGGCCTGATTACTGAAGAAGAGGCCCGCGAACGGCGGCGCAGGCTCCAACGTGAGGCGGACTTCTTCGGGGCGATGGACGGTGCTTCCAAGTTTGTCAAGGGTGACGCGATCGCCGGCCTGATCATTACGGTTATCAACATTATCGGCGGCTTTATCATGGGCGTCGCCGTGATGGACATGCCGTTCGGCGAGGCGTTACGCACCTACACCATTCTGACCATCGGCGACGGCCTTGTAGCCCAGCTTCCGGCCGTACTGGTCTCCACGGCCGCGGGCGTGCTGGTTACGCGCGCGACTTCCGACGCCAGCTTCGGATTTGAGATTTCCAAGCAGTTGACCCGTTTCCCCAAGGTGCTCATGGTCGCTTCCGGTATCCTGATCGCCATGGGGCTCTTCCCGGGTATGCCAAACATCCTGTTTCTCTCTCTCGGCGGAGGGCTCGGCCTCATATCCTACAACATGGTCAAGACCGAGCAGACCAGAGTCCAGCAGCAGGCCGCGGCGGTAAAACGTTCTGCAGAACCGAAACCGGAACCGGAAAACGTGCTCAAGTACTTTCAGGTTGATCCCCTCGAAGTGGAGATCGGCTATAACCTCGTCGTTCTTGCTTCCGAGGAACAGGGAGGGGACCTTTTGCAGCGAGTGGCGGCTGTACGGCGGCAGAGCGCCCAGGATCTGGGTATTTACGTCCGGCCCATCCGAATCCGGGACAACCTGCAGCTGAAGCCCAACAGCTACGTCTTCAAGCTGCGTGGCGTGGAAGCGGCCCAGGGTGAACTGATGCCGGGCTACTACCTGGCGATGAACCCGGGGAGCGGCGGCGGTATAAGGGGTATCCCGACCAAGGAGCCCACCTTCGGCCTGCCGGCATGGTGGATAACGGAGAAGGAAAGGGAGCAGGCCGAGGCCCAGGGTTACACCGTTGTCGACTGCGTCACGGTTTTGATCACCCACCTGTCGGAGTTTATTAAGCGTCAGGGGTGGCAACTCCTGGGGCGGCAGGAGCTGCAGGAACTCCTTAACGTGGTCAAGGAGAAAAACGCGGCCGTCGTTGAGGAACTGGTGCCCAACCTGCTGACCCTGGGCGAGGTTCAGAAGGTGCTGCAAAACCTCCTTAAGGAGGGCGTACCCATCCGTGATCTCGTAGGCATCCTGGAGGTTTTGGCCGACGGGGCGAGGATAAACCGCGATATTGACTTTTTGACCGAATCGGTGCGCCAGGCCCTGGCGCGCACAATCTCCCTGCAGTATGCCGACGAAAACCGGAAGCTGCCGGCCGTCACGCTTCATCCGCGGCTGGAGCAGGCCATTGCCGAATCCATTCAGATGACCTCCTTCGGCAACTACCCGCTGCTCGAGCCTCAGGCGGCACAGCGGGCGGCCAAGGCGATTGTCGGTGCGGTCGAGGAAGCCGGGAGGCGCGGGGTTGTTCCGGTCATTCTCTGTTCCGGCAGGATCCGGCTGCCGTTGCGCCGTTTCCTTGATCACCACGGCGTGACGGTTCCCGTTCTCGCCCTTACCGAGGTGAGCAACCTGGTAGAGCTGGAAGTACTGGGTACGGTGATGTGGAATGAAGATTAAACGCTACCTGGCGCGCGACATGCAGGAGGCGCTGGGACTGATTAAGACCGACCTGGGTCCGGACGCCGTTATTATTTCGAGCCGCCGGGTCAGGGCACGCGGTCTGGCGGGCTGCCTGAAGCCCCGGTTTCTTGAGGTCACGGCGGCCCTGGATACGCCCGGCCCGGCCGAGACAGGCGGTTTTCCGGGAGTGCTGCGTCCGGCCGAAGCAAGAACCCTCGAAGACAGTATCGTCTTGTTGCAGGAACTGGCCGAGGTGAAGAGCCTTCTTGCCAAGGTCGTGCCTCGGGACCAAAACGAGCAACACCACGATACCGAACTCTGGATGGACTTCCTGGTGCGGCGCGAGGTCGACGTTACGGTCGCGCAGAGGATTGTCGGGGATGCAGCTGCGATACGGGGGCTTTTGAACGACGATGCAAAAGAATCTGCCGAAAGGGTCCTCGAAGGGGCGATTGCCGGCCTGGTGGGAGATCACTACCGGGATCTCCGCCTGAAGAAGATTATCGTTTTTGTGGGGCCCACCGGCGTAGGCAAAACAACGACCCTGGCCAAGCTTGCCGGCCAACTTGTCCTGTTTGGGCGGTCGGTGGCGATTGTCACCATTGATACCTACAGGATCGGCGCGGTCGAACAGATCAGGACCTACGCCGAGATAATGGGCGTCCCGCTGGAGGTCGCCCATACGCCGGCGGGATTTAAGGATGCCCTGGCGCATCACGATGACAAGGACTATATTTTGGTTGATACCGCGGGACGCCCAAGTTATAGCTATCAACAGGTAATGCAGACGAAGGAATTTACCGATGTAATAGATAAGGAATTGGATGTCGTTCTGGTGCTCAGCGCCCCTACCAAGGCTGCCGATCTGGCCAGGCAGGCTGAGGATTTTGCGCTTCTCAAGTGTTCCAAGCTTATTGTGACGAAAATCGATGAAACAGAGACTTTGGGTGCGATTGTCAACCTTGTGCAGCTGACGCAGAAACCGGTTGTCTACGTTACGAATGGCCAGAGCGTGCCCGACGATATAGAGGCCGTAAACCCGGCGAAGCTGGCTTCCCTGGTTGTGCAAGGAGGTGGACGCCGTGTTTGATCAGGCACATAACCTGCGCCTGGCTATGCAGCAGAAGCTGGCCGGGAAACGGCACGCGATCGAATGCGCGTCACGTGTTATAGCAGTCACCAGCGGGAAAGGCGGGGTAGGCAAGACCAGTATCGCCGTTAACCTGGGCCTGGCCCTGGCCAGGGCCGGCAAAAGGGTTGTGCTTGTGGATGCGGACCTTGGCTTGGCTAATGCCGAGGTACTTCTCGGGACCGCGCCCCCGTTTTCTCTCTTTGACGTTTTGTACAGAGGGAAGGACATCAGCGAAGTGGTCTGGGAGACGACTTTCGGCTTGAAACTTGTTTCAGGCGGTTCAGGTATCCAGGAAATGACCAGCCTTGATCAGGGGATGCGTTTACACGTGCTTGAGTCATTTAAGAGATTGGGGTTGATGGCCGATTTCCTGCTGATTGATACCGGGGCAGGCATCAACAAGACGGTACTTGGTTTTGTGGCCGCGGCTCAGGAAGTGCTGTTCGTGGTTACGCCCGAGCCCACTTCCATAACCGACGCCTATGCCCTAATGAAGGTCCTGGCGGAGAACAAGGTGCGTAACGACGCATCGGTCATCGTTAACCGGGCCAGGAACAATGCTGAAGGGCTGCTGACAGCAAAACGTCTCGCCTCGGCAGCCGGACGGTTTCTGGATTTCCGGGTCAACCACGCGGGAACGGTTGTGGACGACGCCGTCGTCTCCCAGGCGGTCAGGGATCAGGAGCCTTTTATTGTCAGCAACCCTAAGGCGCTGGCTTCAAGAAATATTGAGAATATCGCCCTGGCTCTCACCGGTCAGGGCGGGAAAGGAGTAGGAGCCGTAGAGTCTTTCGTCAACAGGCTCTGCCGGTTGTTTGCCTGATGATAGAGTACTTTGTTCCGGGCCTAAAACTTGAAGTAGCCAAGATGTTCGACCCGCCGGAGTATTATGTGGCGGCTGTGCACGAAACCGCGAACGGCCTTCTGGTATTCACATGTCCCTACCAGCAGCGCGTACCGATGATTTTGGAACCGGGGGACGAGGTGCGGATACGGTTTTCCGGAGGGGATGCGGTTTACAGTTTTGAGGCTTTGGTGCAAGAGAAGGTGACCGCCGACACGATCCTGTACGCCGTCAAGCTTCCTTCGGCCGTAAGGCGCATTCAGCGGCGCGAATTTGCGCGCATCGACACGTTTTTCGCCGTTCAGGTCTGGCCGTCTCCTGAAGACGAGTTCAGTAATACGGGACGCGAGGATGCCAGGGTGATCAACATCAGCGGCGGGGGGTTGCGCTTTACGGGCCGGAAGTCGTATGCAGTCAACCAACTGCTCGCGTTGAGCTTCGTGCTGCCTCGTTCACGGCCGCTGCGGCCGATCCAGGCCACGGCGAAGGTGGTACGGAGTGAACCCTCGGCGAAGGATCCGCGTCTCAAAGAGGTGTCGGTCCGTTTCAAGGACATCAGCGTCAGTGACCAGGACAGGATAGTCGGGTTTATTCTCAGAGAAATGAGCAGGCAGAAGTCTCTGCTTGTAAGAGGTGAGTAGGCTTGACTGTAGAAGAAACCTGGCAAAAGTATTTCGAAACACGCAGCAGCGAACTGCGGGAAGAGCTGATTCTCGCGCACCTGCACCTGGTGAAGCATATCGCCGGGCGCCTGGCCGTGCGCCTTCCTTCCTTTGTAGCCCAGGAGGACCTTGAAGGATGGGGAGTCTTCGGGCTGATCGAAGCCGTGGAGAAATATGATCCTTCGCACGGCACGGACTTTCAGGGTTATGCCTACTACCGCATCAGGGGAGCCATGCTTGACGAGATCAGGAAGCTGGCCTGGGTTCCGCGTTCCTTGTGGCAAAAACTCCAGCAGATTAATGCCGTGCGCGAAACAATCGAACAGGATTCCGGCCTGCCCGCGACAAACGAGCAGGTCGCCGATACGCTCGGCCTTTCCCTAAGCGAGTATCACCAGTTGATGGCCCATTTTCAATCAACTTCGCCGGTTTCTCTGGATGAGCCGTTTGTTGCCGGCGACGGGGACCAGGTTTCCTGGACCGATTTTCTCGAGGACGAAAGCAGCCCTGATCCGCTGAACTCCTTGCTAGACAAGGAGTATAAGGAGACCCTTGTTGAGGCTATTAACCTGCTCGGCGAGCGCGACCGGCTGATTCTTGCCCTGTATTACCAGGACGGATTAACTCTGAAGGAAATCGGCCTGGTGCTTAACGTCTCCGAATCGAGGGTCTGCCAACTGCATACCAAGGCTGTCAACCGGCTACGCAAGATAATCACGGAGTTGGAGAAAAAGGGTGAACGCGATGCCAAGTAGCTTATTCATGACCAACCCGTTGGCGTTCAGCCTGGTCTATATCGGCGTGATCGTTCTGTTGTTTCTGGGTCTGGCGGCGCTGGGCTGGCTGATCATACGGCGCAGGGCGCATAAACAACAGCGATTTGAAGGCGAGCTGGCGGCGGCGGTTGAGGAACAGGTCAACCTTGACGAGCGCCTGGAGAAAATCGCGGCCGAGCTGGCTGCGTTGAGAACCGGCCTGGATGGCGTCAAGGAAGGCTTGGCCAAGGTGGAGATCCAGCTTGAGTCCTTAAGTGTGGTGGGTATACCATACAATGTCGCGGTCCCTTCGCTGGCGGAGGAGGTGGCCAAAGCCTACGAGAAAGGCAAGAGCATCGAAAGTATTGCTCAGGAACTGGGGCGCGGACAGGGGGAGATTGAACTGATGCTGAAAATGCACAAGATGCGCCTGAAAGGGGGCTGCACATTTTGATCAGGGGGATCCATACCTCGTTTCTCGGGCTGCAGGCTACCCAACGCAGGATAGATGTCACGGCCCACAATGTGGCCAACATTTCAACCAACGGTTTCAAGAGGCAAACCGTCAGCCTTCAGGAAGGACATCCCGCTGCCGGGAGCCGCAATTCCCAGAGTCTCTCTCTGGGAGTCACCGTCCTGGGACCCTTTACCGATTTCGCGCCGGGGGCCGTCTTGCCCACGGGCCGGACATTAGATTTTGCGATAAAGGGAGAAGGATTCTTTGCCGTTCAACAGGGCGACGAGACTCTGTATACGCGCAACGGGGCCTTCAGGCTTGATAGCGAGGGCTACCTGGCTACGCCTTCCGGTGCCAGGGTTCTCGGCGAAGCGGGTCCGATTCAGTCGGCATCCGGAGATATTGAGATTCTGGAGGACGGTACCGTTAAAGTTTCCGGGGAGATTGTCGACAAGATCGGTATCTACACATTTGCGGATAAGAAGGGGCTTGAGCGGGCGGGCGACGGCCTGTACCGCGCCGGGGCCGGCGTCGAGCCGCAGCCCGAGGCAGCGCCTGTTTTGGTCCCGGGCGCGCTTGAGGGGCCCGACGTCGACTTGTCTGAAGAATTTGTGGAGTTGATCCGGGCTTCCCGCGCTTATTCCGCCAACCTTAAGGCCGTGCAGGCCGAGGATGAGCTAAGCGACCGGGCGATCAGCCAGGTGGGCGTCGTCCGCTAGAATTGATCCTGAGACTTTCGGCCGGCGGGCAGAGAGCGATGCTTGTTTTCGGAGTGCATCCGGGCTTATAACTATAGATAAAGCTTGCCGGACACGCTGTTTTGTCGCCTGGGGACACTTCTGACCGATGCGGGGAAGTATTTTACACCAGTCAGTGAGGTTGGCGCGTGATAACGACGAAACCTATGTCTTATGACGGATCGCAAATGGAAAACGCCGTCCTGGATGTGCACGTAGGAATAGCCGACTATGCCGTCGTCCGGTCTCCCTACCGCTTGACGACTCTCGGCCTGGGCTCATGTGTCGGGGTGGTTGTTTACGATGAGGGGCTGAAGCTTGCCGGTCTGGCGCACATTATGCTGCCGAGCAGCGCCGGGTTTAAGGTGTCCAAGCCTGCGAAATTCGCCGACACCGGGATACCTGCGTTGGTCGGCGAGCTGGTCAGGAACGGAGCCCGGATAAAGCTCCTCAAGGCCAAACTGGCCGGCGGGGCGCAGATGTTTTCGGGCAGTGGAAACCAGGCCATCCTCTCCATCGGGGAGAGGAACATCAAGGCGGTTTACGAGGCCCTGGCCAAACAGGGGATTCGGGTGTCCGGGGCGGATGTCGGGGGCAACCGGGGGCGGACCCTGATCTTCGATACCGCGACGGGGTTGACCCTAGTCAAGACACTGGGCGGCCCCGCCGTCGAGATCTAGGAGAATGCCGCCGGATTGATAAGTGCGGCAGGCTTTAGCCGAGTCCGCCGGGGGAAGTTGATCGCGGTGAGTGTAAGTAAGCAGGCGATGGGCTTTGAAGAGTTTCGCATTAAGGTTAAGAGCTCTATGGGCTTTGACCTGACCAGCTACAAACCCGCCCAACTGCAGCGGCGGCTGGAAAGCTTTATGGCCCGCAAGAGGGTTTCCGGTTATGACGAGTACTACAGGCTCCTCAGCCGGGACGCCAATCTGCTGGAGGAGCTGGTCAACTACCTGACGATCAATGTTACTGAATTCTTCAGGGATATCGCCGCGTGGCAGCGGCTGGAGAAAGAGATTCTTCCCCGGCTGGCGGCCGAACACAAGCCTTTGAAGATATGGAGCGCTGCCTGTTCCAACGGGGCGGAGCCTTATTCCCTGGCCATTATACTCAGGGAACTGGGCATCTCGGCGAGGCCGATTGAAGCAACCGACATCAATGAAGAAGTTCTTAAGCTGGCTGTCGCAGCGAGGTACCCGCTGTCTCTCTGCCGCAACATCAGTGCCTCGCGGCTGCAAAGGTTCTTTGCGCAATCCGGGGATATGGTCGCTGTTGCGCCGGAGATCCGGCGGATGGTCAGCTTCCGGCGGCACGACCTTTTGAAGGATGCCGTAAGCCAGGGATACCACCTTATCGTCTGCCGTAATGTGCAGATCTATTTCACCCGTGAAGCCCAGCAGCGCCTGAATGAACGGTTCGTCAGGGCGCTTGTTAGGGGCGGGGTGCTGTTCATCGGGGCCAGCGAGAGCATCCTGGACTATAAGCCGCTGGGTTTGGAGAGGCTGGCTCCGTGTTTCTACCGCAAGACATAATCAATGCTCTTTCAGGCAGGAGGCGCTCAATGAAAAAAGTAATTCAGGAAGCAGACCTGGAGATGCTTCGCGAGATGGGGAATATCGGAGCGGCCCACGCTGCTACGAGCCTGGCTGCTCTTTTGCAGTGCCGGGTCGATATGGCCATCCCTAAGGTCTATCTTCGCTCCATCGAGGACGCGGCGAAGGTCATCCCGGGGTCGGACAGGCCTGTGGCCTGCGTCTTCTTCTCGCTGGAGGGGGACATCCAGGGTTACATCGCTCACGTCATAAACGCGGCAGGGGTGGCCGGCCTGGCTGAACAGCTCATCGGCCCGGGTGCGGAAGTCGGCACGGAGCCGGATGCGATGACGAGCTCGATGATCTCGGAAATCGGCAACGTCCTGACAGGGGCCTTCTTGAACGCAATTGCGGACATGACCGGCATGAGCGTCCTGCCGTCTACGCCGCTCTTTGCCTTCGATATGGTGGAGGCGATTATGGCTACGCTGCTGTCGGCGATTTGCGGGGACGCCGACCAGGTCCTCCTGTTCGAGACCGTTTTGCAGAAGGAAACCGGTGACATCGACAGTCACTTGCTGCTTTTGCCTGATGAGGACAGCCTGCAGAAACTGTACGAGGCGGCGGTAAGAAAATTCCAGGTTTGATTTATCGAGGATGCAAAAAGGGAGTGAAGATAGTTGTCCAAGAGGGTACTCATCGTTGACGACGCGGCCTTTATGCGGATGATGCTCCGCAATATCCTCACGAAGGCCGGGTACGAGATCGTGGGGGAAGCCGAGAACGGCAAGAGCGCCCTGGATCTGTACAAGGAACTCAAGCCGGACGTCGTGACCATGGATATTACGATGCCCGAAATGAACGGCATCGAGGCTGTCAAAGCGCTGAAGCAGGTAGACCCGCAGGCCAGGGTCGTCATGATCAGCGCCATGGGGCAGCAGGCCATGGTTATGGAAGCGGTGCAGGCGGGGGCCAAGGACTTTATTGTCAAGCCGTTCCAGCAGGACCGCGTGCTTCAAGCCATTGAAAGTGCCCTGAACCGGTAGAATAAGGAAGTCAGAGGTCAGAGGTCAGATGTCTGAACAGATGAAGGAATCGCGGATGCGACTCCGGGTTCTGACGCTAGTCAGAGGTCAGAGGTCAAGAGGTCAGAAAGGGTAAAATCTGTTCCCCTGGGCTCTGGTTGGCACCTTCTCCCTGAAAACAAGGTATCCGGACTTAAAAGCAATGTGGAATTAATCCTGCGATTCGTCTTGGGGTTAGGACATTCTTTCTCCGGCCTCTGATCTAGCTGAGATTATGTAGTGAATTTCCCAGGGATCCGGCTTCTGACTTCCGACTTCAGACTTCTTCTATGGGGGTGAAGGTTTGACGAAGGAAACGCTGTCACAGGGTGAAATAGACGCTATTCTTGCTGCCTTGTCCTCGGGAAAAGTAAGAATAGACGACCTTAAAGAAACAAAGAAAGAGGCCCAGTACCGCCCTTACGACTTCCGGCGCCCCAACAAGTTTTCCAAGGAACACCTGAGGACTTTGCAGACACTTCACGACAACTATGCCCGTATCCTTTCCAGTTTTCTTTCGGGCTACTTGAGGGCCAATGTCGTTGTGCGTGTCGCCTCCGTTGACCAATTTACGTTTGACGACTTTGTGCGCTCCGTGCCTACGCCCACGCTCTTGACTGTCTTCAGTCTCAAGCCTCTGAAGGGCATGGCTATCATGGAAATGAACCCGCAGTTTCTTTTTCCGGTTATCGATCTTCTCTTCGGCGGGCCGGGCGAGCTGCCCAGGCGGGTCCGCGACTTGACTGATATTGAGATGGCGGTGATGCGCAAGCTGGCCGCCAAGCTTTTGGAAAACCTTGGGTTTGCCTGGAATGATGTTTATAAGGTTGAGCCGGAGATTGAATCCCTGGAGACTAAGCCGCGGCTGCACCAGATTATTTCACCCAGTGAAATCGTGGCCGTCATCACTTTTACCACCGTTGTAGGCGACGGCACGGCACGGGGACTGATGAATCTTTGTCTCCCGCACATCACCCTTGATCCCATGCTTTCCCATCTTTCGAGCTACCGTCGCTACGAAACGAATGCCCTGCAGGCTGAAGGGGACGAAGCGCAAAGAATACAGCAGTGGATTGAAAGGGCCTCCATCTCCCTGACAGTGGTCGCCGGTGAAACGGAAATATCGGTGAGGGATTTCCTGCAGCTCCAGGCAGGGGATGTTGTTCCCATCAACAGGCGTGTTACACAGGATCTCGACCTTCTTGTGGAGGACGTTGCCAAGTTTAAGGTCCAGGCAGGGGTCTTAGGACGTTACAACGCGGTACAGATTACATCATTTAGGGAAATGGGAGAAGCCTGATGGAGAATGCTCTAAACGATGCGGAACGCGAGGCTTTGTTGGGCGGGTCCCCGGGCGGCGAAGACCACTTGACTCCGGAGGAGAGCGACGCCCTGGGGGAAATCGGCAACATATGTATGGGTTCGGCGTCCACCGCCCTCTCCATGTTGTTGAACCGGCAGGTGAACATCACCAGCCCGAAAGTGAGCGTCATAAAGAAAGATGAATTCATCCGGTCATTTGAAGTCCCGCTGGTAGCTATCCAGGTGGTGTTTACCGAGGGGCTCGAAGGGTCGGCCGTGTTCGTGATTAAGGCGCCGGACGCGGCCGTCATTGCCGATCTGATGATGGGCGGTGACGGGACTTCGCCTCCCCGGGAGCTCGGAGAGATGGAAATCAGCGCCGCGGCAGAGGCGATGAACCAGATGATCGGCAGCTCTTCCACCGCTCTGGCTTCGCTGGTCGGCAGACCTGTCAACATCGCCCCGCCAAACGCTGTCTATTTAGACGTCAGCGAGTCCGTCGGCAGCATTCCTTTTGATCTTGACGACCCTATGGTTGTCGTAGCCTTTAAAATGACGATCGGGGACCTGATCTCGACCGAGATCATGAATATCATGCCTGTTGCGACGGCGAAGCAGGAGGCCGCGCTGCTTCTGGAAAGCGTAGCTGGGCAGGCTGCGCAAGAGAGCAGGGAGTGGGATCTAGGGCCGGCTTCTCCGCCGGGTGAGCAGGCAACGCCGGTTGCTGAAGACCGGCCTGCGGCTCAGCCAGGTTTCCCGGAAGAGCCGCAGGAAGAGAAAGAGCCTGTCTGGCTTTCAGAGGTAATTGATAACAACAAGATGCGGCTCTTTATGGATATACCTTTGAAGGTCTCGGTCGTCCTCGGACGGACCAAGCGCCCGGTCAGTGAGGTCCTTTCTCTCGTGCCGGGAAGCATTGTTGAGCTTTCGTCGTTGGCCGACGAACCGGTTGACGTCCTGGTCAACGGTACAGTAGTGGCCAGAGGAGAGGTTGTGGTCGTTAATGAAAACTTTGGCGTGCGCATTACCAATATCCTCAGCCCTGAGGAGCGTATCAAACATCTGCGTTCTTGACAACATTTTGATGTTGCGGTAACGAGGAACCTGTGGTATGCTATTTTTTGCGGCTGCCTGATCAGGGCGCCGCACGTTTGGTAGTGTAAGACTTTAGTAGGTAACCAGAGGGGTTACGAAGAAAAGAGACCTC
>DAIRSE010000015.1:0-51420 GCA_036804525.1 Bacillota bacterium | reverse complement strand
ATTGTTGGACAATTAACACCGTCTATCCCCGGACATTATAGGGTGGCAGTAACAATCGAGTACTTGATACGAAATTATATCATTAAGATAATTGCTGCCTTCTGCCCAAACCGTAGCATTGACCTTCACATCGAGGGGTTTTGAAGCTCGATCCCCTTAGCCTCATAGCTTTTGTCCTTGCCGTCTGAGCTAAAGTACGGAGTTATCCCCTTCACGCTTAGACTCACTGCAAGCGGTTGGCTAAACCCTGCTCAGTGCACCTCATTCCAAATAAGATGCATCAATATACGTGCTTCATTTTTTCGGCTCACTCGTTTGCCGGGATACAGTTTAACACTTACAAAGTACGTGAGGGAGTATTGACAGACCTGTCTTTTAAACAAGAAGACAAAAAAACGTTAACGATCATAGCCTTAGCGACATTGCTAATGTTATTTCTTTTAGCGGTGTCGATCAAAGGCTGTTTCGGTGAAAGCGCAACGATGAACAGGCTGAGACTGGGATGGTTCATCAAGCTAAGCGACGATCCCAACGTAAGTGTTGAGGATATCGTACTCCTGGTTCCCTACCCGTACTTCCAGGAGGAGCCCTGGCTCGAAGTGGAAGATTATTTGCGTAACAACATCACATACCAGTATAGGTATTGGCCCGAAAAAGACCTGGAAGAAAAAAAAGCAACACCGGAAGATGTGAAACTGGCCAAGGTGAACACCCCCTACGGCACGTTTCTCAGGGTAGAGATTCACGATTTGCTCACTGAAGAGCGGAGGCGCAGAGAAAACGCAGCGGGCGCTAACGCTGTTGTGGTCAAAACCGAATGGGTCGTACAACCGGCCATTTTTAAGCCCTCAAAAAAGACAGCGAACGGGGAACGGGTAAGAGCTTCCGGGGAAGATTGGCCCGGTCTCGGTCCCGTCTTTAAAAGCAAGGAAGAAGCGGTGAGGGCTATAGGGCAGGCTGTTGATTACACTCCATGGCAAAGTCCGGGTAATACCTCTTTGCTCTTTGTATCCTATAAAGGCAGTCTCACTGATCTTGACTATTCGTTTTCGGCGCATCATGAAGGACCAATCGGTTTATTACCTTTTCCAGGAATAGCAGAGAGGATTTCTCTTAAGGGAGGTGAACAACTGGAAAGCGGCAACTGGTACGTTGTAAGCATCTCCAGTGAATGCAACTTATAAGGTGAGAGCCTACCTTCATTGGCAGTATAGAGAGTGGCGCCAACGCGCCACCCTCTTTCATTTTGGATTATTCTTCCCGTATCAAACCCAGTGCTAAGTAGAAACGGCTATAGCCGTTTCCATCTGGCTCCGTCAGGGGTATCCTCAAGAACTACGCCTATTTCTTTCAACCCGTCGCGGATGCGGTCGGCCAGGGCGAAGTTCTTGGCCTGGCGGGCTTCCCGGCGCAGCCCGATTATGAGGTCCAGAAGAGCGGGAGCAGCGTCACCGGACTGTACGCCCTCCGTCTTCTTCCAGCGCGCCCCCTGTGGGGTGTCTTCGATGATAAGCCCGGCGTCTTTGAGCCCGTCGCGGATGCGGTCAGCGGTGGCGAAGTCCTTGCCCTTCCGGGCCTCCTGCCGGATGCTGAGCAACAAGTCGAGCAGTCCTGATGTTAGCTCATCACCCACGCTCTTCTCGCCCAGGACGATCCGGCCCTCTTCCTCCGGGAAGAGGCCGAGGACGCTGTTGAAGTCGTCAAAGAGCTCCCTTGCCCGCACGAGCGCCTCCCGCTCGGGAGCCTGTTCGTGGTGCAGGTGGGCGTTGACTTCGCCGGCCAGGTCAAACATTGCGGCCACGGCCAGGGCGGTGTTAAAGTCGTCGTCCATCGCCTTCTCGAAACGTTCTCTGAGTTCCCCGAGCTTTTCCTTGAGCTCCGCGGCCCGCCCGTTCCCTTTGTCCACGGCTCTGACGGCGAGCGCCTCGTCGAGGAGGGTGACGCTGTTCTTGAGCCGCGCCAGCCCTTTTGCGCTGGCTTCCATCTTCTCGGGGTCGAAGTCGAGCGGGCTGCGGTAGTGGGTCGACAGCAGGAACAGGCGCAGGGCACCGGGCGGGAAAGCCTGCACCAGTTCGCGCACCAGAGTGATGTTGCCCAGCGACTTGGACATTTTCTCTTCCCTGATGGTGATGAAGCCGTTATGGATCCAGTAGCGGGCGAAAGGTTTCCCGGTGGCCCCTTCGGACTGCGCGATCTCGTTTTCGTGGTGCGGAAAGATCAGGTCGGCCCCGCCCCCATGGATGTCCAGCGTTTCCCCAAGGTACTTCATCGCCATGGCCGAGCACTCGATGTGCCAGCCCGGCCGCCCCATGCCCCAGGGGCTCGGCCACGCCGGCTCGCCGGGCTTGGCGGCCTTCCACAGGGCAAAGTCCAGCGGGTCGCGCTTGCGCGGGTCGACCTCGACCCTGGCCCCGGAAAGCATGTCCTCGACGTCGCGCCCCGAAAGCTTGCCGTAACCGGGGAAATTACGGACGGCATAGTAAACGTCGCCGTCGACCTGGTAAGCAAGGCCGTTGTCGATGAGTTTCCGGATAAGGGCGATAATGTCGTCCAGGTGCTCGGACACCTTCGGGTGAACGTCGGCCCGGCGGACGTTCAGCGCGTCGGCGTCGGTAAAGTACTCGTCGACGTATCGCGCGGCCATCGCGATGGGGTCCGCACCTTCTTCGTTGGCCCGCTTGATGATCTTGTCGTCGATATCGGTGAAGTTCTGGATGTAGGTCACGTCGAAGCCTTTGTAAATCAGGTAGCGCCGGATGGTATCGAAGACGACCAGGGGTCGGGCGTTGCCCAGGTGGATGAAGTTGTAGGTCGTCGGCCCGCAGACGTACATCCTTACCCGGCCCGGCTCCTGGGGCACAAACTCTTCTTGTCTTTTAGTCAAGGTATTGTATAACTGCACAACTTCTACCCCCACTTTGCAAGGTAACAGGTCGACCGGGCGTTAAGCGCTGGGCATTAAGCATTAGGATTCAGCTTTAACCCCCGTCCTAATGCTTATCGCCTAATGCTTAATGCTTACTCTGCCTGGGCTTTGGAAGAGCTTTCGAGTTCCACGAGCCTTTTCTCCAGGGCCTGAATACGTTCCTGCAACAGGTTCATGGCGTCGGCAACCGGGTCGGGAATTTGGTCGTGGCGCAGGTCGATAACCTTGCCGCTGTCCACCCGCTGGCCGTTCCGGCGTACAATCCGCCCGGGAACACCGACCACCGTGCAGTTGGGAGGCACGGGCTTCAGGACCACTGAACCCGCTCCGATCTTGGAGTTTTCTCCCACCTCGAAGGAACCAAGAATCTTGGCGCCGGCGCTGATCACCACGTTATCCCTGATGGTCGGGTGGCGCTTGCCTTTCTCTTTGCCCGTTCCGCCCAGAGTTACACCCTGGTAGATGGTCACGTTGTTCCCGATTTCGGCCGTCTCGCCGATGACCACCCCCAGGCCGTGGTCGATGAAGAAACCCTCTCCGATCTTCGCTCCCGGGTGGATTTCAATCCCGGTGATGAAACGCGAGAAATGCGAAATCATCCTTGCCAGTGTATAAAGCCTAATCCGGTAAAAGAAATGGGCGAAGCGGTGAAGGATGATGGCGTGGAGACCGGGATAACAGAGCAAGACTTCCAGCAGGTTCTTAGCCGCCGGATCGCGTTCGAAAACGGCCTGGATATCGCGGCGGATGCGCCTCAACAACCTGTACCCCTCCCCAAACCGGTGCTGCGCGCCGGGCATTGAGCACCGGGCGTTGAGCGTTAGGCCTTGCGACATTAATGACTCTTTATCTTGGTCGAAGCTAATTATACCACAATCTCAATGCCCTATGCTCAGCGCTCAGTGCTGCTACGCCCTGCGGCCTATGGGCGTTCGAGTGCTGGGCTTCCCGTCCTACGACGTATGACGTACGACGTACGACCGCCTGCTACGCCGTGGCCATAATAGTGGCAACCGCGTAGCAGGCCATGCCCTCGCCGGTGCCCGTGAAACCGAGCCCTTCGGTCGTCGTGGCCTTAACGCTGACAGCAGAAATATCGATACCCAGGACACGAGCCATATTCTCGCGCATCAGGGGAATGAAAGGAGCCAACCGCGGGGCCTGGGCCACCAGGGTGGCATCGACGTTGACCACCCAAAAGCCCGCCCTTTCCAGCAAGCCGCCAACCTGTTTCAAAAGCTCCAGGCTGGCGATCCCCTTGTAGGCGGGATCGCTGTCGGGAAAGTGCCGGCCGATGTCCCCCAGGGCGGCCGCGCCGAGTAGGGCGTCCATCACGGCGTGGACCAGGACGTCGGCGTCCGAGTGCCCCAGGAGGCCCTTCGCGTAAGGGACCTCGACGCCGCCGAGGATAAGCTTCCTGCCTTCGACCAGCCGGTGGACGTCATAACCGAAACCGCTGCGCATCCCTGTCACCCTCCCTATGAGCGCCTCCGCAAAGACGAAATCCTCGGGCGTCGTCAGCTTGATGTTGGCGTAGTCGCCGGGGACCAGGGCCACCTCCCCACCGTTCATCTCCACCAGCGCAGTGTCGTCGGTGCCCAGGAAGCCCTTTTGCGCCGCCTCCCTGTGGGCGCTGACGATAACCTCCCGGCGAAAGGCCTGGGGGGTTTGTACCAGCCAGAGCCTGTCCCGGGGGAGGGTGGTCCGGCTCGGCCCCGGCATTCGGGCCATCTTAACGGTGTCCTTGGGGGGAACGGCCAGCGTGGCCGCTCCGGCGGCCAGGGCGGCGTCAATCAGACTGCCGAGCCGTTCCTTGGGAACAAACGGCCGTACCCCGTCGTGAATCAGGACGACATCGCACGGGGGTAGGGCGCTCAATCCCGCCCAGACCGATTCCTGGCGTTCCGCCCCGCCGGGGACGACCGAGAGGCATTTCCGGAAGCCGTAAACTTCCACAATCTTCCGCCGGACCCACATCTCGTCGCCCGGCGCGACCACCAGCACGACGAAGGATATTTCCGGCGCGTCCTCAAAGATGCGTAAAGTATGCGCTAAAACCGGACGGCCGGCCAGCAGCCGGTACTGCTTGGGGGTTCCGCCACCCATCCGACTGCTCCGGCCGGCCGCAACAACCACGGCACCGACTTCAGCCAACGACATTCACCTCGTTGAACTTGCCGTTTACGTACTCTTCCCGCCGAAAGGTTTTGGGCTTGGCAAAGATCATCCTGCCGGCCGTCGTCTGCAACACGCTGGTAACGATCACGCTGATCGTCTGGCCGATAAAGCGCTTGCCCGAATCAACGACGATCATCGTCCCGTCGTCCAGGTAGGCCACGCCCTGGCCCGGTTCCTTCCCGTCCTTGATGATCTGCACGGTCATCTCCTCACCGGGCAGGACCACAGGCTTCAAGGCATTGGCCAGTTCATTGATGTTTAAGACCTTAACGCCGTGCAGCTCGGCCACCTTGTTCAGGTTGAAGTCGTTGGTGATAATCTTGGCGCCTAAACGCTTGGCGAGCTTGACCAGCTTGGCGTCGACCTCCGGGGTGTCTTCCAGCCCCTTGACGTTATCATAGATCTGCACGCGGATATCGGACTTGCGCCGCACCAGGTTCAGGATGTCCAACCCGCGGCGCCCGCGGTTGCGCTTCAAAAGGTCGTTGGAATCGGCGATGTGCTGCAGTTCTTCCAGGACGAAAGACGGGATCACCAGCGTGCCCTCAAGAAACCCGCTTGTGCAGAGGTCGGCAATGCGGCCGTCGATGATCGCCGAGGTGTCCAGGAGCTTGGCCTCACCCTTGCCCGGTTTTTCTTTGCCGAACCACGGCAGGCTGGTAAAGATGCCGGTTAATTCCTCCCTTTTCCTTATCGCCACGATCAAGCCGACGTAACCGAGGAAAACGGTAAGCAACACCCCGACGACCTTCCCGATGACACCCAGAAAATTAAGAATTGAACCCAGCAGGTTGGCGATTAAAAGGCCAAGTATAAGTCCGAGAGCACCAATGAGCAGGTCCTGAACAGGCATTTTTTGCAGGTACTCCACTACGCGTCCCGTCAGGAAAACAGTCCAGTAGATGATGCGGGGGATAAGCAGGATGCCCAGAACCAGCCCGAACAGCGCTGTTAAAGCTGCCAACCCGTAACCGGTGTTCGTAGCAAGGTTCAGGTTTAAAAAATCACTCACGAAGAGGGAATATCCAAGATAAAAACCGGACGCTGTGAAAACGGCCGTTAAAAAAAGAAAAGCCACCCTACGCACTCTGTCACCTCCTTTCCATTCCTCATTTTTATCATTTTGTTAAATATTATAACGGGACAGGCATGCGTCCTCAATAAAAAAAAATGGCGATTATCCTCGCCATTTCTTACTCAAACGCTTCGTCCAGCATTGACCTGGCTTTTTCTTCCTCCACCTCAGCCGCCAGCACGAGTTCACTGATCAGGATTTGCCGTGCGCTCTCGAGCATCCGTTTTTCGCCGGACGACAAACCCTTTTCGCGTTCCCGGCGGGCCAGGTTTCTCACCACTTCGGCCACTTCGTAGACGTCCCCGCTCTTGATCTTTTCGAGGTTGGCCCGGTAACGCCGGTTCCAGTTTCCCGGCATCTGGCTTGAGTCCTCTTTGAGCAGGCAGAAGACCTTCCGCACTTCTTCCCTGCCGATTACCTGGCGCAAGCCCACTCCTTTGCCCTCTCCCGCCGAGGTGGGGACCATGACCTTCATATTGCCTATGGGCAGCCTCAGTACATAGTACTGATGCCTCTCTCCCAGGATTTCCTTTTCCTCGATGGCTTCGATGATACCAGCGCCGTGCATCGGGTACACAACTTTGTCACCAATCTTAAACAATGCGCCACCTCCCGAAACCCCTCTCGAGCTAAGTATAACACATCCTAGCTATTCCTGTCAAAAAACGGCCTTGTACATACAATTAGCAGCTGCTATCTATATCTTTCTTGTAATAGTTGGTTCCAGTAACGGCTCAAACCTTCCTTTATTGATCGAGCGCGGGTCTCCCCGATCCCCTCGACCTCGTCGAGCTCTTCCAGGGAGGCGTTCAGGATGCGGTTGATGTTGCCGAAGGTAGCCACCAAATTCTCGATGACGGGCACCGGCAGACGCGGGATCTTGGAGAGGATGCGGTAGCCGCGGGGGGAAACGTTTTGTTCCAGGATAGCGCTTCCCCCGGAATAGCCCAGGGCCCGTGAGATCAGCGGCAGGTCAAGGAGATCCTCGTTCGGCCAGGTCTCGATGACATTCAGGATCTGCCGCGGCGTCCGGTCGGGCACGACGGCATAGTCCTGGATGACGCTCAAGCCTTCGGTGTCTACGTTGGCGATCAGCTCTTCAAGCTGCATAGTGATCAGGCGTCCTTCCACGCCCAGCTCAACGATGTACTTGTTGATTTCACTGACGACCTTGAGGGTCATCTCAACGCGCTGGATGACCTTGCAAACCTCGTAGAGGGTCACGGTGCCCTCGAACTCCATAATACTGAGGTTAACCAGGATGCGGTCGAGGACGTTACGGTACTTTTCCAAAGTCTGCAGGGCCTGATTGGCCTTGGTGAAGATGACCTCCAGGTCACGCAGGACGTACTTGAGCGCGCCTTTGTAAACGGTGATCACGCCGCGGCGCTGGGATATCGAGATCACAACGGCGTCGGTCTGCCGCGCGACACGCTCGGCCGTCCGGTGACGGATGCCTGTCTCGCTCGAGGGAATGCCGAGGTCGGGGACCAGCTGGGTATTGGCGGCGATAATCCTCTTGGCCTCGCTGTCCAGGATGATGGCCCCGTCCATTTTGGCCAGCTCGTAGAGCTTGGCCGGCGAAAAATCGGCGTTGACCCGAAAACCCCCCTCGGCGATTTCCAGGACCTCCGGGCGGTCGCCGATCACGATCAGCGCACCGCTTTCCGAACGCAGGATATGTTCCAGGCCCTCGCGCAGGGGTGTGCCCGGCGCGACCACGCGTAGGACTTTAAGCAGCTGTTCCTCTCTCTCGTCCCTTACCAACAATCTCCCTCCAACTCTAACCCCTAAAGCCCGTGATCAAGCGCTTCGCTTACCGTCCGGACCTTGTACAGCTCCAGCCGGACATCATCCGGTGTCACGCTGTTATCCGGGACGATAGCCCGGTTAAAGCCCAGTTTACGCGCCTCGTTCAACCTTCTTTCCAGTGCGCCCACCGGCCGGACTTCTCCGGTCAGTCCGACCTCCCCGACAACAACCGTGCGGAGCGCCACCGGGCGCTCCCGGAAACTGGAGGCCAGGGCCAGGGCGATGCCCAGGTCGACGGCCGGCTCCGACAGTTTCACGCCGCCGACGGCGTTCACGTAGATATCCTGGTTCGACAAGGACAGTCCGACCCGCTTCTCCAGAACGGCGGCCATCAGCACGACGCGGTTATAGTCCACACCGACGGTCATCCGGCGCGGCGTTCCGTAGCCGCTGGGGCTGACCAGCGCCTGGATCTCCACCAGCAGGGAACGGGTTCCTTCGATGCAGGACACCACCACCGACCCGGGGACCCCGTCGTCCTGGGGCCGCAGGAAAAGGCGCGAAGGGTTGTGAACCTCTACGAGCCCCTCCGCCCTCATTTCGAATACACCGATCTCGTTCGTCGACCCGAAACGGTTCTTGACACTGCGCAGCACGCGCAGGGACTGGTGCCGCTCGCCTTCCAGGTAGATGACGGTATCGACGATGTGCTCGAGCACACGGGGTCCGGCCAGGAGCCCCTCCTTGGTCACGTGGCCGACCAGGAATACCGGGACACCGGTTTCCTTGGCTGCTTTAGCCAGACGCAAAGTACACTCCCGGACCTGTCCCAGGCTCCCGGGGACAGCTGCCAGGTCGGGAAGAAAAGTGGTCTGGATGGAGTCGACGATCACCGCCCGGGCCTTGCTCTCCCTGATATGGGAGACGATCCGCTCGACATCGGTCTCGCAAGCCAGCAGCACGTTCTCGTGCACTGTTTGCAGCCGCTCGGCCCGCAGGCGGACCTGCAAGGGGGACTCTTCGCCCGCCACGTAAAGCACCGTACCTCCCTGCCCGGCGACACGGAAGGCACACTGGAGCAGGAGGGTGGACTTGCCGATGCCGGGGTCGCCGCCGATCAGGACCACCGAACCCGGAACGATGCCGCCCCCCAGGACCCGGTCCATCTCGGCGATCCCGGTCGACAGGCGGGTCTGTTCGTCCACAGAAACAGCAGAAAGGGGGCGAGGCGGCTCGCCGGCACGAACCGCCTTTTTCCTGCCCCCCTCTTCCTCGCAAAACGATTGCCACGCCCCGCAGCCCGGACACCTGCCAAGCCAGCGTGGCGAATAATATCCGCACTCCCGGCAGCGCATCAGTAACTCTGGTACCTTTCCATTGTATACCATAATATTATATCACTGCCAGCGAAGTCGAACAAGACTGGACGTAGGACATAAGACTATTTCCTACGTCTTACGTCCTAAGTCCTACCCCCGTTTTCTGAACCTGTACCTCGCCATCTTTCGCGTCAACCTTCACCTTATCGCCCCGGGCGAAGCTTTGCTTGAGGAGCTCTTCGGACAGCCGGTCCTCGACCAGGCGCTGGATCGCCCGGCGCAGGGGACGGGCCCCGAATTTCTCGTCAAAGCCTTCCTTGGCCAGAAGGTCCTTGAGGCTATCGGTGAACTCGACATCCACCTCGTTTTCCTTCATCCGTTGAGCGACGTCCTTCAGCATCAGGTCCACGATGGCCCGGATGTGCTCGGTGTTCAGGGCGTGGAAGACGATGATTTCGTCGATTCTGTTCAGAAACTCGGGCCGGAACGTGCGGTGTAGCTCGCTGATGACGCGCTCCTTCATCTTCTCATAATCGTTCTTCTCATCCTCGGTCCTGACGAAGCCGAGCGTGCGTTCATTCCGGATCAGCTGGGCGCCCACGTTGGAGGTCATGATGATGACCGTGTTGCGGAAGTCCACCGTGCGACCCTTGGCGTCGGTAAGACGGCCGTCTTCCAGCACCTGCAGCAGGATGTTGAAGACCTCGGGATGGGCCTTCTCGATCTCGTCGAGGAGCACCACGGTGTAGGGGCGCCTGCGGACAGCTTCGGTCAGCTGGCCGCCCTCGTCGTAGCCGACGTAGCCCGGAGGCGCGCCGACCAGGCGGGAGACGGCGTGCCTCTCCATGTATTCCGACATGTCGATGCGCACCAGGGCTTCCTCGTCGTTGAACAGGGCCTCGGCCAGCGCCCGGGCCAGCTCGGTCTTACCTACGCCCGTGGGCCCAAGGAAGATGAACGATCCGACGGGCCGCTTCGGGTCCTTGAGCCCCGCCCGCGCCCTGCGGATGGCCCGGGAGACCGCCGCCACGGCCTCGTCCTGGCCGACCACGCGCTGGTGCAGGATTTCCTCCATTTTCAGCAGGCGCTCGGATTCCTCTTCGGCCAGCTTCGACACCGGGATCCCGGTCCAGGTCGAGACGATGTGAGCAATGTCCTGTTCGGTGACAACCAGTTCGTCCCCGCCCTTCCGCTGGCGCCAGGCTTCCCTCGATTCCTCAAGCCGGTTCTTCAGCTGCTGCTCCTGGTCGCGCAGCGTCGCCGCCTTCTCAAATTCCTGCCCGGCAATCGCCGCTTCCTTCTCCTTGCGGATGTCCTCGAGCCTGGCTTCCAGCTCCTTGAGGTCGGGCGGAGCGGTGAAAGCCTGCAGGCGCACGCGCGAACTGGCCTCGTCAATAAGGTCGATGGCCTTGTCCGGGAGGAAGCGGTCGGTGATGTAACGGTCCGACAGCCTCGCCGCGGCTTCGATCGCCCCGTCGGTGATGTGCACGCGGTGGTGGGCCTCGTACTTGTCACGCAGCCCCTTCAGGATCGCGATCGTTTCCTCTACCGTCGGCTCGTCGACCATGATCGGCTGGAAGCGGCGCTCCAGCGCCGGATCACGCTCCACGTGCTTGCGGTACTCATCCAAGGTCGTCGCGCCGATGGTTTGCAGCTCGCCCCTGGCCAGAGCCGGCTTGAGGATGTTGGCCGCGTCGATGGCCCCCTCGGCCGCGCCCGCCCCGATCAGGGTGTGCAACTCATCGATAAACAGGATGACGTTGCCCGCCGCTTTGATTTCGTCAATAACCTTCTTGATCCGCTCCTCGAACTCGCCCCGGTACTTGGTGCCGGCCACCATCGACGCCAGGTCGAGGGCGACGACGCGCTTGTTCAGCAGCACTTCGGGGACCATGCCCTTGCTGATGCGCTGCGCCAGCCCTTCGGCGATGGCCGTCTTGCCTACGCCGGGGTCGCCGATCAGAACCGGGTTGTTCTTGGTGCGCCGGCTCAGGATCTGGATCACGCGCTCGATTTCTTTTTCCCGCCCGATGACCGGGTCCAGTTTCTCTTCCCTGGCCATGGCCGTCAGGTCACGGGCATACTGGTCCAGGTTCGGCGTCCTGGTATCCTTCTTGGCGGGCTCGCCGCTGACCCCGCAGGCAGCGCAGCCGGTGGGGGCGGCCGTACCGCCCATAATCTGGACGATCATCTGGCGCACCTTGTTCAGGTCGGCCCCCATGCCGGTCAGGATCTGGGCGGCAACGCCCTCTCCTTCCCTGATCAGACCCAGGAGCATGTGCTCGGTGCCCACATAGTTGTGGCCGAGCTGTCTCGCCTCGTCAACCGACAGCTCCAGCACCCGCTTCGCTCTCGGCGTCAGGGTAACCTCCCGCAAGGGCGCCGACGGCTGTCCGCTCTCCACCGTCTGCTCGATGGCCGCCCTGACCTTATCGGCGTCAAGGCCGAGTTCTAGCAGGATCCTCGCTCCCACGCCTTCGCCTTCACGAATCAGGCCCAGCAGCAAATGCTCGGTGCCCACGTAAGGGTAGTTGAACCTCCGTGCCTCTTCCTGGGCCAGCAGGATCACTTTCTGGGCCCGTTTAGTAAACCTTCCAAACATCTTTTTGCGTACCTCCCCGCATCATTGCAAGTTATTTCTTTTTCTTGCCGAGCTTTTCGCGCACAAGTTTAGCCCTCAGCACATCCCGCTGGTGGGGAGAGAGCTCTCCTCCGTACTTCAGGATGAAAGCGGGCCTTGTCAAAACCATTAACGTCCAGGTCAGGCTCGGCGGCACGTCCTTCATAATCCCGAGATCGACGCCCAGCCGCACGTCCGATAGGTGCTGGATGGCTTCCTGAGAATTGAGGATACGGGCATAGCGCAGGATGCCGTAAGCGCGCCATACCCTGTCTTCCACAATCTCCGGCCGTTCCTGGTATAAAAGCCGCCGGGCCGCCCTCTCCTGGTCGATAATCTGCCGGCACACCGCAACCAGGTTCTGGATGATTTCCTCTTCGGCCCGCCCCAGGGTGATCTGGTTCGAAACCTGGAACAGGTTTCCGGCAGCCTCGGTGCCCTCGCCATAGAGCCCGCGCACTGTGAGACCCAGCTTGCCGAGGGTCTGAAGCACCTGCCTGATCTGCCCGGTCAGTACCAATCCCGGGAGATGGAGCATCAGCGACGCCCGCAGTCCGGTGCCGACGTTGGTCGGGCAGGCCGTCAGGTAGCCGATCGAATCGGCGTAGGCATAATCAAGGGTCCGCTCCAGGGCGTCGTCAACGGCGTTCGCCTTCTCCAGCGCCTGCTCCAGTTGCAGGCCCGGCGCCAGCACCTGGATCCGCAGGTGGTCTTCTTCATTGACCATGATGCTTACGGACTCGTCGTCCGAGAGCACCACCGCCCGGCCTTCGGCCGGACCCTGGAAAAAAACCGGACTGGCCAGATGTTTTTCGACTAGTATCTGCCTTTCCAGGGGCGACAATTCCGCTGCCCTGGAAAGCTCCAGCCTGCCTACGGCTTCCGCCAGCCGGTCATCTTTAACCGCCAGTTCGACGGCGTGGACGATTTCCTCGGCCGCTTCCGGCGCCAGGCGGTGGGGGAAGGGGTAGTCAGCCAGCGCCCGCGCAAGGCGAATCCGGCTGGAAACGACCACGTCCCCGTCCGGGGCGCAGTCCCGCATCCACGAACTGTAGGGATTGTTGATGGTTTCCTTAAGCCCCACCGTCTTCACCTCCCCGGATCAATCCGGCCTCGAGCTCCCTGATCCGGTCTCTGAGCACCGCCGCCTTTTCGTACTCCTCCCTGGCGACGGCGTTCTGGAGTTCGACCTTCAGTTGCTCGATATCACGCAGCACCCTTGACTTTTTCTGCCCCCGGCCGGGAATCTTGCCAGTATGGCGCACCGCGCCGTGAACCCGCCGCAGCAAAGCGCCCAGCTGGGGCTCAAACGCACGGTAGCACTCGCTGCAGCCAAAAAGGCCCGTCCGGCCGAGCTCCCCGGCCGTCAGGCCGCACCTGGGACAGCTTCCTTCGTGCCGCATTACCTTATTCTCGGACTGCAACCCGGGGCCGATCATCCCGGCAAGGAAGTTGCTCAGGTTCAGCTGGGGATTGAAATGGAAATGGATATGGCCGACCTGCTCTTCCTGGGCGCAAATCTCGCAAAGGTGCATTTCCTTCTTGGCGTTGTTGACGATCTCGGTGTAATGAAAGGTGGCTGGCCGCTGTTTACACTTCTCGCAAAGCATGTCATATGTCCTCTCCGTTTGGCGTTTAGTGTTAAATCTCAAGGTTGAAACGGGGTACCTGCAGTCCGGGACTACGCGCTGGGCATTGGGCCAAGGCCACGAGCGGCCCAATGGCCGCTGGGTGGCCGGTACGCTCATTCCGTTCCCTTCAGCAAAGCCGCCAGCATGGCGCGCATCAGCTGGGCCCGCAGGACGTTTCTTTCGGGCGGCTCGACCTTGGTCAGGCCGTCGCCGACAATCGCCGCCATCATTCCGGCTTCCCGCCTGGTGATAAGCGATTCCTCACTCAGCCGTCTGACGATTTGCAGAGCCTCACGGTGCCCGATGGCGTCGCCGATAGCACGGTAAAGCCGCCGGATGAACTCGTCCTCCACGGGCAGCTTAATGATCCGCACATATCCACCGCCGCCCCGCCGGCTCTCCACAATGAACCCTGAATGCGGGCCGAACCTGGTCGAAAGCACGTAAGTCACCTGGGACGGGGCGCAGTTAAACTTCGAGGCAAGGTCGCTGCGCCGGACATCGATGTAGTCGTGCTCGCTCTGTTCCAACAGCCGGTAAATGTACTGGGCGATGTATTCAGCCAACGTCGGCATTGGGCACCCTCCCTCGTTCTCTGACTTTGACTTTTCTTGACTATCTGGTCAATACCATACTGAAACTCGGCACAAAAATCAATTCCCTTCTGGCACTATTTTAGCCGCTGTTACTCACTTTAAGTCAAAGATAGTCAAATTGCTCAATCCTGCGGCTTCCGTCAGTCAGTAGTTCAGTGGTAAAACACATAGAAATCTGTTATCCTGATTCCAGGAGAGTGCTGCAAAAAGCTAAGACACTGGTTTTGGCATAGGCATCTTTAGGGTACGGCTACATTTTGGAAGTTACTCTGAGACCGCTCAAAAAGAGGTCCGAGGCAAGAGGTCAGAGGTCGGTTACGGGAAGCGATCGCTTCGCGATTGCAAGTCTATAATCCTTAGCAATCGCTCTGCGGATTTCATCACGTCAGATTTCTGACTTCTGGCATCCGACATCCTTTTTGCCAGGCGCAGTTTTTTAGCGGTCTCCTAGAGTCTATAACCGCCTGCTGAACAGAGCCGCCGCCGGCTGCCAAGGAGTGATAGTGATGCGGGCCCTGGCATATTTTTTCATCGCCGTCGGTACCCTAATCTTTGCGGGCTATGCACTTTATGGTTTATGGATATTCATCGGCGAGGCCGGCGTGCCCCTCGCCGTGAGGGTAGGGGTCAGCACGCTGCTTCTGGGACTGGGGGTGTTGCTCTTGGCGCTCTGGAGAGAACGCGCAAAGGAAGGTGACAAAGGGTGATCGTAACCACTTCAAGCACCATCGCCGGTAAGAACGTGGTCAAGACGCTGGGCCTGGTCACGGGCAGCGTCATCAGGAGCAGGCATATCGGCAAGGACATCATCGCCGGGCTGCGCAACGTGGTCGGCGGGGAAATCAAGGAATACACCGAACTCATGGCCGACGCCCGCCAGGAGGCCGTCAAAAGGATGACCAGTGAAGCCGAGAAGCTGGGGGCCAACGCCGTTGTCGACGTCCGCTTCGCCACCGCCCAGGTGATGTCAATGGCGGCCGAAATCCTGGCCTACGGGACGGCCGTGGTCATTGAATAGGCTAACGCCTATTCGGCTATAGGCTATAGGCTATAGGCTATAGGCTGCAGGACTCGTAGGAATTCCTGTACAGGAATTCCTGTTTTTTTTGCCGTAGGCTGCTCGATGTTAGACACCCAATACCCACCAAGGGGCAGTAGCCCCTTCGCGTTCTCGACAGGATATGACTGTATGTTACAAAAAAGCCCGCTTGCCGGAGACTCCGTCACATTACAACATAAAAATCAAAAATGTCGAATCGCGCTAGACAGAGGCAGCAGCTTTGGCAACCCGGCTCAAACACGTCAACTTACGTCAGGTTCCCGCGGCCGGTCCCTACCTGTCCAGCACGTCGAGACGCCTGATCTTCCCGTCGCGCAGCTGCAGCTTCACCGTCCAGCCTTGTTTAAGATCCGCCGTGCCGATCGTGTCCCCGTCTTCATCGTAGAGGGCGGCCCCGTCGCGGAAATAGAACCGGAAGTCGGAACCGCTGGCCTGCTCGATGGTCAGGCGCGTGGAACTCACGCTGACGATCTCGCCTTCCACGGTGATGTCCTGATCGTTAAGGATCTCGATAAGGACCACCTCGTCGTTATCCACCTCGAGGCGTACCTCGGCGCCGATGACGATGTCGTCTAAATCCAATTCATCGCCGTCGCGCTCGACGACAACGTCGTCCGCCAGGTAATAACTCTCTTGGTCCCCGTCAACGTCGACGCGTATCCGCGGAGTGCCGGAAAGCCTCAGGTAGGTCACCGTGCCCTCGACATCTTTCACGGATGAGGTGATGAGGATCTTGGTCACCTTATCGTCGGTATCCAGCGTGAGCTTCACCCGCATGCCTTCTTTGACGTAGCTCAGGCTCCGCGTGGCGCTGCCTTCCTTAACGGTCACGCTGTCCGCCAGGTAATAGCTCTCCTCCCGCCCGCTCGACTTCTCGATCGTAATCCGCTTCGTCCCCGAGGTCTTGATATAGGTCACCGCCCCCTCAAGGGCCGCGGAATCTGTGATGTCAATCCTGGAAACCTTATTGTCGCCGTCCAGGGTCAGCCTTACCTGCATACCTTCCTCGACGTAGCTCAGGCTCCGCGTAGCGCTGCCTTCCTTGACGGTTACGCTGTCCGCCAGGTAATAGCTCTCCTCCCGCCCGCTCGACTTCTCGATCGTAATCCGCTTCGTCCCCGAGGTCTTGATATAGGTCACCGCCCCCTCAAGGGCTTCGGCTTTCAGCTCCACAGCCTGGACCTGATTACCCGTCACGCGGATCCGTGCTTCCGCACCCGCTGTAATATCACTGAGCCGCAGGGACACCCCGTTTCGCGCAACGCTCACCGACGGGCTGATCGCAAGCGTCAGCATGCCGCCGGCACCGGTCTGGAAAAACAACTGGTTGGACGCGGAGAGCACCGCCAGGATTTTGCCGTCGTACTCCGCGGTTTGCGCGGCCGGGGCCTGGCCGGCGGCCTTCCCGACAAAGACGACCTGCCCGCTGCCGTTAAGGATAAGCTTTACGTTCTGCTCCATGCTCATTGACGACAGCGTTACCTTTCGCCCGCCGCTGTAAACGATGTGGTCCTGCTTCAGAGGGTAGGTATAAGCGCCCGAAGAAGTGCGCACCGTGATCTTCCCGCCCTGCCAGTCCACGGCGGTCAGCTGGCCGGTAATGAACCTGCCGGGATAAGGGTTGATGTGCCCCGTGCCCAGCATCTTCCCGAGGAGTGAAGCGACCTCGGCCCGCGTGACCGGCCTGTTGGGCTCAAAAAGGGTGGCCGACGTCCCGGACATAATCCCCTCCCTGTAAACAGCCGCCAGCATCCGCTGGTAGGCCGCCGGGATGTTGGCGGTATCGGTAAAAACTAGAGGGGTGTCGTCGGTCTTAAGGTTCAAAGCCTTCGCCAGCCATAGGGCGATCTCCAGCCGGGTGGCAGGCTCGTTGAACTTGATCTGGGAAATCTGGCCGGAAAACAGCTGCTTTTGCGCGGCCAGGGCAATGTACCCCTGACCCCACTTGACATCCGGAGGAAAAACAATGTTGCTTGTATTTATCCGGGAGGCTTCATTTTCCAGGCCCAGTGCCCGGATGATGACGACCAGGGTCTCGCGGCGCGTAACGTTGTCTTTGGGCTTGAATACGTTGCCGGGGTAACCGTTCATCAAATCCAGCGCGCGCACCTGCATAATGGTCTCTTCAGCCCAATGGCCCCGGACGTCCTGGAAAGTAGCGAGTTCTTCCGCCCGGGCCTGTCCTGCTGCCAGGCAGAACAGGGTAAGGACCATTACAGTCAAAGCCACCCAGATTCTTTTGCGACCTGCCATCTCGTCTCCTCCCCCGTGATATTTATCGGGCTGCATTCGCGATACAATCCTTTCTCCATGCTACCAAACCCGGCTCGAAACCGCTAGCAACATTTTCTTTGTTTTCCATAATATTAAGCCTGCCGGAGCCCGCAATGTGACACTCAAACCCTTATCCGATATGGGCCTCTTGAAAAACCGAGGGCTGTTCAAAAACAAGCATGGCGCGGAAGGCGAAGCCGGCCAGCGCGGAGCGTACTGAAAAAGAGGTCTGAAACCAGAGGTCAGAAGTCTGACCGGGAAGCGATCACTCGTAATCGCATCGAGTCCGACCTCGGACTTCCGGCATCTGACATCCTTGTTGGTACGTGAGCACTGGGCGGCGAGCCTGACAAAGCCAGGCGCAGTTTTTCAGCGGTCTCCTGTCGGATAGGCCCGAAAGACGACAAAGGCCGCTGCGCGAGGCAGCAGCCGCAAAAAGAATTGGCTCCGCGAGCAGGATTCGAACCTGCAACCCTCCGGTTAACAGCCGGATGCTCTACCGTTGAGCTATCGCGGAACGAAAATTTTAGGCGTGTTCTGTTTTTGCTCTAAAAGCTATTATAGCAAAGGCCCGTGACCCCCGCAAGACTTCCGGCCGTATAACAATGTTCCCCGAACATCCTTTAGCGTAACCAAAAACGCCATAAAAGATTTTTATTTCGGGGGCATTCGATGCTTTAACTCGCCTCCCATCTTCCCAATGCTCAATACTCAGCGTCCTATCCGTTAAACTATCTCTAAAGCCTTGGTTTACAAGGAGATCCCCGATCTCCTGTGGTATTACCCAGTACCCAACGTTTCGGGGAAAGGCCTCTTGTGCATAAACAAAGACCGCCGTCAAGGCGGTCTTCTCTGATACTTTTGGCTCCGCGAGTAGGATTCGAACCTACAACCCTCCGGTTAACAGCCGGATGCTCTACCGTTGAGCTATCGCGGAACGGATTAGCGCAACGACAAAAGTTATTATACCAGGGGCGACGCCGGCAGTCAATGTTCATTATCGGACGCCGCATAGCAGGGAGCCCCAAACCACGAGCACTCCCTGCATACCTTCATCCGCCAGGCGCGGTCAGCCCGCTCGACGGCAAGGCCGCGCAGGCGCGCCCACGTCAATGTCGCACCCGGCTCCAGTCCGAGCCGGTCCAACACCAGGCCGTCCAGGCGGGATACCGCCGCTTCCCCGCCGCCGTCTCGGACACAGCTCCCTTCAACCAGCCAGGGACAGGCCGCACAGATCACATCGGTCCCGTCAGTCAACCGTACCCGGGCAGCCGGCCGACCGGCAAGCCCCGCGAGAACCCGCGCGAAGTTGGCAACGAAAACGGGCGTATAGCCCAGCCCGCGGAACTCGCCCGCGCAGAGCAGGTGGTGAGCCCGCAGAACAACCGGTTCAGCCATCCTGCTACGCGGCGCCCTTTTCCAGCGGCAGGAACGGCAAGGCCGCCGCCGCGGCCGCCAGGATCTTGGTCAGGTCACCCGGGATAAAGGGAATTGTCCCCATCCAGAGAAGCTTGACCAGGTCGGTAACCCCCGTATACAGGGAGAGAACGGCAAGGCCCGGTCCGTGAATCAGGATAAAATTCCCCGCCGTCATTACCGCGATCAGCCCTGGCAGAGTACGCGCCCAGGCGTATCTCCTGACCGCATGGCCTACCGCCATGGCCGCCAGGACAAAGCCCGCCAGGTAGCCTCCCGTCGGGCCGGCCAGGACGGCCAGACCCCCGCTGAGCCCAGCGAACCAGGGCAGGCCGGCCGCGCCCGCCGCCACGTAGACGCCCGCGCTGAAGCCGCCCCAGCCGCGCCCCAGCAGCACTCCGGCCAGCAGTACCGCAAAGGTCTGTCCCGTTATCGGCACCGGCGACCAGGGCACGGGAATGCGGGCCTGCGCGGCGGCGCCGATCAGAGCCGCAAAACCTACGGACAGCGCCAGCTTGTGCGCAAAGGGCAGCTCCTCGAACCACCGGACGGCTTTGCATCCGTACCGCCGTAAAGCAAATACACCCAAGTCGAATTCCTCCCTCTGCATCAAATAGTGTTTAGTGGCAACATTGTAATCCCGGAGGTGTCCAATTGTCAACCATTAACTATCTAACAGGTTGACAATTAGGCGGGCGGCGACGGTTTTTGACCGTGTACACGGCCCCGGCTTAACCCCGCAGGATGGCGCGCAAGGCCGGCTCGAGTTCCGGATACCTGAAACGGAATCCCAGCGCGAGCGCGGCGGCGGGCAAGACCCTCTGCCCGCTTAAGAGCAGCGCTTCGGCCATCTCGCCGAGGGCTAGGCGCAATAGCGGCCCCGGAACGGCAAGCCGTGACGGACGGCGCATCACCCGCCCCAGGGTCCTCGCGAAAACCAGGTTGGTCACCGGATTCGGGGCCACGGCGTTGACCGGACCCCGCGCTTCTTCGTTCTCGATGAGAAAGTGAATCAGGCCGACCAGGTCGTCGCGGTGAATCCAGGACATCCACTGCCGGCCGGAGCCGAACGGCCCGCCCGCGAACCAGCGGAAGGGTAAAAGCATCCGTGGCAGGGCCCCGCCGTCCCTTTCCAACACCGTGCCGGTGCGCAGCAGGACGACGCGCATCCCCAGAAGCTCTGCTTGCCGGGCCTCTCTCTCCCAGGCGGTGCAGACCTCGCTCAGAAAGTCTTGCCCGGGAGCGTCGGCTTCGGTCAATTCTTCGTCGCCGCGCGGACCGTAAAAGCCGACCGCCGAACCGCTGATCAGCACCCGCGGCTTCCGCTCCACACGCGCCAGGGCATCAACCAGCACCCTCGTCCCCTGTATCCGGCTTTCGCGAATCCGCGCCTTTTGTTCACGCGTCCAGCGCCGGGCGGCGATCGACTCTCCGGCCAGGTGCACGACCGCATCCGCCCCGTCCAGCGCCTCCCACCAGCGACTTTCCGCCCGTTCCGGCGGGCCGCCGCCCGCAAAACCCCCGCCGGAGGGGGAGCGTTGAAGAACTTCACCCGGCTTTGTCGTGCCCGCCGGCCATGTAGCAGCTTTGACTTCCGCCGGCAGCCGCCCCGCCCCGGACCTTGTCAGCACGGTGACCTCCGCGCCCTTATCAAGGAAAGAAGCAACCAGCGGCCTACCGATGAACC
The DNA here is from genome assembly GCA_036804525.1 of Bacillota bacterium. Lineage (GTDB taxonomy): Bacteria > Bacillota > Desulfotomaculia > Desulfotomaculales > JASEER01 > JBFLVT01. Next base: position 30,886 of record DAIRSE010000015.1, on the reverse strand, counting down.
CCGTTCCCCCCGTCACGACTACCTTCATTACCCGTCCCTCCCTTTGTGCGGCCGCCGAACCGCTGCAGCCTTGCCAAAACCTTCACCAGTTTCGCAAACCGGCGGGGGCCGACCAGCAAAACGGTCTCGACGATCTGATCCAGTTCCCTGTAAAAACTCTCCAGCGCCTGCAGCCGGCCGACCACGAAATCCCGGTCCGGCCCGGACGAAGCTTCCCGCGCGCGCCGCAGGCTATCTTCAACGATCCGAAACGACTGGTCAAACTCCGGTTTCTGCCGCTGCTCCAACACCCGCCGCATGATCAGCCAGGGATCGGCCTCGGCTGCGAAGTAGACCCGCCGGTCGCCCGGGAGCATGCTGCGCCGGACCATGCCGAACTGTTCCAGGACCCGGATGGCGATGCTGACGCTGCCCTTTGTAACGCCCAATGCCGCCGCCAGCTCGCCCAGGCTCATCGGCCGGCCGGACAGGTACAATACGGCGTACAACTCGCCCGTCACCTTGCCCAGACCCCAAAAAGCGGATTGCCGGCCCAAAGCCTCGATCAGCCGCATGCGCGCCTCACGTAGCGCCTCGTCCATAGCCCGTCACCCCCCGTCTTGCTCTCGCAATAATATCATTTAATACATTCTAAACGATACAAACGTTCGTGACAACGGTGTACAGGCCCAACCCTCCTGCTCAGGCGTACACTGTAGGAAAAGCGAAAACCAGGAATTACCACTGGACCGGAAAGAGGAAGGGAATGATGAAACGGTACGGATGCAGAAGGGGCAGCAAGAAAAAGCAGCCCCGCAGGGCTGCTCAATACCGTTACTGAGGAAACACGATATGGGCCTCGTAGCCGAGGTCTCTCAGGTCCTCGGCCACTGCCTCCGCACGCCCGCGCTCGCTGAACGCGCCGACCTGCACACGGTACAGGACCGGGCCGCGCGAAAGCGCCTCCCGGATCGTTTTCAGGTCGAGATGCCGTCCCGGGCAGGCCGTCGCCGCTCCCGGAACCTCGCCGTGGCCCAGCACGTTTGCCGGCGGGACCCGGTGCTCCCGCATCAGGCGCTGCAAAAGCGCGCGCAGGGAGACGAGCTGCGCCCTGGGCGGCGGGTAGAGTTCAAAGTTGCCGATGAGACAGACGCCGATACCCTTGCGGTTCATCCCGCCGGCCACGCAGTGCGCCCCCTCCATGGTCGGCGGTCGCCCGCTGACCACCTTGCCGTCCCGCTCGATGATGTAGTGGTAGCCGACGTCGCGCCATCCGAGACTCTTGTGGTAGGCTTTTACCTGGGCGGCGCTCCTCTCCTGCGTCCCGGTGTGATGAACCACGATGTGTGTCCACTTGGGCACCCTTTTTTCCCTCCTTCCGAACCGCGGTCTTTCTAAAACCGCGCCTTTGCGGACGAACAAGCCAAAGCCTGCAGGATGCTTAATACCTGCCGCAAAACACTGAATGCTTGGCGCTTAATGCTTTGGCGCCTGGCGCCTAGTAATGTTTGGCGGGGAACTCTACGATATCATCCAGTTCCACGCCGGACTGGCGCGCCACCACCACCGTCAAAAGCGTCACCGACTTCTGCAGCTCTCTGATCAGCGGCTCCAGACGCACCAGGAGATAGGCCGAAAGGGCCATCGGAAATCCGTAGTTGCCGACCAGCTGAAAAAACTCTTCCAAGCCGTTTTCCTCCTTTTGCTTCCGGTTTCGCCTCCGGGCCGGGGGACATCCGATCATCTCCGAAGGCTGTCAAAGATAGAACAGAGGGCCCGTTACAGGCCCTCTGTTCTTACTCTTCGCATCCTACTCTCCGATGAGGTTCGCAGTCGTGCGTTCGACAATGCGGGCCGAATCTATAGCCACAAGGTCCCCGCCGGAAGAGGCGAAGATGTTCTTGGCGATGATCGTATTCATGGCCGCTTCGACCTCGGCTGCCGTCAGGCCGGCCTTGGGATCGGGCACGCGGATGATCGTTGCGCTTCCGGAAGCGTTCCGAAAGCGCATCTCCAAGCTTCTGACTGTTGCCATGCTCCTTCTCCTTTCATCTGACCACGGGGATACCCGCGCTTTCCGGCTGTTCACGGTATTTGTGTCCGAGTATTCGGAACGGCCGACGCTAAGCGTTCGCCAGTTCCTCAGCGTCCTCGCGCCTGACCGCGGTAACGATATGTGTCTGCAGACTGCCAAGGACGGCGCCCACTTCGAAAACATCCTGATCCGGCGCGCCGGCCTTAACGTTGGACCAGCGCCGGCTGCGCAGGACGGGGTTGCCGTTATTATTGATACCGGTCTGCACCTCGACGATGAGCACACTGCCGAGGGGAGTCGACACAACGGCCATCGATCAATACACCTCCTGTTTTTGCACCCGCCCGACGGTCGCGAACGGGAAGTGACTTCCCGCATCTCATTTCTCAATGTCAGGGCGTCAATGTTACCGTTTATAACAGCCATGCTCATGGTAACAAGCCCCGCTGATGACTGTCAATAACAGATATACCCGTACCCCGTCTAGCCATTCCCGTTCGGCATACCCCCGCGCCGGCCGGTCTTGTCCGGGTCGGCGGCGAGCAGGCTGTCCAGGGAAAGGTCGAGCCGGGCCGCCAGACGCTGCAAGGTGCGGTAGGAGCCGAAGGCCCTGCCCCGCTCGATGTCGGAGATGTACTGGGGCGTAAGGCCGATGGCGCGCGCCAGAGCGGCCTGGCTCAACCCCTTATTTTTTCTCGCGCGGCGGACAAGAGCGCCCAATTCGTTCATGTCTTCACCTCCTGTCTCTGAAAGAGCAATTTCAGCATACCACCGAAGCCCGACCAGGCTGGTCACTGTTTATAACAGTCAGCTATGCGCAAGCATTATCCTTGAGTAATCCAGGCATAAATATCTCTTAAGCGACGTAGCTATGGTGATTAATCAGGATGATGGGAAAGGGGCGGTGGGAACATGCAAAAACGGGTCTGTCCGAAATGCGGAACAGTATGGTACAGCGCGGACAGCAGAGGGGTATGGATTTGTGCTTACTGCCATGCCGAAATCCCGGCCCCGGACACCGGCGACCCCGACCAGCCTGACACGGATCGGGACAACGGAACAGAGAGAAGGGCTGCTCCCAACAGAAAACAATGGCAGCTGAATGCTTGACAAGATGGGCCAGGAACAGGATGTCGCCAGGCTAGACACCGGAGACAAGGAGTGCCAAGAGGCGCTTCGCCGCCATCAAAACCCGCTTGGCTTTGTTAAGTTAGGGACCTGACCCTTAACTTACTGCGAAATTAAATCCTTTTCGGGTAAAAAGTCTTAAGCAAGCATCCACTACGTCGGGATTGAACAGTACCCCTCTATCCCTGGTTAATTGCTCCAAAGCCTTATCAATGCCTTGCGCAGGGCGATAAGGCCGGTGTGATGCCATTGCTTCTACCATATCAGCAACCCCCAGGATTTGTGCTTCCAGGAGGATGTCGTCGCCGAAAAGTCCTCCAGGATATCCTGAACCGTTAAGCCGTTCATGATGTTGGAGAATAATCTGAGCCACCGGCCAGGGAAAGTTTACGTCTTTCAGGATATCGTACCCAATCTTGGGGTGCATCTTGATCAGGCTGAACTCAGCATCGTGCAGGCGGCCCGGCTTGTTGAGAATTCCGGCCGGCACAGGTATTTTCCCCACGTCGTGAATAAGGGCAGCAAAGCGAAGACCCTCAATCCGGTCTTTAGGAAGGCCCATCTCTTTTGCTATCGCGCAGGCCAGCTCAGCGACCCGGCGCTGGTGTCCGGCCGTATAAGGATCCTTCATCTCAACCAACTTTGCTACGGCCTGAATCGTTCCCTCTACCGCTTTCTGGAGCTGTTCCGAACTCTCCCGAAGTGCTTTCTCGATTCTCATCCGCTCCGTGATGTCCTGCACCGTTCCAGACATCTTGATAGGCCTGCCGGTCTCATCAAGAGTAACTTCGGCCTGCGCATGTACAATACGTTCGGAGCCGTCCGGCAAAACGATACGGTAATCTGCACTATAAGGTTTGCCCTCTTTAAAGGCTTTAGTAATAGATTTCTCTACAAACTCCCTGTCATCAGGGTGGACAGCTTTTAGGGTATCCTCATAGGTACCCAATTCCTGCGGGGTCAGACCAAAGATATGATAAATTTCGTCAGCCCAATGCACTTCATTGTGCACGATATCCCAATCCCAGCTGCCAAGATGAGCAATGCGCTGGGCATTGGCTAGACTGGCTTCTCTCTGCCGAAGGATCTCATGCATGCGTCTGTGCTGGAGAGCATTGGCAATGACTTTCCCGACCGTCGTGAGCATTGCGATATCCTCTTCCGTCCATAGTTGCTTTGCGCGTACCGCGTCAAAACCAAGAAAACCAACCAGGGATTTGTCATATACGATCGGCACAACGAGAACTGACTGGGCATTCCGGGCCTGGAGGATTTCTTTTTCCATGCGCGCTTCGGGACCAAGTTCTTCGACATTCGAGACAAATATCGGTTCAAACCGGTTGAGCCGGCCCATCCACCAGGGGAATTTTTCACTTGGCAACCCCTTTAAGTTATCAATTTGCGGTTTGATCCCTTCCGCACACCATTCGTGTGTATTATTCATCTTCGTCCCGTCGCCGGAAAACAGAAAGATATAACTACGGTCGACACCGGCAAGTTCCCCAATTGCCCGCAGCGCAGTGTTTATACCGTTGTCAACCTCGTTTGGGGCAAGGCCGATAAGGTTCACCGATATGTCAGCGATCAGCTTTTCTATTCTTAGACGCTGCTGTAATCTTTCTTCGGCCCGCTTGCGCTCGGTGATTGTTTCAAGTGCTGCTACTATCGGGCACTCTTCGCATAATTTGGTACGTTGGCGCATGGCCTCGCAACAGCGCCGTCCCACCACTTGCTCCGGGGGCAAGCCCAGCATCTCCAGCACAGCCTTGTTTGAACCGATGATTCTCGAGTCTGTGTCGTAGTAGTAACTTACAAATTCCGACACGGCATCCAAAATAACGGCTCTTTCCAGTTCGGATTTTATCAGTGCGTCCTCCGCGCTTGCTTGCGGTCGGTAATGTCGACACCTACCGCGACAACATACTTAACCGAGCCGTCTTCATCCTGGATGGCGGTGTTCAACCATGCGATCAATCGGCGCCGCCCGTCTTTCGTTACCCAGCAGTTGTTGTGCCGGTTAGGAAATTGACCGGCTTGTAAATTCTTAAAGCTATCTCTAACCGTTTCGACCTCTTCAGGAACCAGGAGCAGATCCCAGACGTGCTCCCCCTTCAGTTCCTCAAACAAATAGCCGGTTGTTTGCTCGCAGGCACGGTTAAAACAAACGATCCGCCCGTTCCGGTCAAGAACGCACACCAAGGAGTTGGTGCGGTCAAGAACCGCAGAGACGCGGTCGCGCTCTTCACCCGGATTCTTTGCCATCTTCTTGCTCTGTGCCGCCATACAGGATGCCTGTTCCTCCCTCTTTTGAATGGTACCCTGCGGAAGGATTGCCCTCGTTTATTGCCCTGACGCTAAAACCTCAATTTCCCCTGACTATCGAGATAAACACGCATATGACGGACATCCTCTTTAATAGTGAGCACTTGCTTTCCGACATTGACATACACGCCGGGGTAAGCACGTCCCATAAATACGTGTCCCCCGGGGTTTACAGAAAGTACGGTCTTGACACCCAAGTCTGAACCGGCCTCGTCCACAACTATCGCGCCTCTTTTCGAAATGAGATGCCCCCCGCGAACGATTCCGCGTACATTTACATCGCCCCCGGCTTCCACCCGCGAGCAATAACATCCCTGACCCACAATGGAAATAGTACCGGATGCCGCAAGTGAACTGTTCACCGCAGACTTTAGTACAAGGTTCCCACCTGTGTCCTCGTCTTCGTCAGCCAGACTGGCTAGAACCTTAAGTTTGTGATAAAGAAGATGGAGTTGCTCAATGCTCTGCAGCCGCAATAAGTTGATCCCGTCAAAATAGTATTCAAAATCGATCAGGCTGGCTCGTATGTCCTCCGGCTGAACGGCAATGGTCAGGCGCCGCAGGGAATTGAGGAGATTGTGTACTTCTGCGGGTAAATTGCCGAAGCGGAGGTCCACCACCCGTTGCAATAATTGTCCAAAACCCAGGTTGAAATGTCGGATTCTTGGGTTGGCGTGTACCTCCTCGAGGACTTGAAGCAAAAGACTCAACTGGTTTATCACATGCGCTAACTGACCGGCTACCTTTTGCAAAGACAAACGGTTGCAACAACCAGCTATAACGGTACTGCCGAATACAGACCCGTCAATCGTAATTGACCTGTACGCAACCACCTGGGCATTATCCACATTTTCACTGATATAAATATCTTCGGCAGAGTATACCAACACTCCCGCTCTTACATTGCCGCGGACACTAATACTGCCAACAAAACGCACATTGCCAACAGACAAGTCAATGTCCCCGTTAATGGAATAAACCGACTCGACGCGGAAAAAGTAAGTACGGCTATGTTTTTCGCAAAAAGGTTGACCGCTGGTTGTAGCTATAACGCTGTTTCCGCCATCTGCCAGGGCGGTTCCCTGACCGCATAACAATTGAATAGGCTGCGGCGGTTCAGGCAAAAGCGCCTCTCCCCGTACGCTCATACCCGGGGTGCCAAGTTTGCCCGGGATTTTTCGGGCCAGTAGCTGCCCCTGCTCGACGGTAGCCAGCCGGCGGCATTCCCGAAAATCCACGTTGTTGCGTTTATCGGGACTAAGGCAAAACTCACCTTGCTCAAAGAGGATCTCGACACTCTCAGCTTGGGATATCCCGGGCGGAATACCGGAGGCAACGATAAACCGGCCTTCCTCGGGCGTATCACGAAGCTGCCTTAATCTTGCCAGGTGTATTCCATAAGTAACTCCTTTCTGTTTTAAAACAGCCAGAGCCTGGTCCAGATCGGGGGGCTCACCTGGGTGGGAAACCGGTTTAGCCCGTAAAGTTAAAAGAGTCGACGGTTCCTGGTCTTCCAGCACATACTCGACACGACGACCAAAGGTAACATTTAAGTACGCCACCAAACCGTCATCGCTTATGGTAACTTCAAGACAAGGTGGAATAAGCTCAATTCTGGGTTCGTACTCAATATGATCGCTCTCTCGAATCGGGACGGTTTCCTGTACAGGGACACCATTCACTAATACCTTTAACCCGGACGGCGCCAGCCGTGCCGGGGCACCGCCGCTTACGGGGTCCTTTACAAAGATGCGACCGTTGCTAACCCAGGCCAACCCCGCGATATCTTCAGCAACGGCCGGGGTTTTGGCTTCCATTGAGGACATATCCCCGGAATGCCTCAAAGTCTTAGGCGGCAGAACGCTGTTTAAAACGTTGTCCAGTGTTTTATCTAAATCATTCGGGTTAGACATTTCGAGTCATCCCCCAAAGTGTGGAGTGTCTTTACGACAAGATAAAAAACCCACCGCCAGTAAGGGTGGGTAATACACATTGCGATTCCATCCCCCAGCAACTGGCTGACATAGCGGTATCCCGCGTTAGTCCCTATAGCTTTGCGCCGCCGCCTTTCGGCGGCTTTGCCTTTTTGTGGAGTACAATATATTATTTGTTTATTATAAGATCATGTACAACTTGTGAAATTTGTTACTCTTTATCCACTTATCATCCTGTTAACGCTTGCATACCGGAGACGGAAGACTGTGCGGATCGTAGCAACCTTCGGACTATAGTCCCAGTGGGCTAGGACTATGGTCCGAAATTCGACATATTTCTACCGGTTCCTTCATTTTGGATAAATTTTTCATATACATTTAGACAAGACCCTTACTGCATAAGGATAGTAATAGCATAAGTAGCTTTGTCTTTTACCTGCAATATTTGTGAAGTCTGGCACTAAGCCGGAAAACCCATCACAACCTGATCGCTAATGTCCACAAAATCCCCTTGGGGGGATTTATGCGCCACCATGAAAAGCAATAACCTGAACAGCATAGCTGCGGAAATCCCGGCGCCGGAGACCGCTGACCCTAACCAGTATTCATTCGATCAGCTTTTGGAGCTGGTCAAGGACCCGGCGCCCCGCTTCCTCCCCTGCAGCCACGCACTCGTCCACCCTCTGGAACTCATACCATCGCACTCTTTCCACCCGTGGTTTGATTAAGAGCACCGTCACCGCACCACAGGGAGAATCCAGCCGGCTGTTCTGTTGCCAGTTCAACATTAATGAACGTCCCACAATGCCCAGAAAACCCGGCGGTCGCGACTCCGGGTACCAATCCCGGCCATGCTTGAACAGTAACCTGCAGCAAATCTCCCCCGCCCGGAAGGCCGCCGCAGGACGATCTCTCGCCGTGCCGACATCCACGGCAATAACCACGGAAGCCCCCATTTCCACCGCCGCCAGTAGCGGCACCGGACTGACCACGCACCCGTCGACCAGGACACGGTCATCCAGGAAAACGGGCGCAAAGATCCCCGGGATAGCGGTGCTGGCCCGCAGGGCACGCGCCAGCGGTCCTGACCGCAGCCTTACCTCGTCTCCGCTAATCAGGTCGCAGGCGACGACCGTCAATGGTTTTCGCAACTCGGCAAACTTCCGCCCGCCGATTATGGAGAAATAATAATCTTCCAGCCGGCGGCCAAGGATCAGGCCGTGGCGGGGAAAGGTGATATCCGCCAGGCGAAGCAGTTCTCCCCAGCGGGTATTCCGGGCGATGCTTTCCATCTCCGCAATGCTGTAACCCGTAGCATAAGCCGCGCCCACGACGGCGCCCATACTGCTTCCCGCCAGGACGTCGATGGAGATGCCTGTCTTCTGCAGTACCTTTATGACCCCCAGGTGGGCATAGCCCCGGGCTCCCCCGCCGCCTAGGGCCAAGCCCAACCGCACCTTCCTCACTTTTCCGCCTTCACCATCCGATCCCCCTTGTCAGGATGCTCGCTCACGCTATCGCAAAGATACCATAACTGCTTCTCCATCATCGTGTTCAGAGAGGCCATCTCCGCCCGGCGCGGCCGGGCAGTCCGCGCCACCGTAAAGGGCTGACCGATGGCTACTTCTACCTTTGCCCTGTGCGGGCGCATCGTCCCCGGAGGAAGCAAGTGCCCGCTTCCCCGGATGCCGACCGGAAGCACGGTCGCCCCCGCCTTCAAGGCCAGGTAGGCCCATCCCGGTTCAAAAGGCCGGTGACCCGGACCCACCCCTCCTTCAGGGAAAACCATGAGCGCCCCCCCGGTCTCCAGAAGGTGCAGCGCCTTTCTTATTCCGGCCGCCGCACCCGGCCCTCCTTCGACGGGGATCGCCCCGAACCAGCGCAGTAACGGGCCGGCAATCGGCCGCTCAAAGAGATATGCCGCTGACAACGAGGCCACTCGTCGCGGAAAAGCGGCGACCAGAACAATCCCGTCCGCGAGGCTGGCATGATTGGCAACGACAATAAGCGGCGCATCCAGCGGAATCTGTTCTTTTCCCCTGACCACCAGCCCCCCGGTAATACGAAACAATAGCGAGAGCAGGAACCGGACCAAGCGGTAGCCTGCGTCCGATCCGGCAGGGGACCCCCTTACTACCGGCCGGCGGTCGCTCATACCTGGCACCGCCCGTGCAGTTTCACCCAGATTTCGTCGGCGACGGCGCCCCATTCGGCCGCACGGCGGTCCAGGTGCGCGGCTGCCGTCCCCGTCAGTACGGTTTCCGCCCCCTTATGGGTCGGCCGGGCGCCGGATTCGGCCACGATCTCCCGCAACGCCGACGGGCAGTCGATGATCGGACACGGCCGCAGGAGGTTTTCGGAGAAGGGCTGTCGTTTCTGGTAGGCCCGGAAGAGAGGCGACCCCAGAACCTCCTTCAGGCTCTTATGGTTGATATTGTCCACCGCAAAGTGGACGAAAGCACAGGGCTCCACCTCACCGGCGGCGTTGATGTGGAAGTAGCGGCGGCCGGCGGCGATGCAGCCCCCCGTCAGTTCCCCGTCATTCCAGAAGTCGGCGATGAGGATCGGCTTGTGCGCCCGGATGTAGGGGATGCGCTCCGCCAGGTAGGCCCGCTGCCGGGGAGTGATCATCAGGTCCGGATTCGGGTCGCGCCCGACCGGGATATAGTGGAAGGTCCAGCCGTAGGCCACGCCTTTCTCGATCAAGAAGTCGATAAACGCATCGCTGGTGACTTCATCGACATTCTGCCGGGTGATGGTAATGGAGACTCCGAAAACGGCACCCCGCTCGCGCAAAAGGTCCATGGCCCGCATGACCCTGTCAAAGGTGCCGGCCCCGCGGCGGGCGTCCGTTCGGTCGCGCCAGCCCTCCAGGCTGATGGCGGGACTGAAGTTGCCGACCTCGATGATCCGGTCGGCCAGCCGTTCGTCGATGAGCGTACCGTTGGTGTAGGCCATGAAGGCCATGTCGCCGTGCTTGGCCATCAGGTCGAAAAGGTGCGGGTAAACCAGGGGTTCCCCGCCCGAAAAGACGATCCAATAGATCCCCAGCTCCTTGGCCTCGTCGAAAAGCCGGTCGATTCTTTCCGGCGCGAGGGAATTCTTCGGCGAGTACCTGCCCGCCCAGCACCCCTCGCAGGCCAGGTTGCAGGCGCTTGTCGGATCCACCAGGATAAAGTTGGGAACATTGAAGCCCAGCTCCTCCGTCAAGCGGCGCTGCCGGGGGATACCGGTCAGCATCGCCCGCGCAAACCAGTTGAAGACCAGTCGTTTCCGGATGTTGGGATGTGTTTTCGCCGCCAGATTGTTAATGTAGGCACGCATGGCCGGGTTCTCGCGGTAAACCTCGGCAACCCTGTCGACCTGCTTCTTGTGCTCCTCCCGGACGGCTAAAGCCCGGGCCAGGTTGAAAAGCCGCGGAATGTTGTTCTCGGGGTCCTTAGCCGCGTAGGCTAGGGTCTGTTCGACTACCTCCGCCGAAATACGGTTATTCAATAAACTGGACTGCCAGGACATACGGAACCGCTCCTCCTTTCCTAAAATCCCGTCTTACCCCATAAACCAAAGAGACCCAAAAATTATGTAAAAAAATTAGAGACTGCGTTCCAGGGCCTGTCGCAAAAAGCCGACCAGCAGTTTGCCCTCGCGCGCATTACATTCACCAATGGATTCGAGGAATCGCCGGACCTGTGCCTCGATCCTCTTGTGCAGACTGTCTTTCACCCCCCTGATAGCCGAACCGATGGCCGTACCGGCAAAAAGGCTTAAGGTTATTTCCGGCCTGGCGGCCGCATGCAGGATATTCTGAACCGTCGCCAGCCCGCGAGCGCCCAGATGCTCGAGATAGACGATCAGGAGAACGATAGTATACGCGCCGAGGGCTACCGGACGTTCGATGGCCGGCATCGTGTCCAGCAGTTCATCAATCACTTTCCGCGCCCCGCCGCTCTTAACTTGATCCAGCAAACCCAGGAGTTCTTTCCGGATAGCGGACCATTCCCCCCCCCCGATCGCCTGCACCCGGTCGACACACTCCGGACCGCCGTTTTCCCGCCACCGCCAAGCGCGTTCCGTAGGCCGGAAAACCACCATCGACCGTCCCGGAACCCGTTCTTCACGGTTCACGGCGTACACGCTATCCAGGAACCCGTCTTCCTCCAGCGCCTTCAGCATATCGTAGGCCGTCCACTTACTCACGCCGAGCGCCTCGGCCACAGCAGTATAATGCACCGGTTCCCCCATAGCTTCAAACAGCCTGAGGATCTTGGCCAAGAATTCCGTACGGCGGCGTGTAAGCGTCACCTGGTGCAACATTCCTTTCCCCTAAAAAACCAAAATAAGCTTTTTCCTGAGATTATATTGCGTCTGTCTCAAGGGATCAATCCGTGAATAGCACCTTTCCGGACCGAAATCGAGGCGCCGTCAGTGGTTTGGGCCGAATGCCTTTCGGCAGCTTCTCCGTAATCGTCCTGGCGGTTGGCAGATCAACCGCCGGCGCTGATCCGCCGCCTGCCCGCCGCTGGTGCGGCGACAGCCGGCTGGGTGCAATCGCTTATCAATGCCACAACATCGCCTGCCCCCCCAAAATGCCAATTCCTTCATTTGCCGCATCAGGGTCGAAAAACTCTCGTGCGCGGGAGATACCCGCTCCACGCACCGATCTTGTCACCTCAACAAGTTATATAAAGAAGGAATATGAAGGTTTTCACCGAATCAATTTTTAAATCATAACGGCGGCAAGTAGCCGCCACCCGCAAGTTTTCATCCCAGTGTTTGGAAACGAACCACGGAGGTTCGCACCCGCCGAAGCGGGAGGCCTTCGTGGTTTTTTGTCTTTCATAGAAAAGAAAAGGAGGATGGTGCGAAGATGTGTCAAGTATCGGATTGGGAAAGGGTGATGGCCTTCCACGGCCATGCCTGCCCGGGACTGGCGAACGGCTACCGCGCGGCCCTGGCGGCGCTGGAGCGGCTGCGGGAGATGCGCGCCGAGGATGAGGAGCTGGTGGCCATCGTGGAAAACGACTGCTGCGCGGTCGATGCGGTCCAGGTTCTGACGGGCTGCACCTTCGGCAAGGGGAACCTTATTTTCCGGAACTACGGCAAGCAGGTCTTCACCATCGGCAGCCGCAAGAGCGGGCGGGCGGTACGGATCGCTGTGCGCTCCGCGGGGCAGAGCGATCCCTCCTACGTCGCGCTGATGAACAAGGTGATGGCTGGGGCGGCCGGCCCGGAGGAGCGGGAAGCCTTCGCCGCCAAGCGGGAAGCCAGGATCCGCGAACTCTTGGAGATGCCGAAAGAAGAACTGTTGGACATCCGTGAGGTGCGCCTCGACCTGCCGCCGAAGGCGCGCATCTTCCCCTCGGTGGTCTGCGCCTCCTGCGGCGAGGCGGCGATGGAGCCGCGCGTGCGGATGCGCGACGGTAAGCCGGTCTGCATTCCCTGTGCCGACAGCTACGCCGCGCCGCCGGCGGGCAGCAGGTAGATGAGGAGGTGGGCTTCAGATGCGACGGATTTGCACCACCGGTTTGGTTTTGCTCGCCCTCCTTCTGCTTCTGGCCGCTGCTGGGTGCCGCAGCGGGAACTCTCCGGCAAAAACGGCGGAGAAACCGGTGCCCTCTACTCCGGCGGTCTACACGATCGCCGACTCCACGGGCGACTGGGGCTTCCCGAGCCCGTTTGCGCATTACCAGCGCGGACCGGGGTACATCCGGATGAGCCTTTTGTTCGACACGTTGGTGTGGAAGGACGAAAAAGGTTTTGTTCCTGCTCTGGCCGAGAGCTGGTCCTGTGACGAGAGCGGCAAGGTCTGGACCTTCAAGCTGCGCGACGGCGTGCGGTGGCATGACGGCCGGCCCTTTACGGCCGAGGACGCCGCTTTTTCCATAAACTACGCTAAGGAACACGCCTATAAGTTTACCGACCTCGCACCGGTGGAGAAGGCGGAGGCGCCCGATAAAAAGACGCTGGTCGTCACCCTGGACGCACCGTATGCTCCCTTCCTGGATAACATTGCCGGAACGCTCCCCTTGATCCCGAAGCATATCTGGAGTGCGGTCAAGGACCCGGAAACCTTCCAGGAACCGGCCGCGCTGGTAGGCACGGGACCTTTTAAGTACGGCGACTACAACAAGGCTCAGGGCACGTACCATTACCTGGCCAACGAGGACTACTACGGCGGCCGTGTGACGGTCAAGGAACTCCGCTTTGTGAAGATGGACGAGGGAACGGCGCCGGCCGCCCTCCGGCGCAAGGAGATCAACGCCGCGTCCGTTCCGCCCGAAAGCATCGAGGCGCTGGCCCAAGAGGGCTTTACGGTCATCAAGAGCCCGTACTACTGGAATGCCAAGCTGATGATCAACCACAAGAAGGAGCCCTTCAGCTCCCGGGAGTTCCGCCAGGCGCTGGCCTACATCATCGACCGGCAGGAGATCGTGGATGTCGCCCAGCGCGGCCAGGCCAGGGCCGGCAATCCGGGCTTTATCCCCCCGGACAGTAAATGGTACGCCCCGGATGCCGAGCAGTACGCGCCCAGCCCGGAGAAAGCCGCGGCGCTTTTAGAGTCGCTGGGCTACCGCAAGGGGGCGGACGGGTTCTACGCACGCGAAGGCCGGCCGCTGACGGTGGAGCTGATAGCCGCGTCCGCGCTGCCGGGGGCGAGCCTGGCGCGCGATGCCGAAGTCATCAAACAGCAGCTGGAGAAGGCCGGGATCAGGGTCGACCTCCGGCTCCTGGAGAGCAAGACGGTGGACGACCGGGTGCTGAAGTGGCAGTTCGACCTGGCCGTGAGCGGGCACGGCGGCCTGGGCGGCGACCCGGTGCAGCTTAACCGCAGCGTGACGGGCAAGGGCTTCAACAGCGCGCGTTTTGAGGCCGACCCCGAGCTGCTGAAGGCGCTCAAGGCCCAGGTGCGCGCTACCGACGAGGCCCAGCGCAAGGCGCTGGTGCAAAAGGCGCAAATACTGTATGCGCAGGACGTACCGGCCCTGACATTGTACTATCCGGATTGGTACTGGGCGCACGACGGATCGGTGCCGCTTTTTTACACGGAGGGCGGCGTGGCCCTCGGCGTGCCCGTTCCGCTGAATAAAATGGCTTTTGTCAAGTGAGGTGACCGACGGCTGTGCGCGGCCGCTGGCTGAGCTATCCCGTGGCCCTGATCCTGATACTGGCCTTCAGTTTTGCCCTCCCCCGGCTGATGCCGGGGGATCCGCTGCAGGCCATTTACGGCGGGGAAATGCTGACCGAGATGAGCCCGGAGGCCTATGCGGAGCTTGAGCGGCGTTACGGACTGGATCGCCCCCTGGCGGAACAGATTTTGGTTTACCTCGAGCGGCTGGCGCAGGGGGATCTGGGACGGTCCTATTACTTCGGCTGCCCGGTGCCCGAGGTCATCGGCGGGGCCTTGCCCTGGACGCTTTTGCTGGCCGGGAGCGCCTTCGTGCTGTCGTCACTCCTGGCGATATGGCTCGGGATCGAATCCGGCTGGCGGCGGAACGGGACGACGGGGCATGGCCTTTTATGGCTGATCGGTCTGGTGAACGGTTTTCCTGATTTTTTCCTGGGTATCCTCTTCCTGCTGCTCTTCGGGGTGCTGCTGAACTGGTTTCCGCTGGCCGGGGCGATGACGCCCTACGCCGGCTACACCGGTTGGGCTCTGGCCCTGGATGTGGCCCGCCACCTGGCCCTGCCGCTGGCGGTGCTGACGCTAACCAACCTTACGGCGGTCTTTCTCCTGACCCGCGGCAGTATGGTGACCGTCCTGGGTGAGCGGTTTGTCCTGACGGCCCGGGCCAAGGGCCTGCGCGACCGGGTGGTGCGCTACCGCCACGCCGGCCGCGCCGCCCTGAGCCCGGTCACCGCGCGCCTGGGGGTGCGCTTCGGGCAGCTCTTTACGGGGGCCGTCTTCGTCGAGGTCGTGTTCTCATACCCCGGCATCGGCGGTTTGCTGCACAACGCCCTGACGATGCGCGACTACCCTCTGCTCCAGGGGCTCTTCCTATTAATTACCGTCTCGGTACTGGCGGCCAACGCCCTGGCCGACTGTATCCTGGTGCGGGTCGATCCGAGGGCCGGCCATGCACATTGACTACTGGGGCGCTGTTAAGCATTCCACGGCCGGCCGCCTCGGCACAGGGCTGCTCCTGGCGGTACTTGCCGCCGGAGCGGCGGCCCCTCTGTGGCCGCATGCCCCCGAGGCCTTCAGCCAGGCCGTGCTCCAGCCGCCCTCGGCGACACACTGGCTGGGCACCAACGATGTCGGGCAGGATGTCGCGGCCCAGCTTCTGCACGGCGCGCGGCGCTCACTGGCCGTGGCCGTGGCCGCCGGGTGTTTGACGACCGTCTTGAGCTTTCTGATCGGGGCCGCGGCGGCACTCGGGGGACGACTCGCCGACACCGCGCTGATGCGCCTCACGGACGCTATGCTGGCCATTCCCACGGTCGTCCTCGTCATCGTCCTGGCGGCTTATGTCCCGCTGCGCTTTACGGGACTCGTTCTGGTGCTGGCGTTTACCGGCTGGGCCACCGGGGCGCGCGTTGTCCGCGCCCGGACGCTTACCCTCAAAAATCGGGCGCACGTCCTGGCGGCGCGGACCTTCGGCGCTTCGCGGCGATACCTCCTGCTCCGCCACATCCTGCCCGACATCGCGCCGGTCGTCCTGGTGGCTTTTATCCAAACCGCACAGCGCGCCGTCCTGCTGGAGGCCGGGCTGGCCTTTCTCGGCGTAGGCGACCCGGATGCTCCGAGCTGGGGAATGATGCTCCACCAGGCGCTGGGGTTCTATTACACCCCGGCCTGGTCCTGGTGGCTGTTGCCACCGGGGATCGCCCTGGCCGTGACGCTGTTCTCCTTCCTGCTGTTGGGCAGTGCTTTGGAACCGTTACTCGATCCGCGGCTCAGGAGAGATGAACATGCTTGAGATCAGAAACCTGACGCTGTCCTACGGGCAACACGCCATCCTGCACGACCTGTCGTTCGACCTTCGGGAAGGAGAATCGCTGGCGGTCATCGGCGAATCGGGCGCGGGCAAGACGTCCATCGGCATGGCCATCGCCGGACTCAGCCGGGGGAAGCTTGCGGGCCGTGTACGGTGGCGGGGGGAGGATCTGCTGGCCCTATCCCCGGAGGAGATGCGGCGGCGCAGGTGGACACAGATCGCCCTGGTGTTTCAGTCCGTGGGGGACGCCCTGCACCCTGCGCTGCGGGTCGTGGACCAGGTGGCCGAGCCGCTGGTGGAGCACGGGCTGGCGGACAGGGTTGCGGCCCTGGAGCGGGCGCGGGAGCTTCTGCACCAGGTGCGTCTGCCGGCAGAAAAACAGCGGGCCTTCCCCCATACCCTGAGCGGGGGTGAAAAACAGCGGGCGATGATCGCCATGGCCCTGATCTGCGATCCGCAGTTGGTGATTATGGACGAGCCGACGGCCTCCCTCGACGCCGCCACCAAAAAGGACATCCTGGCCTTGATCCGGCGCGTCTGCCGGGACCGGACGCTCATTGTCATGACGCACGACCTGGGCTCCACGGCCCGCGTCTGTGAACGCGCGGCCGTCCTGTACGGCGGGCGTATCTTGGAGGAGGGGCCGGCGGAAACCGTGCTCGGGCGCCCGCGGCATCCCTACACACGCGGGCTGTTGCGCGCCTTTCCGGATATAACGGCGACCAAGGACCTGCAGGGCGTGCCCGGGACGACGGTCCTGCCGTCCGCGGGCTGCGTCTTCGCGCCGCGTTGCACTCAGGCGCTGGAAGCCTGCCGGGCGGCCGAGCCCCCGCTGCTCGACCGCGGGGACGGACGGCGGCTGGCCTGCCATCGCGGGGGGATCATCCCGGTTCTGCGGGTGGAGGGACTGCGCAAACGTTTTGGCAATACCGTGGCCGTCGACGGGGTGAGCCTGACGGTGGAGCACGGAGAGACTCTGGCCGTTGTGGGGGAAAGCGGGTCGGGGAAAACAACCCTCGCCAACCTGGTGATGGGACTCGTACCGGCCGACAGTGGGGAAGTCTACCTGGAGGAAGAGCCGGTGCGCCGGCGGAGCAAAGAGTTTTACCGTTGTGTCCAGATGGTCTTCCAAGACCCGATGGAGTCCATCAGCCACCGCTTCGACGTCCTGCGGGCCGTGCGCGAACCGCTCGACTTGCTGAACAACATGCCCCCTGAAGAGCGGCTCGAAAGGGTGCGGCAGGCCCTGGCCGACGTGCAATTGCCGGCTGACGACGACTTTCTGGCGAAGTACCCCCATCATCTCAGCCGCGGCGAAGCGCAGCGGGTGACCATCGCCCGGGCGCTGACCGTACGGCCGCGGCTGCTGGTGGCCGACGAGCCCACCTCGGCGCTGGATGCCAGCGTCCAGGCGAAGATCATCAAGCTGTTGCTTGACCTGCAGGAGAAGCGCGGCATGGCGCTCATCCTCATCACCCACGACATCGCCCTGGCGCGCAAAGTCAGCGACCGCATCGCCGTCATGCAAGCCGGCCGCATCGTGGAATGCGGCGAAACCGCCGCCGTCCTGGCCGACCCCCGGCACCCCTATACACGCGCTCTGATCAGCGCCCATACCCCGCCCAACCCTCCATTAAGCCCTCCATGTCGGTAGAGAAGGTTTAGACCAAACTCGAGACTAGGGGAGCAAAGATTATCACCACTGACGATCCGGATTATCCGCCCCTTCTTAAGGCCAGGTTGGGCGTAAAAATACCGCACTTCCTGGCTGTCCCGGGCACGACCGGCTGTTGAAAAAGTCGGGCGTCGGCTTCTGTGGTGCGCGAAGGGCGAGCGAGGACTGGCAGTGACGTGCGATTGCGCCGAGCAGCTTGTGCACAAGGGGCTCAATATTGTTTCCGGCTATGCGGCGGGAGTGGATATCGCCACTCATCGTGCGGCACCGGAAAGTGGCGGTACCACCACGATAGTCCTAGTGGAAGGGGTATTCCATTTCCGGGTAAAAAGGAAATAAAGGACATATGGGACTGGCAGCGCGTCGTGGTGGTCAGTGAGTTCCTGCCCGGACTCCCGTGGCAGGTACGACAGGCCATGTGCGTTAGGACTTGATCCTATAGCATAAAGCTTATGGCTATTACGCGCCGCAGCACTTCTTGTATTTCTTGCCGCTTCCGCACGGACACGGCTCATTGCGGCCGATTTTCGCGCTCACTCGCGGCACCTTTTGTTTCCGGGCAATACCGGCCATTATCTCTTCGTGTCTTTTTTTCATTTCCATAATTTTGCTGTGGGAATGCATTATCTCTTTAAGCAAGTCGGCCTGCTCCGGCAGGCCCATATCAAGGTAAAGATCTACAAGTCTTTCGTAGATGTATTCCTTGTCGGCGACATCATCCACCAGGAGCCCTCTCTGAAGTATAGCGGCAGCCTTCTCCAAATCATCCCGATCCTTTGATGAGTGAAACATCCAGCAATCAGCCCAGCCTATCCAGCCCCATCCCCAGGTCGGGTCTTCTGCGAGCCATTTCTCAAAAAGGCTTGCCGCCTTGTCTCTCTGACCAAGGATGAAATATGATTCTCCTATGGCCCGTTTCATATTTTGGACCATCAGTATGTCGCTGGAATCCTCAAACCTTCGCAGGAACTCTTCACAATACTCGATTCTTTCCTGATGGAATGAGTTGTCCTTGGCTCCCGCATTTCCGAGGGCCTGCTCGTAGTCCTGCACCCAGTTGAAAACAAATTGGGTTGGGGCGAATCTGTCGTCAAACTCTCCAATTGATTTGATTTCCGCGGCATCCGCCAGGTTCAGAAACATCAACCAGGCTTCTTTCCATATACGGCAGGCTTCCTGATAACTACCCCTGGAGAATTCCCGGTAGCCTTCCTGCATCCTTATATCGAAAACGTCAAAAGCAAACATGGAAGTTCCTCCTTAGGATGAGGTTTTCTGCAGCGCCCGACTCCTATCCTCCCGGCAATGTTCGCCACCTCCGTACTCTTTCTTAACATCATCATACACGCATTGATCGCCGCGATCTTGTCACCAGGCCCAAAACTCGAACCGTCTGCAAGCCACCGGGAAGTTTATTGTGCAAAACAACAGTCTACGACTTCGGGGAAGCTACAGCAGTCTTGCCATTACGACCGCAGCGGTGTTGCCTTCTGCTCAGACCACAGCATCGGCCTTCCATTGAGGATTTCGAAGCTCAATCCCTTCAGCCTTGCGGCTTATGGCCTGCTATCTCGCTGTCTACGCTTAAGTGCAGAGGTTACCCCCTACACCCCAAGACTCGCTATGGGTGGTAGGCTAGACCTTACCCAGTGGGCTTCGCACCCACTATACGATACGCCCTTTGCTCGGCGCACGGTCCGGCCGTTCTCTGCTGGAACACGGCTTTCCGGCAAACAGGTCCGAGAAGTAGTCCCTGACCCTGGGGTCGGCCTGCTTCACGCCCATACGCCGCTTTCATCACCTACTTCTCAGCGATGGGGTTGAACTTCCCGGGCTTCCAGTCCAGCATCAGGAGCGGGGAAACGTCCGGACGGACAACGGAACCCCCCACGACCTCCCCGACGAACAGCACGTGGTCCCCCGCCGGGTGCGCGGCCACGACGCGGCACTCGATGTTGGCCAGGCAGTCTTCGAGCACGGGGACCTTAACTGCCTGGCCGGGCCGCGTCTTGAGCCCCAAGGCGGAGATCTTGTCCACATTGCGACCGGAGCGGGAGCCGCAGAAATCGGCGACTTCCGCCTGGTCTTCCGTCAGAATGCTGACCACGAATTCCCCGCTCTTCTCGATCAACCCGTAGGTGTACCGCTCCGGCGCAATGGAAAGCATCACAAGGAGCGGCCTGAAGGATACCTGGCAGACCCAGGAAGCGGTCATCACGTTGTGTTTCCCTTCGTGGCAGGCCCCGATCAGAGTGACCGGCCAGGGCAGGAGCCTGATTGCGCGTTTTCCCTGCACTTTCTCACCTTCCGTAGTTCGGGTTGTCAGTCGTTCGAGTCCGGTTCGTATACCGCCCCGACACCGCAAACGAGCACGCCAGCGCGAACCCCACCAGCGCGGATATATCGGCAAGGTTGAAAGCCAACCCTGTTAACGGGATACGCAAATAGTCCACAACGTACCCCGGGGCCAGCCAGTTCGCCGCATTGCTCCCGTTGCCGGCAAGCGTCAGCGTCGCCCCCAGGCTAAACCGCGGGTGCCAGGCGTGGCCCCTTGACAGGTGCGCATTCCGGTGAAATCGGCCACCTGTTCCGGAGTTTCCGGCCGGGGGTCGGAGCGTAGCGACGCCGGTTGTGGATAATATACCCAGGTGGCCGGAATCAGTCAAGCTTGGCCATTAATTTGCGCATAGACTCCCCCCTCAGTTCCAGTTCGTAGGCATTGTGCACCAGCCGGTCCAGGATCGCGTCAGCGAGAGTGGGATCGGCCAGGGTGCTGTGCCATTGGCTCACCGGCATCTGGCTGGTGATCAGCGTGGAACGGGTCGGTTGCGGTCTTCAAGGATGTCGAGCAGATCCCGGGCCTCATCCACCTGGAGCGGAGAAAGTCCCCAGTCGTCCAGGAGTAGGAGATCGGTCTTTTGGAGCTTGCGGATCAGGGTGTCGTAGCTGCCGTCGGCCCGGGCGGTGGCCTGCAGGAGCCGGGAGGTGCGCCAGTAGCGCACCGTGAATCCCAAGCGGCAGGCCTTGTTGGCCAAGGCGCAGGCGATGAAAGTCTTCCCGACCCCGGTCGGCCCGGTGATGATCAGGTTGTGATGTTCCCTGATCCACCGGCCGTTGGCCAGCGAGAAAAAACGCAGGCCTGCTGTTTGAGCTTGGCCTCTTTCAACCGGTGGGCGAGCTTTCTGTTTTCGTGGAGGTCGGCTTCCCAGTCTACCAGCATCCCCGGGCGTTCCTCGAAAGAAAGACCGGGAATCTCGGTGTCGATGGCCAATTGAAAATCCGCACTTTTGGCCACTAGAAAATCGTCATTTTCGGTCATGAAAAGTCGTCAACTAGATTCTGGAAGCTGTCCTTATCCCTCCTTTGTTGCACCACGGATATTTTTCTACAAGCCGTCGACCAAGCCCTGAACCATCGCTTTCCTTACGGGAGGTACACGAACCACATTCGAGGCTGTTGCATTAGGGCGAAACTGCCACACAAGTCAAAGTCCTGTGGGCGGCTAAAGCCCCGCGACCCAACGACCACCAGGTCTATCTTTTCTTTCTCGGCGTGGCGATGAGGGTCTAACCGACGTGACCGAAAAGGAGATATGTTACACGTGGACCTTGCTTTTGCATATGAGGCACCCAATCTGCTCGACGTTCCTTCCGTAGAGGGTCTGGACCTGCACCCGTGGTTCTTTAGCTCCGCAAACTGTGATGGGTAGTGTTTCCCAGTCATTTCCCGCCAGGCCCCTTGCGCGGTGCTGGTGGTCAAGGAGAAGCTGCATCACTCCTAGCCCGGCCATATAATGCACTACACGGTGAAGGAAAATTCTTTAATAAGTAGCAGGAACTATTGGCCGAAAGTAGCAGGAACTATTGGCCGAAGCGCGAATAGGGTCACAAAATGGCGGCCGAAGCCGCTATAGTGGGTATACAGACAGTTACGCTGTAGAGAGCGTAAGGTGCTCTCAAAAAGGCATCAAGTGAACGATTTAGGTCAAGGAGGCCTTTGTCCCGCAGAAGCGGGGGTCAAGTGCTCCTTGGCCTTTTTTGTTTTATCTCACGGGATGCAGGGAGGTAGTCGGATGAACGACTTACGGGAGACGATGCGGGCGCGATGGAACGCAAAAGGCTATCAGTACGAGCATGCTAGCGCTCACGGTACGAAAAGCCCAGCCGAGAAGGAACGTTGGCGGAACATCGCGGCACGGCTGGGACCAGGTCCGCTGGATGTGCTGGATGTCGGAACAGGCACGGGGTTCGTAGCGCTAATCCTGGCGGAATTGGGACACCGCACAACGGGCGTCGACTGGTCGGTAACCATGCTCGACCAAGCCAGACTGAAGGCCCGGGATGCAGGTCTGGAGATTACTTTCGTCGAGGGAGACATAGAGTTGCTTCCCTTTGCGGCAGCGTCTTTTGATGCCGTGATGGCGCGGCACGTGCTCTGGACACTGGCGGAACCGGAGCGAGCCATCGCCGAGTGGTACCGGGTGTTAAGGCCAGGCGGCCGAGCACTTGCTGACTTCTCCCCCCGCCGGCCGGGAGAAAAAGGCCATCATTACCCTCCGGAAATCGAAGAGAGACTACCTCTGAACAGGGATGTCAGTCCGGAGGAAGTGGCTGCACTTTTTGTAAACGCCGGGTTCGCCGGTGTGGATGTTCAGATTCTCCCGCGTGATCCGGGCAGCGATAGAGTCACCTACCTCATCAGCGGATTCAGGCCCCGGGGGGTGTAAGAATGGCGCCGCACAACATCTGGATCGAGTGCCCGTACCGGGCGCGTCCCGGAAAGGAGTTAACCGCCCGCATCAGGTTTGGCCACGATTTTGTCGTGCAGGGGAAAGCCGACCCGTTACGCACCAGGACCTGTTTGATTTCCCCGGCGGGCAACAGAATCCCGCTGGCCGTAGAGGCCGGGGATACGGACCTGGCCGCCGTTTTTACGCCTGCCGAAACCGGCGTGCACACTCTTCTGGCCGAGTATGACGGGAAGATCTGGAGTATCGGTCGGGACGGCCGCCACCTGCGCGGTCCCCGCACCGACCATCCGGAAATAACGATCGTGAAATCAGTCTACTATTACCAGTATGCCAAGGCTTTGGTCGCCGTGGAACGGGACGGTCCCTGGCCGGGGTCGTTGGGCGCTGAGTTTGAGATCGTGCCGCGGCCTCCCGCGGAGGAGCGGCTGGAACTGGCAGTTCTCTACGAGGGCCGTCCCTTGGGAGGGGCAAGAGTGCAAGCCTTTTGTTCCGGCAACTCATTTCCCCGTGCCGCCTGCACGGACGTGGAGGGGGTGGTAAGCTTTCCGTTCAGGGACGGGAACTGGATGATCCTGGCCAGCCATAGCGACCCGCGAAAGGGGGTCCCCGGCCAGTACGACGAGCGCGTGCTGACCGCCGTTTTCACCTTCACGACGATTTAGACGATTTAAATGAAAGGGGATGGAAGAAGTTGCTCCGGTCATACCTTCTCCTGGTAGTCATCTTATGCGGGCTTATCCTTGCCGGATGCGGTAAGCAAGAGCCCGGGACGACAGCGGGAAATCAAACTGCAGAGAATGCGGACCGGGTCCTGGTGATCGGTGACCGCGATCACATTCGCACGCTGGATAATGGCTTCCTGCTTGTGGAAAAGGCCCACATTGCTGAAACGCTCCTGAGGATGGGCGAAGACTACCGGCTTGAACCCCTGCTGGCGGCGGGTTGGAAACAGGTTGACGCCAACACCTGGGAGTTTACCCTGCGTGATGGCGTTAAGTTCCACGACGGCGCCGCCCTGACTGCCGCTGACGTCGCCTGGGCGCTGGAGCGGGTGCTCGGGAACAACCCGCGCGCCAAGGAGCTTACTAATATCGCCTCGCTTAAGGCGGCAGACGAGAGGACACTCCAAGTGGTTACGGCCAAGCCTAACCTGTTGCTGCCGGAGGCGCTGGCCGGCGCTGACTTTTGTATTTTAAGTCCGGCGAGTTATAACGATAAGGGTGAGTTTGTCCGGCCCATCGGTACCGGCGCTTTTAAATTTGCTTCCTGGGAGCAGGCATCCGGCCAGGTTACCGTGGAAAAGAACCCGGATTACTGGGGCCCGGCCGCGGGGTTAGACAAGATGGTTTTCCGGCCGATCCCCGACGCGAACACGCGGGCTCTGGCCCTGGAAAAGGGCGAGATTGATTTTACTTTTGACCTGCCGTACGGGGAGATAGAAAGGTTGCAGAAGGTGCCGGGGGTTAAGGTCGAGCTTTATCCCGAGCCGCGCATTTACCGGCTGGAGATGAATATGAGTCGGGCGCCTTTCGGTGACCTTAAGGTGCGCGAGGCCCTGAACTACGCCATCGACCGGGCCGGGATCGTGAAGAGCGTTTTGCATGGGTGCGGCGAGGCGACCATCGGTCCGTTCATGCACGATACTCCCTGGTGTAACGAGGCCGTTGAAAATATGTACCGGTACGATCCGGAAAAGGCCCGCTCCTTGCTCGGCGAGGCCGGCTGGGTGGATAAGGACGGCGACGGCATCCGGGAGAAAAACGGCAAGCCCTTTTCGATCACCATTATGACGTGGGCCTCGCGGCCCGGCATGCCCCCGATGGCGGAGGCTTTGCAGGCCCAGTTCAAGGAGGTCGGGATCAAGGCGCAGGTTCAGATCCTGGAATACGGGGCTATTTACGACCGGGTAAAACAGGGAGATTGGGACATGGTTCTGGCATCCTTCCAGACGAGCGACCCGCAAAAGTATCTGGCCGGCGTTTACGGCAGTAAGGGAAGCCAGAACGTGGCCAAGTATAAAAACAAACAGGTTGACAGCCTAATCGACAAGGCCGCCGCGACCGCTGATCCGGACGAGCGGTACGGTATCTACCGGGAGATTCAGACGATCGTCACCAAAGACACACCGGTGGTTAACATCGCCTGCTACAGGATGGCCGTGGGCATGCGCGATTACGTCAAGGGGTTCAAATTCAACCCGAACGCGCATGATCTGCATACCAACCCGGAAATGACGGTGGAAAAGCGACCGTAAAACCGCCCGTTGGCGGGCTTCGGGCCGGAGGGGGACAACCCTCTCCGGCCGCGTTTTCGGGAAGACGGCAGCGATAGCGAGGGTGGCTTATGCTTTCTTACCTGGTGCGGCGCATCGTGCTGCTTGTTTTTGTCCTTTTCGGGGTTTCGATAATCACTTTCGCCCTGACGCATGTAATTCCCGGCGATCATGCGCGGCTGGTGGCGATATATCGCTGGGGTTACGATGACTTTTCTTCCCAAGAATTAAGTGTGGTGCGGAGGGAAATCGGCGCCGATATGCCCGTCTGGCGACAGTATGCCTGGTGGCTCGGCCATGTCGCGCGGGGCGACCTGGGGTATTCATTCGTCACCAAACGGCCGGTGACGGCGGAAATCCTCGCCCGCGTCCCGGCCACGCTGGAGCTGGCGGCGGCCGGGTTCCTCCTCACGGTGCTGATCGCGGTGCCGCTGGGCATCGCCTGCGCCCGACGTCCTTCTTCCTGGTTCGACAATCTGGTGATGACGGGTTCCCTTGTCGGGGTGGCCATGCCCAATTTCTGGCTGGGGCTGCTGCTGATCCTGATCTTTTCCCTGACACTGAGCCTGCTGCCGGTGGCGGGCGGGGGCAGTCCGGCCCATCTCATCCTGCCCGCCGTCACCCTCGGCGCCGGAATGGCCGCCGTCAGCACGCGCATCGTGCGGGCGAGCCTTCTGGAGGTGCTGGAGCAGGACTACATTACCATGGCGCGGATCAAGGGCCTGGGCGAGGGGGCGGTGCTCCGGCGCCACGCCCTGCGCAACGCCTTGATCCCGGTGGTAACCGTCCTGGGCCTGCAGTTCAACCACCTGATCGGCGGCACGGTCATCGTGGAGAACGTTTTCGGCCGCCCCGGGGTGGGACAGTTGATCGTCGAGGCCATCGAGTCCCGCGATCTTCCCGTCCTGCAGGGAGGAGTCCTTTTTCTGGCCTTCTGTTTCGCGCTTGTTAACCTGCTGATCGATCTTTCCTATACATTTCTTGACCCGCGCATCCGGTACGGAGGGAGCGACGGATAATGCACGAGACGGTTACTGTCTTCCGCACGGCCTTCTCCCTGGCGAGACTGCTGCAGGGTATCGGCCGGGATCGGGCGTCTTTCGCGGGCGGGGTAGTGGTTATTCTGCTGGTGCTGGTAGCGTTGTTGGCGCCGTGGTTGGCGCCCCACGACCCGGTGAAGCAGAACCTGGCCCACGCGCTGGCCCCGCCCGGCGGCGAATATCCCCTGGGAACGGACGACATGGGGCGCTGTCTGCTGAGCCGGGTACTGTACGGCACCCGCATCTCCCTCGCCGTGGGCCTCCTGGTCGGAGGGCTGGCGGCGGTCGCGGGGACGCTCATCGGCCTGATCGCGGGTTACTACGGCGGCTTTTTGGACGAGGTCCTGATGCGCCTTACCGATGTGTTGATGGGCCTTCCCAACCTTGTCTTTATTCTGGCGGTGGTGGGTGTTTTAGGACCGGGGCTGGGAAACACTATCCTGGCGCTGGTGGCCTTGGGGTGGCTGCACTTCGCCCGCGTGGTCCGCGGCAGCGTCTTATCGCTCAAAGAGAGCGAGTTCGTCCTGGCGGCCCGCGCCCTGGGTTTCAGCGGCCCGCGGATCATGATCCGGCATATCCTGCCGAACGTGCTTGGTCCGGTTGTGGTTTTGGCGACGTTTGACATTCCGCACACCATCCTGGCGGTGGCCGGGCTGAGTTTTCTGGGGCTCGGCGTGCAGCCGCCGACGCCGGAATGGGGGGCGATGCTTAACGCGGCGCGATCGTACATGCGCACCTATCCGTTGCTGATGATCACCCCCGGGCTGATGATCTTCTTGACGGTGCTAGCCTTTAACCTGGTGGGAAACGGCCTGCGCGACGCCCTTGACCCGCGGCGGAGCAGGATTCTTGACGGAGGGGGAGGTTAATCGGTGCATTGGGTTTGGGATACCGCCTGGCGGGCGGTAGAGGTCTGGGCCCGGGCGCTGCCCTATACCGTTCTGGGAGTGCTGCTCGCGAACCTGGCGCTGGGACTGGGTTTCTTCCAGCGCCTGCACCCGCTCTTCACTCCTTTGCTGCGGCGTATCGGGTTTACCAGCGATGCCGGAATCGCCCTTTTGGTTGCATTCGGTTCGCCCCCTACGGCGGTCGCCATGCTGGCCGGCTTGCACCAGGAGAGGCGAATAAGCCGCCGCGAAACGCTCCTGACTGCTATAGGTACCTGGTTTCCCCAAACGGTATACGAAAGCGTTGTCTATCTGGCACCCGTAGCCATACCCTTTCTCGGATCGGTAGGGCTTGCCTATACCGCTTTTTTCCTAGCCAACGGCCTGTTGGTAAGCGGGGTAGCCTTCATTGCGGCGGCTTTCTTACTTCGTCCCGGTTCCGCAGATTCCGCGCCGGTCCCGGCAACGAACCGGGAAAGACCGTTGCGGGATGTATTCGGGCACTGTTTAAAGCGCACAGTTTATGTTCTCCGGCGGATGGTTTTATTGGCCCTCCCCGTGAGCATTGCCGCCATGTTGCTGGTAAACGCCGGGTGGTTCAAGGAAATGCTGGGTTCGCTTGATAACGTGCCCCTGCCGCCCGCGGCGCTGACCGCTATACCGGTATGCCTTGCCAACCCGGTGGCCGCTTACGCAATGCTGGGAGATTTACTGCAGCAGGGGGTATTAAACCCGCACTTGACGCTCCTGACGTTGATGCTGGCCAATTTCGTCACGAGCCTGCGGTATATCCTGGCCCACCGCCTACCGTATTATGTCGGCTTGTTCGGAAGCCGGCTGGGTTTGGAGATTACTGCCGTGGGGGCGCTGCTACGCCTCGGCTGGACGGGTGTTTTTATTGTGCTGTTATTTATCTGGTGAGAGGGAAGAGGATGCCCTTGTTATCGATCAAAAACCTGACGGTTGATTTTCCGCTTCCGGAAGGAACGGTACACGTTCTCGACGGTGTCAGCCTGGAACTGGGGGAGAAAGAAAGGCTGGCGCTCATCGGAGAGACCGGTTCGGGCAAAACCGTATTGGGACACGCCATTCTACGCCTTCTGCCGCCCGGGACGCAAGTGCGGGGCGAGGTCTGGTATGACGGTTGCAACCTTTTGTCTCTTCCATCCACCCGGATGCGGGAGTTCAGGGGGAAAGAGATCGCCATGGTTCTGCAAAACCCCGCCGCGGCGTTGAACCCCGTCCTTACCGGGGGATACCAGGTGCGGGAGGCGATTGCCCGCCGGTGGCGCCCGACCGGGCGCCCGGTCCGCCGGAAGGTGGCTGATCTTTTGGCTGGGGTGGGACTCCCCGAGCGGGCAACTTCCTGCTATCCCCACCAGCTCAGCGGGGGCATGCAGCAGCGACTGCTGCTGGCGCTCGGCCTGGCGCTGGAGCCCCGTCTTTTGATCGCCGACGAACCAACCAAGGGGCTCGATTGGCCCCTGAGGGCGCAGGTGGTGGAGCTTCTCCGGGAAATGACGTTCGGACGGCGCGCGTTTGTTCTAATCACCCACGATCTGCCCGCCGCGCGGCAACTGGCTGACAGGGTCGCCGTGCTATACGCCGGCCAGGTGGTGGAATACGGCCCGGCGGAGGCCGTTTTTTCCGCGCCGCGTCACCCTTATACCCGCGGGCTTCTGGACTCACACCCGGCCAGGGAACTGAAGCCGATTCCGGGAGCGGCACCTCCCCTCACCGCGCTTCCTCCGGGTTGTCGGTTTCAGCCGCGGTGCCGCCGGGCCAGGGCGATTTGCGCGCGGGAGGCACCGCCGCTGGCCGAGGTGACTCCGGGATATAGGGTGAGGTGTTATTGTTGTTAGAAGTGAAAGGCTTGAAAAAATACTTCCGCGGCGGCTTGCTGGGACGGCAGCTGGTTAAAGCGGTTGGCGGCGTATCTTTCACTATCAATCCCGGGGGCACGCTTGGGCTGGTGGGCGAGAGCGGCGCGGGGAAGAGCACCGTGGGGCGCCTGGTGGTGGGCCTCCTACGCCCCACCGGCGGCAGCGTTTTCTACGAAGGTCGGGATGTTTTTAGAGCCCGCAGGGAGGAAGCCCTTTATCTGCGACGGAAGATGCAGATCATTTTTCAGAACCCCCAGGGAGCGCTCAATCCCCGGATGCGGATCGGCGAGATCCTGAGTGAGCCGCTGCTGGTACATCATGTGGTGCGGGGCCGGTACGTGAGAGAGCGCGTGGCCGACCTGCTGGAGATGGTCGGCCTCGGGCCGGAGTTCTATCACCGTTACCCCTGGGAAATGAGCGGCGGCCAGAACCAGCGGGTGGCCATCGCCCGGGCGTTAAGCCTGGAACCGTCCCTTCTCGTGCTGGATGAGCCCACCTCGGCCCTGGACGTGTCCGTGCAGGCACAAGTCTTCCAACTCCTGAAGAAAACCCAACAAGAAATGAGACTGGCGTATCTTCTTATATCCCACGACCTGGATGTGGTTTTCCGGGTGGCCGACGAGGTAGCGGTGATGCACCGGGGCCGCATTCTGGAACAGGGGTCCGCCTCGGCAGTGGCGACCAGTCCCCGTCATCCATACACCATCCGCCTTTTGTCCGCCAGGATAGCATTGTAGTTGTAAATGAAACTTCCCCCTTCCTAACCTTCTGTTCCTGCAGTAAGCTGGTAATGGGCATATGGTAGATACCCTGGGAGGGGGATGGTCCCGGTGGGTTGGCTGAAACGGCTGGCGGAACGGTTCCGGTGGCGCGCCGTTGGGGAAACGGGAAGGGCCATTCCGGTCCTGCAGGTGGAGGTCACCAGCCGCTGCCAGTTAGGCTGCGTGTACTGTCCGCGCACTGTGTTGCAGGATCTGTGGGATAACGGCGACCTTTTGTGGGAGGTCTTTGCGCGGGACCTCCGGCCGGTGCTCAAGGACGTCGGGCTTCTGCACCTGCAGGGCTGGGGCGAGCCCCTGTTGCATCCCCGGTTTTTCGACATGCTGGCGGCGGCCAAGGAGGCCGGTTGCGAAACCGGGTTTACCACCAACGGGATGTTGTTACACCCAGGGGCAATAAACCAACTGGTGACAATGGGAATCGACCTCGTCTGCTTTTCGGTGGCGGGCGCCCGGGAGGAAACCAACGGCGCGCTGCGGGTAGGTTCAAGCCTCAAACGGGTGCTGGCGAACACCGCCGCCCTTGCCGCCTGCCGCCGGGAGAGGGGCCAAACCCGTCCCAGGACGGTTCTCTTCTACTCCATGACCCGCGATAACCTCGGCGAACTCGCCGCGATCCTGCCGCTGGCGGCCGCGGCGGGGATCGACGAGGTGGTGGCGACGAACATCGATTTCGCTCCCGATCCGGCGGTGGAGGCCCGGCAGGCCTTCGCCTGCGGCCCGCCGGACCCGGAAGCCACAGCCGCAGTCGACCGGGCGCGGGCCGAGGCGACCCGGACCGGCCTGCCCTTCCGCGCCTACCCCCTGGGTCTGGGCGAACCGGCCCTGATGTGCGACGCCTACCCGACCCAGAATGTTTTTGTCAACCACCGCGGGGAGGTGACGCCCTGTGTCTATCTGGGTCTGCCCCTGAAGGGGGCGGCCATCCCGCGGCAGTTCTGTGGCGAAAGGAAACCGGCCACCGCCGTTGTCTTCGGCGACTTGCGCGACGGGCTGCCCACGGCCCTGCGTTCCGAAGCGGCGGAGGATTTCCGGGAGGCCTTCCGCCGCCGGCTGGCGACACGGCTGGACTCTCTGGTGCCGGTGGACGCAGAAAGAGTTGGCGGGCCGAGGACCCCACCCCCGCCCGCCCAATGCGTCTTTTGTTATAAACTCTATGGCCTTTAGCCCTTACCAGGGGTGCGTCCCGATGACCACCTTTTTCCCAAACTTCTGGAATTATGGGGACACCATACCTAATTACTTCGGGCTTTCGGTTGTTCTGTT
>DAIRSE010000014.1:0-53681 GCA_036804525.1 Bacillota bacterium | reverse complement strand
TTCTGTGAGAGGGCTAACGCCGCAGTTGATCACCGCGGCGTTACTCTACTCGATTGTCCCCTGTGACCGCCCGCCGCTCCGCCTAATAACATAGTCTAGAAACAGGAAACGCGGAGGTGGACGCATGTCATCAGAAGGTCCCGGCATTATTCGTCCGGGAATGACGCACCCGCTTGTGGGTAACCTGCAGGAACAATTGCGCGACCTGGGATTTACCCTTGATGACCGTACCAATTTTTTCGGGGATGGAACAGTACGCGCTCTGCGCGATTTTCAATTACGAAAGGGTCTTCCCGCGACGGGAGAAATGGACGATGCGACCTGGAAAGAACTCTTTGAGACAACCGTTTTGCCGGGCGAGTTGACCGCTGCCGGCAGCGGCGCTTCCGTTAACGCTTTGGATTCTACCGTTACAGTCAATATAGACATCGGAACACGGCGTTTAACGGTGATGGGCGGCGGCGGCTCGCTGGGTCCTTTCCCGGTTGCCGTGGGCAAGCCGGCTACCCCCACCCCTGTCGGCACGTTCAGCATCCTTAATAAGATTGTCAACCCGGGCGGCGTCTACGGTTCGCGGTGGATGGGCTTTACCGCGCAGGGACACGGCATTCACGGCACCAACCGTCCGGATTCCATCGGTCATGCGGTGTCCAACGGATGCGTGCGGATGCACAACAGGGACGTGGAGACCATCTTCCCGGTCGTCTCGGTAGGTTCGCCCGTGGTTATCGTCTCCGGCGCTTCCATGCCGTATCCCGGCTTTAATCCTGCCCCCGGGCGGCCCCGGCCGGGTGGAGGAGGCAGGGTGCACACCGTCCAAAGAGGGGAATCGCTCTATTCCATCGCCCGGCTTTACGAGACTACCGTTGACGCTATCATGCAGGCGAACGGCCTCGGTTCGACGACTATTTACCCCGGCCAGCAGCTGGTCATTCCCTGAACCGGTTACGGGTGCGGTGGCGCAGGCTTTTTGACGCCTGCTTTCGTTGACACCAGTTACCAGTTCTGCTAGAATTGTTTGCAGTATTCAACAGATCTCTTTAAGAAGGGTTGCGTATGAGACATCTTTTCACTTCGGAGTCCGTTACCGAAGGGCACCCGGACAAGGTAGCGGATCAGATTTCCGACGCCATCCTTGACGCCATTCTGGCCAAAGACCCCGAAGCAAGGGTAGCTGCCGAAACGCTTGTCACTACCGGTCTGGCCTTCGTTGCCGGGGAGATCAGCTGCAACTGCTATGTCGACATTCCCAGGATCGTCCGCGATACCGTCTGCCAGATCGGTTACACCCGCGCCAAGTACGGTTTTGACTGCGATACCTGCGCCGTGATCACCTCCATCGACGAGCAGTCGCCCGACATCGCTCAAGGCGTGCTCAGGGAGGAAATCGGGGCGGGCGACCAGGGCATTATGGTCGGTTACGCCACTGATGAAACGCCGGAATTGATGCCCCTACCGATCACCCTTGCCCACCGCCTGGCGCGGCGGCTGGCCCAGCTCCGGAAAGACAAAACCCTGGATTACCTCCGTCCCGACGGCAAGACCCAGGTTACCGTCGAATATGAAAACGGCCGTCCGGTCCGCGTCCATACCGTGGTCGTTTCGACCCAGCACCGTCCCGACGTCGACCAGGAAACGATCCGGGAGGACGTTATCGATTACGTCATTAAGCCGGTCATAGGTCCCGAGCTTCTGGATAAACGGACAAAATACTACATCAATCCCACGGGCCGCTTCGTCCTCGGCGGGCCGCATGCCGACACGGGCCTGACCGGGCGCAAGATCATCGTCGATACATACGGCGGTATTGCCCGTCACGGGGGGGGAGCCTTTTCAGGCAAGGACCCGACCAAGGTCGACCGTTCAGCCAGCTATGCCGCCCGGTGGGTCGCCAAGAATATCGTGGCGGCAGGCTTGGCCGGCAAGTGCGAGGTGCACCTGGCCTACGCCATCGGTGTGGCTGAACCCGTGTCCATCCGTGTCGATACCTTCGGCACGGCGCGTATCGACGAGGAGAAGCTTGCGCAGATCGTTTACCGGAACTTCGACCTCCGCCCCGGGGCGATCATCAGGGACCTGGACCTGCGCCGGCCCATTTACCGGCAGGTCGCTGCCTACGGTCACTTCGGGCGTCCCGACCTGGACCTCCCCTGGGAGAGGCTGGATAAAGTTGAAGCCCTGCGCGCGGATGCCAACCTTTGATGGGCGCAGGGTATGGGGTATCGGAAGAATAGCGTGAGAATGGTCTCAGAACCAGGTATTACATGATTAAGACACTAAAGGGATTCGGCCAAGGTCGAATCCCTTCTTTCATGGCAGTGCCCGTGCATCGCAGTGCCGATGCACGGCGCGCACTGCCCGGTGCGCAACGCCCATTGCCCAGTGTCAAACAGTAGGCCGTATCGAACGGCTTACTGTTTTTGGAGGAGAGGGGAAGTTTTTGTCGAAATGTTTCCTAGAGGTGGGGTCCGTTGCGGCCTAGAACGGTGGTGCATACCCTCTACCTGTGGGTGGTAATCGGCGGGGGTTTTTACCTGCTCGCCGGGCTTTTCCCGGGCGTCGACCTGGATTACGCCGTCGTGTACGTGACCCTCATCGGCCTCGGCGTATTGTCTGAATGGCTCGTCGTTTCGTTCCCGCACGGGCAGCTTTCCAGCGGATTTGCGGCCGTACTGGCCACTTTTCTCCTGTTCGGGTTTCCCGCGGCGGCATGGGTCGGCGCCCTGGCTACCCTTTTCGGCCAGGGCATCGTCAACCGTGGCAATCCCGTGCGCACTACCCTTTTTAACGCCGCGCAGTGTGCCCTGGCTATCGCTGCGGGCGCCCTGGCCTACAACTATCTTGGGGGCGCCTCCGAACAGCGTTTTGCCCTGTCCAACGTTTTGCCCGTGCTGGCCTTCGCCGGTGTCCACCTGGTCGCCAACCACATCCTTGTCTACCTTTACGTTGCCCCCCGCCGCTGGTCCTTTCCCAGCATCTCCTGGTACAACACCCTGGTCTGGGATGCCGGCACCTACCTGTTCGTCATCCCCCTGGCCTACCTGGCAAGCATCATTTACACTTACGTCGGGGCGACTGCCGCATACTTGCTGTTTCTGCCGGCGCTTGGCGTACAGCTTCTTCTCCGCCGTACCGTGAAACTTGAACTCAGTAACCGTGAACTGAACGTCCTTTACGAAGTGGCCAAGCGCCTGGGGGCAAGCGTGAACTTGACCGAGCTCCTGAACTTCATCCTTACCGAAGCCAAGAGGATCATCCCCTACCACACGGCGGCCGTCTATCTTTGGGACGACAGGTCGGGCCTCTTCCGCTGCTGTGCCGTCAGGAGCCCCTTCAGCCGCGACCTTGAGGAGTCCGCCCTTGATCCCGGCGAGGGGTATGCCGCTGGGGCTATCCAGGGTAAGGAGCCCGTCGTTATTTACGATACCCGCGGGGACGCACGACTGGCCCGCGAGCCCGGGCTACCCCAGTTCCTGCGTTCGTTGATCATTATTCCGCTGCTGGTTGAGGACCAGGTTTCCGGGGTCTTTGTCGTCGGGGCGCGGCGCCCCGGTGTCTACGACGAGCGTAACCTGCACATCCTCACCATTATCGCCGGGCAGGCTGCAGTGGCCATCAATAACACTCTCCTTTACGACCGTGTCGCTCGTTTGACCGGATGCGACGCCCTGACGGGGCTGCCTCACCGGCAGGCGTTCCTGCAGAAGGCCGGTGAGCAGCTCCTGCAGTGCCGGGAAGAAGAGAGGCCGGCGGTAGCCCTTCTCTTGGAAATTGCAGGACTGGGCCAGGTTAACCGCCGTTTCGGGGATCGCGCCGGCGATGCCGTTCTACGGCAGACAGCAAGCCTGCTTGCCCGTCGATGCGGCCCTGATATTCCTGTCGGGCGTTACGGGGATGACGCCTTCGCCGTATTCTTGGCCGATACCGGTGAGATTGAGGCCGCCCAGGTGGCGGAGCGCCTGCGGCGGGCGGTAGAGCAGCGTTCTTTCAACACCGGAGACGGCGAATGCCCGGTCTCGCTCCGCTCGGCTACGGCCGTGTACCCGCATGACGGGGAGACGGTGGAAGCGCTGTTCGCGCATGCCGAGGAAGGCCTGCGTAGAGCCGCGGCTACGGGGGATACCGCCGGCTACTGGTCCAGGGTAAAGACAGGGGGCTTTCGCGACTGGTAACGGTATGGCGCGATTTATGGACAGGCTTGATCGACCTGATCTTCCCTCTCTCCCGGGCCTGTCCCCTTTGCGGCGGCGGCAGCGGCGAGGTGTGCCGACAGTGCAGGGAGGATCTGGCGGCGCTTACCGCCGGATCGTCTCGCTGCGCCGTGTGCGGCCGGTTTGCCGTCGTTTCCATGGCGGGGTTCTGCGCGGAATGCCCGGGACGGCGCTGGCCCTTTGCCTTTAACCGCGCCTCTTTTCCTTACGAGGGCTGCGCCCGTGAGGCCGTTCACCAGCTCAAGTACCGGCGCAGGCGGCACCTTGCTTCTTTTATGGCCGGACTGATGCTCAAGACCTTTCAGGCTGAAGAAGGCTACCGGAAGGCCGAACTGCTCGTCCCGGTACCGATGGGGAAAGAGCGCTTCCGGGAACGCGGCTTTAACCAGGCTGAGCTGTTGGCCGGGGCATTGAGCGAACTTTCCCGGCTGCCGGCAGCCAGAGTTCTCGTCAGGACGCGGGAAACCCAGCCCCAGACGGGCTTAAGCCGGGCCAAACGGAGGCGCAACATGGCCGGGGCCTTTGCTGTGACGCCCGGGAGCGAGCCCCTTGTAAAAGGGCGTATAGTCGTTGTTGTTGATGATGTCTTCACAACCGGGAGCACGATGGCCGCAGCCGCTCAGGCCTTGAAACGCGCGGGCGCGGGGCAGGTCCTGGGCCTTACGTTCGCCGGGGGCAGCCGTTGACCTGTCTTTACTGAATTATGGTTACTTCGACAAATGCCAACACCATGATTTACCTTGTCCACAATATGGAGCCCTGAAAAGCCTGTTATTCACAGGTTTATCCACTATATCCACAGGATTTTGCCACCGTGTACGGCTTTCGCCAAACCTTTTTTCGACAGACTTGTTTTCACATTCCAACGCAGGATATTTCTCGATGGGAGGGAATACTATAGGTTAACTCGAGCCAAAGGAGTGAGAGCGAATGCGAGTCAACGTGCGCGGCAAAAACATAGAGGTCACGGATGCTTTGAGAAGTTATGTGGAAAAACGCCTCAACAAGCTGGATAAGCTCTTGAACAACTTTGGTGACGCTCAGGTTACTCTTTCGGTGGAGAGGGATTCGCACCGCGTTGAAGTTACCATTCCCATCAACGGGATGATCCTGCGCGGCGAAGAAGCGACACCGGATATGTATGCGTCGGTTGACCTGGTTGTTGAAAAGCTCGAGAAGCAGGTTGAAAAGTTTAAGGGGCGTCTTAGCAAGAGGCTGCGGACGGCCGAGGCCAGGGATGCTGAGGACGAAGGACA
Source organism: Bacillota bacterium (assembly GCA_036804525.1). Lineage (GTDB taxonomy): Bacteria > Bacillota > Desulfotomaculia > Desulfotomaculales > JASEER01 > JBFLVT01. The sequence continues at coordinate 48,214 of DAIRSE010000014.1, read as the reverse complement.
CGACGAGTCCTTCCGCGTGGTGCGCGTCAAGCGGTTTGCCATCAAGCCCATGCAGGTCGAGGAAGCCGTTATGCAGATGAATCTCCTGGGACACAGCTTTTTCGTGTTCTCGAACGCTGAAACCCAGGAAGTCAATGTCGTTTACAAACGCAAAGACGGCAACTACGGCTTGATCGAGCCCGAATAAAAGGCAATTCGGCAAGAAAGCGCGCCGCCAGGCGCGCTTTTTTATGCCACCTTGCTGCCATTTTTTGTCTGCTGCTTGGTTGCAATGACCTGCTTACAATGCTAAAATAAAAAGATTAAAGGAACCGCTGGGTTCCTTCATTTGTGCGAATGCGCGCATCTTTGCATGCGAGCGTTCAAGTGGCGAGGTGTGACCGTTGATCGGTTTTATTAAGAACTGGTTCGACGACAATGCCCGGGAGATCAAAAGGCTGAGCCGGGATGTCGCAGAAATAAACGCGCTTGAACCCGAGATGCAGACCCTGTCGGATGAGGAACTGGCCGCCAAGACGGTCGAGTTCAGGGAACGGCTGGCTAACGGCGCGGAGGTCGATCACATCCTGGCTCCCGCCTTCGCCGTCGTGCGCGAGGCGTCGAGGCGCGTGCTGGACATGCGCCATTTCGACGTGCAGCTGATGGGCGGGATCGTCCTTCACGAGGGCCGGATCGCCGAGATGAAGACCGGCGAGGGCAAGACGCTTGTCGCTACGCTCCCCGCCTACCTTAACGCTCTTTTGGGGCGCGGCGTGCACATCGTTACCGTGAACGACTACCTGGCCCGCCGGGACAGCGAGTGGATGGGCCAGGTATACCGGTTCCTGGGCTTGAGCGTGGGCTTGATCGTCCACGGCCTGGACCACAGCCAGCGGAAAAAGGCCTATGCGGCCGACATTACCTACGGGACCAACAACGAGTTCGGCTTCGACTACCTCCGGGACAACATGGCCCTGCGGCCGGAAGAGATGGTCCAGCGCGAGCTCTTCTATGCCATCATCGACGAGGTGGACAGCATCCTCATCGACGAGGCCAGGACGCCGCTGATCATTTCAGGACAGTCCAATAAACCTACCGACCTGTACCATACCTTCGCCCGGCTCGTTCCGAGACTGAAGCCGGACGTTGACTATACGGTTGACGAAAAGGCACGGACGGTGACCATCACTGAAGAGGGTATCGATAAGGTCGAGAAGGCGTTGAAGATCGACAACCTGGCGGACGACCGCAACATCGAGCTGATGCACCACCTCAACCAGGCGCTGCGCGCGCACGCCCTGATGAAGCGTGACGTCGACTACGTGGTCAAGGACGGACAGATCATCATCGTCGACGAGTTCACCGGCCGCCTCATGTTCGGGCGCCGTTACAGCGACGGGCTGCACCAGGCCATCGAGGCCAAGGAAGGCGTCAGGATCGAGCGGGAGTCGCAGACCCTGGCGACGATCACGTTCCAGAACTACTTCCGGATGTACGAGAAACTGGCCGGCATGACGGGCACGGCGGCCACCGAAGAGGAGGAGTTCCGGAAGATTTACAAGCTGGACGTCGTCGTCGTTCCCACGAATAAACCGATGATCCGTGTCGATATGCCCGACGTGATTTATAAGACGGGGAGGGCCAAGTTCCAGGCCGTCGTCGACGAAATCGCCCGTCGCCACGCCGTGGGACAGCCCGTCCTGGTGGGGACGATCTCGATTGAGAAATCCGAGATCCTCAGCCAGATGCTGCGCCGGCGGGGCATCCCGCACCAGGTGTTGAACGCCAAGTACCACGAGAAGGAAGCGGAGATCGTCGCCCAGGCCGGGCGCAAGGGCGCGGTGACCATCGCCACCAACATGGCCGGCCGCGGCACCGATATTCTTCTCGGGGGCAACCCGGCCTTTATGGCCAAGCAGGAAATGCGCAAACGGGGGTTCGATCCGGAGATCATCGCCGAGGCTGCCGAGGTAGGGCCCTGCAGGCCCGAAGTTCAGGAGGCGAGGCGGGTCTTTCAGGAACTTTACCGGGAGTTTAAGAAGATAACCGACCGCGAGCACGACGAGGTTGTGGCTCTTGGCGGCCTGCACATCATAGGGACCGAGCGCCACGAGAGCCGGCGTATCGACAACCAGCTACGGGGCCGTACCGGGCGCCAGGGCGATCCGGGTTCATCGCAGTTTTATGTGGCACTGGACGACGATTTAATGCGCCTGTTCGGCGGCGACAACATCGCCGGGCTGATGGATAAGCTCAAGATTGATGAAGACGTGCCCCTTGAGCACGGCCTGATTTCCAAGAGCCTGGAGAGCGCGCAGAAGAAGGTCGAAAACCGCAACTTCAGCATGCGCAAGCACGTCCTGGAGTACGACGACGTCATCAACCAGCAGCGCGAGCTGATTTACCGCCAGCGCCGCCAGGTTTTAACCGGTGAGGACATGCGAACGGTCGTTGACCAGATGATGGAAGAGGTTGTGGGAAGGGCGGTCGAGACTTACACTCCTGAAGGCGTTCACCCCGAGGAGTGGAACTATGAGGGGCTCCTTGAATACGCGAGCCAGGTGTTCTTGCCTCACCACCGCCTGACCGTGGAAAACCTTGCCGGGATGAAGCGCGACGAACTTAAAGAATTCCTCCTGGAGCAGTCGCGTGAAGCCTACCGGCAGCGCGAGGAAGAACTGGGTGCCGAAACCTTGCGGGAGATCGAGCGGATGGTCATCCTGCGCGTCGTCGATGAGAAGTGGATGGACCATCTCGACGCCATGGACCAGCTGCGCGAGGGGATCGGGCTGAGGGCCTACGGGCAGAAAGACCCCCTCGTGGAGTACAAGTTCGAGAGCTACGAGATGTTCCAGAACATGATCGCCAGCATCCAGGAGGACGTCATCCGCTTCCTGTTCCGCGTCCGGGTGGCTCCTGCGCAGGAACAGCACCGCCAGGTGGTCGAGAACCGCGGCGAAGACGAGGGTCCGAAGCAGCCCGTCCGCAAGGAGAAAAGAGTGGGGCGCAACGATCCCTGCCCCTGCGGGAGCGGCAAGAAATTTAAGAAGTGCTGCGGCCGCGAGTAGGTGTAAGGTGTTAAGTGCAAAGTCTAAGTACGAGTGATGGTAACTATTCATTAGGAGGAAATAATGTACCCGGAATTAAGAGACAGACTGGAGGAGCTTGAGGGGCGCCTGCGCGACCTCAAGGCCTCTCTTTGACCTCCCCGCCAAAGAAGCGGAGATCGAGCGTCTGGAACGCGAGATGGCAACCCCCGATTTCTGGGGCAACCCGGAGAAGGCGCAGGAGATTACGCAGAAGGTGGCCCAGCTCCGGGACGCCGTGGATAATTTCAGGAGGATCGAACAGCTTTACGAGGATACAGCCACTCTGCTGGCCCTTGGCGAGGACGAGGACGACGTCGCCATAGCGGAGGAAGTGCAGGATGAGCTGGACCGGCTGGACCGGGAGGTCCAGTCCATGGAAATAGAGCTGCTCCTTTCGGGCCCCTACGATCACCGCAACGCGATCCTGAGCCTGCACGCCGGGGCGGGCGGGCTGGAGGCCCAGGACTGGGCCGAGATGTTGATGCGGATGTACATCCGCTGGGCGGAGCGGCGCGGCTTTAAGGTCAGCGTGCTGGACCTCCTCGACGACGATGAGGGCGGCATCAAAAGCGCCACGCTTTTGATTTCCGGCCCGAATGCTTACGGCTATCTCAGTTCAGAAAAGGGTGTTCACCGTCTGGTACGGATTTCACCGTTTGATGCCAGCGGCCGCCGGCATACCTCCTTTGCTTCGGTAGATGTCCTTCCGGAGGTTAATGAAACGGCCGAGGTGAACATCAACCCCGAAGACCTGCGGATCGACACCTTCCGCTCGGCGGGAGCGGGCGGCCAGCACGTCAACAAGACGGACTCGGCGGTACGCATCACCCACCTGCCTACGGGCATCGTGGTATCCTGCCAGAACGAGCGCTCCCAGCTGGCCAACCGCCTGGCGGCCATGAAACTCCTCCAGTCGAAACTGCTGGCGCTGGAAATACGCAAGCGCGAAGAAGAGATCGCCGCGCTGCGCGGGGAACAGCTCGACATCGCCTGGGGCAGCCAGATCAGGTCTTATGTCATGCACCCGTACGCGCTGGTCAAAGACCACCGCACCAAGGTGGAGAAGGGCAACGTTAACGCCGTTCTCGACGGCGACATCGACGATTTTATCAGGGCCTACCTTGTACATCAAGCAAGAAAAGAAGCCCGGCGCTAACGGGGCTGTTGGAAAACTTTGCCTGCCTCCTTGGCGCTAGCGCTATGCATCAGGCATCAGGATAAGGGACCGCCAAAAGGGGCTGTTGAAAAAGTTACAGGTCCCCAAAGCGGTCCTTTTGTCGTCATGAAGGATTCGCTGTCGAGAAAAAAGAATAGTTAGAGTGCCTGCCGGCAAGAACGGTTATTCTAAGTTGAGGGGTCAGATTTTGGTACGCAAGGTGTTGGTCCGTAACGCCAGGGAGTACTTGGTGCTCACACTCGGGGTCCTCCTCACCGCCCTGGGGCTCGACCTTTTCCTCGTGCCCAACAAGATCGCCGCCGGCGGTGTAAGCGGCATTGCCACGATCATCTATCACCTGGTCGGCTTCCCGGTAGGCATTACGATCCTTGCCCTCAACGTCCCCCTTTTCCTTTGGGGGCTCTACAAGCTGGGGCTCCAGGTGGGATTCCGGTCGCTGTACGGGACGGTAACCCTTTCGCTGTTTGTCGACGGGTTGGCTCCCTGGCTTCCTGTAGCTACGCGTGACGCCCTGCTGGCGAGCCTGTTCGGCGGCGTGCTGGTCGGTTTGGGGCTGGGCCTCGTCTTCCGCTCGAAGGGGACGACGGGCGGCACCGATTTTGCCGCTCTTATCGTCCGCCACTACGTGGGCATCAACGTCGGCCAGCTGCTCTTTCTAATCGACGCCTCGGTCGTCCTGGCCGCCGGCATAGCCTTCCGGTCTTACGAGCTGGCTCTTTACGCGCTGATCACCATTTTCGTCACGGCTTGGATCATTGACACGGTTCAGGAGGGTATCAGCTTTACCAAGGCCTTTTTCATTATTTCCTCATACCCCGATCAAATCGCCGGAAAAATCAACACCGAGCTAGACCGCGGGGCGACGATCTGGCGGGGAATAGGAGCATACACCGGCGCGGAGCGGGACGTGCTGTTGACGGTGGTGAGCCGCAGTGAGGTCACCCGATTGAAGGATCTCGTCCATGAGATCGATCCGAGAGCCTTCGTTGTCGTCACCGACGTGCGGGAGGTCTTCGGCGAGGGCTTCAAGCGCCTTGAACCCGAAAAAACCTAACTTCAAGGTCTGACCTCTGACTTCAGACCTCTGACTTCTTTGATTTGGAGGTATGAAATGGACCAGGAGATTATTGGGACCCTTAAAGAACGGGCCCGCGAGATCAGACGGCATATCATCCGCATGCTGGGCGCGGCCGGGTCGGGACACCCCGGGGGTTCGCTTTCAGCAGCCGACATCGTCACCGCCCTGTATTTCAAGGAGATGCGCATCGACCCGCAGAACCCCGGCTGGCCTGAGCGCGACCGTTTTGTCCTTTCCAAGGGGCACGCCGCGCCTGTCCTCTACGCGGCACTGGCCGAGCGGGGATATTTCCCCGTGGATGAACTGGCCACCCTGCGCAAGCTGGGTTCGCGCTTGCAGGGGCATCCGGACATGAAGAAGCTTCCCGGCGTCGAGATGTCGACGGGCTCCCTTGGACAGGGGCTCTCGGCGGCCAACGGGATGGCCCTGGCCGCGAAGCTTGACGGCCGTGACTACAGAGTCTACGTCCTCTTAGGAGACGGCGAGATCCAGGAAGGTCAGGTGTGGGAGGCCGCCATGGCCGCCGCCCATTATAAAATTGACAACCTGGTGGCCTTTGTCGATTTCAACAGTTTCCAGATCGACGGGCCGGTGCAGGAGGTTATGAACCCCGAGCCGATTCCTGACAAATTCAAGGCCTTCGGCTGGCACGTGATCGTCATCGACGGGCACGATATGGGCCAGATCCTCCAGGCTCTCGATGAAGCGAGAACCGTCAAGGGCCGTCCGACGGCGATCATTGCCAGGACCGTTAAAGGCAAGTGCGTTTCGTTTATGGAAAACAAGTGCGAGTGGCACGGGGTGGCTCCGAAGCCGGAAGAAGTAGAGAGAGCTCTCGCCGAATTGCAGCGATAAAGACGGGGAGGTTGTGTGAGGAATGGAAAAGATAGCGACCCGCGAGGCATACGGGAAGGCCCTGGTGCAGCTCGGCGAGGAAAGAGCCGATATCGTTGTGCTGGACGCGGACCTCGCCAAGTCGACCAAGACCATAGATTTTGCGAAGCGTTTCCCGGAACGCTTTTTCGATATGGGCGTGGCCGAGGCGAACATGGTGGGTATGGCCGCCGGGTTTGCTGCTGCGGGGAAGATCCCGTTCTGCAGCACTTTTGCCGTATTCGCCGCCGGGCGGGCTTTTGACCAGATCCGCCAGAGTGTCGCGAACACCAGGCTGAACGTGAAGATCGCCGCTACTCATGCCGGACTGACCGTCGGCGAGGACGGGAGCTCGCACCAGTCTGTCGAGGATATCGCCTTGATGCGCAGCCTTCCCAACATGACGGTCTTCGTGCCGGCTGACGCGGTGGAGGTCTACGGTGCAGTGCGGGCCGCCGTCGACATCAACGGTCCGGTCTACATCCGCCTGGGGCGCTCGGCTGTCCCCATCCTCCACGATCAGGGGTTCAGCTTTACCCCGGGGAAGGCCGTTAAGCTGCGTTCCGGGAACGACGCTGCGGTCATCGCCTGCGGCATCATGGTGGCCGAAGCGCTGCGGGCGGCCGAACTGGCCGCGGAAGAGGGCCTCTCGGTGGCCGTGATCGACATGCACACCATTAAGCCGCTCGACGTCGAGGCTGTCGTCGAGGCGGCCCGTGCCAGCGGGGCCGTCGTGACCGCGGAGGAGCACAGCGTCATCGGCGGGCTCGGCAGCGCCGTCGCCGAAACCCTGGTCGAGAACTTCCCCGTGCCGATGAAGCGCGTCGGGGTGATGGACACCTTCGGCGAGTCGGGCAAGCCGGCGGAACTGCTGGAAAAATACGGGCTTACGGCTTCGGCCGTCCTGGCAGCCGTGAAAGAGGTCGTAAAACGCAAAAAGGGATAGATTCGCTGTACGTCGTTCGTCGTAGGTCGTACGGAAAAGTTTGGAGACGAGAACCGGAGTGGGGCGAAAGAAACCCGGCAGTGTGTAGCATTGGGACAGAGAGGTTCGGATTCGGCAGTGTCGAATCCGTTCTTCTTCGTACGATGTACGACGTATAACGTACAACGAAGTTATCCGGTCTTTCTTTTCACGAATCGCAAATTAGTCAATAAGTTGACAGATGGGATAAATGTCCTTTTTCTACCGTTTCTAGAGGAATCTTGGAGATCCTGTCGAAGAACTTGGATACGGCTAACCACCACAATTTCCCCGGAGGCGTTTACTTGATACAGTTTTACTCGGTAAGCAAGATTTACCCGGGCTCAACGACCGAGGCCGTTAAGGATATCAACCTCCGTATCAGGCGGGGGGAGTTCGTTTTTCTGGTCGGCCACAGCGGGGCCGGCAAATCGACCATCCTCAAGCTCATTTTCCGGGAGGAGCTCCCGACCTCAGGCCAGCTGTTCTTCAATGACAAGAACGTGGCCCGGATGCGCGGCCGCGACGTTCTGGCCTTACGCCGGCGCATAGGTATGATCTTTCAGGACTTCAGGCTCCTTCCCCAGAAGACGGCTTTTGAAAACGTGGCGCTGGCCCTCGAGGTTTTCGGCGCCTCCCAGCGGGAGATACGCGCCAAGGTCCCGGAGGTGCTGGCCCGCGTCGGCTTGCTGGAAAAGGCCGGGGCTTACCCGCACCAGCTGTCGGGCGGCGAACAGCAGCGGGTCTGCATTGCCCGGGCCATCGTTAAGAGCCCTCTCGTTATTTTAGCCGACGAGCCTACCGGCAACCTTGATCCCGAGACGTCCAGGGACCTGATGAGTCTTTTGGAACAGATCAACGCCGCCGGGACGACGATCATTGTTGCCACGCACGCCTGGGATATCGTCAATGAGATGATGAAACGTGTTGTAGCCCTGGACAGGGGCCGTATTGTAAGGGATGAGGAACAGGGGAGTTACGGGTATGCTCAATAGGCTCGTGTACTGCCTGCGCCTGGCAATCCAGGCCTTGACCCGCAACTTTTGGATGGCCGTGGCCTCCGCCGGCATGATTGCGGTCTCGCTGGGCATCCTGGGGAGTTTTCTCCTTATCGCCATCAATGCCAGCCAGTTGATGAAGACTGTCGAGTCGAGCGTTGAGATCAACGTCTTCCTGGCTGAAGGGGCGGACAAAGAGCTTCTTGACGAGCGCATTCAGCAATTGAGCGGCATAGATTCCTGTGTATTCGTGCCCAAAGAGCGCGCCCTGGAGGAAATGAGGGAGGCTCTGGGGGAAAACAGAGACATCCTCGACGGCCTTGAAGAGGACAACCCGCTGCCCGACGGGTACAGGATCAAGGCCGAGCGCGCCGAACTGGTTCCGGTAATCGCCCGGCAGATTCAGGAGATGCCCGGTGTAAAAAAGGTCCGCTATGGCCAGGGCTGGGTTGAAAAGCTGATCGCCATCACCCGCTGGCTTAATGCCGTTTCACTGGGCGCCGCGGGCTTGCTGGCCGTGGCCGCCGTTTTCCTCATTGTGACGACCGTGCGGCTGTCGGTAGTGGCCAGGCAGCAGGAAGTAAGCGTGATGAAGTTCCTTGGGGCCAGCAACTGGTTCGTGCGGCTGCCCTTCCTGATGGAGGGGATGGCCGTGGGTTTGATCGGCGCGCTTGTTTCGACGGCGTTCCTGGCCGGTGGTTACTACTACCTGACCCTGGAGGTCGAAAAGGCTTCCCTTTTCTTTTTACGGCTTGTCAATGATCCCCGGCTGTTAGTCCCTGTCTTTGGAGGACTCCTTTGCCTGGGCCTGGCCATGGGAGGGCTGGGGAGCATGGTTTCCATCAGAAAGTTCCTTAACGTTTAGTCGTAGGTCGTACACCCAACACCTGTCTGGGGGCATGGCAGTTGTTGCGAAAATGGATGAGTGTTCTTGTAGTAGCGACAACTATCGCATCAGTCCTTTTAGGACCGCTGGCGGCTACATACGCCGGCAACCTGGAGGACCAACTGAGAGAAACCCGAAAGAAACTCGAAGAGCAGAGACGCCTGGTCAACCAGCAAAAGGGTACCGTTTCCACCTACACCAGGCAGTTGGCCCAGCTCGACCGCTCCATCGACCAGAAGACCAGGGAACTGGAGGCTCTGCAGGTTTCTCTCGCCGAAGCCGAAAGGCAGCTGGAGTACACCGTGGCGCAGCTGCAGCAAACGGAAGCCGAACTGGAGGCTACCGACGCGCTTTTTAGGGAACGCGTGGTAAGCCTTTACGAGAACGGGAGCACCAGCTATCTCGAATTCCTGCTGGCGGCAAGGAGTTTTTCCGATCTGGTTTCCCGCGCCGAGTACGTCAGCTGCATCGTGGGGAGAGACGCCGGCCTCGTTGCCGAAATCGCGGCCCGGCGTGATGCGGTGGCCGAGAGAAAAAAGGCTTTTGAGGAGAAGAGAGCGGAGATCGCCTCCCTCAAGCAGGCCGAGGAAGGCGTTTATCAGGATCTGACCGCACGCCAGAGAGAAAAGGCCGACGTGCTGAATGTCGCCAGGCGGGACCTGACCCGGCTGCAGCGCGAACTGGACGAGCTGGAAAGAAAGGAACAGCAGATCCTGAACGAGATCGCCCGCCAGCGTGCCGGGAAGGGGCCCCAGGCCGAAGGTCCCTTCGCATGGCCGCTGCCGGGGTATACCAGTGTTTCTTCCGACTTCGGCAACCGCATCCACCCCATTCTCAGGGTAACGCGTTTTCACGACGGTATCGATATCCCGGCGCCCACCGGCACCCCGGTCGTGGCCGCGCAGTCGGGAACGGTGATCTATGTCGGGACGCTGCAGGGATACGGCAAGGTCATTATGCTTGATCACGGCGGTGGCCTGACGACTCTGTACGCGCACCTTTCGCGGCAGAGCGTCAGTGAGGGTGAAGTTGTCATCAAGGGGCAGAGGATCGGCGCCGTGGGCAGCACCGGCTGGTCGACCGGCCCGCACCTGCACTTTACGGTCAGGGTCAACGGGAACGCCGTTAACCCGCATAACTACGTCTAAGGCTGTGCCTTAGACATAGGCACTAAGCGCTAAGCATTAAACACAACCAACACATCCAAGGGCGGTGTTGGTTGTATTTTCTAGGGGCCTGATATAGTATAATAGGCGTACCAATCCAGTAGGTCGTACGTCGTAGGTCGTAAGTATGAAGATCGGTGGTGTGTTGTTTGCGGGGATCAAGGGGCCTGCGCGTTTTGCTGGCCGGTCTGGCTTTTCTTTTTACAGTCTTGGCCGCTTTCGCTGTTTATGCAGCGGTGACGAATTATCAGCAGATAGGCAATCTCCTGCGCGTTTTGCAGCTGATCGAGACCGAATACATCGGCCAGGCCCGGTTCGGCACCCTTGTTGAAGGGGCCATCAGCGGTATGGTGCAGTCTCTCGACGACCCTTACTCGGCTTACCTGGAGCCCGAGACCTATGACCGTTTTCGTGAACAGATCAGGGGGTCCTTCGGAGGGATAGGTATTCTGGTCGGGATGCGCAGCCAGGGACTGCTGGTCATTAAACCCTTTGAGGGGACGCCGGCGGCGAGGGAGGGGCTCAAGGAAGGCGACGTGATTACCGAGATCGACGGCCGCAAGGTGAGCGACATGGACCTTGAAACGGCGGTAGCCATGATCCACGGTCCTGTCGGTACAAAGGTCGAGTTGGTGATCAAGCGCGAAAACCATGACCGGCCCCTGTATTTTACCATTACCCGTGAAGAAATCACGATTCCGTCCGTAGAACACCGGCTGCTGGAGCCCGGCATCGGCTATATCAGCGTCAGCCAGTTTACGGAGCAGACGCCTGCTGAAGTCGAGAACGCCTTGTCCGATCTGGGGTCCAAGAATCTGAAAGGCCTGATCCTGGACCTGCGTAACAACCCCGGCGGGAATCTCGGATCTGCCGTCGAGGTCAGCGACCTCTTCATGGACAAAGGACCTATCGTGTATATCGACTACCGTTCCGGGAAGGACGAGGTTTTCGAGAGCAAACCCGGAAAACTGGGTCTGCCCCTGGTCGTGCTCGTTAACCAGGACAGCGCCAGCGCTGCGGAAATCGTCGCCGGGGCGGTCAAGGACGCCAAGGTCGGTACCCTTGTCGGGACGCGGACCTTCGGAAAGGGCGTTGTTCAGAGCCTCTTTCCTCTGAGAGACGGGGCGGGCTTGAAACTGACTACCGCGCGCTACCTGACGCCCAACCGGACCGACCTTCATAAGAAGGGCATTGAACCGGACATCGTTGTCGAACAGCCGGAGGGAAGCACGAGCGACGTTCAATTGGACAGGGCGCTGGAAGTTCTGAAGAAGAAGCTTTAAGCATAGTCTGGGAGCTAAAATAATGTTTTCGTTCAGTTGGGCACTCAACCAGGTGATCCTTGGCATGCTGGCGGCCCTAACCCACCCGGCTTTCTGGATTGTGGTGGCCCTGGTCGCCCTGCAGTACAGCAGGGTGGCGGCGCTGCGGAGGAACTTCCTGGGATCGACCGGCAATAAGGTCCTGTCCGATACGGCGCTGGCTACGCTATACGGGTTTGCAGGGGGCATCGTGGGCAGCCTCCTGATTGTCGTGACCGGGCTTACCCTTAACGGGGCGGCCTTTCAGTACCTGCTTCCGGTGGCCATCGCCCTGATGCTCGTCCATCCCCGCTTCCTTTGTTTTTCCTATGCCGGGGGACTGCTCGCTCTTGCCAATCTCCTATTTGGGTTTCCCGCCATCGACATCCCCCAGGTGATGGCCCTCGTCGCCATCCTGCATTTCGTGGAAGCCGTGTTGATCCTGGTCAGCGGGCACATCGGGGCCGTGCCGGCTTATGTTCACCTGGCCGGAGGTCAAGTCGTCGGCGCTTTTACATTGCAGAAGTTCTGGCCCATCCCGATCGTGGCCCTGCTCGTTGTGGGTTCCCTGCCCGTTGGAGCCCAGACTGTGCAAATGCCGGACTGGTGGCCGCTGATTCCCGCCAGCCTGCCCGGGAATCCCGACAATCTTATCTACATGATGCTGCCGGTAGTGGCCGCCCTGGGGTATTCGGACATTGCCCTTGCCCGGACGCCTGTCGAGAGGAGCCGCATCTCGGCGATTCACCTTACCGGTTTCAGCCTTGTCCTTTTTGCCCTGGCCTACTTGGCTGCGCAAAACCATGCCTTTGTCTGGCTGGCGGCACTGTTCTCACCGTTAGGCCATGAACTGACCATCTACATCGGCAAGCGGGGGGAGTTCGGAGCCCGGCCCCGGTACGTGCCAAGTTACGAAGGGGTAGCGGTACTCGATGTTGGACGGGGCTCCCCCGCCTGGAACGCCGGCATCCGGTCCGGCGACATCATCACCGAGGTCAACGGTATTGCCGTCTTCAACCGTACTGACCTGCAGGCGGCTCTGGCCGCGCAAGAAACGATAGAGGTAGGATATCTTAAGGAAGGGCGTGAATATCGGCGGCGGGTTGTTGTCGTGCCTTCCGGCCGCAGGTTCGGTGTCTTGACTCATCCGGAAGGCGATGAGCAGCACGTCATCGAGCTGCGCCCCGGTGGTCTCGAAAGGCTTTGGAACAGGCTGAAGCGTCGAGGTTCAAGGTAAAAGATTCTGCCGACCACGGAGGCCTCGGTCCCTCCGTGGCGTTTTTTTGTGGTAGGATATTAGGTAGGCTGAGCTGTTAGGCTCCAGGCACCAGGACGGCCTGCCTTTTGGGTTGCAGAACCCTTGTGGTGTAAGGTACAGGGAGGGATAAAAATGTGTGAGGCCAATGCCTACCTGCGCGACGGCGATAAAGAAGAGCTGCTGCTCGAGGCGGTGGACAAGATCGTTCCTTACGAGGACGGCCTGCTGCTCGAGGACATCTTCGGCCGCCGCAAGATCGTCAAGGCCAGGGTCGCGGAGATGGCCCTGGTAGACCACCGCATCATCCTGGAACGCCTGCAGGACTAAAGGCTTGTAAGAAGACTGATTGCGAGGGCAGAGGTGAGCAGCGTGCATGATCAAGATTTCGTAGCTTCAGACTCAAGAACCGAACTCACTTCCAACTTCTCACCTCCCACCCCGCAGGGGTTGCCGGCCTGGCTGCAGGCCGAATACAGCCCTGCCGCCGTTCCCGCCGGCCGGCGCAGGAGCTTCCTGGCCGGGACGGTAACCAGGGTCACGGAGATTATGCGAGAGGATTTCCTTGCCGGCAGCCGGATCAACGCGGTCGGTCTCTTGCAGGGCATTGATCCCCGTGTCAAGGTTGCAGCCGTTGTGGCGCTGATTGTTTCGGCTGTTGCCCTCGAAAGCCCCGGCTTCCTGATCTTGTTTTATTTTCTTGTGCTGGGGCTGGCTTTTGCTTCCCACGTCCCCCCGGCCCTTATCCTGACCAGGGTGTGGCCGGTAGCTCTTTTTTTCGGCGGTTTTGTGGCCCTGCCGTTGATGCTGAGCTGGTACACCCCCGGGACGGCGGTTGTTACCGTCTGGGGGCCCTCGCATCCTGTTGCCGTCGGACCGCTGGCCCTGCCGGACGAGCTCTACCTTTCGGCCGAAGGAATCAACCGCGTCCTGGTTACTGTTCTGCGTGTTGCGGCCTGCACGACACTGGCCCTGCTTTTGCCGATGACGACGAAATGGGGGCACCTTTTCCGGGCGCTCCGCGCCCTGTTCGTGCCCCTGACGATAGTGATGCTCCTGGAAACGTCTTTACGCTATCTGTTCCTGCTCCTGCAGAACATCCTCGACCTCGCGATGGCGCGGGAGTCGCGGGCGATCAACCCGGCGGCCGTCCCTGAGCGCCGTCGTTTTGCCGCCCGCAGCATAGCCACCCTTCTTAGCCGGTCGATCACCTTAAGCGACGAAGTTTACCAGGCTTTGAAGGCCAGGGGGTACTCCGGAGAGCCCCGCACGATTGAGGATTTCAAGCTCAGCCGACGCGACGGGGTTTTCGCTCTTGCCGTGGCCCTGGCCGTTGTCGTGTTTGTCGGAGGTGAGGCTTTTGTCCGGTGAGGTCTACCGCCTTGAAAGCGTAAGCTACGCCTATCATGCCGGACATGCCGTCCTGGACGGCGTCAGCCTGCGGGTGTATCGTAAAGAGGTCCTGGCGCTTTTGGGGGCCAATGGATCGGGCAAGTCGACGCTGCTCAAGATCATGGCGGCTCTCCTCTGGCCGACGTCGGGTTCGGTATACGTCTTCGGGGAGGAACTGAGCGAGAAACGGTTGCGCGAGGCGGCTTTCGCCCACGCCTTGCGGCGCAGGGTCGGCTTTGTCTTTCAGAACACCGACGCCCAGCTCTTTTGTCCCACTGTCTGGGACGAGGTGGCCTACGGCCCCCTGCAGCTAGGACTACCCAAGGAGACTGTCCGCAGGACTGTGGAAGAGGTGCTGGCCTACTTCGGTCTCGAAGCCTTACGCGACCGGCCCCCCTATCGCCTGAGCGGCGGTGAAAAGAAGAAGGTGGCCCTTGCCGCCGTTATGGCCGTGAATCCCGAAGTGCTTCTCCTGGACGAGCCTACGGCCAACCTTGACCCCCGCAGCCAGTACTGGCTCGTCACCTTTCTGCAGAAGCTGCACGCCGCCGGCAAAACTATCGTTATCGCCACGCACGACCTTGATATCATTCCTGCTCTGGCCCGGCGCGTGCTGGTGCTCGGCGAGGACCACCGGCTGATCGCCGACGGCCGGCCGCTTGAAATACTGGGCGACCGGGAGCTGCTCCTGCGGGCCAACCTCGTGCACGAGCACTACCACGCCCACATCCACGCCGACGGACACGAGCACCTCCACTTCCACCACCACGACCACCATGATTAGCACCGGCACCTATAATGCCAAACGCTGATAGCCTAATACTGCAGACATAATTAACGATGTAATCGGGGCAGGTGGCTGATTTGTTTAGCTTCGCGATAGAACAGCTGACTCTCGCGGATATGCGGGGGCCCTTCACCCTCGAAGAGCTCAGGGCCGAAATGGCAGGCTGCCGCAAATGCCCGCTGAGCCAGGGGCGGACCAATATCGTTTTCGGCGAGGGGAATCCCGCGGCGCGCCTGATGTTTATCGGAGAAGGCCCGGGAGCCGAAGAAGACCGCCAGGGGCGGCCCTTTGTGGGAGCTGCCGGCCAGCTTCTGGATAAGATCCTGGCTGCTGCCGGGATCAGCCGCGACGAGGTCTATATCGCCAATGTCGTCAAGTGCCGTCCCCCGGGGAACCGGGTACCCACCCCCGCCGAGGCCCAGGCCTGTCTCCCGTGGCTGAAGAAACAGTTTGAGATTATCGCCCCGCGTCTCGTGGTCCTCTTGGGGAGCACGGCCCTGCAGTACCTCGTCGACTCCAAGGCGCGCATCACCCAGTGCCGGGGACGATGGATCGCAAGGGGAGACGTGCGGATCATGCCGACCTACCACCCGGCCGCCTTGCTCCGCGACCCGAGCAAGAAGCGCCCGGTCTGGGAGGACATCCAGAAGGTGCGCGATCTCTACCGGCAGTTGGATAGCCGATTTGGACATTAGATGTTGTGCGGGAATCTTAATGCTGAATGCATACGCCAGTGTGGCGTATTTTTGCCAGTGAATGGTCAATAGCGACCATTTTTTTGTTGTTATAGGTATTATAGGTAGGCGTTTCATATTTTGTGCCATAATGTAGGGTGTTGGTATACAGCATTAATCACCCTTTGAGAAACATACTAAGAAGGGTGATGAAAATGAAATGGATGCGCGTTCTTGCGGGCGTTATAATTATAAGCCTGTTTTTAACGGGATGTCCCGGCAAAAAGCAGGCCCAACGTAAGCCGGCGGAGAAGCCGCCTAAGATCGCCTTCGCCGTAGCCGATATGCGGCGCGATGGCACCCTGGCCATGAAGAAAGCGGTCGATCAAGCCGCGAAAAAGGACCGGATCAGGGTGACCTGGCTTGATGCCAAGGGTGACCCGCTCCAGCAGGAAAGAGACGTCCGGGAGCTGATCAAGAAGAAGGTCGACGCCGTCGTCATCCAGTTCGTCGATCCGGTGGGGGGCGACGCTCTCGTCCGGCAGTTGCAGATGAACAGGATTAAAGTTATCGCCCTGGAAACCCTGCCGCCGAACGAGCCCGTCGAGGGCTACATCGCCTCCAACCACCGCCTGGCGGGAGAGCTTCAGGCCCGTTTCGTCGTTGACGAGCGGGGTCCGAACGGGGGCAATGTCCTTATCCTTCAAGGCGACCCGCAGGACCCCATGGCCCGGGAGATTACCGATGCGGCCCGGTCGCCGCTGGAAGGGAACGGGTATTCCGTTACAGTCAAGAGCCATCCTCGCTACGACCCCAAGCTGGTCGCCCGGACAGTGGAGGATGCTCTTGCCACGGGTAATTGGGCTGCTATTCTGGCTAATGAAAGCCGCATGGCGGTGGCCGCCGTCGAGGTCCTGCGCACCCGCGGGCAAACCCGGGAAGTGCTGACCGCGGGCGTGGGCGCCGACCAGACCGCCGCCCAGGCCCTTATGGCGGGGCAGCACGATGCCGAAATCGACGTCATGCCCGAGATGATGGGCCGTTTTGCTTTCGACGCCGCCAAGGCCATTGCCCGGGACGGTAGGTGGAACTATGACACCCAGACGATCAACGGGGTATCCGGGGTGCCCACCAGAATTACCCCGGTCCGCCTTGTTACCCACGAAAACATGTTCCTGCTTGCCGAACGGATGCAGCAGGGCGGACAGCGGGGCGGCCAAGGCGGACAGGGCGGCGGGCAGCAGGGCGGTCAACAAGGCGGACAGAGCGGTGGCCAGGGCGGCGGCGGGCAGCAGGGCGGCGGCCGGCAGCAGGGTACCAAACTGATGATCACGACCCAGGACGGTAAGACCATGGAGATCAACGTACCGGGCGAGATCAAGAAGATCGAGAGCATGCCCTCCGGAGCACAAGGCGGCGGACAGGGCGGCCAAGGCGGACAGAGCGGTGGCCAGGGCGGCGGCGGGCAGTGAAGATCCTTGCTCAGGTTGGTTGCCGAGAGCATGCCCGCTAACGAGCCCCTGCGGAAGGCTATCGAGGAGCTTGTGGGGAAATATGAGCAGAACAAAGAGGGGTATGTATTACAGATTATTACAGATAAAATGCATATTCCGGTCAAATCGACCAGGCCCCGGGGCTGGCGGTAGTCGATGTCTTCCATACAGGCGGGGAGCCTGAGCTTGGCTTCCCGGAGCAGGCGGGCCAGGCGGCGGTCCCGGCGGTAGGTCCATTCCTGGTCCACCAGGAGCCTGAAGCGTCCCTCGAAGGAGAGCGACTGGCATTCAGGGTTTTGAGCTGGGACAAAAGCCCCTCGGCCATACCCGCAAGACGCATCCGCCTCAGTTTTTCTAAGGTTGGTTGGGTTAGCATGGGAGATTTTCCTCCTCACCGCCAAAATAGTCCGGTCCGCGCAGGTTGGCGTGATGAAGAGGCATGGTGAAAGTGGCCTCCTCTTGCGGCGGCACGCGGTCCATCCCCTTCTCCAGGATCGACCTTAGGCTGCGGTAGGAGGTGGCGCCGCAGGCCAGCACCTTCTCGGCGGCCCGGCCCGATGGTTCTGGCGCATGACGACGTCAAGCCGGCGGCACCAGCGGCCGGTAACGCTCGCAGAACAGGCTGTACTGGTAGCCGTCGGGATGTTGTTCCTTGTATTCGAGCCATAACAGTTGCAGCGTCACTCCCTTGCGCCTTAACTCGCGGTGGATTTTTCGCAGTCCGGCTCGGGGCGGCAAGCCGAGCTTCCCGGCCGGCGCGAGTAGAGGCGCATCTCCAGGGCGGCCTCGTCAAGGTCCGCGGGCAGCGGCCAGGTAAGCCCCAGGGCCTCGGCCCGCTTGAGGAGATCGCCCACGGTGCTGTGGGATATGGAGAGGCTGCGCGCGATCTCGCGCCTGCTCAGGCCCAGTTCATAATGAAGCCTCAAAATCTCTTTGGTCTTGCGCATGGATAACTTCCTGTTTGCCACGGACTTCCATCCCTTTCCCGTAAATTGCTCTACGGGTGGTTTGCGCTCCAGCGCGGGAAGTCCTTCGGCAAGAGTAGTCATCCGGCGCCGCCGTGCCCCAGGTGGTGGTCGATTTGGCCGGAACGGATGGCCGGGTTGTCCGGAATGGATGGTCGATTTGCTCCGGAATGAGCGGACGGTTTTGTCCGGAATACGCAGCCGGAGCCTTGAGTAAAGCAGGCGCCAGAAAACTGTAAGCATCCACATCCCTGGCGGCATCGGTCAATGTTTCTCTGACTTTCGGATTCATTGTACCATCCTTCCTCATCGCCTTCGTGCTCCATCAATAACCAATCCAATTCCCGCCCCCAGCAGACCACCAACAATTAGTGAACGGAAAACATAGACTGACTCCACCGTTTCATCGCAGTAAGGCTGACCCCAAGCCCAATATATGATACTCCCAACCACGCAACCCAAGACTGCTCCTGCTGCACCAAGTATGTAGGTAAAGATATGGATTCACCCCTCGTACCAAATACCGAGTTGATGCACCCAACTATCTATCACGATGATATAGGCGTTTCGGCATCCCAACAATAAAACAACAGTGATAGCTCGATGATAGATTCCTAACATGCATAGAGCACCAAGGCAAAAAGTGCAGCCCCCTTGGAGCTGCACTTTCTTAACTATACATTTGGTTTGTTATTCATCTGTCGCAGGTGATATCTTCTTCATGCTAAGTGCCCAATACCTTGGGGATCACAAGTCCAACATATACCCAAAGCGGGGAACAGTGACCACCTTTTGGCCGTATCTCCCCAAACGTTTTCGCAAGCGATACACCAGGGCATTGATCTCTTCACTCCCAACATCGGGGACATCACCAGTTGAACTCGGAGGACGTTCCGGCCATACTTCTTTTCTGATATGGTTGTATGAGACTGCCTTGTTGCGGTTCCGATAGAGGAACAGGAGTAACTCCATTTCCTTCCCCAAGAGGCGTAGCTGTCGGCCATCAACTAGAACCTGCCTGCGTTCAACGCTGATAACCAACTGCTGGGGCTGTTCCAAGTCGGCGGTAGAAGCTATGGGAAGAGAACCAGTGAAGTCGATCGTGTCATCTGAGTCATAGTCCTCAAGACTATTGAACAAGAGGACGGCTGTTCCTCTAGCTAGACTGATCTGATCACCGTTTCTCAGGATTACAGGCCGTTGTGGGATAACGTCATAACCGTTAACCTGGGTTCCATGCTTGCTTCCCAGGTCGGTAACGGCAATCTGCCCACTTATCCAGGTGATAAGGGCATGACGTTTTGAGATATACCGGCTTGTGAAGGAAACGTCGGGCTGAATGCCCCCCCAAGCACGACCTAGTACCAGCTCATCTGAGGAGAGGTAGATACGGCTGCCGCCTTCGTAAGGTTCACCGGCTAAGACAATTAGAAAAGGCCTGTCCCCACTCATATCTGACATCCCTTATCAATCTTGA
The DNA here is from genome assembly GCA_036804525.1 of Bacillota bacterium. Classification (GTDB taxonomy): domain Bacteria; phylum Bacillota; class Desulfotomaculia; order Desulfotomaculales; family JASEER01; genus JBFLVT01. The sequence continues at coordinate 28,660 of DAIRSE010000014.1, read as the reverse complement.
GATTCCAGTTCCTTGCGCAGTATATCGACATACCTTGTCAGTAGATCTTTTTGACCTGATTGTAGAAGGGCGATCATAGTCTGGATGTGGTTTATGAAGTCATGTCTTTGTATCCTGATAACGTTGATCTTGGATTTAATCTCGGTAGCCAGTCTCTCATGAGCCAGCTCTTGAGCTTCTCGTTCAGCCGTTTGCAGAACTTGCCAGATAAACAGAAAGGATAGAAGGGTTGAGAAAAGCAGAGTAAAAGAAATGGTTCCACCACTAATCCTTGTGGTTTCGTTTAAGGGCAGAAACAGGATTTCACATATAGCAACGGCCATAATGATTACTTGTACGAATAAGGGCATTGCTAACTTTATGGCTTTGTCAGTGTGCTGGTTGGGTAAAAGCCGCCATTGTCTCGTGTAACTTAAGTAAACCAGGATAGCCAAGGGAATATCGTAAACAAAAGGAAAGGCCAACAGGATGCGGGGTGAAGCGGCCAGCTCAGGCATTGAGATGTTGAACATATAGGCAGCGATGAGTGATAAGTTAAGGTGTCCGATAATCAAGACGAAGGCTACGACAAGGCATCCCAGAAACGTCCTTTGAATTGAAAAGCGAAAGAAAACCCGGAATGCCAAATAGTATATGCCCACCAGGCAACCTACGCGCAACCACTGTGGAAAGTGGAAAAACAATTCACTCTCTGCGCCTACCAGCAAGGAAGCGAATAGAAGCCGCTTCCAGTTTGCTTTAATGTCATAGTCGTTAAGTGTTAGTGCTAATGATAAGGCAATAGTCGCGTTGACAAATTCAACGTAAAACCCTGTTCCGTAGCGGAGGAAACACGATACCAGGAATTCCATCCAGAAAACTCACCACCGTTGACTTTAATAGTCGGGGATGTTGACTTTGAAGCTGGTCCTTTCAGTTGTATTCGATGATACTTCAATCGTGCCAAAGAGCTTCTCTGTAAGGTTCTTGACAATGAATAACCCGAGCCCGTGATGCCCTTTTCCTTTGGTTGTAAAACCAGGCTCAAAAAGCCTCTGAACAATTGCCGAATCTATAGGCGGGCCCGGATTACTTACGGTAACCTGAAGAAGTGGGCCGGTTTTATGGATTTTTACAGAAACTTTTCGTTGTTCCTCAGGCAGAGATTGAACAGCATCAAATGCGTTATCTATCAGGTTTCCGATAATTCGAGCCATGTCCAGTGATTGCTCTCCCAGCTTTGCCAGCGGAGCAGAGACGTCTGTTTCCATTCTGATTCCGAGAACGTCAGCCTGGGCGGCTTTAGCCTGTAACAGAGCCCCGATAATGGGATTATCTGTTTTGAGGACGCTGTTTAGGGAGGCTATTTTCCCCGACATCTTTTCGAGGTAGTGCCCTAATTCATCCAATTTCTTCTGCTCAAGGAGAGTGGAGATATCTTTTAAGTGCATTCTTATATCGTGGTTTTGCATGTCCATCGATTCCGCCAGTTTACTGAGGCTTTCGGCCATAGCGACTCGAGCTTTGGAGAGGGTCTGTCGTTCATAATGGTCTATCATTCGTACAGCAATGTAGGCATTAAGGGCAATACAGACTCCTAACGAAATAACAATCACAATGTGCTTATGAGTGTTTCCGGAGGGAAGGGGGCTGTTGAAAAGGTATTGTACAAGTGCGCCGCCCAATAACAGCAGCTGGAAAACAACAAGAAGAACGATGGTGTCTTTGTTCATTTTCGGATAGCCCGGCTCACCCAGCCTGATGAGACCTTCAGGCAGCTGCCAGCCTCTGGAGTAAGCCAGTTTCGTAACAACAGCCAAAGGAATGATTCCCGCCCATAGGTAGTCCACAGCCACGTTTTGTATACTTGTCAAGGCCGACAAAGGTTGCCGCAGAAAGAAGCACCATACCGAGGTTATAATCAGTTCATGGGCGAGACTCAGCCCCAGAACCAGAAAACTTATCAGGATACTCTGGAGTCTGTTCAGCTTAATAAGGAAAAAGGCGACGATAAAGGAGAACAATCCGGCAAGGACCAGACTTACGATTGGAATGTAAAAGAAGTTGAGTGAAATGATCAACCCGAGCAAGGTTCCGGAGATCAGCAATTGTCTTCGGTTTACCTGCTTACAACCATAAAGGATCAAGGCGAGGAACAAAAGCAGATTGCCTTCGACAATACAGATAGCGACATATACCGGAGATTCTTCCACTGTAAATCCCTCAGTCGCCTCTCACGGTTCTAGCTCTCAATCAGGCGGCAGAAAGCTTCAAATTTCTCCCGCCGCATAGTGACTTTTCCCGGATAGTTGGAGTAGTTGTGAAAGATAACCTCATACGCTCGATCAGCGTAAGGCAAGACCTTTTCAACGGAGTTTACGTTGATAATAAAGCTTTTATGACACCGGAAGAAAGAAGAAGGATCCAGCCTTTCCTGAAGAAGTGTCAGTTGCTCTGGTGTTTCGTACCGGCCTTCTGTAGTATGGATGATACACCTTCTGCCCAACTTTTCAATAAACAATATTGTTTCTGTGTTAATGACTGTAACACCGTGTCCGCTCCTAACGACCAGTTTTCGTGGATTCTGCCTGTACTGAGTTTTACCGGAAGCAATGGTCCGGAACTTTCTAACCTTATCGAGTGTCTGCTTAATCCTGTCCCGATCGATGGGCTTTACCAGGTAATCACAGACATTGAGGTTAAACGCTGTTGCAGCATACTCAGCGTGGGCTGTCACTAGGACAATAACTACGTCAGGGTGGTTCTTTTGGATGTGACAGACTGTGGAAAGCCCGTTCAGGTCAGGCATCTGGACATCCAGGAAGACCACATCCGGCGTTGAGCTTTGAACCAATTTAAGCAACTCTAGGCCCGAATGAACAGTCCCTACAACCGTCACGTTTTCAAACGATTCTAATAGAACACTTAACAGATGACAGATAGCAACATCATCGTCGGCAATTAAAGCCCTTAGTACATCCAAGGACCGATTCCCCCAACTGAGTTGCTCAAGGAAATTATTCAAAGTAATTTCTATCTTCGAGTTCTTAATCCTTTTCTGACTCCGGTCAAATTCCAAGAAGCCGTTATTTTAATCATAAAACCAGTTAATACAAACACAGTTTTCAGTAATTTCGTTCACTTAATATATCTTAAAAGTGGATATCAGATATAGTGTAAGTTGATGGCCATCGATGGCGAAAAACCGAGAACATTCTTCAGTCTTACTATCCTGTGGGCTGGTCTGTTTGTGTTGAGGAGGTAACTAGCTGATGAAAGCCTGTCCCCAGTGCAACACGGAAATCGGCGGCGCAGATGTCCGGTTTTGTCCGGAGTGCGGTGCTCAGGTGGAAATCGGAAGGGGCAAGCGCAAAAGCGTTTTGATGTTAACAGGCGGATTGCTGTGTTTGTTGCTGGTCGTAAGTTTTGTATTTCGGGATCAAATCGCGCGCGCACTGCCCTTCTTAAGGCCTGGGGGGATCGTACTGGCGGCCCGGCTGGCTCCCGCTGATACGGATGTCTTTGGCGTAATGAATCCCAACCTCGGGCAGATTAAGGAGTTTAACCGCATCAAAGATATCTACCTGTCCATTCCGGAAGTGAAGCGGGCTTTCGATCAGGTGGACGAAAGGTTAGTGAACGAACTGGGTCTGGTTTTTGATGATGATATCAAACCGTGGCTGGGTCGGGAAGTGGCCGTGATTATACCGGAGATAGACCCCGTTATCCAGGAGTACGACCCTCCCTTCCTCTTTGCCATTGAAACTACAAGCCAGAAGAAAGCTGACGCTTGCATGGACAAGGTCCGTCAAAAAGCTAAGGATGAAGGGTCGAGCTTCACGGTCAAGGACTACAAGGGAGTAGAGGTAACCATAGAGGAAGGGACATCTTCACCCCTGGTATATGCGGTGACCAAAGACTTTCTGCTTCTGTCCAATAATGAACAGTTGGTTAACCGGACAATCGACCTGTCCAAAAGCAAGGGTAAGGAAAGCCTATCCGGAAACGAAGCCTACCAAGAAGTTATGGCCAAGCTACCCAAGGACCGCACCGCGTGTGTGTATGTTGACCTTAGGGCGGCAACCGGGAGTCTTAAGAGTGCCGAGCCCGAGTTCCAAAGTCTTAACTACCTAGATGCATACAAAGCATTCGCAACGTCACTGTCTTTCGTTGAGGAAGGGGTACGCGTTGATTACGCCCTCGCTTACGATCCCGAGAGATTACCCCCGGGTTTTATTCCAGAACGTTCTAACAGTTCAAAGTACTTAGAAAGAACAACCCAAATGGTTCCTGGTAACACCGTCGCATTCTTCGGTAGCGCTAATTATCTGACCGCTCTGGAGAGTCTTCTTAAGGAGACGGAAAACCAGCCCGGCTTTGAAGATTTCAGTACCGGACTTGACTTTTTCGAAAATGAAACAGGTATTGATTTGTATCAAGATGTATTCTCCTTTACGCGTGGTGATGCGGCCATTGCCCTCCTGCCCGACAGCGAGGCCTTATGGAATCAGGAATTCCCTTTGGGTTTTCTTACGCTAGTCGGCGTTAACAGCACGGATGTGGCTAAGCAGAAAATGCAGAAGATCGCTGATGTGTTGTCGAGACAGGGGCTGACCGTACGCGCAGAGATCTCCGATGGTCTCGAGATCTACTGTCTTTATGACCCCTTCTCCGGCGATATGCTTGGTGGCTATAGTCTTGTAGGTGATTACCTGGTCATAGGTTCTTCCCGAGGAGCGATCGGAAGCGTCGCCAAGCAGCACCAACCGTTGGCAGGAGATTCTAGCTTCAAGGAGGCTACATCAAACCCACCGGGTCGGAGAAGCAGTTACACTTATCTCAACATTGAGAAAGGCGTCAGTATCCTGATCAACGCAATGACTGACTATGATCGGGAGGCCTTCAGACGTGATGTCTATCCTTATCTCGAACCAATCACAGCGGTTGGGCTTGTTAATCAGGAAACAGATCCGAAGACTGGTCTGGCCCAGGGGTGTGTGACGATATCTATTCGGTAACGGTGAGTGGGGACCGCTGCCGGAATTTTATGTAACTTGTTTCGTCAGGAGGATACTGCTGTGAAGGTGGTAGCCAGACTACTTCTTTTTTCAATCGTGCTTTTCACGCTTGCCCTGGGCGGTTGGCATTATGTTGAGCAGAAAAGTCTTGGTTCCAAGCCTCCGGTTGGGGATACCGGTCAGATAGACTCTGTAGTTGAGCTCTATGCGGCGATGGAAAAGACAGAGAAGGATTTGAAACTAATCAGCTATGTGGTTCAGGAGGAAAGACAGGCGCCTCATGAGAGGCCACTGTTTTTTCAGATGTCGGTCCTCGAAATGGGCGAGAAGTTTCGCTATGAGAAGGGAGACGGTATTGTTATTGGTTTCAACGGAGAGAAGCTCTGGAGGTATTCCAAAAATGATGGTTCCATCATCATCGTGGATGCATCAGAAATCCCTGTAGAAAGACTTCACGTACTAGGCGGCGTGGAACAGCTCCGGAATACCTTCGGGACTTTCCCCGGGCGTTTTGACCCTGTATCCGACCCGAAGAACTATCGGATAGAGAACTGGCAGGGATCTCACAATATAGCATTGGTTGACAAGCAGAACCTGATGTTGGTTGATTTTAGAACCTACTCCCCCGATGGTTCTTTCAGGGTGACCAGGCTGAGTGACATGGTTTTAAGTCCGGATGGGATAGGTGAAGACGAGTTTAACCCCGTTATAGAGACTCAAAACCCAGGGCCGGCATACGTCCTTTGGGCTGAATTGGCCTACGGGGCGGCGGAGGACGAAGATTATGCACTGGCAATAGAGTTTTTCAAGAAGGCTCTGGCCGCGGACCCCCCGGCGGAATCTAAGGTCTCATACCTTATTGCCCTGGGCGAAAGCTATTCAGCGCAGGGGCAAGTTACTGAAGCTCTGCAATACTACCGGGCGGCATCGGCTGTGAAGGACACTACACCCGAAAAGGCTGCTTTAGCCAAGCATTACGAAGGCTGTGCGCTGGCAAACCTGGGTAAAGAAAAGGAAGCGATCACAGCTCTTGAGGCTTCCCTGGCATCCGGGGAACATTCTCTTGCAGCGGAAACATATGAAGTCCTGGGTTTGAGCTACTTTAAGCTTGGAGACGCTGTAAAATCGCGTGAGCTACTGGAGAAATGTTTGGCGACAAGCCGTAACGAGGCCCAGAAGGAGCGGATTAAAGCCTATCTGCGTCAGATGGATCCGGCCAATGTTCAGTAAAGACCAGAATGTGTCTGTCTGAGGGCCTCAGGTCGAAACCTCTATATTTGAACCAATATTTGGGGGCAACTGGATTGCATTGCCGTACCAGACAACTAGTCCTCCTGACTACAGTTCTCCTTTTAGTCCTTTGTGCTGCCTGCGGGAAGCTTGATGCCGGTGCCAGAGCAGCGAAGCAGCTTGAGCTTGCGGCAAAATACCTCGGTGAGAACAATTTTGAGGAGGCCGTTCTAGCTTACCAGGAAGTAATAAGCATTGACCCCAAGAACCCGGCTGCCTATAAAGGCCTCAGTGTTGCCTATTCCTTGCAGGGTAAATTGGACAAGGCTGAGCAAGTTCTTCAAGACGGTTTGAGCGCGGTGCCTGACGACAACACCTTAAAGTTGGCTCTGGCCGGATTGCTGGTTGGCTTGCACAGGTTCGGAGAAGCTGAAGATATATATCTAGATCTTGTCTCTAAAGAGAGCACTTACCTTCCTGCGTCTTACGCCTGTACCCGTTTGTTGCTTACCCAAGGTAAAGCGGAAAAAGCTGTAGACTTTCTGGAGCAGGTGCAGACCGCTGACCCCGACAACTACCACCTTGCTTCACTGCTGGCAAAAGCTTATCTGGCAGCCGGCAATAGGGATAAGTCTTTAGCCGCAATCATCAAGTCTCTCTCTATCGAACCTGACCAATCTACTGCATATCAGGTCTTAGACGAGCTCTACAGCGGTCGATGGGTTGACCTTCTGACCCTGGCAGGCCAATATAAGGAACAAAACCAGGCTATCATTGGTGAGGTATTTACGCTTCTTGGGCTGTATGGGTCGGGTCAGTATAAAGAAGCAATCCAGGTATACGAGCAATTGGCTCAGGATGTGAGGAACCACGCCAAGATAGGACTTCTGGCTGCTCAGGCGTATCTAAAGTTGGGTGATAGGGACCGGGCTCTTGAGATTCTGAGGGCAATCAAGAACACCATACCGCAGGATGCTTTGTTCGTATCCGAGGTGGCTGATTTGTTCCTAATAGCCGGCAGTAAGGATGAAGCCCGCGAACTGGCGAATCGGGGCATCGGTTTGGATGAAACGGTAATGGAGAACTATGTTGTGCTGTACAACAGTTATCTCGGCGAAAGCGACTATGAGGCAAATGGCTGGCTTATACAATACTTGCTTAGAACCGGCAATGGTTTACAGAGGTTCCCGGTTCAGCAACCGCATACCGGCGCAATTGGGGTTGCGATTGGTACGAAAGCAGGTGATCCAACAATCCACAACCGGACCGGGTTTGGTGGTGATGCCAGTGAAATCGCCCGCAGGATCACGGCTGGTTCCGGGAATCCGTTCGTTATTCCAAAGCCGGAATTGGATCTTGAGGAACTCAATCTCACAACAGGCCAATGGGTTTTTGCATTAGCGAAGACGCTGTTTCTTAACGGAACATCAGCATTTACTGCTAATCCTATACAGGAGACTCAGGATCAAGGCAAAAAGAATAGATTGTCTGTGGAGCTTTTCAACGGTCTGGATGGATGGCGTATGGGGGATTCGGTACAGGTTTTTGAGACTCTTGTATCTCAACCCGAATTCGCTGTTCTATCTACCGAGGAGCGGCTCTGGATACTTCAGTACCTGGAAGATCTGTGCTTGTCGGCGCTGAGAATGAATGACAGGATTATTGACAGCGCAGTCAACCTGGAGATGCTGCCGGGTAACCTGGATCCCGATCAAAATCGGTACGGCAGTGGTATTGATTTCGGGTCATTGGAGGAGAAATGGGATAACCTTAGGGATTATCTATACAGGCAGACCAGAAACGGGTTTCCCGCGGAATCTGCCGTCTGGGCACTGCGGATGGCCGCAACACAGACGAATGCCGAATTGATGAAGGTTCTCAGCCTCGTTCGTACCGAAATGCAACGAGTAAGCGGGAACGAGTTGAGGCTGTACATAACCGGAGTGGACAGTGAGAGGTTTCCTTCAGTTTCTACCTACGTAACGATTACGGACGCCCTCAACAGGCCTCTGCCCGATCTGGAGAGCAACGCACAATTCCAAGTCTGGGACGGGAAGCGCAAAGCTGTAGTATTGAAAACCCTGGTTATGGGTGATCCCCGTATCAATAACGCATCGCACATTGCCTTGGTTATTGATACCAGCGGCAGCATGTCGGGAGACCCAATTGAAGAGGCCAAGAAAGCAGCCATTTCCTTCATAAACATGGCCGGTCCGGATGAGGCGTTCAGCCTTATCGCTTTTGCAGGTTCACCGACGTTGGTTTGCGGACGTTCAACCGATAAGTCCGGACTTAAACAATCAATTACAAATTTGGGTACGGGCGGGGGTACGGCGCTCTACGATGCACTTATCCAGGCCTTCGAGGTCCTATCAGCCGAGGAAGGGCGCAAAGTAGTACTGGTTCTTTCCGACGGAGCGAACAACGAAGGTCAGCAAGATATTGAGGCGGTAAGATCTGAAGCGCGTAGATCCGGTGTATCCGTTTTTGCTGTTGCTGTAGGTGACCCTGCAGAGCACGCAAACCTGGCCGCGCTGGCCGAGGACACGGGCGGGAAATGCTACTTTACCTATAACACTTCGGCTTTAGGACAAATCTATCGTGATGTCCATACTCTTCTTAACAGACAATACAAGATTGATTATATTACCGGGACCCTGACGAAGGGACCAAGATCTTTGAGAATTCAGGCGTGGGTAAATGGGGAAATGGTAGAAGGTACGACTGACTATGTGCCCGGAGGATTGTCGCGTTGAGTAAAGGATCTAACCAGGGGAAACAGGTGAAACCCCACCAGGTGCTGACTATGTCAGCAATTCCGGAAGGTCTTGCTGCAGGTTTGATGCTGGCAGCTTTGCCGTTATACGTTCCCTTCCTGCTTGCCTACTTGGCTTTTGCCTCGTACTGCTTTCTTCGGATAGGCTGGAGCAATTTCTTGGGTTATGTTGTTTTCTGGTTGTCATCCTGGCTCGGATCTATCGTCTTTACGGTATGGTACAGCAATGTCAGGGAACTTGAGATACTCCTGGCCCTGGGGTTGGATTCCGGTATGCTGGTGATGGCTTGTATACTGGTACTTCTAACGACACCCTACTTTAGAGAGCGCCCCTGCACTTTTGGTTGGCCGATCAAGGTTTTTGGAGCAGCGTTTATCGGGGTTTTGTTTGGACTAGGCACCGAACGCCTCGGCGGTCTAACCATCACCGTATTTCTTCTCGCTATACTCGGCGGGCTTGTCACTCAGTTATTTGGCGATCGTACCAAGCACGTCCTATCTACTTTTGTCTTTGCACTGGCCTATGCCGGCACACTGTTCCTGGTTATGGATGGTCTGCCGTTTATCAGGTATAACGCTTATGAGTGTGCCCTGATGTTTTCTGCTTTTCTGGGTCCGGTAACGGTTGGAGTTTTTCTGCCCGTACTTTTGGACTCCTCGAACGGAGATGTAAAGAGCCGTCTTGGATTTAAGCTTCGTCAGTCTTCCGAAAGACGCTGCCCTCAGTGCGGGTTGACAGCAGCAAGCGGGGACAGGTTCTGTGGTTCTTGCGGGGGATCTCTTGAGCAGGGGGTGAACAAATAGACAGAAGCTCGACTTCGAAAGACGCAATTCCGGGATTGTTTGTTTAACGCTACTTATCAGGGAGGTCACGCTGGTGGATTTCTTGTCAAAAATCAAGTCCGGCGCGTCAGGAATGACCAAACAGGCACAGACGATGATTGAAGTTACGCGCCTTAACGCTCAGATATCCGAAAAACGTTCCAGCATCCAATCCAAATTTCGTGACATCGGTCAGCAGGTGTACACAAGGCTCCAGTCATCGGAAGAGTCAGTTTTGGACGACAGCATCCGGCAACTCTGTACCGAAATACAGGGTATTGAGCTTGAAATTCAGAGACTCAACGAGAAGATCAACGAGTTAAAGGGCCTCAAACCCTGCCCGTACTGCAAGAACGTGGTAGAGGCCGGCGCCAAGTTCTGTCCCAATTGTGGCGCCGCCATCCCGGATGTGGAAAGCGAGGCGGTTCCCAAGGATACTAGAACCTGCCCCAAGTGTAACGCAGCGTTTGACGTAAGTACTAAGTTCTGTACCAAGTGCGGTACCGCTTTGCAGGATCAGGCACTATCGGAGGTCGCGGCCACAACAGATCCGAAGAATTGCCCTAGCTGTGGAGTGGCGGTTCAGGTTGATGCCAGGTTCTGTACCGGGTGCGGAAAACCATTGTAGGAGGTGGTCCGAATGGACCAGTTGGTCGCTGTTGTCAGAGAATTCAAGAAACTGGTGCTGTCAATTCCGGTTATCCAGCAGCTTATGCCTTTTTCCTACATCCTGATGTTTGGTGGACTGATTACTCTGGCGGTCAACAGTGTCTTGTTGCACTGGTCAATCATCTTTGCCATTGGACATTATGCCTTTTTCCTAGGAGCGTGGCTGACCCTGGCCTCGGGTCAATATAAGCTCTTTCCATATGCTCTGTGGGCTTACGCCCTTTGGGTTCTGTATCCCTTCAACCATCTAAGTGTCTATGAGGTGACCGAGACTGTCCTGTATATCCTTTTGGGGGCGGGTGTGCTGAGGTTCGATGCGTATCTGGCGAACCGTCAGATCTCTATTTAGTGTCTGTGAAAGTCTGAAGAAGCAGAACGGTTTGGTTTTGTTGACCGGAGTGTTAGACTCCGGTCTTCTGTTCTGAGTAGCTGGTCGAGTCAGGACAAAATAGCCGTAAATTTAGTCAGCCAACCAGTAATTTTGCTCCCCTTACCTTGGAATTAGCTGCCGGCTTACTTAATATTTCTTACATGGAGTAATTACCGAAGAACTTCGACAATGAGACATTTGAGTTGATTATAAAGCTTACCGGAGGACGCCATGCATAGAATACGACTGGCTATCGCCGATTCTGATGAGAAATACCTGCAGCGGCTTTGTGAGTACATTAGAACAGCGCAAGCCCAAAGGATTCAACTGTCTGCCTTTACGGATAAGGATGCCCTGATCAGCTACATGGCGTCCGGGGAAAGTGCAGACATCTTTTTAGTTTCCAGGGAATTTGACTGCGACCAGTTAAAACGAACGGACGCCGTGGTTTTATATCTCTCAGCCGACCCCGGCGCCGAAAGTAAGGAAGGAGCCCCCGTCAGTATTTTCAAGTACCAGCCGGGTGACAGGCTTATTGGTCGGCTGTTTGAGTGTTTTGCGGAGAAGAACGCCCGAGCGGTTCGTTTTCTGCAGGGTACCACTAAAACGAAACTTGTTACTGTATATTCCCCGTGTGGTGGCAGCGGAAAGACTACGGTTGCGCTTAACCTGGCCATCAGAGCTGCGACTACAGGAAAAGAAGCCTTCTACTTAAACCTTGAAACGGCGAGTTCGACGCCGTTGTACCTTAAAGGCGAGACAGCGAAGTGCTTCTCCCACGTCTTGATGTACCTGAATGGGAAGGACAATTTGCTGCCGATAAAGATCGAAACTGCAAAGGTTAGAGATATCCGTTACGGCATTGATTTCTTTCAACCCCCTGAGTCCGGTATTGAACTGGCGGCTCTCAAAAGAGCGGGTACCGCTGCCCTGCTTTCGGCTTTCCGGGATCTCGGTAAGTATGATGTTGTAATGGTTGATACCGACTCCGTTTTTAACGAGAGTACAGCGACTCTTCTCGAAGTAAGTGACAAAGTAGTCCTGGTACTTGCACCTGATCCTGTCTGCGGCAGGAAAACCGATGCTTTTTTCGAGGAACTTAAGAGGCTCGGCTTGGAAAAACGAGGGATGGTCTGTGTCGTGAATAAACTCCGATCTGGAGCTGACGCCCCCGAAAAATGGGGAGACTTTGCCATCCCATATATTGAAGGTCTTGTTTTGCAAAACGAGTTTGACGGCCCGTTTGAATTCAACAGCAGATTGTCAAATTTCATGGTTGGGCTTGCCAATCTAACCTTTTAATGTACAAGAAGGGGTTAGACAATGGAAGGTATCAACTTTGAAGAGCTTCAGGCCATTAAGGAGATTGTTGCTGACAAACTGGACCTTTCCAAGGATGTCAATGACGAAGAGGTCCTCGAAGTCGTAACGGACGTAGTATTTGAAAGAAGCAAGAATCGTTATCTGACTCTTGATCAGAAGAAATTCATCATTGAGACTGTTTTTAATTCTATGCGGCGACTGGATGTCATCCAGCCGCTCCTGGATGATAGCTCCATTACGGAAATCATGATTAACGCTCACGACCAAATATTTATCGAGAGACACGGGGTCATGGAAGAATTAAATCTTCGGTTTGAGAGCAGGCAAAAGCTCGAGGACATCATCCAGTCAATCGTTTCCAAGGTCAACAGGGTTGTCAACGAAGCATCGCCCATAGTTGATGCCCGGCTTCCTGACGGTTCCCGGGTAAACGTCGTTTTGCCTCCGATCGCCCTGAAGGGTCCTACCATGACCATTCGCAAATTTCCGGAGAAGCCTTTTACCATCGACAAGCTCATTGCGAATAATACTCTGACTGATGAGGCAGCTGCGTTTTTGGAGAAGCTGGTCAGGGGGAAATACAACATCTTTATCAGCGGTGGTACCGGTTCGGGGAAGACCACCTTTCTCAATGTCCTGTCAAATTTCATCCCATCCAACGAGCGTATCATCACTATTGAAGACTCTGCGGAACTGCAGCTTAGAAAGATACGCAACCTCGTAAGCCTGGAGACCAGGAACGCCAACACGGAGGGTAAGGGTGAAATCACTATCAGGGATTTGATTAAGACCTCTCTGAGAATGAGGCCGGACAGGATTATCGTCGGTGAGGTACGGGGACCTGAGGCTCTTGACATGCTGCAGGCAATGAACACCGGGCACGATGGTTCTATGTCTACCGGCCACGCCAATACAACCAGGGATATGCTCAGTCGTCTGGAGACGATGGTCTTGAGTGGGGCCTCGCTGCCCGTGGAGGTAATACGCAAACAGATTGCTTCTGCCATCGACATCGTCATTCACCTCGGCAGACTCCGCGATGCCTCCCGCAAGGTGTTGGAGATCGTTGAGATAGACGGGTACGCCGATGGAGACATCCGGCTGAACCCGCTGTTCCTTTTTCAGGAAGAGGGCGAGACGGAAGATCACAAAGTCGTCGGGACTCTCAAGAAGGTTGGAGAACTCAGAAACACCCTTAAACTGCAGATGGCAGGAATACGCTGACAAGGGGCGAGGGGTTGCCAATGAGACTGTTTGCCAGGAAACGGGAAGAAGACGAAGAGGTCATTGAAGCAGACGCCGTGCCGGAAAGGAAAAGCACTCTCATCGATTACGACGAGTACGAGATGAGCAAGCAGGAGAAGATCAGGTACACGATTTTGGGGGCAGGTTTCCTGTTCTTTGTCGGTTTTCTCTTTTTTCAGAACATCATCGTGGCTGCGGTCTTCAGTCTTGGTGGGCTCTTTTATCCAAAGTACAAGATCCGGGATTTGATCAAGCATCGGAAAAAAGAGTTGAACCTACAGTTCAAGGATGTCCTCTATTCTCTTTCTTCGTCGTTGAGCGCCGGCAGGTCCCTGGAGAGTTCATTCAAAGTCGCGCTGAACGACCTCCGTGTCCTCTACCCGGACGAAAACACCTACATGCGTAAGGAATTGGAGTACATCTGCCGCAGAATTGAGATGAACGAGCCGGTGGAGCGTGCTCTCCTGGATTTTAGTAACCGTGCCCATCTCGAAGATGTTAAGAACTTCGCGGAGGTAGTGGTTATCTGCAAGCGTACCGGCGGTAACCTGGTTGAGGTGGTTAAAAACACGTCAAACATCATCAGTGACAAGATAGAGATTGAGCAAGAAATCAACGTGCTGCTGACCAAGCAGAAGTACGAACAGCGTATCATCAACGTCATGCCCATCATCTTTATCGCCTTGGTCAAATTCGGGGGAGGGGGTTATATGGATCCTTTATACTCTTCCCCCCTTGGTTACATTCTGATGTTCATTGCGCTGGGGATACTTGCGGCGGCGTATTTTGTTTCCGCAAAGATTATGGACATTAAGGTGTGATGACGGGATGCCCAAGGAAATCTGGCTTATTCCCCTGTTAGTCGTGTTTCTTGGTCTGTACCTGTTAGCCCGAAACAAATCCGGTGATATGGGCGAGGCCATCAGTGAATATGGGTTTATAGTCCCATCACTGGCGCCGCTCGGGCTGTACCTGTCAGAAAAGATACGTTTCCGCCTAAGCGCGGCGCAAGATCGGAAAATCCGGGCCAACCTCGTCGAGCTTTTCGGTCATCGCCGGGCTGATGAGTTTTACGAAATTCACGTCGGTCAGAAGTATGTCCTGATGGTTGTAGGACTTTTCCTTGTTGCCTTTATTGCGATAACGGGGGATGTCGACCCTTCGTTCGGCGTCTTCGGATTGACCCTGGTTGGCTTGATCTATTTCTGGGTCGACCGGCAGCTGGAAACCAAGATCAAGCTCAAGAAAAGGGACATTCTTATTGACCTCCCGGTCTTTACAAACACCCTCGCTCTTCTTATTAACGCAGGCCTGCCGTTTGTCGCCGCCATCCAGCGGATTGTTAAAGATGCCGACCTTACCCGGCCCTTGTACAAAGAGCTGTCTTATACTCTGGCGGAAATCCAGGGTGGCAAGCCGATTGCCCAGGCCTATGAAGACTTCGCCCAGAGGATCAAGGTCCCGGAGGTTACGCGTTTTATCTCGGTTGTTCTGCAAAACCTGAACAGGGGAGGTGCAGATTTCGTCCACGTCTTGCGGGTCCTGTCTCAAGAATCCTGGCAGCGGAGGAGAGACATTGCCAGGAAACAGGGAGAAGAGGCCTCATCCAAACTGATCTTTCCGATGGTAATGGTCTTTATCGCCGTGGCCATTATTGTTTTGGCCCCGGCCGTGATTACAATGAGCGGTAACTAAAGGAGGAAACAAGTATGAAGGATTTTGTTCGCGGGTTTGTGAAAGACGAAGACGGTATGGAGACCATCGAGATGGTCATTATCTTGGTTGTACTGGTTGCGTTAGCTTTTGCTTTTAGAAAAACCCTGTTGAACTGGTTTGATGCTTTCAGTAAAGATGTTCCTCAGGTTACCCCACCTGAACCGCCAAAAAGCTAGAAGGAATACGGGTTAGCCTGTGGGGTGCTGGGGTGTTATTTGGGGGTGTAGGTAGCGGCTGATTCCTGCTGCCTACACCACCCTATGTGGAGATGTAGTAGTAATGAAGAATCGGCTCAGTAACCAGAAAGGCAGTTATACGCTGGAAGCGACTATCATCGTTCCGGCTATTCTCCTGATGCTCTTTTTTCTGGTTTTTTTCTCAATGCACGTATTCCAGAGATTCACCCTGCTTGATACTGCCGTCTACACCGCCAGGCAGAGGGCGGTGACCTGGGACAACACAAAGAAGGACCTTCGGACGGGGGAACTCGAGCCTTATGAAAACCCCGATGGGTTGTACTGGCGCATCTTCAGAGATCAGTCAACTGACGGCTTTTGGAACAAGATTGGCTTGTCCCTGGCCGGCGACAAGTGTCTTGCGGCCGAGGAACTTTCTAAGAATCGACTGAAGCCAGGCGTCTTCCAGGTTCAGGAAGGCGAGGACGATCAGGTTCGAGTAAGCTATGAGAACAACTGGTTTGTGAGCCGTACCGTTGAGGTTGAACTAAACCAGACTGTGCTGTTGCCTGCCTATTTAGGGGATATCCTTCACCGGGAAATAAGTGCCGGCGCCAGGGCGGGGGTAGCAGAGCCTGCTGAGTATATACGGTGTTTCGACCTGGCCGCCTACTACTTCAATCAGTTGGATATTTTCGGTCGCCTAAAGAACGGTCTTCTTTCCAAATTGTCAAAATCGGACGGGGGATCCGATGATTAGATTGCCGCGCGGGGAAAAGGGATTTATAACGATTTTTCTTCTTATCACCTTCCTGGCAATGGTGATCTTACTTGGTTTGTTTGTCGACCTCACCAGGATACGTGTCGCTGAGAACCAGGTCAATCGGGCGGCAAACGCCGCGGCCCGTTCAGTGATCGCCGAATATGATCCAGAACTTAAGAATAGGTATGGGCTGTTTGTGTGCGCGGAACCCGATGCAACGTCTGTTCAGTATGAGAAGTACCTCCTGGTTAATTTGACTTCATCCCCTAACCAGGACTTTTCCCTGTTTGACTACCGGCTGGAGGATAGCGAGGCCGATCTAATCAGACCGGCTACTGATCAAAAGGTCTTTAGACAACAGGTTTTGGAAGATATGAAATACCGGGGTCCCATAGCCATCACCAAGGACGTGATTGATAAATTTACTTCTGTCCTTGAGTTCTTCAAGTTCAAGGAATACGCGGATGAGCAGAGAGCTATGGCTGAGGCCCAAGAGGCCAGGGATAGGGCTGTAAAAGAATTCCAAGAGACTAGCAAGAAGATAGAGAGACAGTTGGAGGTTGCAGCAACCTTTCTCAAAAAAATACGGGAACTTGAAGATAAGATTCAGAATTCTGAGAACCCCGACCCCAAGTTGGTTCAGGAACTGCAGGAGACCAGAAAGGCATACGAGGCATGCCGTCGGGTTATTGAGGTATACGAAGAAGATCGTAAGAAAAACCTTGAAGTTATCAAGCAATATGAGCAGCGAATCAAAGAGTACGAAAAGAAGACTCCGCCAAAGCTGGAAGGAACTGAAGCCAATAAGCCGGAGTACATATCGTTAAGTAATTACATCGATGACTTTGAGGATTCGATCAACAGTATCAGTGACTTTTTGAAATCAGACAATATTGGTGATATTGATGTTGATCTAAACAACGAGGCGATACAAGACGCCTGGGATACCACACAAAAACGAAATACTAAAGCCCTTGAGGACGGTAAGAGAGACATAGAAAAAGAATCAGACGCTGCCAGGAAAGAAAACAGGGAGCTTTATGCTCTCGTTAACGACAACCAACAGTCCGTTGGTAAAGGGTTGTCTGGACTTGGTAAGGCTATGTCCACACTTAACGACGTCTGTACACTGGTGCAGAAACTTGCCGATCCGGCGGTTGCGCTAAGAGATACGATTTTAATCAATGAATACGCTGTTCAGCGGTTTACCAATTTCACCACGGATAAAGAAACCTGTGAAGTGGAGCGCATTATTTTTGGCGGGGATAGTAAGCACGCGGCCGTTGCGTCGGCAATGGAGCAAGTGTTTCTTTGGAGATTTGCCTTTGATACTTTGGGTTACTTCATATTCGACCCGAAGGCCCCTCCTGAATTACTCTCACGAGTGATATACGCCGTTGTGATGGGTTCGCTGCAGGGAGTTGTAGATACGTACAGGCTTTTTAGCGGCAAAGAGGTTGGAATCATTGAAGTCGTCGGGTGGCCGCCCGAAAACTTGAAGAAAGCTATTCCCAAGTTGAACTACAAGGATTATTTGCGGTTAATGTTGCTCCTCGACGGAATCAGCGAGGATCGTAAGTTGACGCGGATGCAAAACATTGTTAATGCCAGAACCGGCGGGGGACTGAGTAGCGGGAAGGGGACGGCTGTATCCGGGTCTGTAACGGTTTCTATTCGGATGTGGTTCTTGCCTCTTGCTGGGATTCGAAACTTGGATCCGGGTCCGTTTGGAACCAGGATTATTGACGGCAGGTGCTACATAACAAAGAATGTGGAGTACGGGTATTAGGCCTATGAAGAGTCAAAAGGACGAGAAAGGCAGCTTCACTCTGGAAGCCACGATCATCTTTCCATTCTTTGTGGCCTTCATGTTGCTCCTCATCAATTTTGTCAACGTGGCCTGCGTTTATCTGGCCATGGATCACGCCGTGAGTGAGGCCACCAAACAGATTGCTACACATATATATCCAGCTAAGTACTTACACGTTCCACAGAAGACAGCGGATGACATAACCCTGACTTTAGATCCACAAGAACTGCTTGATCAGCTACTCACCAATATGGCTGCGAAGACCGAAAACTGGGCTAAGGAACAGGTGACGGCCATCATAATGGGAGGTGTCACTGAGAGAATAGCAGCGGAACTGATCAAGGCTTACCTGCCCACTGATATTAGTCCAGATAGCTTTTCAATTACGCAGCTGAAGATATATAACCCAAACAAGAATGGTGGTACTGATGAATCCGTGAACGACGTGGTCCTTGGGGACGAAGATATTGCCATTACAGTTGAATACAAAGTGAAGATGCCGGTACCTTTTTTCCCGGTGAAGGAGATAACTCTTTCAAACACAGCTGTTGAGCGGGCGTGGATAGACCTTAAGTAATTGTGGTGTGGAAGATGACGATCATACTGGCAGTCAAATCAGGGCTCCTTTTAGTCGTGCTGGCGATGTCTTTGTATTACGACGTTAAGGAGCAGAAGATAAAGAACTTCATTACAGTTCCGGCGGCGGGAATCGGACTTCTTCTTAACATTCTCGACCAGGGATACGCGGGCTTGATTCTTTCAATTCAGGGTTGGATAGTCCCTGTCGTCGTACTGATGTTCTTCTACGTAATTGGCACTATGGGTGCCGGTGATATCAAGCTCTTTGCGGCCATCGGTGCCATTATGGGGCTCCCTTTTGTTGTTAACAGCTTTGTTTTTTCCGTCTTCATCGGGGGCGTTATTGCTGTTGTCTTGTTGGTTTGGAGAAGGGTCTTCCTGGAGAGAATGAGGAATCTCTTTGCTTACTTTAAGCTTGTCTTGATCACCAGGAGTATCTCGCGGTACTCAGATAAGGATGACCGCAGCTCTAAGTTCATCTTTACAACGGCGATCATACCGGGAACGGTTTTACAGCTTTGCATAATGATATTGCAGATTGCGGGGGTGCTGGGCAGTGGCCGAGAGTTTATTTGGTTTTAGTGTTGCCGAGTCAACTGAGCAAGGGCGCAGGTTTCTGGTAATAGGTTCGGGGTCCGAAGCAGTCCGGGTCATTCAGTACCAGGTCGAGATGATTACCAACAACAACGTACCCGGTCTTTTGCCCGTGGAGGTCCGGAGGAAGGACAACGAAGTCAGCATCTACTGCAATATTGACGGATACGTCTCCCTCGGTGCTTTTCTCCAGCAGGCTAGGCTGGGTAAGAACGATTTTCTGCGCCTGGTTGATCAGATAATCAACACGCTGGTTGAAAGCCAGAAATTTTTCTTAAATCAGGAATCGTTTGTGCTAAGAGACCGCTACATTTATGTAAAGCCGGATACAAAGGCTATTGCTCTGTTGTACCTGCCCACGGACGTAGAGCAGGACAGCGAGCTCGCCCTTAAGGATTTGGTTATCAGCCTGATTGCTCACTTGCCCGGAGTTGACGCCCGCGATGCCCAGATCGGGGAATTCCTCAACTATCTGAAGAAAGAGCGGGTTACGTTAGCGGAACTCCAGCGGTATCTCAAACGCGGCAGAGCTGAGGTAGCCGCCGGCGCCGAAGCGGTTCCGCTGGTTCAACCTCCTCAGCATCCTGTAAATGTCCGTCCCAATCCGGAACCGCTCAAGATGCCGGATAAGAAGGTTAGTGACACCGTTTCCAACAAGGGTAAGGCTAAACCCGCTCCACAACCCGTTTCGCAAAAAAAGAAAGCTGCAGCAAAAAAGGTAACACCGGCCAAGAAGAAGCCCGGTTCATCCGCACCTAAATCAAACACACGGACGTACATACTGGGTGCCATAGCAATTTTAGCCGTTGTAGCTGCCGTCATTTCAAATACTGATCCGGCGACCTTGCAAACCTATCTTGACTCGTATCTCTATATCGCCGGCGGCGCAGTTCTGATCCTGGTGAGCCTCGTGATCATCGTTTTGCTTACCGTTCGATCGCGTAAGGAAAAAGAAGCCAAAGACGTGCAGGAGGTCAGCGAACAGCTTTCCAGGATTGCCAAGACCGCCTCGGGGCGTCCTCAGGACAGCATTCTTTACGAGGATCTAGGTGTTGCTGCTCAGAAGTTGGATGTCGCAGTTCACGAGTACAGGCCGGCTTCTGCTCATCCTCACTCCCAACCCCTACCTCAACCTCAGCGTCCGCCTCAGCCTGTGGTTACGTTGAGCTCCACACAGGATGATGCTACGGAATTGCTCGACAACGGAGATACCACCGTCCTTCTTGATCAGGGCCCGATGGCCGTTTTGAAGACCATACGGTCCGGCAGAGAAGAGCGAATCCCGATTAACAAAGCTGAGTTCTACTTGGGCCGTAATGCTGCAGTGGTTGACTGGTGCATTGCAGACGACAAGAGTGTTGGCAGGGTGCATGCAAAGATCGTGGCCAAAGACGGAGTGTACTGGATTGTTGATCTGGATTCCAAGAACGGCACCTTCCTCAACGGTGAAAGACTGGAGAGCAACAAACCGTATACGCTCAAGTTTACCGACAAGATAAAGCTGGCTAACATTGAGTTCACCTTCGAACAGGGATAAGGTGTCCGTGCTCAGTCAGTGGGGAGGTCTCCTGTGCTTAGAGTAGAGGAAATTGCTTTTGAAAAATACCGCGTGATAAAGCTCCTCGGTGAGGGCGGCATGGGTACCGTCTACCTGGCCGAGAACGTTAACGTAGGCAACAAGTGGGCCATCAAGGAAATTAAGTCCAAGGGCCAACTTACCCTTCTCGTCGAACCGGACATCTTAAAAAGACTTAAACACCCGCACCTCCCCAGAATAGTTGATGTTATCAGGACGGATACGGGGCTGTACATTGTTGAGGACTACTTTGAGGGCCGCAACCTGAAAGAACTCCTTGCAAATGAAAAAAGCTTCAGTGAACAGCGCGTCGTCAAGTGGGCTCGACAGCTGGCAGAGATCCTGGTTTACCT
This sequence comes from Bacillota bacterium, assembly GCA_036804525.1. Lineage (GTDB taxonomy): Bacteria > Bacillota > Desulfotomaculia > Desulfotomaculales > JASEER01 > JBFLVT01. The sequence continues at coordinate 7,661 of DAIRSE010000014.1, read as the reverse complement.
CCACAACCTCAATCCGCCCATCATTTACCGGGATCTGAAGCCGGCCAATATCATCATTGATGAGAGTGATGATCTCAAGCTCATTGATTTTGGTATTGCCTCGGTTGTCGTAGATTCAGAGAAGGGCCCCATTGCTTATTCTAAGGGTTACGCTTCTCCCGAGCAGTATCTGGGCCGGTTTGACCCCCGAACCGACATCTACGGTTTTGGAGCTACGTTCTACCATGTGCTCAGCGGTAACAAGTATGATATTAACCGACCGGTTAGGTTGCGGGAGCTTAATAAGGGTTTCTCTGAAGGAATCGATTTCATCCTTGACAAATGCCTGCAAAAAGACCCGGAGCATCGCTACCAGAGTGCGGCTGAGCTCTATACAGACCTTAAGAACATTCATAAGCTCAGCCGGGCTTACAAAGTCGGGGTATGGAAAAGAAGGGCGATTGTGGCGCTGATAATCCTTGGGCTTGGCGCCGGTCTTTTCTCTATTAACCTCGGGGTTGAGCAAAAGGAGATCACCAACGAGAATCTCTTCAGTGCCAAGATCAGCGAAGGTGTGGACCTGTGTGCCAAAGGCAAATACAATGAGGCGGAACAGGCCTTTTATGAAGCCTTGAAATATAAGGATGACATTAAGGTCTATCATAACATCACCAAGCTCTACCTCCAGAGAAACCAACCTCAAGAGGCCATCAACTTCCTAGTTGAGAAGATGCAAAAGGGCATCATCCAGGCCGATGCGGAGTCATTGTACCTTCTAGGGTCGGCCTACTTTTCTCTGCAAGACTACGGCAGGGCCGTTTCCTACTTCCAAAAGGCGGTTGAGGCTGACTCCTCGCCAGGAGGCCGTGTGTACGAAGATGCTATGCGTGATCTGGCAGTCAGCTACGGCCGGATGGGGGACTACGCGGAAGCAGAACGCACCGTTCAGACACTGTTGGCGACAATTAACTCGTCAAGTCCTACAAGCCATTATGTTATGGGCGAGCTAAACCTTGCTAAAGGGAACTACAATGAAGCGCTAAGCCATTTCAACGCGGCCCAGCGGGATGATCCCAAGAATATCAGGTACAGGCTCAGTATAGCCCGCCTGTACGGGGTTCTCAGTTCCGAAGCAGGTACAACTCAGGCCAAGATTGACAACCTTCAACAGGCTATTCGGGTTGTCGAAGAGGCTCAGGGTATCGATCCACTCAACGTTCAGGCAATGAGTGATCATGGGAAGTACTGTTTTGACTTGGGTCAGTTATACCAAGCAACCAACAACGGCAGTGCGAGCAGATCTCTGTATCAAAAGGCGCTATTGTCCTTCAACAAACTAAGGGACATAGACAACAACGCCAATACCGTCCTCAACATCGCGATCATCAACGATAAGTTGAATAATCGTGAGGCCGCTGACAGAGCCTTCCGGGAAGCGCTTTCCCTGGACGAAGGGGACTCACACATCAATTTTGTCTATGGGATGTTCAAGCTGAAGCATAAGGACTATACCGGCGCCTACGAGTACCTCCAGAGAGTCGTTGGCCTGAACAAGAACCCCGAAGAAGTCTCTGTGGCCAAGGCGCGGATCCAAGAACTGAGACAAAAGGGATGGATCCAGTAGTCGGGTAGCTCTTAAAGTTTAATGCAAGCCAGGAATTGAAGGAGAGAATTGTTTGGACGAGGTCCTGATCGGTGTCGCAACCGACACCGGCCGAAGGCGAAAGCACAACGAGGATAGCTGGCTTGTTTATAAGCCTGACGATCAATCGGTTGCGGGACCAAAGGGACTGCTGTGTGCCATAGCCGACGGCATGGGAGGCGCCGCGGCAGGAGAAGTTGCAAGCCGCCTTGCGCTGGCTTCATTGAGGGACTATTACGTTAGTTCCCTGCCAGCGGATGGCATGGTGGATACCTTGAGGAAGGCTGTACAGGCAGCTCACCGGAGCGTTCGGGATAAGGCCTCCGAGAATCCTGAGTATGGCGGCATGGGCAGTACATTGACGGCCTTGATCCTGAAGAACAACACGGTTTTTGTGGGGCATGTCGGCGATAGCCGCGCCTACCACGTTCGTAAGAACAGAGTCATTCAACTGACCCAGGATCACACGGTTACGGCGGAGCTTCTACGTAGAGGGGAATTACCACCCGAGGAAGCCAGAAATCACCCCCGACAGCATGTCTTAACCCAGGCTGTTGGAGCGGCAAGGGAGCCCCTGGTAGAGTTTGCATCCCGTCCGATTAAGCCTGGTGATGTTCTTGTTCTATGCACCGACGGACTCCACAATTACATAAGTGATGATGAACTCAGGAACATTGTCTTCTCAAAACGTCATCCCCAGCGGGTTGCTGAGCATTTGGTCAACCTGGCAAATGAAAGGGGGGGCCGGGACAATATCACAGTGATAGTCATCAAGACCAGGCGAAGAGGGTTACGACTGTTGAGCCTACAAGGGTTACTCCTTACGGCTGTCTTTATCTCTGTCGCTATTATTCTCTTTGGATGGCTGCGCAGTTGTTTTTAGCAACCTAATCTCGGGAGTGAGTGCCTTGAAGTATGGAAGGAAGTACTTAGCCTTTATACTTATTACCCTAATAGTAATTGCAGTTTTAGCGGGCTGCAGCCAGAGTGCCGGTTCTAAGGTAACGAAACAGCTTGAGCTGGCTGTCAAGTATCTGGCTGAGAGCAAGTTCGAAGAGGCTATCCTGGCCTACCAGGAAGTCATCAAGATTGATCCCAAGAATGTAGTGGCTTATAAAGGTTTAGCTGTAGCCTATTCCTTACATGGTAAACTCGGTGAAGCAAAAGGTGCCCTGCAGGACGGCTTGGAGAAGGTTGCTGACCCCAAGGTTCTGAAACTGGCCTTGGCCGGCGTGTTCATCGACTTAGGTAGTGTTGAGCAGGCCGAAGCTGTGTATCAAGAAATCATCAACCAGGACGACAAGTATTTCCCGGCCTACCAGGCCTACGCCAGGTTCCTGATCGCCCAGGATAAGGAAAAGGAAGCTGTGGCCCTGCTTGAAAAAGCGCTGAAGCTGGATAAAGCTAACCACCGCCTCTCAATCCTGCTTGCCGAAGCCTACAGGGAAGCGGGTGAAGAAGAGAAAGCTCTTGCAGTCTTGAAGGAAACATTAAATGCTGAGCCCAACCAGGGTGCGGCATATAGACTGCTCCAGGAACTCTACGAGGGACGCTTGGATGAACTGCTTGCCCTAGGCGACCAGTATATGGGGCAGAACCAGCCGGTGACAGGCCTCATTATAAAGATGATGGTTCTTGAGGCCCAAGGTGACTACGATAGCGTAATCAAGGAATTCGAGAAGGTCCCGCTCGAGGTTCAACGAAGCGTTGAGGCTCAGATCCTTGCGGTTAAAGCTTATCTGCAGTCGGGCAGGAAACAACAAGGAAAGGATCTTTTACGGGCAATCCAAGTTGACAGCATCAGGGACACCGTGCTACTGGCCGATATTGCTGGTTGTTATCTGGAACTGGGCGACAAGGAAACAGCCCGTAGGATAGCTACCCGGGGAATAGACCTGGACCCCACAGCTGTTGATAGTTATGTCGTAATGTACAGGAGCTACGAGAACGATGATGTAGTAGAAGCCAATATGTGGCTTATCAGGTACCTGCTCAATGACGCTGCTGCTGTGAATGCTTCAATTAATGAATTACTTAAGGCTGGAGTAAGCCTTCCCGACCCTAACCACCTTCGACAGGTGCTGGCCTACGCCAACGACTACCTCCCGTATCCTGCGGGGGAGATCCCCAGACTCGAAAAGGGAAAGGGTTTCTTTCAGTTTGCCTGCTTCTACTGAGGGTTCAACATCACGGCACCAGTCTGGTGCCCCTGGACATTCGACGTAGTACTTACTCATAACGGCAAAACCATCAAACAATTTAAGCTTGACCCAGGCGAGACTATAACTCTGGTTGATGAAGACTTTCTGTCACCGGGGCGGTGGCTTATGAAGATCAGGGCAGTGGATGGCTCTTGGAGTGAAACCTACGAGTTGCCGTCAGAAGGCTTCTGGGATGATACGCCGTTCAATCGCGTTGAAGTTGATGGCGACTGGTATGATGATTGGCCCCGGGCTCCGCGTAAGATGTCCGAGGAAACCCGCCTCCTTGCGGAGCACGCAAAGCGGGTAGGGGGATACTTTGACGTTGGGGCTTGGGAAGCCTGGAGCAATCACATCAAGAAGAAATACAGATCCAACGTTGTTTATACCGAAGATAGGGGGGAGTTAAAACGTGTAGCGAATGGTTATACGGCTACGGCTTTGGTTATGGTCCCGTTTTGGTATAGGACACCTGTTAAAGTAGAAGGACAACTGGGAAACAAGGTAGTTCTTAGTGACCAGGTCCGTCCGGGGGAACAGAAAACAATTACGATAAACCTGCCGCCTAACGCTATTAGGGCTGGTGAACACGATATCGGTGTTGAGTTTCTTTTACATGAGCCAGGAGGCAGAATCCGGCACGATCAACTCGTTTTCTACTTCCCAGACCTTTATTAAAAATGCGTTAACCACTTGACTTTTTGACCAAAAGATTTGCTTTATGCCTGTCTTACCTGACAAAAGGGAGGCGATGTAATAGAGACGGACCAAGCATGGAATCAACCATCTAGAAACAAGATACTAATTGTGCAGGAGGGATACTGATGGACAATCCAAAGAGGTTTATTTCGCCTTCGTTATTCATTTTGATTCTTATTTGTTTCTCGCTCCCGTTTGTAAGTATATCGTGCGGACAGATGGAGCTGACGGTTAACGGTTATCAACTGGCAACAGGCGCCACCGTTGACGGCCAACAGATAGACGCGGAGCCCCTGGCGATGATCGCTCTTCTTGCAGCGATCATTGGGCTGGTCTGCGGTTTTCTGTGGAACAGATCAGCTCGACTGGCTGCGGCTGTGATGGGTGTTATTGGTTTTTTGAGTGTGCTGGCACTCAGGATTCAGATTGGAGTGCAAGTCCATCAAGAGGCGGTTAGGGAAGGATTACAGGGCTTAATATCAACTAAGTTTGGCGCAGGGTTCTTTATGCCGCTGATCCTGTTCTTGGCGGCTGCCGGGGCGAATGCGCTTTTTATGAAACAGGGCGAAACGGTACAGCCATCACAGGAGTACTTCTGTCCCCAATGCGGTGCCAAAATTGGGGCGGGAGAAGCATTCTGCGGACAGTGTGGGACCAACCTTACGCAAAACATAGGCGGTTGACGACGGATTTTAAGCGGTAGACGCCTCAATGGGGGATATACCGTGTAAGGTATCACCCTTGTCTGTGACGGAAAAGGGGGTCGGTCAAGTGGGTAGAGGGCTGAGAGGCCTGTGGCCGTCGATTCTGATTATCATATTGGCTCTTATTTGCATTGGCTGCAGCCAGAGCGCCGGTTCTAAGGTAACGAAACAGCTCGAGCTGGCTGTCAAGTATCTCGCCGAAAGCAAGTTCGAAGAAGCGATTCTCGCCTACCAGGAAGTCATCAAGATCGACCCCAAGAACGTTCTGGCTTATAAAGGTTTAAGTATCGCGTACTCCCTCCAGGGTAAGCTTGATAAGGCGGAGCAAGCTTTAAAGGACGGTCTGGCCAAGGTTGAGGACACAAAGCAGTTGAAGCTGGCGATGGCCGGGCTGCTGGCCGACCTTGGCCAGGTCGAAAGAGCTGAAGCCCTGTACAAAGAGTTGGTTTCTCAGGCCGGAACCGACTTCGTACCTTATCAGGCTTACACTTCGTTTTTATTTAAACAGAACAAGATTACCGAAGCGATTGCTCTTCTTGAGAAGGCAGCCGCAACTAATTCCGACTATCGTCTTAAAGCTCTTCTGGCTAAAGCTTATCTCAGTGACGGGAATAACGAGAAAGCCCTGGTGTTCATTCAAGGCTCACTTACCACAAACCCTGACCAGTCAGCTAGCTATGCCCTTCTGAATGACCTCTTCCAGGGTAAGTGGGAAGACCTCCTTGCCATCAGTGACGACTATGTCCAGCAGGGTCAGGTTGTCGCCGGCCAGATCCTCCGGGCCACGGCCTTGTACTATCTGGGCCGGTACGATGAAGTGTATACGGCCTATGAGAGCCTGTCGGATGATGTTAAAGCCAGTGCGAGACTGCGGCTTATTGTTGCCCAGTGTTACGCCAAACAAGGGAAAACGGACAAGGGTATAGGGCTCCTTCGGCCGATAAATGCTGACAACTTGCGAGATGCGGCTCTTGTCGCGGAGATCGCCAGGTATTATCTTAACGCCGGTAAGAAAGACGAGGCCCGTCGATTGGCAATGGCCGGTATAGCTTTGGACGGCACCGTGGTCGAAAACTACATCGTGCTATGGAAAGTTGCTGGTGAAGATACTCCAGAAGCAAGGGCCTGGCTGGTACGGTTCTTACTAAGCAGCAGTGTAAGTCCAAGTGAAATGATGGCCGTTATGAACCAACGGGGTACTGCCGAGGATTACGTCAAACAAGCGAACGCCCATATAGATAAGGGAGAGTACCAGGATGCCCTGGAGGACTGCAACAAAGCTGTTGACCTTGATCCTGATTATTATTGGGCTTTTGTTAGTCGAGCCATTGCTTACAATTTCTTGGGTGAGTACCAAAACGCTGTGACCGATTGTACTAAAGCTATCGAACTGAACTCGAATGAGCCAAACGCGTATGATGTTAGGGCCTGGGCATATAACGAATTGGGTCAATACGATAGGGCAGTAAACGATTGCACAAAAGCAATTACATTGGACCCATCTTATTACTGCGCTTATGATCACCGAGCTTGGGCTTATAGGGAATTAGGACAATATGATAAGGCTGTAGTAGATTGTAACGAAGGTATTAAGATTAAGCCCGATTACGTCTGGTTTTACCCTAACCGCGGTTGGGCTTATCTGGCCTTGGAACAGTATAACAATGCTAGGGCTAGCTTCAAAAAAGCATTAGAGATAGACCCAGATAATGAGGAAGCAAAGAAGGGCCTTGAACAATTAAACCGTCTAGGATACTAAATTTCAGGCTTTGAAGAACTCATTAAATTAGTGCATATTCGATTCCTTTATACTTAAATTAAAGACAAGGCATAGACTTTATTCGGATTCTCGAATGTCGTAAACGGTCGTATTACGGCGAGTTGTATACACGTATGCAGTAGGAGCCATTATTCGAGAATCAAAAACAAGCTATGAGGGGGGTTCTTTATCGCGGCATAGATCATCAAGTTAAGAAATATAAAACTGAAGTGCATTATCTGCGAAGGAGTGAGAGAGGTGCCACAACCTTTAAAAAACCCAGGATTAGCAGCGGTACTCAGTTTTTTTTGGGCAGGCCTGGGCCAGATTTACAATGGACATATTGGTAAGGCAATCCTATTTATGATTATCGAGGGGATCTTGTGGATTATCACTTTTGCTACACTTTTTATCGGAGTAGTCCTGTTAATTCCGTTTTGGATTTATAACATCTGGGACGCCTATAAGTCCGCTGAAAGATTCAATAATAGTCAAGCGGCAGCCTAACTTAAAGGGCCTCTCTTCATCAGAGGGGCCCTTAAATGCGGTCAAGAATCTTTGTGTAGAATTCCTCTGTATAGATGATGGTGCGTTATACTAAGCTCCCTGAGAACGAGTGTGTTGTTTTCGCTACCCTGAAAAACAGCGCAACCCTGAGGGAGCAGGCTAAGCCGCCG
>DAIRSE010000013.1:0-53926 GCA_036804525.1 Bacillota bacterium | reverse complement strand
CCCTGCTCTACGGGGCGGAGGTCAAGTTCTACTCGTCGAGGCTGGCCTTAAGCCCGAACCTGGAGACGCGCATTAGGAACCTTTTCGCCGCCGGCGACGGCGCGGGGGTGACGAGGGGCCTGGCCCAGGCATCGGCCTCCGGCGTCGTGGTCGCGCAGGAGATACTAAAGAGAGCCTGAAACCGACGTTATGCTTAATGCTTAGCGCCAATGCTTACAGTCGGGAGGAAAGAGATTTGGCTGCTATTGTGGTAGTAGGAGCCCAGTGGGGCGACGAGGGTAAAGGCAAGGTTACTGATTTCTTGGCCGAATCAGCCGACATCGTGGTCAGGTACCAGGGAGGCAACAACGCCGGTCACACCGTTGTTGTGGGCGACCAGGAGTTCAAGCTCCACCTTATTCCATCCGGCATTCTTTACCCTCAAAAGCTGTGCATTATCGGCAACGGTGTGGTCATTGACCCGGTTGTCTTAAAGCAGGAACTTGAGGGTTTAAAACAGAGAGGCGTCCCTACGGCCTCCCTGAAGATCAGTGAGCGCGCCCACGTCATTATGCCTTACCACAGGCTGCTGGATGAGCTTCAAGAAGAAAGCAAGGGCGAACGCCGCCTGGGGACAACGCGCAGGGGCATCGGTCCGGCTTATACCGACAAGGCTGCGCGTGTCGGTATCCGTGTAATCGACATGATGGATCTCGATGGTTTCCGGGAGAAGCTTAATTTTGTGGTGGCCGAGAAAAACCGTATCATCCAGAAGGTGTACGGGGGCGACCCGGTAGACGCCGGGGAGATTTTCGAAATCTACGCCGAGTTAGCCGAGTATATGCGCCCGATGGTGGCGGACACTTCGCTGATTCTGCACGAGGCCATCGCCCAGGGTAAGAACGTCCTCTTTGAAGGGGCGCAGGGAACGCTCCTGGACGTTGACCACGGTACCTATCCTTACGTCACTTCGTCTTACCCGACGGCGGCATCAGCCGCAATAGGGTCGGGCATCGGGCCGAACAAGATCAATACCATTCTCGGCGTTGTAAAGGCCTATACGACGAGGGTCGGGGAGGGACCGTTCCCCACCGAACTCAGCGGCGGCACCGGTGACTACCTGCGTACCAGGGGCCACGAGTTCGGGACGACGACCGGGCGGCCCCGGCGCTGCGGGTGGTTTGACGCGGTGATCGGGCGCTACGCGGCACGTGTCAACGGACTGGATTACTTTGCCGTGACCAAGCTGGACGTGCTGACCGGGCTGCCGGTTCTGAAGATCTGCACCGCTTATCGCTACCGCGGGAGGCTTTTGACCGAATTCCCCACCAGCCTTGACGTACTGGCCGAGTGTGAGCCTGTCTATGAAGAGCTGCGCGGCTGGGATGAGGATATCGGTTCGGTGACCCGCTGCGGCGATCTTCCCGCCGCCGCCCGGGACTACCTGGAGCGGATCACCCGGCTTACCGGGGTCCCGGTGGCGCTTGTCGGCGTGGGCTCGAAGCGCAGCCAGACGATCGTTAAATGCGGCGTGTTTAAGTGAGCACTGGGCTATGAGCAATGAGCATTAAGAGCGGGGGTTTTCTCAACGCCGAAACCCAACGCTCAGCCCTGCCACAGGCTTTAGACCGTGGCATGATTTGCCCTTGACATCGGGTCGGTCCTATAGTAACATACCCTTTGCGAGGATTTTGTGGCCCCATGGTCAAGTGGCCTAAGACACCGCCCTTTCACGGCGGTAACCCGGGTTCGAATCCCGGTGGGGTCACCATCTCAGTAATCAGTGGTCGGTCGCCGGTAGTCAGTAAGGATTACGGTTGGTCGGCTTGTAACATAATATTGGCAGTAGTTTGATCGGGAATTCGCGGTTGCGAATTCCTTCCAGTCTGACGACCGCTGCCCGATGACTGTTAGCTGAATATGCGGGTGTAGCTCAATGGTAGAGCATCAGCTTCCCAAGCTGAGGGCTGAGGGTTCGATCCCCTTCACCCGCTCCAGAGCAATTAAGGGCTCCAGACATCTGGGGCCTTTTCTTTTACACCGGTTCAACCCGAATCACCCTTTCCACCGCGAAACTGCGGGTTTCACCCTTCTGAGGTAACCCGGTTTCCGGGCTTACGGTTCGGGCCCTTCAAACCCCTTCGGGAGAAACAGCAACGGCTCCGGTGACCGGAGCCGTTGCGCCTCAGCAGCCGCCTTTTCCCTCGGGAGTGGAGCAATCGGGGGTGATACATTCGGCGACCTCCATATCCCCCACTCTCTTGGTGCCGGAAGCGAAGGCCGTGGTTTCCTGTGCTGCGGCTTTCTTACCCCTGGCGGGGGAAGCATTGACGCCGGCTGTGAGCCTGTTCGCGCCGCCATCGGACCTGCGGTTTCTCGGCAATGTCGCCACCTCTCTTCCATAGTGCTGAACAGTCTTATTATGCTCTTTGCGAAATGCCTCTTATCCGCGGAACTTCTGGAAGATGCACGGCCGGCTCACGATTATTGTTTCGCCTTTTCGCTCAATTAGCATGCAGATCAGGATGAAGGAAATCGCTAGAACGCGTCGAACATTGGTACATCCTGTCAAAACGGGGTGGTAGACGTGTCCGACCGAGTTATGGTGTTCATTGACGGTAGCAATTTCTACCATCACCTCAAGTCATCTTTCGGAAGGACAGACCTGGACTATTACTGCCTCTCACAGAAACTCGCAGGCAGTCGAACCCTAGTTAGGACCTACTACTACAACTGTCCAATTGTCAGAACCGTAGCCACCGAGGAATTGTGTAAAAGGCAACAAAAGTTTTTCGACAGGCTTCACAACACCCCATATTTGGAGCTGGTGCTGGGGCGTTTACAGAAAAAAAGTAATGGCACATACCAGGAAAAAGGTGTTGACGTTAAGTTGGCTCTCCACATGCTTCACAAAGCCTATCGAAACCAGTATGATGTAGCCATTCTCTCAAGCGGAGACGCAGACTTAGTGGAAGTGGTGCAAGCAGTAAAGGATACCGGAAAACATGTCGAGCTAGCATACTTCCCTAACCAGAAGTGTTATCACCTTAAAAATGCAGCTGATAGACTCATCTTGCTTACTCCCGACTTCATAAAGGACTGCTGGGCTACATAAGAATACAGGAGGTTGGGTAAAACCAACCTCCTGGGATTAATCTGCCCGAGGTTGCAGAGCAACCAAGGGGGGCTAATTGGACCCGCGATTGCCGGGCAATCACGGGGGTTTCATTAGTAGCTGGATTATAACACTCTTCATGTAGACAAGTCAATACAATTTGTTGACAGTAGCAATATATTCTATGTCTTCGGCAAGATGTGCAAAAGCCTTTAGTCCTGCTCACGATTGCCTTACTAGCGGGCAGGGCATTTATCAGTCAGTGTGGCTCAATCGGTATTAGCACAGAGAATGGAGAAAGGCTCCGATAACCGGGGTCGTTGTCGTCTTCTCTACCATGTGCAAGCGGCGCGGCGTGTCTCTCATTCGCTTTGTCCTTGTTTTCACGAACAGTTTTGTCTTATAATCTAAGCAAAACCTCGTGAGGGAGGTCCAGCCATGTTTGTTAAGGACTATATGACCAGAAACCCCATTACGATTACCCCGGAAACTCCAATTTTTCAGGCTCTGGAGATCATGACCAGAAAGAAGATCCGGCACCTCCCCGTAGTTAAGGACGGCAAGCTTGTCGGTATCGTTACCGAACGCGGCCTGTTGCAGGTTTCTCCGTCACCGGCCACCACCCTTAGTGTTTACGAGCTGAACTATGTCCTGGCGAAGGTTACGGTCAAGGACGCCCTGGTGAAGAACCCTGTCACCTGCGATCCGGATATGCCCATCGAGGAAGCGGCCCTGATCATGCGGGAAAAAAAGATCGGCAGCATCCTGGTCACCGAAAAGGATAAGCTCGTCGGCATCATTACCCAAACCGACATGATCGAGGGATTGGGTCGCCTTTTCGGCGTGCGCCGCGCCGGAACGCGCCTGGTTGTCGAGACGCCCGACCGTATCGGTGTCCTTGCCGATATCACGCAATTCTTCAGGGAAAGAGACATAAACATTATCAGCGTGGCTACTCTTGAACTTGAAAACGGGAAGTTCCTCCTGATGTTCCGCATCAGCACCGCAGACGCCAGCAGTCTGGTAGGGGAGCTGGAGGGGAAGGGGTTCCACGTCGTATCCATCAGGTAGGTACTAGGGTATTCAGGTGTAGGGTATTGAGACGTTGCAGCTTACGGTGACAGCAGCTTAGAGGGTTATACGGTTGAATAGCAAGTAGGTGAGGAGGAAGAAGCATGAAGCACATTCGTACCATCAGTAAGGGACAGACAGTTTCGAGGGACGTGCAGGGCTGCGGGGAATGCCAGACTTCCTGCCAGTCGGCCTGCAAGACCTCGTGCACTGTCGGCAACCAGAGCTGCCTGCATAGAAAAAGCAAGTAAGCCGCTTATAGGAGGACGCCTTGATTCACTGTTTTTCCCTGGGAGGGGTAAAGCTTGTTTACGACGCTCACAGCCAGGCCCTTCACCAGCTGGACGACCTGGCCTGGGCGGTCCTGAGAGGCGAGGATTTAACAGCGTTGGGGCAGTCCCCCGCTGAAGAAGAGCTTGCTGACGTAAAGAAAGAGATCGCCTCCCTGCAGGAGCGCGGTCTTCTTTTTTGCCCTGACCCGTACGGCGACTATGAGCCCCCGGCCCCCGCCGTCAAGGCTCTCTGCCTTAATATTGCCCATGCGTGCAACCTGGCCTGCCGGTACTGCTTTGCCGGTAAAGGGCAATACGGCGAGGGTCCGGCGCTGATGTCATTTTCTACGGCTCGCCGGGCGGTGGAATTTTTGCTGGCTAATGCCGGTTCCAGGCAGCGGCTGGAGATTGATTTTTTTGGCGGTGAACCTTTACTTAACTGGGACATCGTTAAAAAGACCGTCTTTTATGCCCAAAAACGAGGTGCCGAGACAGGGAAGATCATCACCTTCACCCTGACCACCAACGCCCTGTTGCTGAACGAAGAGGTGACCGGCTTCTGCCTGAAACACGGTATCAACGTGGTCTTAAGCCTTGACGGGCGCCGGGAGGTGCACGACCACCTGCGCCTGACGCCGGGTGGGCAGGGTTCTTACGACTGGGTGGTCCGTAACGTCCGGCAGTTTGTCCGTTCGTGGACTGCTCACCCTGAACCCAAGGGCTACTACTTCATCAGGGGCACTTTCACCAGGCACAACCCCGACTTTGCCAGTGATTTTCTTCACCTGGTCGACCTGGGCTTCGACCAGATTTCCCTCGAACCTGTCGTCGCCGCCGCCGGCGAATCCCACGCGTTAACCGGGGAAGACCTGCCCCGCCTTGAAGTAGAGTACGAAAGGCTTGCCCGCGCCTACCTCAGGCTTCGCCGGGAGGGCCGGATGGTGAGGTTCTTTCACTTCGAACTGGACCTTGATCAGGGGCCATGCCTGGCCAAGCGTCTTACCGGCTGCGCAGCGGGGACCGATTACCTGGCCGTGGCGCCCGGTGGGGAAATTTATCCCTGTCACCAGTTTGTCGGCCGCCGGGATTTTCTTCTGGGCAACGTGGAGACAGGCATTGATAACCGCCCTGTCGTGGAAATGTTCAGGCACGCGCACGTTTACGCGAAGACAAAGTGCCGTGCGTGCTGGGCGAAGTTCCTGTGCAGCGGGGGGTGTCATGCCGCCGCTTTCCTGCAGAACGGCAGCATCCTGGAGCCGTATGATGTCGGCTGCCGGTTGATGCATAAACGTTTGGAATGCGGATTATTCATTAAGGCCCAGGAGCTAGAATGGGAGTGTCAGCGGGAGATTTCCGGTGACAGTTGAGAATGTTCGTCGAATATTGGCACGCATTGGCTGGACGTGCAAGTTTTGCTATGATACAATACACAATGCGGTTTCCTGGCCATGGGGAGGGGATAGGTTTTGCAACCTAGAATACCGACTCGTGGGCGGAACAGGCGTTTCGCCCATCCAATCGGGCTAGGCCTGGCTATATTAAGTTTAATCGTCTCTATTGGCTTTAATGCTCAGGCTGGAGACAAGGTATGGGCTGTCCGGGTTGACGGGGAGCCCGTGGCCGTAGTTTCGGAAAAGCGGACTTTTGATCAGGCCTTGGCTTCTCTGAGAGAGCATTTCGGCAGTGAACTCCGGGAGGACCGGATCAGGATTGTCAGCACTTTTGCCTGTAACGCCGGTCGGCCCGTGCCGGCCAGTCAACTGGAAGGTGAACTGGCGAGCGCCTTGGGCCTGCGGACCAAGGCATGCGGTGTCAAGATCGACGGCGAGCTGAAGCTGGTATTCGCCGACCGCCGGACGGCTGAAAGTTTTTTGGAACAGTATAAAGCCAAGTATCCCTCCGACCCCGGGTGCGATGTCTATTTTCTTCAGAAGGTGGAACTGGTCGAAGTCGACGCCGTAAACAAAGACATCGTTTCCATTCAAAAAGCCTTTGCCCTGGCACAAGAACTGCAGCGGCAAAACAAGATATATAAAATCAAAGAAGGAGACACCCTCTGGGACATCGCCATCGCCAACGGGCTTACCGTCAGCGAATTGGTTTCCGCCAATCCGGGTCTTGCCGAGGATCAGGTGCTGGCCCTGGGCCAGGAACTGAACGTCGGAAAGACCCAGCCTCTCCTGACAGTGGTCTCCACCGGAGAAGTCAAAGAAATCGTCCCGGTCGCTTTCCCGGTCAAAGTCCGGCAGGATAAGAGCCTGGCCCTCGGCAGCCGCAAGGTCGTCAAGCCGGGCAAAGAGGGCAAGAAGGAGATCACTTACGCCGTTACCAGGTATAACGGGAAGATTGTTAAACGGCAACAGATAGCCTCGGCTATCGTCCAGCAGCCCGTTTCCCAGGAAGAGGTTCGGGGAACCCGTTTGATGGTCGCCTCCCGTGGGGGCGGGCACCTTGCCTGGCCCGTCAGCGGCGGCGGTTCCATCAGTCAGTATTTCGGAAGGCGTCATACCGGATTGGACATCGCGGCTGATACCGGAACCCCGGTTGTCGCCAGCGAGGACGGACAGGTTGTGGATGCCGGGTGGGGCGGCGGCTACGGCAAGATGGTGGCTATCGACCACGGGGGCGGGGTCGTGACGAGGTACGCCCACCTTTCAAGTATTGCTGTATCCGGTGGCGAGCAGGTGTCGCGGGGGCAGGTCATCGGCTACGTCGGCTCGTCCGGTAATACCACGGGGCCGCACCTGCACTTCGAGATCATTTACGAGGGACGTTTTGTGAACCCGCTCAATTACTTGTAGAAGTATCGTTTCCATTGCCTGGAACAATTTACTGTTGAAAAATGGGGGCTGTTGAAAAACGAGCCTGACAAAGCCAGGCGAAGTTTTTCAACAGCCCCTTTTGCTTTTCATGGCTAGTAGCCGGTGCTATAATAAGGAGCGGGTGATTACGGATGAAAATGCTGAGCAAGAAGTGGCAAAAAAGCGTTTTCTGGGCGCTGACGATCTTCATCGGCCTGGGTTTGGTTGCTTCTTCCGTCGTGTGGACCCTGCCGGACCCGCATCCCGCCCCGGGGGGCCAAACGCAGGAACGGCAGGAAACTTCCAGCCAGCCGCAGCAGCCGGTTAATGCGGTAAATAAGGAACTTGAGTCCAGGATCAAGAACAATCCGGGCGATATTGCGGCGAGGCTGCAGCTGGCGGCATGGTACAGGGACAGCGGAGACCTGGAAAAGGCTATTGCGCAGTACGAAGAAGTTATAAAACTTGATGCCGGAAACGAAAACGCACGGCTGAGCCTGGCCGAGCTCTATTATTTCACCGGGCAGGTCGACCCTGCCCTGGCTCAGTTTGACGAGGTCCTGAAGGTGAATCCCGATCACCAGCTCGCGCTTTTCAGATCGGCGCTGATGCTTGGGCAGGAGAAGAACGACTACCGGGCGGCGGTAAAACGGCTCCAGCACTACATTCGGGTTGCGGGGTCGGGGCCAGACGTCGACCAGGCCCGGATGCTTGCTGAGGCCTGGCAGAAGAAGGAATAGGACGACTTTTCGACAAACGTTGTAACGAAAAGGGGCCGGTTTAAACAAACGGTCCCTTTTTTGGTTTCTCCCGCTTGTCTTGCGGATTATTTCCACTAGGCTGGAAATCATTCATGGCGCTATAATTGGCACGGAAGGCGGTGAGGGGCAAGCGATGGCTAAGAGGGCACGTATTTTCGTTAGTTTACTGGTTAGCTTGCTTATACTGGCCGGGGCGGCCATGCGTGCCGACCTCTATATAAAATCCCTGGCACGGGAAGCCAACAGGAGGTATGTAACTTGGCAGTCTCGCGACATGTACGCCGTCAGGGGCGATCACTTTGTCGTTTTCAGCAAGCCGGCGCAAAAGGACAGCGCGCCGCTCGTCCTTGCCGTAGCCGAAAAGTTTTACCCCGCCATAGCCCGCGACTTCGGCCTTCACAATCTTGGACCTTCCCCCGTCATCCTCTATGGAGATATGGCTGACTTGAACAGCAGCTTCGGTTGGCACAGCAGCTACAGCACGATGGGGGTTTACTGGGCCGGAACGATCCACGTCCTGGCGCCGCATGAGTGGGCGGGCGAAGGGGAAGTCGAGGAGCAGTTTGCGTCAAACGGCCCCATGGCCCACGAGATCACTCATCTTGCCGTCGATGTGTTGACACGGGGCAGCTGCCCGCGGTGGTTCAACGAGGGGATCGCCCAGTATGAAGAATACCGGCTGACGGGATTCAGTTTTGCCGACCCGCTGGCCTTCGATTTCTCCACGGCTTACAGTCTGGCTGAATTGACTGACTTTGACGCGCTGGCCGATCAGACCAAAGCCTACAATCAGGTTTTCAGCATGGTCTACTTTGCCGCCGAAGAGTTCGGGTGGCCGGCGCTCCGCAACGTGTTGGCCGATTTGGGACGGGGGAGAGGCCTTGACAGGGCCCTGGCTGCCAATCTGGGGGCTGATTTATCCGAGTTCATAGGTCTTTGGTCGGATTGGCTGGTACAGGGGCAGGAATCTTTTTCAGGACTTCCGAATATGGAACTAATGTAGCCGGAGAGGTTATACTTGGAAATCAGGGGGACAGCGCACCAAATGGAACGCATCACCATTAACGGCGGACATCCGCTCAGGGGGCGGACCCGTATCTCCGGAGCAAAAAACGCTACACTCGCCATCCTTTGTGCGGCTATTCTCGCGGACAACGAGATTGTCCTGGAAAACGTGCCCGACATCAGTGACGTCCGGATCATGCTCGAGATCATCGGTGCGCTCGGACGCCGGAGCGAGTGGCTGGCCCACGACGTTTTGCGCATTCACCAGGGGGCTGCTGCCAACTTTGAGGCTCCCTATCACCAGGTGAAGAAACTGCGTGCCTCCAACCTGCTGCTGGGTCCTCTGCTTGCCAAGTACGGCCGGGCCAGGGTTGCTCTCCCCGGCGGCTGCAACATCGGCTCGCGCCCCATGGATCTGCACTTTAAAGGCCTGGCCGGCCTGGGCGCCGATTTACGGTTGGAGAACGGCTACATCATCGGCCGGGCCGATCACCTGGGCGGGGCCCGGGTATACCTTGACTTTCCCAGCGTTGGGGCAACCGAAAACATTATGATGGCTGCCGTTCTCGCCGAAGGCCAGACGATCATTGAAAACGTCGCCAAGGAACCGGAAATCGTTGACCTTGCCAACTTCCTGAACGCTTTAGGCGGTAAGATCAGGGGGGCGGGAACCGATGTCATCAAGATCGAAGGCGTCAAGTCCTTGGACAGGCAAGTGCGTTACGCCGTTATCCCGGACCGCATCGAGGCTGGAACGTTTATGGTTGCTGCTGCTGCGACTCGCGGCGATGTCACCCTGGAGAACGTGATTCCCACGCACTTTGAACCCTTGAGCGCCAAACTCCGGGAGGCCAACGTTCAGGTCGAGGAATTCGAGGACAGCGTCCGCGTGTGGACGCCGGAGCCCCTTCGGCCGATTAATATCAAAACGATGCCCTATCCGGGCTTTCCTACAGACATGCAGTCCCAGATGATGAGCCTGCTGTCGATCGTCCCGGGTACAAGCATCATTGTGGAGAACATCTTCGAGAACCGTTTTCAGGTGGCCCAGGAGCTTCGCCGGATGGGAGCCCGGATCAAGGTTGAGGGACGTGTTGCCGTCGTCGAGGGCGTCCCACACCTGCAGGGGGCGCAGGTTAAAGCTACGGACCTCAGGGCCGCTGCCGCCCTGGTTATTGCCGGCTTGGCCGCCCAAGGCCAGACGGACATTTACAACGTGCACTTCCTTGACAGGGGTTATTTCAACCTGGAGTCCAGGCTTGTCGCGCTGGGAGCTGACGTAACGCGCCAATGATGTCCATTGTCATCCTGAGTGTCGGCCGGATCAAGGAGCCCTTCTTGAAGGCCGGCATTGAGGAGTACCTGCGCCGGATCAGGCCTTATGCGCGCGTTACTGTCACCGAGGTGCCCGAGGAGTCGTTCGGCCCCCATCCCGGAGAGGCTGAGCGGGCGGCGGTATTGTCGCGGGAAGGCGACAAGCTGCGGCGGCATCTCGAGGACGATGCCTATGTGGTGGCCCTGGACCCCAAAGGAAAACAGGTTTCCAGCGAGGAATTCGCCGAATTGCTGGAGACGCGGGCCCTTGAGGGAAAAAGCCGCGTCACCTTCATCATCGGGGGCCCGCTGGGCCTGAGTTCCGACATCCTTGACCGCGCCGACCAGATTATTTCTTTTTCATCCATGACCTTCCCGCACCAGCTCTTCCGTCTGATGCTCGTCGAGCAGCTGTACCGCGCCTTCAAAATATCCCGTCGCGAACCCTATCACTGGTAGCGCCATATTCTAAGGTTGATTAAGCAACAGCCCGGCTGCGCGCCCTATTTCGGCCGGGTGGGCAGGTATGCCTTGTCAGTAGAGTTGCTTTAAGCTCAGTCGTTGTGCCATATTTTACCAATAGACGGCGTTTTGGAGAGTATTAGTCCGGACAACGTTAGGTTTAAGGGGTCAGGAAAATTGAGCGTACACAAGGGCTTAATGGGGGAAAGCGGTGAGGATTTGCCGCTGGCCCTGGCCCCTTGCCCGACCCTGTTCGTCCTGTTTGTCCTGGGAGCCTGGCTTGAACATACAACCGGCTTTCTGGATGTCGTCCTGGAGATTGTGATGGTGAGCATCTTGCTTTTGGCGGTGAAAACGGGATTGACGGCGGGATTGGCTGTCCTCCTGCTAATCATCCTGCTGCTGGCCCGTTCTCAGGT
Organism: Bacillota bacterium; assembly: GCA_036804525.1. GTDB lineage: Bacteria > Bacillota > Desulfotomaculia > Desulfotomaculales > JASEER01 > JBFLVT01. The sequence goes on along the minus strand of DAIRSE010000013.1, from coordinate 42,727 downwards.
CAGAGCATCTGGAATAAAACGACGGTAGTCCTATTTGTTGTACGCGGGGGTTTAACATGACCACCAGCAAAATCTTCACGCGTAAGGAAGACGAGGATGTTGAGATCCAGGAACGCATGGTGCTGCTGGAAATCCGCCGTTCGCGGAAAGACGGCCGGATCCTGAGCAAAAAGATCCTGCGTTTTCTTACCCCCCAAGAGGAAAGGGATGTCTTACGCCGCTACAGGAAGGAAGATGGATGAATCTTTGTAATTAATGTAATATTCCAGAGGCCATGGCAATCTTAGTAAGCTTGTCTGGTGAATTAAGGCAGAGTTAGATTAAGAATAGTCTCGGTAGTATTTGCCAATTGCTCAAAAAGTCCGCTTATCTTCCAAATTTGCTTCTGAACAGTTCCAGAAAGACCTTAACCTCAATAAAAAGTTCATTTCCTCAGCAGGAATATAAGCATGTGCAACGAATAGCATGGACAATGGGTTGCGCAGCCTGAAACGTTCCGGAAGAGCGAAGGTCAAGGGAGCCTGTCGCTGTTTTCGCTTGTCCGGAACGGTTTCGGCCCTTTTGCGCTCTGGTTGAGAGGCTAAGGTGGACGTGCTACGCTACTCGCAGCCTGAGTGGCTGCAATCCTATGCGAGGATACGTCGGAGTGCCAGTTGTCAGTCAATTGGCTAGTTCACTAAAAGAGGAGGGTTGCTGGAAAAAGCAGTTTGTGGCTTTTGTCCCAAGGCATCAAGCCCACTAGTTCAGTGTAAGGAGGCATGATGATCGTATGTTTAAGCCTAAAGTCCCGCAAAAGGACCTTAATTATCAAGAACTGCGCATCTATACCGACGAAGAACTAAAGAACCCGTCCGACGAGGAGCTTAAGCAGTTTAAGATCAAGTACGACATCCCCATGCTCGAGCAGCTGGAATCCGGGCCATGGCCCAGCTTCGTAGCCGACCTTAAGGTCGAGGCGCTGCGCAGAAGGAAGCTGGCCGACGACCGGCTGATGATCAACAGGGACGTCGTGGAGGACCTGCTTGGCCAGCTCGAGGTTTCCTTCGTGGACGGCGAGACCCACTGGAAGCACGGCGGCATCGTGGGTGTCAACGGTTATGGCGGCGGCGTCATCGGCCGTTACTCCGACCTGCCCGACAAGTTCCCCGGCGTCGCGCACTTCCACACGGTGCGCTTAAACCAGCCCGCCAGCAAGTTCTACAAGACCGATTTCCTGCGCGCCCTGGCCGACCTCTGGGAGCTGCGCGGCAGCGGTGTTTTCAACATGCATGGTTCCACCGGTGACATCATCCTTCTCGGTACATTCACCGAGCAGCTTGAGCCGATCTTCCAGGAATGCACCCACCACCTGAGCCAGGACATCGGCGGCTCCGGTTCCAACCTGCGCACGCCGGAGTGCTGCGTCGGCAAGGCCCGCTGCGAGTTCGCCCTCTACGACACTCAGGAAATGTGCTACGAGATGACCATGCACTACCAAGACGAGCTGCACCGCCCGATGTTCCCGTACAAGTTCAAGTTCAAGTTTGACGGGTGCCCGAACGGCTGCGTGGCGTCCGTTGCCCGTTCCGACTTGTCCTTCATCGGCACCTGGCGGGATAACATCCGCATCGACCAGGATGCCGTCAAGGGATACATCGCCGGCGATTTCGTCCCGGGCGGCGGCTCGCACCGCGGCCGCGACTGGGGCAAGTTCGACATCTACAAGGAAGTCATCGACCGCTGCCCGAGCGGCTGCATGAAGTATGAGGACGGCGTGCTGACCATCGACGACGCCAACTGCGTGCGCTGCATGCACTGCATCAATACCATGCCGCGCGCCCTGCGCCCGGGTACCGACACGGGTGTTGCCATCCTCTGCGGCGCCAAGGCGCCCATTCTCGAAGGCGCCCAGATGGCCACCCTGGTCGTGCCCTTCATGAAGGCCGAGCCGCCGTATGACAACATCAAGGGTGTTATCGACAGGATCTTCGAGTTCTGGATGGAAGAGGGTAAGAACCGCGAGCGCGTCGGCGAGCTGATCCAGCGTGTCGGTCTGCCGAGGTTCCTGGAGATCATCGGACTGCCGCCTGCACCGCAGCACGTCTGGAAGCCGCGCGAGAACCCCTACATCTTCTGGAAGGAAGAAGACGTGCCGGGCGGTTGGAAGCGCGACATCAGCGACTACAGAAAGCGCCACGCGAGATAGTAAGGCTTGTGCCTGCCGCCTGACGGCGGCGTGACCGCTTAACCCAGCGAAACTTAATTTCTCTCACGGGAGGGTGTTAATATGGGTCTTTCTTCGACCAGGTTTGGGGTTTACGACCCTGAAAACCCACAAAAGGACCGCATCACGGACATCGGCCCGCGCCACTACTGGGACTTCTTCCCGCCCGTCATCCAGAAGAACTACGGCAAGTGGCTCTATCACGAAGTCCTGGAGCCCGGTGTGCTGGTGCACGTTTCCGAGACGGGCGATAAGGTCTACACGGTACGCGCCGGCGGAATGCGCATTATGAGCGCGGCCTTCGTCCGCGAGATCTGCGACATCGCCGACAAGCACTGTGACGGCTACGTCCGCTTCACCACCCGCAACAACATCGAGTTCCTCGTCGACAGCCTGGAGAAGGTTGAGGCTCTCAAGAAGGAGCTGGCGAGCCGCAAGTTTTACTCCGGCAGCAACAAGTTCCCGGTCGGCGGGACCGGCGCGGGTATCACCAATATTGTTCATACCCAGGGCTACATCCACTGCCATACACCGGCCACCGACGCCTCTTCGATGGTCAAGGCCGTGATGGATGAGCTCTACGAATACTTCGGCAGCATGACCCTGCCGGCCAAGCTCCGCGTCTCGATGGCCTGCTGCCTGAACATGTGCGGCGCCGTGCACTGTTCGGACATCGCGCTTCTCGGCTACCACCGCAAGCCGCCGATCATCGACAACGAGTGGCTCGCAAAAATGTGCGAGATTCCTACGGTTGTTGCCTCCTGCCCGGTCGGCGCGATTTCGCCGAGCAAGACCGAAGACGGCAAGAAGACCGTCAAGATCAAGGAAGAGCGCTGCATGTTCTGCGGCAACTGCTACACCATGTGCGCGGCCCTGCCGCTGGCCGACAAAGAAGGCGACGGCGTCGTCGTGCTGGCGGGCGGCAAGCTCTCCAACCGCATCTCGCCGCCGAAGTTCTCGAAGGTCATTGTTCCCTTCCTGCCCAACAACTTCCCGCGGTTCCCCGAGGTATGCGACACCGTGAAGCGTATCGTCGAGGTCTACGCGAAGCATGCTAACAAGTACGAGCGGCTTGGCGACTGGGCGGAGAGAATCGGCTGGGAGAAGTTCTTCGAGCTTTGCGAGCTGCCCTTTACCGAACACCTCATCGACGATTACCGCCTGGCGTACGATACGTACCGGACGAGCACCCAGTTCAAGTACACCGACGCCGCGTGGGCGGTTTCCAAGGCTGCGGGTGGCGTAGACTAGCACTACCCTGCCCCAAATCATTTGAGGGGAGGTTTGATTCATGGACGAAATCAAACAAATCATTGTGGACTACCTGACCAAGGCCAAGAAGTCCAGCCATTACTTCAAGGACCTGGAGAAGGCCGTGAAGGAAAAGGTGCCCGGCGCCGGTGTCAGGGACATTAAGAAAGCCTGCAACGAATTGGTCAATGAAGGGAAAGTCGCCTACCTGATGACCGGCAGCACGACCATGTACTGCCTGGCCAGCCGCCAAGGCGAAGTTTCGGATCAGGACTAGCAGCGAGGCGACAGGAGAAGTTGCCTTGCAAAGTGGAGGCCGCTCGCCCGTTGCCGGCGGGCGGCCTTTTTTCCTTCAACTGACGGAAGGAGTGAAGCCCGCGAATGTCGACGCCCCGGGATGCCGAGAGCTGGATCAATGAGCAAAAGCAGTTATTAAAAGATAACCCGGAGTGCGCCACTGCCCTCTACAACCTCGGTGTGGCGGCTATGGAGGAAGGGCGGCTTGAGGAAGCTGCCAGGTATTTTGAACAGTCCATTGTCGACGGTGCCCGGATGTTCGAGGCTTGGGTAAACCTGGGCTATATCTATTTTAAGAAGGGGGACCTGGAAAGGGTTATCGAGGCCAACAAGAAGGCCGTCGAGATTGAGCCCCGCTACGCCCGGGGATACGCCAATCTTGGGTTTGCGTACCTGCAGGCCGTTCGTACCGAGGAGGCTATCGCCGCCCTGGAAAAGGCCATCGAGCTTAACCCCGGTATCGTCCAGGCATGGGCCAACCTTGTCAACGCCTACTTGCAGAAAGGGGAGGTTCAGAGGGCGGTGGAGACCGGCGAAAAGCTCGTGGCTATGGCACCTGACTTCGGGCTGGGCCACAACAACCTGGGCTATGCCTATTACCTGCAGGGCGAGTACGCCAGGGCCGTGAAGCACGTGGACCTGGCTGTAGCGCACGGCTTTCCGGTCCATCCCGACTTTCTCAAGGAACTGGAACCCTACCGCGGGGAGCGAGGTGAGGCGGGCGATGTTTGATGAACTCTTTACCCGCTATGAACAGCTGGGACTGGCGGCCGACCTCGCCTTCGAGAGGATGCAGCGCGAATACGCCGATGCGGTAAAGTGCCAACGCGGCTGCACCGATTGCTGCTACGCGCTGTTTGGGCTCTTCCCTGTTGAAGCGGCCTACCTGAAAAACCAATTCGCGAAACTTGACCCGTCTCTGCAGCAGGAAATCCTAAAGCGGGCGAACGAAGCCGAGGAGCGTCTCAAGCAAGTCCAGGAAAGGCTGAACGAATTGTACCCGGACGACCCGGAAATGCAGTCCTACGCTATGGCCAGGGAGCGTGTCAGATGCCCGCTGCTCAACGACCAGGGCGACTGCGCCCTTTATCCTTTTCGGCCGGTTACCTGCCGTGTCTACGGCATTCCTACCACCGTTCACGGAACCGGGCGTGCCTGCTGGAAGGCGGCCTTTGAGGCCGGCAAGCCGTATCCGGCCTTTAACCTGGACCGCCTGCACAGGGAACTCTATGAGATGTCTCAGTTCCTGTTGGAAAAGAGCGGGCAGCATGCACTGGACCATGCGGCACTTCTTGTTTCCGTCGCCACGGCGCTTAAAACGCCGCTTGACAGCCTTGTGCGCGGCGAGTTCGGGCCGGAGGAAAACGTTTGACGCTTAATGCTTAGTGTTGAGTGCTATTGTGGCCAGTTCCCCGATGGTCTTGTTGACCAGTGACCCTCCCTCGTAGACCTTGATTTCATTCCCGTCGTTTTGCAGATCCAGCAGGCGCCCGCGCACGCTGTCCGCGCCCAGGCAGCCGAGCAGCCGGACCGCGTTGCCCCTGGTTTCGGGATCGGGGCTCTCCAGCAACGGCTTGATACGCCGGCTGAACTTGTTTACCAGGCTGGGTCTTTCCTGCGCGACGCGGGTCAGCGCCCGCAGCACGGCCGGCCGCAGGGCGTCGTCATCGAGAAACGGGAGCAGCCGGGGGAGGTAGCCTCCGAAAAGATCCGGCGCGGCGGCTACAATCTCCCCGATGGCGTCGATGCTTCCCCAGTAGGAGGCGCTGGAGGTCTCAAACGGAGTAAACAGCCCCCGCAGAATGGCTACGGCCTTTGTTGGATCGACGGGTGCCAGAACCTTTACCACCCTGCCCAGGGCCTCAGCCGCCCGCAGGCGAGTGAGTTCGTCCTCGGTGTACAGCAGGCGCTGGACATACCTGCCTATTCTCTTGTCGCTTCGGGCCGCGGCCGCTATCGGGTCCAAGCGGTACTCCCTGATGCAGCGCTCCACATCCTCTTTGGACAGTTCCTGCGGCTGTTCTCCGGCGAAAGCCGGCCCGTCAGCCGCCTCGGGTGCCGCCGGCCGACTTGTCGCCAACCTTTTGAGCACGCCTTCTTCCTTGACTTCCTGCACGTCCCGGTGAAGCCTTACAAAATAGAGCGCCCCTTTTACCGCGCGGCCTTGCAGCAGCCCTTCGGGGTAGATCCGGTGCGTCTCAAGGTCATATCCCTCAACGACTGTGTGGGCGTAGTCCTCCTCGGGCAGGAGATCCCAAGCCAGGTCCCAGTCCATATCGCAGGCGAAAACCAGCGCTTCCAAAAAAGCCGCTCCCTGATTATGGCCGGTCACATCGAAAGCGTAGACGGCGCCGCAGTTGGCGCACCTTCCGAGGGGCATCTCCCGCGGCACACCGTCGTCCACTTCCCTCGGCTGGTCAATAGCGAAGCCGCAGAAAGGGCACGCAGCTTCTTCCGATATCTGCCTGACAGTAGGTAGATGCCGCACCTGTCAATCACCGAGCCCGGGTAATTCCAGGGTAGTGCACGAACTCCCGGGTCCGCACGACTTGGTGGTCAGCTGCGGCTTTTTGCCCCTGCCGCTTCCCATGGCGTAATTGGTCCTGCTGATCACCCGGTCGGCCTCCTCCGAGCCGCAATCGGGGCATTTGATCCGTATTTCTTCATCAGCGTTCAGAAAGAGCTTCTCGAAAAGCTTGCCGCATTTTACGCAACGAAACTCGAAAATTGGCATTAATTATCACACCCCTTGGAGTAGCCACACTAGATGGCGCTGTGGATTCCTTCGTCTATTTTTGCTTACTTTCCTGCATACGAAAATAAATTATACTCAAAGAAGGTCACCGCAGCAACTGACGGCAAAGACTCCTGGATGTCGGTGCGCCTGCAAGACAACCGCAAACCTCGAAAGGGGCTTTCCGGGCAGCGTGGAAATCGCCGTCGACGGCCTGAAGTTCACTCCAGCGAAGCAGATGAGCGACCAGACGTGGAGCGTAATGTCAAAAAAAGTTATGTTAGCCCAGAAGGATTATATTCCTGGATAACGAACATTTTATAAAGGCTGCGCGACCGGATACAGCACTCCTTTTTCCCGGGTCTAGCGCGATAATTCCGGCATACCGGGCAATGGCTAAAAATAAGTTACAGTGAGCGTACGATCCAGAGGGGATCGGTATGCCTCCTGATTGTGATTTTGTGAGCAATCCTTAAGGCTTGACCTGTTTCCTGTAATAAGCTACATTCATAGTTGGAAGACGGTTATCCGCTAACTGGTGGATCAACTGACCGAATCACTAAAATCACTTTATGTAGGGGTAAGGAGGTATTCCTATGTTCGTAGTGACCATCGACCAGGACAAGTGCGACGGCTGCGGAGAATGCGTCGAGGCCTGCCCGGCTCAGTGCCTAGTGCTGCAGGATGGCAAGGCTACCGTCGACGAATCCACTGACTGCATGGGTTGCGAAACCTGTGTTACCGTCTGCCCGAACGGTGCTCCCTCGCTGACTGAGATGTAACCTCTCCTGAGGCGATAACATGCACCGGGAGGTGAAAGAGAGAGACAGCTTCCGGTAAGGCTGCGCATACCCAGAAAGCTTGTCTGGGCCGGAACGAAGGAGGCTTCACGCCCACGGAGATTACCAAACAATGTTTTCTCCGCAGGCGCTCTAAATGTCCTGACTTCATATCGAGCGAGACCCTTGAAATTCTTGAACGGTTCTCAGCACGGAGAGCGCCGCGCTCTCCGTTGCGCCACTTTCTCCTCAAGGAGGTGTGCCAATGGAAGTATTTGTCGGCCAGATTATGCCATATATCACCGTGGCTATTTTTCTAGGCGGCATTACTTGGCGTATCTGGCGCTGGATGATTCCCCGCATCGTTCATAACATCACCCTTTCGCCTTTCCCCAGCACCTGGGTTGAGGCTATCATGCATCCGATCGTACAGCTTCTGTTGATGTGGAACGTGCTCAAGTTTGACCGCGGCTTGTGGATCGGGGCTTTCTTGCTGCACTTTTCACTGGTTAACGTCCTTGGCGGACATATTGTCGGTTTCTACACCCTTGGCGAACAGTTCCATTGGGTTGCCCCCAACATCATCACCGCTGCGCAGAGCGAGGCGGCTTCCAACTTCCTCGGGACCACCTTTGGCTGGCTGTTCCTTTTTGCTATCCTGTTTCTGCTCTACCGGCGCTTCGCCGTCGAAAAGGTTAAGCTGGTCAGCGCCACGAGCGACTACCTGCACCTGTTCCTCCTGCTGGCCATCGTTTCTCTGGGCGACTGGATGCGCAACGTGCATGAGTACACCGTCCACTACGATGTCGCCAGAAACTTCCTGGCAGGACTATTTACGTTTAAGCCCGTTCCGATGCCGGAGAACCCGTTCTTCTTCTATCACTTCCTGCTGGTGCAGATCCTGATGATCGTCTTCCCGTTCTCCAAGCTGATGCATACCTTTGGTATGTTCTGGGAGCGGTGGATTGTGAACCGTCCGTACAAGGAAGCTCCCCGCGGTCTGCCCGGCGCGCAGATCCAGCCCTAATGTTTGAGAAAGGGGGTGCGTTGTTAAGTGAGTGCAAACGCTCTTAGACAGCCCAAGAGGGCAAACGATGCATTGCTAAAGTCTATTGGCTGTGCCCCTGTTCCTGACGAACAGAAAGTGGAAGCAGCCATCAAGCATATCGACGAGTTCAGGAAAAAAGTCCGTTCCTTCGTCATGGCCATGGAGAGCTGCGTGAAGTGCGGCCTCTGCGCCGAGAACTGCCACACCTATCTGGGCACCAGGGATCCTTACAACATCCCGGCGAACCGCGCGGACCTCATCCGCAAGGTTTACAAGCGCTACTTCACCGTCCAGGGCCGTCTCTTCGGCGGGCTGGTCGGCGCCGAGGACTTGACCCTGGAGATGTTGGAGAAGTGGTACAGCTACTTCTACCAGTGCTCCGAGTGCCGCCGTTGCGGGCACACCTGCCCGTTCGGCATCGACACCTGCGAGGTTACCATGGTCGGCCGCCAGATCCTTTACTGGCTGGGCATCGGCCCGCAGCTACATGTTGCCACGTCGGGCGCTATCCTGAAGACCGGCAACCACATGGGCCTCACCAAGGCCGGTATCGAGGATACCCTGGAGTTCCTGGCCGAGGAAATCCAGGAAGACTACGGCATTGAAGTCGAATTCCCGCTTGACAAGCCGGATTCCGACATCCTGTATGTCCCGTCCTCGGCCGACTTCATGCTGAACCCCGGCACGCTCAAGGGCGCCGCGATGTTCTTTAAGTACGTAGGCGCCAACTGGACGATGACCAGCCGGATGACCGAGGCCGGCAACTTCGGCTACCTCATGGACCAGAACCGCATTCAGCGTGAACTGGTGACCAGGCTCTTTGAAGAGGCCGTAAAGCTGGGCGTCAAGAAGATCGTATGGGGCGAGTGCGGGCACGGCTGGCGCGCCGCCAAGATGTACATCCCGACCATGTCGGACTACGTGGGCAGCCGCCGGATTCCGATCACGCACATCCACGACGAGGTTGCCGCCCTCATCCAAGCCGGGAAGCTCAAGCTTGACCCGACTAGAAACTCCAGGAAGGTCACGCTGCACGACCCGTGCAACTACGTCCGTGCTTGCGGGCATTGCGACGTTATGCGCGTTGTCATCCGTGCCGTTACGACCGACTTTGTGGAAATGACACCGTGCAAGGAGCAGAACTTCTGCTGCGGCGGCGGCTCGGGCATTCTCTTTGACGACCCGGATATGTACCAGTACCGCATCCAGGCGTCCCAGAAGAAGGCCGATCAGGTTCGCGCAACCGGAGCCGAAATCCTGTGCGCGCCCTGCTCTATCTGCAAGGCTCAGCTCTACCCGATGGTGAAGGAGCACAAGCTGCCTGTAGAAGTTCACGGATTGATCGACCTTGTGGGCAACGCGCTGGTATGGGATTAAGTAGCACTAAAAAGGCTACTCTAATACCAAGGCCAGAGCTGCAATAAAAAAGTAATCCATATTTCATTAGGAGGGATGATTACAAATGCCGATCATTGAAGTTGCGGGCAAGCAAGTTGAAGTTGACGAGGACGGTTTCCTTGCTGACCCCAATGCCTGGTTCCCGGAACTAGCTGACTACTTCGCAAAGACCGAAGGCATCGAGCAGCTGACCGAGAAGCACTGGCAGGTCGTCAACTACCTCAAAGACTACTATGCCAAGAACGGTATTGCCCCGATGATCCGCAAGATGTGCAAGGACACCGGTATTTCGTTGAAGGAAATCTATGAGTTGTTCCCGTCCGGCCCCGCGAAGGGCGCCTGCAAGATCGGCGGCCTGCCGAAGCCGACCGGCTGCGTGTAAGAACCACAGACGCGGGAAAAAAATAACCCGGGGTACAATCCCCGGGTTATTTGCGTCTCCCTATAACATCCCAGTGCCCAACGTTCAGTGTTCAGTTAAGAAGGTGTTTCTTTGGTATTACAGAATTGTCCGCGGATTATAATCGCCGCCCCTCAGGGGCGTTCGGGGAAGACTACGGTGACGGCAACCCTACTGGCCGCACTGCGCCAACGCGGCCTAGCGGTCCAACCGTTTAAGAAGGGTCCCGACTTTATTGACCCCAGCTGGCTTTCGCGGGTCGCCGGGCGGCAGTGCCGCAACCTGGACCTCTACCTTATGACGCCCGCCGCTATCCAGTCGTCGGTCGCCGCGAGTTTGGAAGACGCAGACATCGCCGTGGTGGAAGGGGCGATGGGGCTTTTCGACGGCCTGGACCTGGAAGGCAGCGGGAGTACGGCTGAACTGGCCAAGGTTCTGGGCGCGCCCGTCATTTTGGTCGTCAACACGACACGCATGACACGCAGCGTGGCCGCCGTGGTCTTAGGGTGCCAGAAACTGGATCCAGACCTCAATCTGGCAGGGGTTGTGCTCAACAACGTGGCCCGGCCCAGGCACAGGGACATGCTGGCGGCGGCCGTCGATCGCTATTGCGGCATACCGGTTGTTGGCGTATTCCCGAAGATGAAGGAGTATGCGGTTCCCGACCGCCACCTGGGGCTGGTCCCGGCCGAGGAAGACCACCGGCTGCACCGGGCGATCGAGGCCTGGTCGGCCGACGCCGAAGAGCGGCTGGACATCGACCGCATCCTGGAGATCGCCCGTTCGGCTCCGCCGATGGATGTGCCGAATAGAGTTGCCGCCGCCCGGCAGAACAATGACGGGCCCTTCATCGGCGTGCTGCGCGACCGCTCGTTCAGCTTTTACTACCCGGAGAACCTGGAGCAGCTAGCCCTGGCCGGCGCCCGCCTCGTTTTCATTGACAGCTTAAAGGACACCTTGCCGCCTGTTGACGGCCTGTACATCGGCGGCGGCTTTCCCGAAATCTTCGCGGCTGAACTCGACGCCAACGCGGCGCTGCGGCAGGCCGTGCGCGACAGTGTGGAGGATGGCATGCCGGTCTACGCCGAGTGCGGCGGCTTGATGTACCTGGGCCGTTCGCTGATGTGGCGGGGGAAGGAATACTGCATGACAGGAGCTTTGCCCTTCGATGTGGACCTGGATGAAAAACCCCGCGGGCACGGGTACATGCTGGTTGAGGTCGTGGGCCAAAACGCCTTCTTTGCACAAGGAGCTTCGATAAAGGGGCACGAATTTCACCACTCCAGGCTTGTCAATATTGATTTTGGCAAGGTTTCCTTGGCGATGAAGGTTCATAAGGGCTACGGCATTGACGGTTTGCACGACGGGCTGGTGTACAAGAACACCTTTGCCGCGTATACCCACATCCACGCCCTTGGTGTTCCCGAGTGGGCGCCGAACTTTGTTCGCCAGGCCGCCGAGTACAGGTTGAGGAAAGGGGAAGCGAGAAAGTGAGCGCCGTTATCTTGTACATTACCGCAAGCGGGGTGGAGGAGGCCCGAAAACTGGCCAGGAGCCTCGTCGAGGAACGTCTGGTGGCCTGCGCCAACGTCATCCCCCGCGTCCTTTCCACCTACTGGTGGGAGGGAGAAATTTGTGAAGACGAAGAGGCCGTCATTATCGCCAAGACCACTGCAGAAATGGCGGACAGGGCGATGGCGGCGGTCAAAGAGCGGCACAGCTACCAGGTGCCCGCCATCCTTGCCCTGGACATCGCCAAGGGACTGCCGGCCTACCTGGAATGGCTGGCCGCGGAAGTACGCCCGTGAAGTTTCAATATGTTCACCCCTGGAACCTTACCCCCCGGGAGGCCGTTGCGCTTCAGGAAGAACTGCGCGAAAGACTGCGTTTGACAGGCCAGTTGGATATGGATGGCCTGTCTCTGGTGGCCGGGGCCGACGTGTCCTTTCACCGGGTAACCAACGCGGTGTTTGCGGCCGTCGTTGTTTTAAGCTACCCGCAGCTGGATGTTGTGGAGGTGGCGACTGCGATCACGAAGGCGGATTTTCCGTACGTCCCGGGGCTCCTTGCCTTCCGCGAAGGACCAGCGCTGGAAGCGGCCTTTGACAGCTTGAGGAATGTCCCCCAGGCCGTCCTCTTTGACGGGCACGGCATTGCCCATCCCCGCGGGATGGGTATCGCGTGTCACTTCGGACTTATCCTTGGCTGCCCCACGGTCGGGGTGGCCAAGTCACTGTTGGTAGGCCGGGGCGAGGACCCGGGCCCGGAGCCCGGGGACGCCAGCCCCTTGGAGTATAAGGGAAAGGTGGTTGGCATCCAGCTTCGAACGCGGAGGAGAGTTAAGCCGGTCTATGTTTCAGTAGGACATGGTTTGGATTTAGATGCGGCGAAGGATTTGGTCCTGCATTGCCTGAAAGGCTACCGGCTGCCGGAGCCGACGAGGCTGGCCCATATCGAGTCCAACCGCCTCCGGCTGGAACACGCGTAATGGGGCCTGTTGAAAAACCGTAAATCCCTTCTATTCCTAACTACCTGCTATTGGCTACTGAATTAGCCCGCGAGAGCCCACAGGGGCTCTTTTTTATTGCAGCCTGAATTTTGCACGGGCTTCTTAAGCAGAATAACCGTAAAGGCGGGCTTCGCCAGCAGATGTTAGGTATTAGCTCTTGGCTACCCCGAAAAATGACTGCGGATAGTTGACGACCATCTTTTAGGAGGGATTATATGCGTTACAAGCGGAAGGTGATGGCGGCATTGGCCGTCCTGGCGGTGACGTGCGCCGTGACTCTGGCCCTGGCCCTCGAGTCCGGGGTCGGCGGACAGTCAGCCTGGCCATGGGGAGGTGAAAGGTACCATGCGGCTTACAACAATGTTCCGGCAACCGTACCGGTTGGCGGGCGTGTTTGGCAATCCTTGGGTCTTGGCATACCCGAGGTGGCAGAAGCGGAGTTCAGCAGAGACGACAGTGTCCACCTGCTGGCGCGGGTCATTGAAGGGGAGGCGGGGGGCGAGCCCTTCATTGGCAAGGTTGCCGTTGCCGCCGTAATCATGAACCGTGTCAGGAGCGCCTTGTTCCCGAATACGCTGGCCGGAGTCATCTACCAGCGGCACGCCTTTGAATCGGTATCCAACGGCCTGATCTGGCGAAAGTCGCCCTCCGCCGAGGCTTACCGGGCCGCCCGGCAGGCGATGGCCGGTTGGGACCCCACGGGCGGGGCGATTTACTTCTGGAACCCGAGCAAACCCGTGTCGCCGTGGATTTGGACGAGGCGCATCATCACCCAAATCGGACGGCACGTGTTTGCCCGTTAAGAAAGGGGAAACACTGCATTGAGACGATGGACACTTCCGGTTGGTCTAAGCTTGCTGCTTCTAGGGGCTGTATGGGCCTGGGGATTCGATCAGCAGCGAACGGCGCAAGGTGTTACGACCGAGCTTAACAACCAGTACCAGCGTGCCTTTTATCAAACGCTGCACGACGTTCAGACGCTGGAGGTCCTGTTGGGCAAAAGCCTTGTTTCCGGCGCACCGCCTTTCGACGCTTCGGTTTTCGCCGAGATCCGCCAGACAGCCTTGCTGGCCCAGCGCGAGATGAGTTCGCTGCCCGTGCAGGATGTGACGCTGCAGCGGACAATGAAGTTTCTAAACCAGGTAGCCGATTATTCGGGGTCGGTCCTGCGGGGAATAGCCCAGGGGAAGGAACCGTCTGAGGAAACGCGCACCACCCTGCGCCAGCTGCAAAAGCAGGCCGGCGTCCTGAATGCCCAGCTGCATGATGTGGAACGAGAGGTGCAGCGAACCGGGGCCGACTTTTGGGACATCAGGGGCGCGATCAGGAACCGGACGGCCCTCAAAAAACCGCAGGTACCCGAACCGCGGGAAGAGGACTTTATAAGCATCAACCGCCAAATGGAGGTTTTTCCGACGCTTATCTACGACGGTCCTTTTTCCGACCACCTTGAGCGACAGCAGCCGTTGGGTCTGACTGGCCCGACAATCACGGCCGGACAGGCGAGAACGGCGGCTCTTCGTGCTGTTGACCGTTTGCCCGGTGTTACCTATACCGCGCAGGTTATAGGGCAAACCCGGGGAAGCATTCCCGCGTACCGGGTTGAAGTGGTCGGCAGCAGGGGCCGGGCCCGGGAACGGATTACGGTGGATGTGGCCAAGAAGGGCGGGGAACCTGTCTGGTACCTTTCCACCCGGTTGCCCCGGTCCAGCAAAATCAGTGCTGAAGCCGCGCGGGCAAGGGCGGAGCGCTACCTGGCCGCCCGCGGCAAGGGTAATGTAGAGCCCAGCTACTTTGAACGCCAGGAAAACGCCATAACCTTTAACTTTGCTACGCGCCAGGACGGCGTTGTCATGTACCCTGACCTGATCAAGGTTACGGTGGCCCTCGACAACGGGCAGGTCATCGGCCTTGAACAGCGGGGATTCCTGATGCAGCATCACCGGCGCACCGATCTCCAGCCTAGGATAACGGTTGATGAAGCGCGCAAAAAGCTCAGTCCCAATCTCACCGTTACCGGTTCGCGCCTGGCAGTCATCCCGACCGACGGCGGCAGGGAGGTCCTCACCTGGGAGTTCAGGGGCAAGTCCGGTCCCAACGACTACCTGGTCTACATCGACGCCAAAAACGGCGCGGAAGTGAAAATCATCCAGCTTGTCGACGTCAGGGAAGGCACCTTGACAATGTAAGGCCACGAGCAGCTTAGCCAAGAGGGACGCGCAAGGCGTCCCTCTTTTTGTCTCCTCAAACACAAAACCCGAAAGCAAAAAACGGCGAAAAAAGTAGAAATTCACTGCGTTGCCCAGAAAGCCGGAGGATCTGCCGTATAAAGCTGCGCACTTGTGATAACAATCACTTGTCTCAGTACAGGCTGAGGGATAGCATAGAGGACAGATTTGCAGATAAACAAAGATCGCCGGCGGCTGCCGGGAGGGGTAAAGTTTCGTGGCGATGCCGCGCGCTCAGCCGGGAAGCGGCTCTGAGGGAGCTGCGCGACTGCGCGGGGAGCCAGTTTGACCCGGAGCTGGTCGAGGTTTTTGTCAAACAGGTTGGCAAACAATGTCAGCGTTGGAGGGATAAAGATGCGTATCAGACACAAGATCCTGGCGGGTTATTCTCTGGTTCTTATCATCCTGCTGGCCTTCGCCGCATTTGCGGCAACCCAGATCGCCCGGGTTGACCGATCCTACAAGGAACTTATGGACCTCCGCGTCGGCCTGGTCCGGGATACCGATGACTTGTTGCTGACTTACGAGTACATGGCGCTCATGATGCGCACCTACCTGCTGACCGGCCTGCCGGAGTACCGTGAAGAGTATGATAAGCAGGCTAAGCTGGTGCAGGACATTTTGCAACGGATGGAACCGAAGCTCGAAACCTCCGCGGAGAAGGAGGCGTTCGATAAGTTTCGATCGACCCTGGCGCGCTTTCAGTCGGACTATGCGGTGCCCATCATGAACATCCACGCCCGCCAGGATCTGACTCCGCAGCAGAAGGCGGCCGAGATCGAGAAAGTGACCCTGGCCAACAAGGGCATCGTTCGCGGGGTCATCAAGGACGGGCGGGACTTCATCGCCTACCAGGAGGGCTTGCTGAGCGAGGCGCGCGCCCGCGAAGCAGTGCTGGTGAAAAAGGTAATCGGCGTCTGCTGGGCCGCCGCCGCTATTGCGCTGCTGGCGGGGGTCGGCGCCGCGCTCCTGATCTCCCGGCTGATCACGGCGCCGGTTAAGAGGCTGGAAGACGCCGCCCTGCGGGTGGCCGCAGGCGACCTGACGGTACCGGAAATAGAAGTCCGGTCACGGGATGAGATCGGTGTTCTCAGCCGGGCTTTCGGGAAAATGGTTTCCGCCTTGCGGGTGCTTGTTGCCGGCATTCATAGATCCGCAACGGAGGTAACGGCGGCCACGGCTGAACTGACATCGAGCAGCCAGCAGGTTGCCTCGGCGGCTTCCCAGACGGCCTCGGCGATGAGCGAGGTCTCGGCGACGATGCACCAGGTCGCCGAAAACGCCGGCTCGATCGCCGCCTCGGCGCACAAAGCGGCCGCCCAGGCCGACAAAGGCCGGGAGATGCTGCGCGAGGTCGAGGAGCAGATGGATAAGGGAAAACACGCTTCGGCTCTGGCCGGAGAAGCGGTGAAACAGCTGGAGACGAAGCTGCAGGAAATCAGTAAGATCATCGAATTCATTACGCTGATCGCCGACCAGACGAACCTTCTCGCCCTAAACGCAGCGATAGAGGCCGCTCGGGCGGGCGAGCAGGGGCGCGGTTTTGCCGTGGTGGCCAAAGAGGTGCGCAAACTGGCCGAACAGTCGGCCACGGCGACGAAGGATATCACCGCCTTAATTGACGGTATCCGCAGCGACGCCCGGCGTGCGGTGTCGGCTATGGAAGAGGACTTCCGGATGGTCGCCAAGGGCAACGAAATCGTGCGCTCCGCAAGTGAGGCCTTCCACAGCATCATCACCGAGGTCGACGCCCTGGCCCGGCAGATCCACGATGTTGCGGCGGCGACACAGCAGGTTTGGGCCACCATCGAAAACGTGACCGGCACAGCCCAGGAGCAGACGGCGATCGTGGAGGAGGTCGCGGCCGCCACAGACTCTCTGAACAGTCTGGCAAAGCGGCTTGATGAAGAGGTGGCTGGTTTTAAGATATAGAGCGGCGATTGACCTGGCATTTCTCTTTGCAGTCTTGTCAGCGATCGTGTGAAGTGCTAGTCTGAAGTTAAATACATAGTCTGTCGGCCATCTTCGTTAGGTGAGGCTACTGCACGGACACAAGCCACTGCCCGGAAATGTCGAGAGACGCTAACGGGTCAGCAGGTATTACCGAAATAAGGTTTTACCTAGTGTGGCTGAGGTATTAATATCTCTAGCCGTGTGTTGAGCCAAAGCTCGAACGAGTGAAGAAGGCTTGGTCAACCCGCAGGCCTTCTCGTGAATTATGGGAAGGTCTTTGTTTTTGGGCGTTGAGCGCTGGGCACTAAGAATGGCCGGCGAGCACCGGGCGGTACAATAATGCCCAAAGCTCAACGCTAAAAGCCCGGCGCTTTAGCGCCGGTTTAGGAGAGGGGGTGTGGCTGGTGCCTGAAGAAAAGGAAAGCGCACTGACTTTCGTCCGTGAGGTTCTGGCTTCGGGCATTACCGAAGAAAGCGTTTCTAAGCTCCTGGAACAGTTTCAGCCTTACGACTTGGCAGAGGTTTTTCCGGAGCTGGAACGCGACGAGCAGTACCAGCTTCTTTCCAGCCTTCCGGCCGATTTAACGGCCGAAATCCTGGAGCATCTTCCTTTTGACGAACAGTACCGCATCCTGGACGACCTCGACAAGACACTTGCGCGTGAAATAGTGAACGCGATGTCCAGTGACGCGCTGGCTGACCTCGTGATGGCCATCCATCCCCGTCAGGGACAGCGCCTGCTGAGCTGGCTTTCTGAAGACTACCAGGCCCAGATTACCGCCCTGATGGCTTACCCGGACGATACGGCGGGTTCCCTGGCTACTGTCGACTATATCGCCGCCCGTGAGCACTGGACAGCCAAGCAGGCTTTGGATCACGTGCGCAAGGTGGGCCGCGAGGCCGAAATAGTGTCCTATATCTATGTTCTTGACGCCAAGGGGCGCCTGGTGGGAGTCACCTCGCTGCGTGATCTGATTCTCTCTCCGGTAGACGCCAAGGTTGGCGATGTTATGAACTCCAAGGTTGTTTCCGTTTCGGCTCACGCGGACCAGGAAGAGGTGGCGAACACCCTGGCGAACTACGACTTCGTTGCTGTTCCCGTTGTGGATGACGCCCGGCGCATGGTCGGGATCGTCACCGTCGACGATGTCCTGGACGTCATTAAGGAAGAAGCCACCGAGGACTTCCAGCTGATCGGCGGCAGCCAGCCCCTTGACGAGCCGTACCTGAAGTCAAGCCTTCTGCACCTGTTCAGGAAGCGCATCGGCTGGCTGCTTCTCCTGTTTGTTGCCGGCGCCCTTACCTCCAATATCCTGGCCTGGCAGGCCGACGCCCTTGAAAAAGCAGTCTCACTGGCCTTCTTTATACCGCTCTTGATCGGCACCGGGGGCAACTCCGGCTCCCAGGCGGCGACCCTTGTCATCCGCGCCATGGCCGTCGGCGAGGTGTCGACAAGAGACTTTTTGAGGGTTATCTGGCGGGAAGCGCGGCTGGGAGTAGCCCTGGGGCTGACAATGGGGATGGTGATGTTTATACGGGCTCTCACGCTCGGCGAGTCGCCCAGCCTGGGTATCACCGTGGCCTTCGCCATTGTCGCCATCGTCACCTTCAGTTCAAGCCTAGGGGCGACACTGCCCATCATCGGGAAAAGGCTTGGCTTCGACCCCGCCGTATTTTCGGCGCCGATGATCTCCACCCTGGTCGACGCCACTGGACTGCTCATCTACTTTCAAGTGGCGCGGTGGATCCTGGGCATCTAGGAGAGTGCTGCAAAAAGCCGGTACACTGGTTTTGGCATAAGCGCCTCCGGGGTACGGCTATGCTTCGGAAGTTAGCCTTAAGACCGCTCAAAAAGAGGTCCGAGGCAAGAGGTCAGAGGCCGGTTACGGGAAGCGATTGCTTCGCGATTGCAAGTCTATAATCCTTAGCAATCGCTCTGCGGATTTCATCAGGTCAGATTTCTGACTTCTTGCATCCGACATCCTTTTTGCCAGGCGCGGTTTTTCAGCGGTCTCCCAGGTGTAGGGCATAGGGTGTGGAGCATCAGCCGTCCAGCCATAGTTTGCCTATTGACAAAGGGTTTGACCCAATGCTAAGGTTTAACACAATAACGCAAAGGCCTTGAAGGGGAAGAAGGGTGTTCCGATTTGCCCAGCGAGCCGGGGTGCGGTGCAAGCCCGGCCAAGGAAGACGCCCCGGCCGCCCCGGAGCCGAAAAACGGAAAAGGGAGAAAAGCCCTGAGTATGTTTTTCCGCAAGCCCTCCGTTAAGGGGCCTGGAGTGGGCGCTTTTGGGCGCCAATTAAGGTGGTACCGCGGGAAAAACCCTCGTCCTTAACATAGGACGAGGGTTTTTGGTTGGTTTTGGTATAGGCATCTTTAGGGTACGGCTATGCTTCGGAAGTTAGCCTTAAGACCGCTCAAAAAGAGATCCGAGGCAAGAGGTCAGAGGCCGGTTACGGGAAGCGATTGCTTCGCGATTGCAAGTCTATAATCCTTAGCAATCGCTCTGCGGATTTCATCAGGTCAGATTTCTGACTTCTTGCATCCGACATCCTTTTTGCCAGGCGCGGTTTTTCAGCGGTCTCCCAGAAAAAAAGCGTAGGCTGGGAGGTCGCGGCTATCGACTACAAGCTACCCTGGTTGTAAACGATGTGCTGCTACTTATCACCTAAGTTTTGAGTCCTTAAAAGGAGGCAGGACGGAAGTGGAGTACAAGTTGCAGATTCTTGAGCTCTTGGCCGGAAACGCCCGGCTGACCCCGGAGAGAATCGCCGTCATGCTTGACCGCCCCGAAGCCGAGGTCAGGGAGGCCATTGCCGAGCTGGAAGCCAACCATACCATCCTTGGCTACCGGGCGATGGTCAACTGGGAAAAGGTCGGCAAGGAAAGGATCCTGGCGCTGATCGAGGTGCGCGTCACCCCGCAGCGCGAGGTGGGTTTTTCGGCTATCGCCGAACGCATCGGACGTTATCCCGAAGTCAAGAGCCTTTACCTGATGTCGGGCGCCTTTGACCTTGCGGTATTCATCGAGGGGAAGACCATCCAGGAGGTTGCTTTTTTCGTTGCTACCAAACTGGCCCCGCTGGATGGGGTAACCCATACCACGACGCATTTCGTCCTGCAGACCTTCAAGGAGGACGGCGTCATCCTCACTGATGGCCAGGACGATCACAGGCTGGTGATGTCGCCGTGAGGAACCGTTCCTGGGTCGGGCGTCTCAACCCCACCGTTGTCGCCGTCAAACCGTCGGGTATCCGTCGGTTCTTCGACCTTGCTTCGGAAATGAAGGGGGTCATTTCCCTCGGCGTGGGCGAACCTGACTTCGTGACCCCCTGGCATATCAGGGAGGCGGCAATCTATGCGCTGGAGAAGGGTTTCACTATGTACACGGCCAACAGCGGGCTGCCGGCGCTCCGGCAGGAGTTGGCCAGGTACCTGGCGGAATGCTTCGGGGTTGCCTACGACCCGGGAACAGAGATCCTGGTGACCGTGGGAGTCAGCGAGGCTTTTGACCTGGCCATGCGGGCCGTTGTCGCCCCTGGTGACGAGATCCTGATTCCGGAACCCTCTTACGTGTCTTACATCCCTTGCACGCTTCTGGCGGGGGGCGTTCCCGTCACGATCAAAACGACCAAGGAACAGGGTTTCCGGCTCAGCGCGGAGCAGGTGGAAAGAGCCATAACACCCCGGACCAAGGCACTCATTCTCTGCTACCCGAACAACCCTACGGGAGCTGTCATGCCCAGGCCCGAACTCGAGGCCATCGCCGAAGTGGCGGCCGGCCACGACCTGATCGTGATCGCCGACGAGATTTATGCTCAACTGACTTACGAGGGACAGCACACCTGCTTTGCTTCGCTGCCGGGCATGCGTGACCGGACCATCCTGCTGCAGGGATTTTCCAAAGCCTTTGCCATGACCGGGTGGCGGGTGGGATATGCCGCCGGGCACAGTGACTTTATCGGAGCCATGACCAAGATCCACCAGTACACTATGCTGTGCGCGTCCATCGCGGGACAGATGGCCGCCTTGGAAGCGCTCAAAAACGGGCGCGACGAGATGCGCCGCATGGTCAGCCAGTATAACTACCGCCGCCGCCTGGTCATCAACGCCTTGAAAGAAATCGGATTGCCTTGCTTCAACCCCGGCGGGGCCTTCTACGTTTTTCCCGACATCAGCGGCACGGGACTGTCTTCTGAAGAGTTTACCGAACGGCTGTTGATGGAGGAGAAGGTGGCCGTCGTTCCGGGCAACGCCTTCGGCGATTCGGGGGAGGGGCACATCCGTATCTCTTACGCCGCTTCGGTAGAAAACCTTACGGAGGCTTTTAAACGGATGGGCCGCTTCGTCCGCCGGCACCGGCTGGAACAGGCGGCGAATATGGTCTGAACGCTAGAAATACTTCCGCACGATGTAGCCGATAAATGCGGTGAAGTCGCCAAGGTTTCGTTGTAGGATGGCGTAAACGGCATCCGGGTTAATATCGTCATAAATATGGACGGCACGGTTGCGGAACCTGACCATTGTCTCCGCCGTGGGCAGATAGCTGCGGGGGATGATTCCGGCGTTAGCCAGGAGTTTAAAGGCCTCAGCGTAGGTCTTGGGTATGCCCAGCCTTTCCCGGGCGGCAATGTGGTTGGCCGTATCAATCATGGCCTCGATGGCTGTCTGCAAGAGCCGTACGGAGGCATGAAACGCAATATCATCCGCAACGAAACGGTCGTGCGGGATGTTGGCGAGTTCTCTGAGACTGCGAAGGTTGCCTTCAATGAAAGCAATCTTGTCCCGAAGCTTATCCTTGTTGGCCATTCCCGTAGGCCTCCCGTAAAGAGGCGTCATATTCCTCGCAGAACGCCCGGTAATCGGTTGCGAAATCCCCGTAGAGCTTACATACCTGCTCCAGGAAATCACTGACTGCTTCGGGATCGCGCTCAAAGATAAGGCGGCCCGTAGAGACGATATTGAACTGCATTATTACCGGCAATTCGTTCAAGATCACAACATTGACATCGTCCTGACGAGTGATGTTGCTGACCGCGACTTGAATGCCGAGGCGGGCCTCCAGCTCATCCGCGACCGTTCGGCCCAACAGAACGCCCATGTCGACGTCGCTCAGCGGGGTCTGGTCGGGCGTGCCGTAAGAACCGTACAGGTAGACGGCCAGGATGTCATCCCTGTCGGCGAAGAAGCGTTGCAGCGCGGGCAAGTGAGGGTCGATGTCTATCTTCTCCAGCCTGCGAGACAGCCGAACCACGTTCATCAGCTCCAGCCTTGGCTTGACAGGTTATTCCATTTAAGTCTAGCACCCTGCTTACACCCGGTCAATACGACTGATAGGGTCACGGCTGATGGGGTCAGGCCGCGTTTTCCCAGCCGGTTCCCTTCAGTTCCCCGTACTGCTTTTCGCTCCCCGCCAGCACGTCTGGAGGTGGGACGGGTAGGGTTTCAGCCTCTGCTCGGATATTGAGTGACGCCTGCTTCCTGATCTTACTTCTGACTTCCCGCGACCGCCCCGCATATGCGGGGCTGTTGAGATTTTTCAACAGGCCCCTATGCCCGGGGCTTTTTCTTCTCTGGCCTGCCGCTCGCATCAGCATTCCGTATGGCGGCTGGTGTCGAATATAATTAAATTAACCGATTGACCAGTCGAGGTGAGACGATATGCCCACCCCGACCAGAAGAATTGGTTTTCTAGCCCTGCTGGTGCTGTCGGCCCTGGCGGTACTGCTTTTCAGCGTACCGGCTTTCTTTTCCCCGCCGCATGTCTTCGCCGGCGCTTTCCCCGGCGTCAGCCGGCTCCCTGTGGTGTCACTTCTTGATGATGTCGAGGCCGTTCCCGACGTTGATCCGGACGCGACCCCGGCGTACTACCGCGACCGGGTCGTTGTGCTGATGTACCACAACATCGGCGGGCCTCCGGGCCGGGGAACGATCTCCCCCGCGCGGTTCGAGGCCGACATCAGGGCCCTGCGTGCCAACGGGTTTAACTTTATTTCCCCCGAACAGATGGCCGCTTTCCTTGACGGCACGGCCGCCGTTCCTCCCAACGCCGTCTTGATAACCTTTGACGACGGTTACGAGGGGACGTACCGCTACGCCTACCCGACCCTTGCCGGAAACGGGGCCAAAGCCATCGTCTTTGTGATCGCCGGGTATGTCGGCCGGCCGGGTTACCTGACCTGGGACCAGCTCCGCGAGATGGCCGGGAGCGGTGTTTTTGCCGTCGGAGGGCACACTTTTGACCTTCACCGCCGGGCTCCCACGGGGCCGGGAACGTCGGCGCCGCAGACCGTGGCCTTCGTTTTCGATCCCGCTGCCGGTTGGAAGGAGACGTTTCTGCAATACAAGAACCGCGTCAGGCAAGACATTGCCTTGAGCAATGAGGTCTTCAGCACGCATCTGGGTATCCGAACGCCGTTTTTCGCCTATCCTTATGGCGCCTATACCCCTTACTTTATCGATATCCTCCGGGAAAACGGATACAGGTATTTCTTCACGGTTCGGCACGGGGTAAACGTTGAGGGGCAGAACCCGCTGTACCTAAAGCGTATTAACGCCGGCAGGCCCGATCTTTCGACGGATAAACTGATCAAAAAGATCAAGAAGGCCGGGCGTTCGCCCCTGGCCGGCCGCAGCGGTCCGGCGGCCTGGTTCCCCGCCTGGGCCCGCGACCCGGACCCGGGATTGGGGCTTTCACCTGTCTGGGCAAGCCCTGCCGTTAACCTGGGACAAGCAAGCCCGGACGCCCCGGGCGATTGATAATGTTCATGGAGAATCGTAACAATCGGTGATATACTATATGGAGACAGGAGGTGTTACAATGGAACAGGAGACAAGAATGATACATATCAGGATGCCGGTTGCCTTGATTAAGCAGATGGATGCTTACTTAAAAAAGAATAATAAGACCAAGACGGATTTTATTGTGCATGCTGTTGCCGAACGATTGCGTCGCGAAGCGGCGTTGGAGAGCTTCCGGGCTTTGCGAGGCTCGCTGGCGGCCGAAGACGCCCCGGAGTGGGTGGCCAAGTCGGGCAGCGAATGGGTAAGAGGGGTGCGTGGCAAGGAGCGTGAAACGCCGACATGGGGTACCTCGTAGACACCTGCGTGCTTATCGACCATCTTACCGGACGGTTGCCCGCGCCCGCCCAAGACATGCTGGAGCAGCAGTTGGGGTCAGGTGATCTCTGTACGAGCGTTATCGTCTACCACGAATTATTAACCGGGGCGCAATCAGCAGGAGCACGGGGAGCAGTAGAGCAGTTGCTGGCCCATTGGGAAGTGGTTCCGGTTGATGTTGCGGTGGCGGCCGAAGCGGCAGAGTTGCGTCGGCGGTGGAAGGCTCAGGGCCGGACAATCGCAATGGCCGATGCTCTGATTGCGGCTACGGCCAGGGTACGCAATCTCAAGGTACTCACCAGCAATACCAAAGACTTCCCAGATGTCGTCGCGGTTAACCCCTCGGACCTTTAATGAAGGATTGAGACCTATTTCCCCTTTTGACCTCTGAGCCCCCCGCGCCGACCCAAGGGCGGAGGCGGGTTCGAAGCAGGCTTCTTGACAGAGGTGTTAGCGCATATTAAGCTAAAAAATATGGTTGACCATGAGACAACCAAATAGAGGCAGCAAGCCCTCTTGATAACAGTCGAGGAGGTCTGGAATGGGTTTCCTTCTGGCGAGCCTGCGGGCAGGTATCGAGCGGGCTCTACGTAATGCCGTGACGGCGTCCGGTGAAGAACTGGGACTGCCCGAGGGATTTACGATCCCCGCCTTTACGGTTGAGGTTCCAAAAGACCGGCAGCACGGCGATTTCGCCACCAACTTGGCCTTAGTCCTGACCAAGCCAGCCCGGCGTCCCCCACGCCAAATCGCTGACACAATTGTACGTCACCTGTCACTGGCCGGAACACAGGTGCAAGAAGTCAGCATCGCGGGACCGGGCTTTATTAATTTCTATCTTGATCCCGACTGGGTGCTGGGCGTTCTTTCCGAGATTGAAGCTTACGGGGAAAACTACGGCCGGAGCATGGTCGGCGGCGGCCGCAAGGTCCAGGTGGAGTTCGTCAGCGCGAACCCTACCGGCCTTTTGCACATGGGCAACGCGCGCGGGGCCGCCCTTGGCGACAGCATCGCTTCGCTCCTGGCCTTTGCGGGTTTTGACGTGACCAGGGAATTCTATATCAACGACGCCGGCCACCAGATCGAGAACCTGGCCCTTTCCCTGGAGGCCCGCTACCTCCAGGCTTTCGGACAAGATGTACCGGTACCCGAGCAGGGGTACCACGGCGAAGACTTGATCGACACCGCCCGGCGCTTTGTCGCGCTGCACGGCGACCGTTACCTGGCCGCGCCGGCCGGGGAAAGGCGCGAGGCGCTGGTCCGCTTCGGCCTTGACGAAAAGCTCGCGGCCATCCGGGAGACCCTGGAGCAGTTCGGCGTAACTTACGACGTCTGGTTCTCCGAGCGCAGCCTGCACGAATCGGGGGCGGTACAGGAGACCTTGAACCTGCTCCGGGAGCGCGGGTACCTTTACGAGCGTGAAGGGGCCCTATGGTTCCGGGCCTCGGCTTTCGGAGTGGAGAAGGACGAAGTTGTCGTGCGCAACAACGGTGTGCCTACCTATTTTGCCGCCGACATCGCCTACCACAAGAATAAGTTTGACCGCGGTTTCCAGTGGGTGATCAACATCTGGGGCGCCGATCATCACGGCCATGTGGCCCGCATGAAGGGTGCCATGGCCGCCCTGGGCTACGACCCCGACGCCCTCGATGTGGTGATCATGCAGCTGGTGCGGCTTTACCGGGGCGG
This sequence comes from Bacillota bacterium, assembly GCA_036804525.1. Lineage (GTDB taxonomy): Bacteria > Bacillota > Desulfotomaculia > Desulfotomaculales > JASEER01 > JBFLVT01. The sequence goes on along the minus strand of DAIRSE010000013.1, from coordinate 17,118 downwards.
GGAAATCGTGCGCATGTCCAAGCGTTCCGGCCGGTACGTCACCCTTGACGAGCTCCTGGACGAGGTGGGCAGGGACGCCGCCAGGTACTTCTTCGTCACCCGCAGCGCCGACAGCCACCTGGATTTCGACCTTGACCTGGCCAAGGCCCAGAGCAACGAGAACCCTGTCTATTACATCCAGTACGCCCACGCGCGCATCGCCAGCATCTTGCGCCAGCTCGAGACCAGGGGGAAGGCCATGCCGCGGGCGGGGGACGTCGACCTCACCGTGTTGAAAGAGGACGCCGAAAGGATATTGATGCGCCGGCTCGCCGATTTCCCGGAAGAGGTGGCGCAGGCGGCGCTGGACTTGGCCCCGCACCGCATAGCGTACTATGTGCACGACCTGGCCGGGCTTTTTCACAGCTTCTACAACGCCTATCGGGTCCTGGGGGTTGACGAGCCCTTGGAAAACGCGCGTCTCGTCCTGGTAAACGGCACACGCGTCGTTCTCCGCAAGGCGCTGGACCTCCTGGGCGTTTCGGCTCCGGATAGAATGTAAAGGTTAGATCACGGGGAGGAGAACATGGCGAAGTTCATTTTTGTTACCGGCGGTGTCGTTTCGTCACTGGGCAAGGGGATCACGGCGGCTTCCATGGGCCGTCTTTTAAAAAGCCGCGGCGTCAAAGTAGCGATCATGAAGCTGGATCCCTACCTGAACGTCGACCCCGGGACGATGAGCCCGTACCAGCACGGCGAAGTGTTTGTTACCGAGGACGGAGCGGAAACCGACCTGGACCTCGGGCATTACGAACGCTTCATCGACATCAACCTGACACGCTACTCCAACGTGACCACCGGCAGCGTCTACGCCGAAGTCATCCGCAAGGAAAGGCACGGGGAATACCTCGGCGGAACCGTTCAGGTCATCCCGCACATCACCAACGAGATCAAGGAACGGGTCCTGAGGGTCGCCAAGGAGACGCGCGCCGACGTCGTTATCGGCGAGATCGGCGGCACGGTGGGCGACATCGAGTCCCAGCCTTTCCTTGAAGCCATCCGGCAGCTTAAGAGCGACCTGGGAAGGGACCACATCCTTTACGTCCATGTAACCCTGGTTCCCTACGTAAGAGCCGCCAAGGAGCTTAAGACCAAGCCGACCCAGCACAGCGTCAAGGAGCTCAGGGGCATCGGCATCCAGCCCGACATCCTGGTCTGCCGGACGGAAAGGCCTTTCCCGCCCAACTTGAAACGCAAGATCGCCCTCTTCTGCGACACCGAGGAAAGGGCGGTCATCCAGGCCCTCGACGCCCCTTCAATCTATGACGTGCCGCTGATGATGGAACGGGAGGGGCTGGCCGAGGTCGCGGTCGAAAAACTGAACCTGGTCTGCGGTCCTCCCAACCTCGGCGAATGGGAAGACATGGTCGCCCGCCTCAAGAACCCCAAGGATTTTGTGAAGATCGCCCTCGTCGGGAAATATGTTTCCCTCCCCGACGCCTATTTCAGTGTTTCCGAGGCCCTCTGCCATGCCGGCATCGCCAACAGCGCCAGGGTGGAAATCAAGTACGTTAATGCCGAGGACTTGGAAACCAACGCTGTGGAGGATTACCTCCTTGATGCCGACGGCATCCTGGTGCCCGGGGGGTTCGGAGACCGCGGCACAGAGGGCAAGATCCGGGCCATCCGCTATGCGCGGGAGCGCAAGATCCCCATGCTCGGTATTTGCCTTGGCATGCAGCTGGCGTGCGTGGAGTTTGCGCGCAACGTTATGGGCCTTTCGGGGGCCAACAGCCCCGAGTTTGATCCCGACACCAGGTATCCCGTCATTGACATCCTTCCCGAGCAAAAGAACATAGCCGACCTAGGCGGGACCATGCGCCTCGGCGGTTACCCCTGCTACCTGGTGCCGGGCTCCAAGGCTCACCGCGCTTATGGCGACGTTGTGGTCACCGAGCGGCACCGGCACCGTTATGAGTTTAACAACGAATACCGCAGCCAGTTCGTTGAGTGGGGAATGCAATTTACCGGTCTGTCGCCTGACGGCAGGCTGGTGGAGATTATCGAGCTGGCTGATCACCCCTGGTTTGTCGCGACGCAGTTCCATCCCGAGTTTAAGTCACGGCCGAACCGCCCCCACCCGCTCTTCCGTGACTTTGTCAGCGCCGCCCTGCGGAACAGGGCCGGCTAGTCGGCCCTATTCCGGCTGTTCGCTGTTAACTGTTGAACTCGAAGGAATTCCGTTTGAATGATGCAGTCCTTCAGACTGATCGGGTGTTATCGGGTGTGGAATCAAGATACAGGATATAAGTTGTAAGGCATGCCGCCGTGGTTTTGGACTTGGGTTTGGGAGTTGAGGTTTGGATGGTGTGACTCCACTGGTATAACCGAATAGCTGGAGGTGATTCGGTGTCTCACAAATTATGGGCTGGTGTGGTATTGGGGGTGGCCCTTCTTTCCATTATTATGGCCGCGGCCATCGGCGCCCGTAACGGGGCCCCGGGTGCTTATGGCGCCGGCGCGGAGGCCGTGGGGATCGTCACAATCGAAGGGATGATCGTAGGCAGCGCCCCAGCCGGGCCTTTTGCCTCCAACGCCTCTGCGGATGATATCGTGGAACGGCTGGATATGGCCAGAGAGGATGACTCGATCAAGGCCGTGGTGCTGCGGATGAACAGCCCCGGCGGCAGTGCGGCCGCCTCCCAGGAAATAGCCGATGCCGTCATGCGCCTCCGGGAATCCGGGAAAATCGTTGTCGTGTCGATGAGCGACGTGGCGGCCTCCGGCGCCTACTGGATCGCCTGCCGGGCCGACACCATCGTGGCCAACCCGGCGACGATCACGGGTAGTATCGGCGTGATCCTGGAGACCGTCCAGGTGCAGGAACTGTACGGTAAACTGGGCATCTCGAACGAGGTATTCAAGAGCGGGCCCCACAAGGACATGGGTTCGCCCACCCGGCCGGTGACCGAGCAGGAACGGGCCATCTTCCAGGGAATGGTGGATGACATTTACCATCAGTTTGTGGATGTCGTCGCCCAAGGCCGTGACTTGAGCAGGGAACGGGTGCTGCAGCTGGCCGACGGGCGCATCTATACCGGCCGGCAGGCCGAAGGATTAGGCCTTGTCGACGAACTGGGCGGGCTCCGGGACGCCGTCAGGATTGCCGCCGACTTGGCCGGCATCAAGGGCGAGCCCAGGGTGGTGGAGATCGGCGCCCCCGATTTCTGGAGCTGGCTGTCATCCGGGTTCTCTTCGCTGGGACGGGTCGTCGACCCCGGCGCCTGGTTGCTGGTAGACCCGGTGATCAGGCAAAGATAAGCCAACGTTGGCAGCCTGCTAAGGGAAGAGGGGATGAATCCATTGTCAAACAATGTAAATTTGCTGGAACTGGTTTACGGCGTGCTGTTCGACCCTGTGACCACCTTTCGGAGACTGGCCGCAAGCCCGCCGCTGGGGTCAACCTTCATCCTGGTCACGCTTTTGAATGCGGCCGCCGTGCTGATGGGTCTTTTTACTCTCACCCTGGCGCCCCGTGACGTATTTGGCGCCGTCGGGGCCGGGCTCAGTGCCGGTATCGCTCTCGGCAGCTTTTGCTTATGGTATGTCAAATGGCTGGGTTACGGGGCTGTCCTGCACCTCGTCGCCCAATTGCTCGGCGGAGGGGGGCACGCCCGGGCTACCCTTGTCGCCTACGGGTTGGCGAGTCTTCCCGGGTTGTTTATGTTTCCCGTCCAGAGCCTGTCGCTGCTCTTTACCGGCAAATCCGTGGGCTTCTTTCCGGGCCTGGTTAACTTCGGCCTCTTCATATGGAGCGTTGTTCTCCTGGTTTTGGGTATACGGGAAATGCACGGGATAGAAACGACCCGGGCCCTGGCTGTTGTCTTGCTGCCGGCCATTGTGCTTATCGTCCTGCTTTTAGGCCTGATCGGGCTGGCTGTTCTGGGGCTTGCGGCCGCCGCCCCGAGCTTGCCCCTAAATTGGCCGTAATCATACCCCTTTCTCCCCAAGATCCCGATGCTTTAACGCTTAAAGCTTATAGCCGTTTTGCAGGATTCTCCTCGGGTGGCCTCGAACCCATGGATATATTTACATAACGCACCCAAGTCTCATAACGCAAGGTGGGATGGGGGATGCTTTTGGTCGTGGATGACCAACCGGCAATCCGGCAGCTTTTGTTCGAGGCCCTGACCAATGACGGTTTCAGCGTCGAACTGGCCGCCAACGGGCGGGAAGCGCTCTCCAAGGTAAAGCAGAAAACGCCGGAGCTGATCCTGCTTGACCTCAAGATGCCGGGAATGAGCGGACTGGAGACACTGCGCGAGATTCACAAGATCAGTCCCAATGTGCCGGTTATCCTGATCACTGCCTACGGTGAATTATCCGATCCCGGTGAGGCCGAGAGAATGGGTGTCCGCTGTCTTATCCTTAAACCTTTTGACCTCAACGAGGTACGCAGAATTGTCCGCAAGGTGTTGACTGACGTTTCCGTCTAGAATTTCGCAAGAGGAATTCGTATGCGGCTGGCGAACTAGCCGAATGGGAGGTTGAGGTCCTCGCATGGTCGTCAACACCGACACCACTCTCGCACTTTGTTGCCCTGACTGCGGCCGGCTCGGGTTGTATGTTGTTTCCCGCTTCATCTTCAGCCGGGAAAAAAGGCAGGAGGTGAAGTGTTCCTGCAAAACGGTGCTCGCGGTGATATCTACCCGGGACCACAAGCGTTTCTGGGTGGAGATAAACTGCATCGTATGTGAATCTACCCACCTCTACCGTCTGACGGCTAGGGAACTGTGGCCGCGGGAGATCATCCACCTTTCATGCCGGGAAACCGGCCTGGAACTAGGGCAAATCGGTCCCCGGGCCAAGGTTAAGGAGTACCTTAAAGGCCAACAGACAGCCTTGGAAACCCTCGTGGAAGAAATGGGGGGGCAGACTTACTTCAAGAACGCCGAGATCATGCTCTCCACCTTGAGTTTTGTGCACAGCCTGGCTGAAGACGGCAACCTCTGTTGTCCCTGCGGGCGCAATCAGATCGAACTGGAGATTTTCCCGGACCGCATCGAGCTGCACTGCCGTCACTGCAAACGGGTTAAGGTTGTCAAGGCCGAATCGGAGCAGGATGCCGCTTCCCTTCAGGCACTTAAGAAAATAGAACTTTCCTGGCGTACCCTGGCCGACGTTCCCGAACATGCCTTCAGAAAACACGATAACAAATAGATTTCAGTAAAGTTGCCGGGAGCAGGACATAATAGCACTGAAAATGGCGCTGAGCACTGGGCATTGGGCGCCTGTCCCGGCGCGCAATGCTTAACACCGAATGCCCGATGCCCCTATCATAACCTTTCGGCTTAATAACTGATTGTTTGGAGGACCTGAATTGCCACTTGTGCCGGCAGCAGCAATATTGAGAAGGGCCCAGTCGGGAGGCTGGGCGGTAGGAGCTTTTAACTGCAATAACATGGAGATCGTCCAGGCCATCATTCGGGCGGCCGAAGAAGAATCGGCGCCTGTTATCCTGCAGGCCAGCCAGGGAGCGATCAAGTACGCCGGCCTCGACTTCATCGTAGCCATGGCCAGGACAGCGATCAGCCAGACCAGCGTGCCGGTGGCTATCCACCTGGATCACGGCACAAGCTTTGAACAGGTGGTCCGCTGCATCCGCGGCGGTTTCACTTCGGTAATGATCGACGGTTCGCACCACCCCTTAGCGGAGAACATTGCCCTTACGCGCCGGGTTGTTGAGGTAGCCAGGGCGGTGGATGTCTCGGTGGAGGCCGAACTCGGTCGTATCGGCGGCACGGAGGATGACATCTCCGTTGCCGAGCGTGACGCCTTTTTTACCGATCCGGAAGAGGCGAGGTTGTTTGTCGAGTCTACGGGCGTAGACTCTCTTGCGGTAGCCATCGGCACGGCCCATGGGCGTTACCGCGGTGAGCCCAAGCTTGACTTTCAGCGGCTGGAGCAGATCCGAAAGGCCGTCAACATCCCGCTGGTCCTGCACGGGTCTTCGGGCGTCCCTGCCGATGCCGTTCGCCAGGCGATTAAGCTGGGGGTTTGCAAGGTTAATATCGATACCGATATCCGTCAGAGTTTTACCGAGGCGGTACGCCGGGTCCTGGCAGCCGACCCGGACGAGATCGACCCTCGCAAGGTCCTTGGTCCGGCCCGGGAGGCCGCGGTGGCGACCATCAGGGAAAAGATCAGGATCTTCGGTAGTTCCGGCAAAGCCCCCGCGATCTAGTCGTAGGTCGTACCAGCAGCTGGGCCAAATTCCTTCGACTCCTACGACTTACGACTTACATTCAAAATACCGGAGGTGTTTTACAATCAGGCTCTTCATTGATACCGCAAACGTCAACGAAATCCGGGAAGCAGCATCTTTAGGCGTTATCTCGGGGGTGACCACCAACCCCTCGCTTATCGCCAAGGAAGGCCGGGATTTCAAGGAAGTCGTCAGGGAGATCGTCAGCATCGTCGATGGTCCGGTCAGCGCCGAAGTAATCAGCACCCGGGCTCCCGAGATGATTGCCGAGGCCGAGGAGCTGGCCAAGATTCATCCCAATATCGTCATCAAGATCCCGATGATGGCCGAGGGCCTAAAAGCCGTCAAGGAACTGGAAACAAGAGGGATTAAGTGTAACGTTACGCTTGTCTTCTCAGCCAACCAGGCGCTCCTGGCCGCCCTTGCCGGGGCCAGCTACGTCAGCCCGTTTGTCGGGCGGCTTGATGACGCCGGCCATGACGGGATGGAAGTTGTACGCGAGATCGTCGACATTTTTGAAATCCATGACCTGCCCACCCAGATCATCGCGGCCAGTATTCGCCATCCCTTGCACGTGGTCGCGGCGGCCCGGTGCGGCGCGCACATCGCTACCGTTCCCTTCAAAGTCTTGATGCAGATGGTCAAGCACCCGATGACCGACGTAGGGATCAAAAAGTTCCTGGATGACTGGGCCAAGCTTAACCAGAAGTAACATGCACCACGGCGACTCCCGGCGCGGAGGACCGCCGTTGTTCCTCGCCAGCTAATTGTCTGACCCGCCCCTAAGCATAAAATGTTTTCCATATGGTTATACACAAAACGGTAGTGTCCTGAGGAAACGCTTGTAAAATGTGTACGATTGGGTTACGGAAGTAAAGTGTATAAGCCTCTATCTAACTCTGAAGAATCAGTCAGAGGCCGGTCAACGGCCTTGTAGGGGGGATGCCCTTGTCCATTGCAGACCTTGCAAACAAAACCGTCAGTGAGCTTCAAGCCATCGCCAAGAAGCTTAACATCCCGGGCTACTACCGATATAGAAAGCAGGAACTGATCCGGGAAATCAACCGGGTGCAGGAAATGAACCGGGCCCAGGAAATGAACCGGGCCCAGGAAGCAAGTCCGGTTCCGGAAAGCCTTCCGGCGCCGGAAGGCCCTCCGGCGCCGGAGAGAGAGCCCCTGCCGGAGGCGCTCCCGGGAAAAGATGTAAGTCCTCCGGCCCGCGAAGCGCCCCGGGTTCCGGAAACGGCCAGGTTCACCGATGGGAGCCGTCCAGGCCCGGACAGAAACGGTCTCTTTGTTGCCCAGGGTGTTTTGGAAGTCTTACCTGAAGGATATGGTTTTCTCCGTCCTCACCAGTATCTCCCCTCGAATGACGATATTTATGTATCAGTGTCACAGATCCGGAGATTCGGCCTGCGCACGGGAGACCTGGTGTCCGGTCAGGTACGGAGACCTAAAGACAGTGAAAAGTACCTGGCCATGCTCCGAGTCGAACAGGTCAATGGGGAAAATCCCGAGAAGGCCGCCACACGCACGCACTTTGATGCCCTGACGCCCCTTTATCCTCAGGAGAGAATCGTCCTGGAAACGACACCCGGGATTATCGCCACCAGGATCATTGACCTTATCGCCCCGATTGGTAAGGGACAGCGCGGTTTAATCGTCGCCCCGCCCAAGGCGGGCAAGACCACGCTTTTAAAGCATATTGCCAACAGCATCACAGCGAACCATCCCGAGATCTACCTCATCATCCTGCTGATCGACGAACGGCCTGAAGAGGTTACCGATATCCAGCGTTCCGTTAACGCCGAGGTTGTGGCTTCAACCTTCGACGAGCCGCCGGAAAACCACGTCAAGGTTACAGAGATGGTTCTTGAACGGGCCAAGCGGCTGGTGGAACACGGACACGACGTGGCTATTCTCCTGGACAGCATCACGCGCCTTGGCCGGGCTTACAACCTCGTTGTACCGCCCAGCGGGCGCACCCTGTCCGGCGGTGTCGACCCGGCGGCTTTACACAAGCCCAAGCGCTTTTTCGGGGCGGCTCGCAAAGTTGAAGAAGGCGGCAGCCTGACCATTTTGGCCACAGCCCTGATTGAAACGGGCAGCAGGATGGACGAAGTCATCTTCGAGGAGTTCAAGGGCACGGGCAACTGCGAAATCGTTCTTGACCGGCGCATCGCGGACCGCCGTATCTTCCCCGCTATCGACGTGCAACGTTCCGGAACGCGTAAGGAAGAACTGCTGCTTTCCAAGGACGAGCTTGAGCTGATGTGGTATTTCCGTAAGCTCACGAACCAGATGACGGCCTGGGAGGCCATCGACCACATGATTGAAGAGATGAGGCGGACCAGGTCGAACAAGGAATTGTTGCGGAATTTCCAGGCCTTCAAGCAGGCTGCGGGACCGCCCTTGCCTGCTTACGAGAACGGCCGAAACGGCCATAAGTAAGCAATAAGCTGTAGGCTTTAAGCTTTAGAATTATTTCCGAATGCTTTAATGTCTGACGCTTAACGCCTAACGCCCGGCGCCTGGTGCCTAGTGCCAATCAGCGCTGCGTTTTGCAGTATGACGGCTTGTTGACGGCTAACAGCGGCGGTTTTCTGTATAAGGCTCCCCCATTTCCGGTAATGCTAGTTGGCGAGTGAGAAATGGGTGAGCTTATGAACGCTCTGAACAGCAAAAAATTAATAGGTATCGGCGTTGTAGGATTGGGGCTGGTTCTTGCGGTCCTTATCCCGGCTAATGCGCGCTACCATGAACTGATTAAAACAAGAGCGCCGTCGTATAAGCCGCTGAGCGAGACGGTCAGCGCTGACGAACCGCGTTATTATCAGGTTAAGAAAGGGGATACCCTGTGGGCTATCGCGAGGCGGCATCAGGTAAGCGTAAGCAGCCTGGCGCGTGCCAATGGCATAGCTGACCACGACTGCATCAGGATCGGGCAGAAACTGGTCATCCCGGGCGACAAGCCCCGGGACATCCGCCATCGGGTTGGCGCGGGCGAGACCTTGTGGGATATCGCCAGGAAGTATAACGTCAGCGTAAACGATCTGGTCAAGGCGAACAGGTTCACTAACCCCAACCTGATCATCGAGGGCCAGCAGATCGTGGTGCCGGTGCGTTCACTGGCCCTGCCGGCGAGGACCGAGTGGGGGCCCTTAATGTGGCCGCTACGCGGGGCGGTTACCTCCCCCTTCGGCATACGGGAAGGCCGCATGCATAAAGGTATTGACATCGCCGCCGACGAGGGGGACATCATCCGGGCGGCGCGGGCCGGCACCGTAAGCTTTTCGGGTTCGGCCGGCACCTTTGGCCTCCTGGTTATCCTGGATCACGGCGACGGTTTGACGACTTATTACGGCCACTGTTCCCGCCTGCTGGTCAAACAGGGGGAGACGGTCCAGGCCGGCCAGCCGATTGCCCGTGTCGGGTCAACCGGGCGTTCGCAAGGCCCCCACCTGCACTTCGAGGTGCGGTGGAACGGTGAACCTTACGATCCTGCGCTGGTCTTGCCGGGCGGGGAGAAAATCTGAAAAAGCCGCGGCAAGGCGGCTTTTGGGCCTTTAAGTTTTATGTCCTGCGTCCTACTTCCCGGCACTTGGTGCCGGTTGTCCGGGGCGTGATCCAGTTGTTCAAACTGCTCTTTGCTGACGAGGAAGGCAACCTGTACGAAGATCCGGAGTTATCGGCGGCGGCGTGGGACGGTGCCGGGGCCGTTCCCCTTGAGCAGTTTGACCCGATTCCGCTGCCGGCGGGGGCTGACCTGATGCTCCTGCCCGATCGCCGGCCTGTAGCCTGGGATGCCTCTTCCGGCAAGGCTGTCCGCGATGTAAGCGCGGACAGGGGTGACAGGCTGTATGCCGTGGGGGCAATCTTGCCTGCCGGCTTTACGCGCACGGGTCTGCCGGCTTATCAGCCCCAAAAAGGGGCGCGCCGTCTGCCGCTGTACGGCTATACCGCAGTCGGCGTCAGGGAAGGGACGCTTTACGTCGCCGCCCTGGAGACCGATAAGGCCTTCAAGTGGAACCCTGTCCTGTATAACGACCCGACTCTGCCCGGGCGCATTAAGGAGCTGCATAAACGGTTCCCTTTCAACAGGCTCGTCGATCACCTGGCCCGGTGCGCTCTCGAATACCATTGCCTCACAGCCCAGAACATCTTCTATCGCCGGTGGGAGGCCGGGATTCCTGTTTCGGTCGGGTGCAACGCTGCCTGTCTGGGGTGCATTTCGCTGCAAAAGTCCGAATGCTGCCCGTCTCCGCAGGAGCGCATCGCCTTTGTGCCGTCGGTTGCCGAGGTCGTGGAGTTGGCTGTCCTGCACCTTGAGGAGGCCGTTGAACCGATTGTGAGCTTTGGACAGGGCTGCGAGGGTGAACCCCTGACCCAGGCCGGCCTCCTGGCGCAAAGCATCCGGGAAATCCGCCGGCGGACCCGTAAAGGCACGATCAACATCAACACCAACGCGGGAGATACCCGGGCGCTGGCCAACGTGATGGAGGCGGGGATGGACAGTGTCCGCGTGAGCATGATCAGCGCCCGGGAGGAGGTCTACAGGGCGTACCACCGCCCCAGCGGCTTTACGCTGGACGACGTCCTGGCTTCTTTGGCCGCAGCGAAGCGGGGAGGGGTTTACGTCTCGGTGAACCTGCTTGTCCTGCCGGGCCTGACGGACAGGGAGGAAGAGGTAGAAGCACTGGAGGGATTGATTGCCCGGGGTCTCGTAGATATGGTTCAGCTGCGCAACCTTAACATCGACCCCGCTTACCTGTTCGCCAGCCTGCCGGGGAGGAAGGGCAGGCTGATCGGGATCAGGGAGCTGGTTGAGCGCCTCAAGGCCATACCGGGCCTTACCGTCGGTAATTATACAAAACCCCGGACGCAGGGTGTCCGGGGGCACTGAGCACTGAGCACTGGGCATTGGGCGCGAGCGGCCCCATCCCTTCGCCATCCCCCTTCGACTTCTCTCTTGGCGCACTTGGCGTTCTTGGCGGTTGGAAAACAGTATGGTTTTGCTTGTATGACCTCTCGCAATTGTGCTATAATACTTGCGGTTTCACTCCAGAGAGAAAGTAGGTGCCGTCTGTGAAGCAGGACATTCATCCGAAGTATGAAAAGGCCAAGATCACCTGTGTCTGCGGGGCCACTTTTGAAGTCGGCTCAACCAAGAAAGAGATGAAGGTGGACATCTGTTCCAAGTGCCATCCCTTTTATACTGGTACGCAGCGCACCGTTGAGGTTCGCGGCCGGGCGGAAAACTTCCGGAAGAAGTACGGGCTTACGAAGTAGGGTAGCCAAGTACGAAGAAGTAGCAGAGCGCCGGCTCTGCTATCTCTTTGTAGCGGCTGATTCCCGACCCTTTTACAGCGGGTACTATCTAAGTCCCGGTAGCATGGGGTTATTGCATTTGGGGTAATCCCCAAGTCCAAATGCTTAACGCTCAGTGCCTAATGCTGGTGCCATTAGGCGCCTTAGGGAGAGACTGAATGAAGAAGCCCTTTAATTACGGCGGCCAGGCAGTCATCGAAGGCGTGATGATGCGGGGACCGCTTACTTGGTCCGTGGCCGTGCGGACCCCCGACAAATCTATCGTCGTTGAGCAAAGAAAAGTCAGCAGTATCACGGAGCGGTTCCCCTTCCTGAAGTGGCCCTTTATCAGGGGCACCGTCGTCCTTTTCGATTCCCTGGTGTTAGGACTTGAGGCCTTAAGTTTCTCGGCGTCCAAGGCCACGGGCGAAGAGGAGAAGCCGCTTACCAAGTGGGAGATCGCCCTGACCATGCTCGTTGCCTTTGCCCTGGCCGTCGCCCTGTTCGTGCTGCTCCCCGTCGGGGTTGCTCACCTGGCCCTGCCGGTCATCAAGGGCAACGTGGCGCAGAACGTTTTCGAGGGCGTCTTGCGCGTCGCCGTCTTTTTGCTGTACGTTTTATTGGTCGGGCGTATGGCCGACATCAAACGCGTGTTCCAGTACCACGGCGCCGAGCACAAGGTCATCAACGCCCACGAGGCGGGCGTGGAGCTGACCATTCCCAACATCCAGCGCTTTTCGACTTTGCACCCGCGCTGCGGGACCAGTTTTCTGATGGTGGTGATGGTGGTCAGCATCGTCCTCTTCTCGTTGCTGCCGACCGAACCGCTGTGGTGGCGTTTCCTGTCGCGTTTGCTCCTGCTGCCGGTGGTGGCGGGCTTAAGTTACGAGTTCATCAAAAAGTCCTCTTGCCACGGAGACAGCCTGTTCTGGAAGGCGGCCATGGCGCCGGGATTGTGGCTGCAGAAGCTGACAACGCAAGAGCCCGATGACGACCAGGTTGAAGTGGCCCTGACGGCTTTTAAATCGGTTGTAGCGGCGGAAGAAGGTGCACAAAATGTTTGCCAAGCTTGATCACATTGAGAACAAATATGAGGAGCTTACAGCCCTGATCAGCGATCCCCAGATCATTCAAGACCAGGAGCGCTGGCGCCAGCTGGTCAAGAGCCACGCCGAACTTGAGGACGTCGTTATCAAGTACCGCGAGTATAAGAAAACGGTTAAGGATATCGAGGAGCTGGAAGCGCTTCTCAAGGAGGAGAAGGACCCGGAACTCCGGGAGATGGCTGAAGAGGAGCTGGAGAACCTCGAAGCCCGGAAAGAGAAACTGGAGCGTGAGATCAAGATCCTTTTGCTCCCCCGCGACCCCAACGACGAGAAGAACGTCATCATGGAAATCCGTGCCGGCACCGGCGGCGAGGAAGCGGCCCTTTTCGGCGCCGACCTTCTGAAGATGTACCTGCGCTACGCCGAGCGGATGGGCTGGAAAACCGAGTTCTTAAACTCGAACATCACCGACCTCGGCGGAGTCAAGGAAGTCGTCGTGTCCATCCAGGGCAAGGGCGCTTACAGCAGGCTTAAATTCGAGAGCGGCGTGCATCGCGTCCAGCGGGTGCCCGAAACCGAGTCCGGCGGCCGGATTCATACCTCGGCGGCCACTGTCGCCGTCCTGCCTGAAGCCGAGGAAGTGGACGTAGAGATTAAACCGGAGGACATCCGTATCGACGTTTTCTGTTCCTCCGGTCCGGGAGGACAGTCGGTCAATACGACCCAGTCGGCGGTACGCATCACCCACCTGCCGACCGGGATCGTGGTAAGCTGCCAGGACGAGAAGTCGCAGCACAAGAATAAGGAAAAAGCCTTGAAGGTCTTGCGCGCGCGCCTGCTCGACAAGGCCGAGCGGGAACAGCAGGACAGGATGGCCTCGACCAGGAGATCGATGGTGGGATCGGGTGACCGCAGCGAGCGCATCCGCACGTACAACTTTCCCCAGAACCGCGTTACCGACCATCGCATCAACCTCACGCTTTACAAGCTCGAACAGTTCCTTGAGGGTGACATCGACGAGATGATCGAGGCCCTGATCAGCACGGACCAAGCCGACAGGCTCAAGCAAGTGGAAGGCTGAACCATCAGCCGGCAGGTGCACTTTGTGACTAAAGCTGCGGGTGTCGCACTCCCGCAGTTTTACTTTACATTGACCGAACCGCCAAGAACACCGACTTTTGAGGTTTGTCCCCGGGCTGGAGGTGCAGAGCAGAATTGAACATTCGAGAGGCCTTGACCGAAGCGCGGACTCTTTTGCGGGGAGCGGGTGTCGACTCCCCTGTCTTGGATGCCGAGGTCCTGCTCTGCACCGTCCTCGGCTGCGAAAGAGCCGGCCTCTGGGCTAACCCCGCAAGACTCCTGACACCGCTTCAGGCCCGGGAGTTTTTTGACCTGGTGGAGCGGCGCCGCCGGCGCGTCCCGGTGGCCTACCTTACCGGACGGAAAGAATTCATGGGCCTGGAGTTCTCCGTTAAACCTGCCGTCCTGATCCCACGCCCCGAAACCGAGCTCCTGGTCGAGACGGCCCTGGAGCTGCTCAAAGAGCACCCGTCCCCGGTCGTGGTCGATGTCGGCACCGGTAGCGGAGCGATTGCCGTCAGTATCGCCTTTTATCACCCCGGCGCTCACGTCATCGCCACCGACGTCTCCACGGAAGCCCTGAGCGTTGCCGCGGAGAATGCGAGGCGGCACGGCCTTGAGGCCAGGATAACCTTTCTGGCCGGGGACCTGGCTGAAGCGCTTCCCGGCGACCTGGCGGAGCGCGTCGACCTGATGGCGGCCAACCTGCCTTACATTCCCACCGGTGAAATGGCCGGTCTGCCCCCCGAGGTTCGCAAGGAGCCGGCCATAGCCCTCGACGGGGGAACGGACGGCTTAGACCTCTACAGGAGGCTGGTGCCCGCCGCCGCCTTTTACCTGGCCAGGGGCGGAAGCCTGCTGATCGAAATCGGTCCGGGGCAGGGTCAAAAGGCGCTCGACCTGTTCGCGGCCCCGGGATGGGAGGCGACGCTGCGGCTGGATCTGGCGGGGCGGGAAAGAATAGTGTCGGCCGGCCGACATTCATAAAGTCCTCACGGCGACGCAGCGCAAGCCGTCTTCTTAACCTGTTGCCTGCCTGCAATAAAGCATCGGCGTAGCTTGGCGTAAGACTGTTAGGTTGATCGGTTTTCGTTATAATTAAACGGAGTAATCGTGACCGTTTTAATCATCTTTCAGGAAACAGGTGCCTTCAAGTCCCGACTTGCGGGATTGGTAAGGAGGGATGAATTTCGGCTGACAGCGGACATAAACATAATTAACCAGTTAGCGGTTTTCTGTCGCAATATTCTCTGTCCAAAAAAAAAAAATAAAAGGAGGTGCGAGAGCTTGCAAAAAAGGTCGTTATGGAGTGCAGTAACAATCATTATGTTTCTTTCATTCCTGGGTTTGCTCATGGTCGGAGCGAGCGGCGTAGGGGCCAATCCGGCGGCGGCGACGGTAGGCGACCTTGGGATCCCCGGAAAGCTGGGCAAGGCCATTGCTGAAGTACCGGTAGGCACCGGCAAGGGGCAGATCGACCCGAATGCCCCGAGAGGATTTCTGGGGATCCCCGGGGCCCCGCAGGTTAACCTGGTTTTCGCCTTCTTCTGGGCGGTCTGGGTCGGCTGGATCTTTTCCACAATCGGCGCCTTCGGCGGCGTCATGGCGGGCGTCGGCCACATGACCGTCTTCGGCCTGGGCGCGTACGCCAAGAGCTTTAAGGACACCGCTCCCACCGTTAACAAGCTGCTCACCGACAGCATCCGCGTCTCCAACCAGTTCCTCGTGGGGCTGTCGGCCTTGGTTTCCAGTTACAACTACTATCGCGTGGGACGCCTCGTCTGGCCGCTGGGGCTGGCCCTCGGGCTCGGCTCCATTGCCGGTGCCGTCGCCGTTCCCTGGCTTACGGGCGGCAAGGTGACCTTCAGCCAGTACCAGGGCTGGTTCGGAGTGTTTGTCTTTATTGTGGGCGCCGTTCTCCTGTACGAGACGACGCCGAGGGGCCAGGCGGGCAGGAAGGCCGCCAGGGAAGCGGCCCAGGCTTTTGAAAAGAGCGTCAAGGAGAAAGGCTCCGGGGAAAAGACCGGCGTCAGGGTCACCAGGTGGAGCCTCGGCAGGGTGGAGTTCACCTTCTGCGGCGTGGAGTTCGGCTTCAATCCCCTGTGGCCGGTCCTGGGCGGCGTCGTTATCGCTGCCATCTCGTCTTTCATCGGCGTCGGCGGCGGTTTCCTGTACGTGCCTTTCCTTACCAGCGTTGTCGGCCTGCCGATGTTCATTGTCGCGGGCACCTCGGCTCTCACGGTTTTTATCAGCATGGTCGCCAGCATCACGGCTTACATTAAGCTGGCCGGCGCCGGTATTTACTGGTCGCTGATCGGGGTTGAACTGGTCGGCATCTTCATCGGTTCGGTCATCGGGCCGCGCACGCAGAAGTACGTTCCCGAGATCTGGCTGAAGCGCTTGTTTATCTTGCTGGCCCTGTACGTCGGGCTCGGTTACTTCAGCAAGGGCTTCTTCGGCCAGTCCTGGGTACCGATGTAAGCTTAAGGGGTTGAAACGCTGTGGAATTCTGGAATAGCCTGGACCACATGCTGATCACCTTCTATAGAATAACGGGCGATCCGGTGTCCGGCTTCTTCCTGGGCACTTTTCTCCTGGCCCTGCTCGCCGTCGTTATCGGCGAGCTCACGATATCCGTTGCTTACCTGCTTAACAGAGTGCACATTAAAGCCCTGAACGACAGGATGGCCAGGATGCACAACCTGTCCCTGAACGCCCTGAGGTCCGGGCAGAAGGAGGAGTACAGGCGCAGCAACAAAGAGGCGAACGATGCCTTCGGCAGGGTTTTCTTCAACGCGGTCGCCCTTTCCGCCGCTTCTCTCTGGCCGGTTTTCTTTGCTCTGTCGTGGATGCAGGAACGGTTCATGGGGATTGACTTTCCGGTGCCCTTTACCGGTTTAACGGTCAATTACGTCTTAATATTCTTGATCTGTTACGTGCTGGCCAGGATCCTTTTCGGCGGCATGCGCTCCAGGTTGCCTTACTTCAGCAAGGTGCAGAAGATAGTCGACGAGGATGCTAAGAAGACGCCGGAGCTTGAAAGCCCGGCGTAACCGCAAACGAGTAGCTCGTGCCGTTGTTCCCGGCACCTCAAGCTCCCCTCTTATTCCCCTACAGGCGAGAGCCCCCGCTACGGCGGGGGCTCTCGCATTGTTGTGTCGGGTGGACCTTAAGTCTGTGCAAATGTGAGGGTCTGACCCTCACATTTCTTAGCGCCCTTGGCGGTTTGATCCCTCGTCATTTTAGGTCGACGACCGGCGACCGAAATTAACCCCGGTGGAATTCGCTTGGGCGAATTCCTTCGAGTCCGATGGCTGACGGCTGACGACCGGCGCCCGAAATTAACCCCGGTGGAATTCGCTTTAGCGAATTCCTTCGAGTCCGACGGCTGACGGCTGACGACCGGCGCCCGAAATTAACCCCGGTGGAATTCGCTTTAGC
>DAIRSE010000012.1:0-54209 GCA_036804525.1 Bacillota bacterium | reverse complement strand
CCTTACCTTAACCTCTCAGTTCTGACCTCTATTCCCGCACGACTTGCATGTGTTAGGCACGCCGCCAGCGTTCGTCCTGAGCCAGGATCAAACTCTCCATCAATATCTTGCCCTCACAAACGCTTCGCCACTGTTCAGTTTTCAAAGACCTCTTCCCGCCTCCATCCGCCACTCAACTCGAAGAGCCATCTGCAATCAAACCCAGCCGCCCTCGAAACGCTATCAGGTCTGTCCTGTCTGCTACTTGACTCCCCAAGTTGAGTGCCGGACAGCGACAAAGTTTATTTTATGATGTGTGCGGCATTGATGTCAACTAGTACTTCCTGGTCAAATTGGTTTGCGCACCGGTATTCTTGCCGCAAGTCCTAATATAGCATGCAGGATTTGACCGTGTCAAGACCAACCTCACCTCTCGCTTCCCATTTCCCGTGGGCGCAGTAACGGGAACAATATGACGTCTCTTATCGATTGTTTGTTGGTTATAAGCATGACCAGGCGGTCGATCCCGATGCCCAGACCGCCGGCCGGCGGCATCCCGTGTTCGAGGGCGGTGACGTAGTCCTCGTCGTAGGCGTGAGCCTCCTCGTCACCGCGCTGGCGCTTGGCAAGCTGGGCCATAAAGCGCTCTTTCTGGTCGACCGGGTCGTTAAGCTCCGAAAAGGCGTTGGCAAGCTCGCGTCCGGCGATGATCAGTTCAAAACGGTAGGTCAAACGGGGATCGTCGTCCTTCTTCTTCGCCAGCGGCGAAATCTCGATCGGGTAATCGTAGATAAAAGTGGGCTGAACAAGCCTGTCCTCGACGAATTCTTCAAAAGCCGTGTTAAGAGCCTCTCCCCAGGTCCCCGGAAGGGCTTCCACGGTTATATTTGACTCCTTAAGTTTGGCTTTTACAATATTGACCGCTTCCTGCCCCGAAAGCTGGCTGAAATCAATCCCCGTGTGTTTCCTGACAGCCTCGAGCATGGTCATCCGGGTCCAGGGCCGCGTGTAGTTGATCTCGATGTCTCCGTAAGGCAGCACCAGGGTTCCTGCTGCTTTCTCGACAACGTAAGTGATCAGTTCCTCAGTCAGTTCCATCATCCCGATGTAATCGGAATAAGCCTCGTAGAGTTCGAGCATCGTGAACTCCGGGTTGTGGCGGGTCGAGATCCCCTCGTTGCGGAAGTTACGGTTGATCTCGTAGACCTTCTCCATCCCTCCGACCAGCAGGCGTTTCAGGTACAGCTCGGGAGCGATGCGCAGGTACAGCGGCATATCCAGGGCATTGTGGTAAGTCTTGAAGGGCCTGGCGGTGGCGCCTCCCGCCAGGGGCTGCATCATCGGGGTTTCAACCTCAAGGAAACCCCTCTCGTCAAGAAAACGCCGTATCAACTGCAGCACCCTTGAACGGGTGACGAAAGTGTCTTTGGTCTCGGGGTTGACGATCAGGTCAAGGTAACGCTGCCGGTAACGCAGCTCGATGTCCTTAAGCCCGTGCCATTTTTCGGGCAAGGGACGCAGTGACTTGCTCAAAAGGACGAGGCTCGATACATCGACGGTGACTTCCCCCATCCTTGTCTTGAAGACCGTACCCTCAAGCCCGATAATGTCGCCGATGTCCAGTTTCTTAAAAAACTCATACGCTTCCTGGCCCATCCTGTCGAGGCGAACATAGATTTGAATCCTGCCCGAACCGTCACGCAGGTCGGCAAAAGTAGCCTTACCGTGGCCCCGCTTGGCCATTAGGCGCCCGGCGAGGCTCACCCTTTGTCCTTCCAGGGTCTCGAAGTTGTCGACGACTTCCTTGGCCAGGTGCGTGCGCTCAAACCTTCCGCCGTAGGGCCTGATACCCTCTTTTTGCAGTTCAGCCAGCTTGTCCCTCCTAACCCTCTCCAGTTCAGACAAGTCCAGCTGTTGTTCGTGCGCCTTGTCCATCTGTACCTCCAAAACAAGCTGCAGGCACTAAGCCTTAAACTATAAGAAATAGATGAAGGAATCGGTTAAGCCGATTCCAGTCATTAATCCTGCGTCCTGCATCTCCTAACGCATAATGCCCAATGCTTAGCGCCGCTTTATAACGCTGAACGCTGAATGTCCAGGATCTTGTACTTGAGAACCCCCAGCGGTACCTGCACTTCGACGACGCTGCCGGTCTTCTGGCCGATCAGGGCCTTGCCCACCGGAGATTCATTGGAAATCTTATTAGCGCTCGGGTCGGACTCCATTGAACCCACGATGGTAAACTCGACTTCGCCGCCGTTGGTCTGGTCCTCCAGGCGCACGGTGGAACCGATGCTGACTTCCGCGGTGTCGACGTCAGTGGCGTCGATAACCTTGGCGTTGCGCAGCAGCTTTTCGAGTTCGATGATCTGGCCCTCGATGAAGGCCTGCTCGTTCTTGGCATCCTCATACTCGGAATTCTCAGAGATGTCTCCGAAGTCTATGGCCTGCCGGATGCGGTCGGCGACCTCCCTGCGGCGCACCGACTTCAGGTGCTCCAGTTGTTCTTCCAGTTTTTTCAGACCCGTAACCGTCAGGATAACTTCTTTTTCTTTCATATAACTAACCGCTCCTTCAAACCCAATGGCTGACATTGCAAATTACGCAATATGAACAATATGCGAAAGACAAAGTTTTAGGCACTGCATTTGTTACACCCGCAGTGCCCCTCATCCCGGTCTTACTTTGCATCAATTATAATGACCGGCCCGATCCTTGTCAAGAACACGGCGCGCTTGAGCGTTGGCCCTGATTTGTTCAATGGTCTGGGGCGTTACAGCGCGTTCGAAGCTGCGGAACCCCGCCAGCCTGAAGCCGTGTTTGCGAGCGAGGGCGGCGATCTCTTCGACCTGGCGGACGGTTAGTTCCCGGCCGAGGGTGTAACTCTCAAATCTTTTTTCAAGGGCCAGGATCATGGTTTCAGCCATGCAGGCATAACACGTCTTGGGCGGAAAACCGAAGTTGAAGTGGAAATCCACGTCTCCCGGCGGAGTTACCACCCCGCCCTCGATAACCAGGACGTCATTCCGTTTCTCCACCACGCGGCGGGAAACGTCGCGGGGACGGGCCACGTCACAAACCACGGCGCCGGTCTTCAAATCCTCGGGCTCGATGATGGCGTCCACAGCGCTGGTGACCGTAATCACCACGTCGGCCTGGCGCAGGGCCGATTTAAGGTCGGAGGTCACCCTTACGGCCAGCCCGCTGTCGTAGAGGATCTTTTGGCCGAGCAGCTCCAGCTTGCCGGTATCCCTGCCCACAATCGTGAGGCTCTTGGCTTCCCTGGCCAGGATTTGGGCACAAACCGAGCCGATGGCGCCCGTAGCGCCCACGACAACCACTTCGGCCTCGTCCATGCGGTGGCCCATCAGCCTGGCGGCTTCCCTGGTGCCCTCGATGGCGGTGGCGACGGTATAGCTGTTCCCCGTTGTCACCGGTATATTCAGCCGTTTGGCTACCGAGATCCCGGCGTCCCCCACCACCTTGGTAAAGGCGCCCAGGCCGAGGATCTTGGCTCCAAGGCGCTCGGCAAGCCTGCCGGTCTGTACGACCTTTTCGAGCACAAACTCCTTGGGCAAGGTCATAATCTGGCGTGCAGTGAGGGGGCACCCAACCAGCCAGCCTTCGATCTCGTTGGCCGGATCCGCCTCGGAACGAATGCCGGTAATATGGCTTGTCTTAACAGGCGGCAGCATGCTGACGGCTTTTTCAACCCATCGCTGGGGCAGGTACTTGGTAAACTTAAACTTGCGGGCAACGTCTTCTACAGATAAAGGGTGAATGACAAACGCAAAACGCTCCAAATACTTTTAGCCTCCCAAATTCGTCACCGGTTCGGTTATGCAAAAAGCGGGCAGACTTAATCAATTCTATATCTTTTTCCAACTTCTAGGCAAGAGTCGCCTTTCCTAATCTTGTCCCGGCAAAGTGAATTTTACAGGAGCGCCTCGATCATTGCGCGAAGCTGCTCAGCGGTCTCGGCCTGGTGCAGCTGCACCCTGAGGCGGGCCGCGCCGCGCAGGCCACGGCTGTACCAGGCGGCATGCTTGCGCATCTGCAAGACGGCCGTTTTTTCTCCTTTGTAGAGCATCAGGAGGTCCAGGTGGCGGAGGGCCATTGCCACTCGTTCCTCCACCGACGGGGGAGGTAGCAGTCCGCCGGTGGCCAGGTAGTGGACGGCTTCCCGGTAGATCCAGGGGTAGCCTCGCGCCGCCCGTCCGATCATAACCCCGTCACAACCCGTCTCTTCCAGCATGCGCCGGGCGTCAAGAGCTGTCCAGATGTCGCCGTTGCCGATCACGGGCACGTCCACCGCTTCCTTGACCGCCCGGATGACGCCCCAGTCGGCGTGCCCGCTGTAAAACTCGCTCCGGTAGCGGCCGTGCACCGTAACCGCCGACGCTCCCGCCTCCACCACGGCGCCGGCCACCTCCACCGCGTCAGGGGAATCGGCGTCCCAGCCCCGGCGCATCTTCACCGTCACCGGCAGTGAGACAGCGTCGACCACCGCGGCGACAATTTCCGCGGCCAAGCGCGGGTTCCGCATTAAGGCCGCCCCTTCGCCGTTCTTGACAATCTTTGGCGTCGGGCACCCCATATTAATGTCAATGATATCCGCCCCGGCCTGAGCCACCAGCCGGGCCGCCCTGGCGAGGTCGCGCGGCCGTGAGCCGAAGAGCTGCACGGCAATGGGGTGCTCGCCCTCGATGTCCAGCATCTCGAGGGTCTTGCGGTTGCCGAACAGAAGAGCCTGGTCGGAGATCATCTCTGTAAAGGTTAAAGCGCAGCCCATTTCCCGGGCCAGCAGGCGAAAGGCCTTGTCGCTGATGCCGGCCATGGGCGCGGCCACAACGGGGTTCTCCAAAATCAGGGGGGCGATATGCAACCGTTTCACCGCCGGAAACCTTATAATAATTTCTTTTCCCGAATCACATCAGAAAATCCTCCGACTCGCCTCCAGCCCATCTCATCGGCCTTTGCTTTATAATCCACATATCCCCCAAGCAATTATTAGAGATCCAGCGCAATGTTTGTCATATAAATGAACGCTTCAGCCTTACATGGATTAGAATGCATAGATCCAAGCAGAGGTGCATATCGGCTTTTAGAACACCACTCAGGTAAGGGTTGAACTACATTGGGCAAACAATTTGGCAAGGTTCAAAAACATCTTTTAATCGTCGCTCTTGCCGGCAGCGTTTTCCTTACCGGCTGCAGCAAGGCCGCTGACCGCTCAGCATCATCGAAGCAGCACCCCCAGAAAGGGCAAGACCTGGCGGCCATCGTCCAGCCCTTCCTGCCGGAGGGAGCCCGCCTACAGAAGCCCGAGCCGCTGTGGGAAAGCCTTTACGGCGATAACGGCGTGCCGGAGAACAACCTGGCCGTCCAGACGGCCGACCTTACCGGCGACAGCAAGCCGGAAATTATTGCCGGGTACCGTGTCAGCCCGGGCAGGGTAGGCGTCCTGGTCTTGCAGCAGGATGAGAGCTGGCGAGAAATCTACCGGAAAGAAGATTGCGGGTATGCTTTGGATCGTTTGCAGGCCGCGGACATCACCGGGGACGGCCGCGCCGAACTTCTGGTCGGTGGGGCCATCGGCGCCTCGGCCGGGGTTGGATTAGAAATTCTGACCTGGGACGGCCAAGGGCTCAGGAAAATGGCCCAAACCGGGTATCACCGGCTGGAGGTCAAGGACCTGCCGGGGATTTACGGTCCTGATGGGAAACAGGAATTAATCACCTGGTCCAAGGACACAGGGGACGCCATGGCGGTTGAAGTCTACCGGTGGAACGGTGAGAAGCCGGTTCCCGCCGAGGATACCTACCGGGCCTACTTCCCGAAGGTGGTAGAGTACTACCAGGAGCGGGTAAAGAAGATGCCCGAAGCTGCCTTCTACTGGTACTACCTGGCCGACGCCCAGGTAAAAGCAGGCAAGTTTCAGGATGCTCTGGCATCGGCAGATAAAGGCCTGGCACTCAAGGGGGACTATCCTGAAGCGGACCGTTTCCGCCTGGTTTGCGGCCAGGCGCTGCTGGGTTTGGGCCGGTACCAGGAGGCTATCAAAGCTTTTAGTGATATTCTCGAACAGTGGGGCAATTATTCTCCCTCGGATAAAGGTACAAGCTGGATGGCCAAGACCCTGGCCAGAGTCTTCTATCATAGCGGCGAGGCCTACCTGGCCCTGGGCGACGAAGCGCGAGCCCGTGCCGACTGGCGGCAGGCACGAGATTGGGACCGGGACTGGGACCAGCCGGTGAGAGCCTTGCAGAAGCTGGACCTGGCGGCCGCACAGAAGATGATCAGCGATTACCTGGCCGGACATCCTGCCAGCGGCGGACCCGAATTCGCTGAGAGGCTGATGGCCTGGGCGCAGAAGGAAACCCTGCCCGGCGGCAAGAGGATCGACCTGTATGCCATCGTCCCGGAAAACTCCTCCAACGGCGACAGCCCCCGGGTACTGCTCGCCGACTGGACCGTCGCCGGCGGCAACGAGCCGTCCTACCCCAAGGCCCACGGCGTGTACTGGTGGGCCAAGGGCCAACTGAACGCTCAGGTCCAGTTGTACAGCGTGGACGCCGACCTCCACGGCCTCGGTCAAGACCACCGCCTTCTCCAGGCTCGGCAGGCAGGCGGCAGGATGGCGGCAATCTATGATTCCGCAGCCTTTGGGAGCGGCAGCCCCGTTCCAGTCCTCTACCTGTGGGAGCTCGGGAACGATTCCTGGAAAATCCTCTGGCGCTCCGACGCCGACCCGGCGTGGCGCAACAGCCACGGCCAAATCCGCTTCACGGGACCCGGCATCGAAGAGTTCACCCTGGAAAGCGACTCCTGGTTCGCCGGCGACGGCAAGGACACCATCTTTCACGAAGCCAATCCCGGCCCGCACCGGCGCTTCCTGGACATGTGGAAACTGAACGGAGAAATATACGAGTTGAGGGAAAAGCGTACCCTGCCCTCGGCCTACAACACCCTGGTGGAGTTCGTCTACGCCCTGAGCACGGGGCAAACCGCGAACGCAGCAAAGCTGGTCACCAAACACGAGCTTGTGAAACAGGCGGTGAAACTGGGCCTCGTCCAGAAGCCGCTAGGGCAGAAATGGATGCTTTCTTTGAACGAGCCGCAGAGCGAGCAAAGCGGCCCGCTGACCATCCTCGACGGCCCGGCGGCGGGGGTCAAGGTCACCTTCGTCCAGCACGACGGCCAGTGGCTCATTAATGGCATTAAGCGCTAGAAGAGTGCTGCAAAAATCCAAGACACTGCTTAACCCCGCCCCCATGTACGGGGCGCCCTCGGCGTGAGAGCGGATGACCCAAGCACGGAACCTAGCGTTCGGGACGGGAATCACGGGTGATAAACCACATCACGTAGCCGCAGCGGTCACAGACGTAGTTGTCGGCGTTCTTGTTGGCCCAGTCAAAACCGAAAAAAGTGGCGGCGCGGGTGTTCATCAAAGTCGTCCGGTACCAGAATTCGTTATGCCCGCAGACGGGGCATACCAGTTTGTAGCCCTGCACCTCGCGCTCCCTGGCGTCGCTCACGGGATTACCCCCCTTCTTAGCTCCGATTGCGCTCATATATAATTCGCAGGCCTTTGAGCGTCAGGAAGGGGTCGACGTGCTGGATGGTTGTACTCTCGCCGGCGATCAGCTCGGCCTCTCCTCCCGTGGCCAGCACCGTCGCCGAACCGCCCAGCTCGGCCCGCATTAAGTTGACGATGTTGTCTACCAAACCGGCAAAGCCGAAGACGATTCCGGCCTGCATGCTGTGCACGGTATTCCGCCCAATGACCGACGGGGGACGCACCAGTTCCACACGGGGCAGGCGTGCCGCCCGCGCGAACAGCGCCTCGCACGAAATCCCGATGCCCGGGGCGATCACCCCGCCCAGGTATTCCCCCTTGGCGGAAACGGCGTCAAAGGTGGTGGCCGTCCCGAAGTCGACGATCACCAGCGGAGCGCCGTACTCCGCCAGGCCGGCGACGGCGTTGACGATGCGGTCCGCGCCCACGTCACGGGGGTTTTCGTACTTGATCGGCACGCCGGTCTTCAAGCCCGGGCCCACGACGAGGAGGTCGCACGCGAAATACTTACGGCAGGCCATTTCCAGCATCGGGTTGACCGGGGGTACCACCGAAGAAATGGCGACCGCATCAACGTCTGCCGTTGCAAAACCCCTATCGAGCAGAAGCTGTTTCAACAGCAGGCCGAACTCGTCAACCGTCCAGCTTCGCCGGGTCGAAACCCGCCAGTGTGCGGCCAGTCTTTCTCCTTCGTAAAGTCCCAAAACGATATTGGTGTTCCCGACGTCCAGAGTCAGTAACAAGAATGGCTCCCTCCCACTCAAGTCAGCCCCCAGGGCTCGACGTGCCCCGGCTCTCAAACGCTTCTTTCGCCCGCCGGGCGATTTCACAGCAAGATATCCCCGGAAAGTACCCGCCGGACCACTCCAGGAGCGCGTTCAACCAGCAGGGCGCCGTAGTCGTCAACGTCTAAGGCCGTACCCAACCACTCCCCCTGGGCATCGACAACCTTCACCTTCTTCCCGAGCGATTCCTGCCACTCCCGCCATGCGGTGATGACCGGCGCAAATCCTTCACGCAACCAGCGCTCGTACCATTTCTCCAGGGCCTCCAAGACAGCTGCCAGGACATCGAGCCGCGAAACCCTTCTCCCCAGGTGGGCCGCTAAACTGGTAGAGCTGTTCCTCAACGCGGCAGGGAATGCGTCCAGGTCTACATTGACATTGATGCCGATGCCGAGTACGAGATGGTTTACGCGGTCGGCCTCGGCGCTGAGCTCGAGCAGGATGCCGCCGACTTTGCGGCCCTGCAGCAAGACATCGTTCGGCCATTTGATACGGGGTTGAACACCGGGAATGGAGGCAAGGGCCTCGGCGCACGCCACTCCCGCCAAAAAGTTGATCCCCGCCACCCCCGAAGGATGGATGGCCGGCCGGAGGACGAGCGAAAACCACAGCCCCCCGGCAGGGGACGACCATGCCCGGCCCATTCGCCCGCGGCCCTTGCTCTGCCTCTCGGCTACTACCAGGGTCCCTTCCGGCACGCCCTGGCCGGCCAGCTCTTTCGCCAGGTCATTGGTGGATCCGGTTTCAGCCAGGTAGTGATAGTGACGGCCCAGAACCTGCGTCTTCAAAGCGTCCTGCACCTCGGCCGGAAGCAGCAGGTCCGGAGCCTCCGCGAGGCGGTAGCCCAGCCGGGGGGCGGCTTCAACCACGTAGCCGTCCCGGCGCAAAGCCTCAATGTGCTTCCAGACGGCAGCCCGGGAAACCCCCAATCGCCGCGAGATTTCGGCCCCGGAAATGTAATCTCCCTTTTGCTTTAGAAGATTGAGAATCTGCGTTTTCACCTTGTCCCCTTCAAAGTGCACAATCTCGCGCCTAAAGCACCGGGCATCGGGCGCTGGGCTTTGGTGTCGGGGATTAACCTTAGTCCTTAAGCCGGCCTTCCCGACCCGTCACCGTACCCTGTTAGCGACATTGTTGCCGTAGGTTAGATGTGATAAACAACCGTTCCACCAGCGTCTTGAAGTAACTGATAAAAGTTATCCGGTGCTCAGCGCTCAATGCTCATTTGTACGTCCAAGCTGATATCCAAAGCCTTAACCGAGTGCGTCAAGGCCCCTACAGAGATCAGATCGACTCCCGCTGCAGCGACATCCCGGATGGTGCTCTCGGTGATCCCGCCCGAAGCCTCAAACAGGCACCGCCCCCGGCCGATGCGCACGGCCTCGGCCATTAACGCAGGCGGCATGTTGTCCAGCAGGATAACGTCGGCCCCGGCTTCAAGGGCTTCGACAACGCCGTCCAGGTCTTCGACTTCCACCTCGATCTTCACCGTGTGCGGGCAGAACTTCCTGGCTTTCTGTACCGCGGCCCTGATCCCGCCGCCGACGGCGATATGGTTATCCTTGATCAGGACACCGTCGTACAGGCCGAACCGGTGGTTTGACCCGCCCCCGACACGCACGGCGTATTTCTCTAAAGCCCTCAGGCCCGGCGTCGTCTTCCGCGTGTCGACGATCCGGACGTTATATTCCCGCACCATCTCCACCAGGGCACGGGTCCTTGTGGCGATCCCCGACATGTGGCGCAAAAGATTCAAAGCCAGGCGCTCACCGGCCAGGATGGGCCGTGCTTTTCCGCTGACCAGGGCCAGGACCGTCCCCGCGGACACCCGCTCACCGTCCTGCACGTTAGCGGTAACGACGATATCCCTGTCCAGACAGGAAAACACCAGGGGAAGCAGCCCCAGACCCGCTACCGTCCCTTCTTCCTTACAAATAAAACGCCCCGTAGCAAAAGCCTCTTTCGGAATAACGGCCTGCGAGGTGATATCGCCGGGCCCGATATCCTCGGCCAGCCACTGTTCGATCTGTGCCCTGCTTACTAGTTCCACGTCACTGCCTCCGAAAACTCAGGTGCTTCTCCCAGCGTTCCCGGCGTTCCGGGAAATCGGTCCTGAAATGCGCGCCCCGGGACTCGGTCCGGCACATGGCCGCCTCGGCAATGAGGTGGCCGACCTCGAGCATGTTCCGAACCTCCAGGGCATCTGGTCCGGTTGTTTGGTAGTGGCGCAAAAACTGCCAGCGGTCGAAGAAAGCCAGGGCTTTAGCCAGCCCCTCGGCCGAACGCAAGGGACCGACATATTCCTGCATTATCTGCTGAAGTTCCGATTTCAAGGCCTGGTAATCGGTGCTGTCGTCGTCGCGCAAATCCCGGCAGGCAAAAGCCGGGCGGTTGAATGTTTCCCTATCCTTGAGGGCCATAACCGCTCTGGCGATGCGGCCGCCAAAGACGAGGCCGTCCAGGAGGGAGTTGGAGGCCAGGCGGTTAGCACCGTGGATGCCAGCCGAAGCCACCTCCCCGCAGGCATAAAGACCCTTGATGCAGGTCTGCCCGTCCAGGCCGGTTTTAACACCGCCCATCATGTAGTGGGCCGCCGGCGCAACCGGGATTAAGTCGCAGGTCACATCAACCCCGTAGGTTTTGCACGTTCTACTGATTGTGGGGAAGCGCTGTTCAACTTCCGGGGCCGGCAGGTGGGAAATGTCCAGGTAGACATGGTCTGCACCGGTTTTCTCCATTTCCTTAAGGATGGCGCGCGTGACAATATCCCGGGGAGCCAGCTCCGCCAGGGGATGATAACCGGGCATGAACCTTTCTCCGGCGGCATTGCGCAAAAGACCGCCCTCGCCGCGTACCGCCTCGGAAATAAGGAAGGAAGGGGCGCCCGGAAGGGCCAACACTGTGGGATGGAACTGCACGAACTCAAGGTCGCTCAACTCGGCGCCCGCCCGGTAGCCCAGGGCCATCCCGTCGCCGGTGACAACCTGGGGGTTGGTCGTGCGGCGGTATAGTTGACCAGCCCCGCCGGTAGCCAGGATAATGGCCTTAGCCCAAAAGACAACCAGCCTGTCTTTGTCCTCCTGGAGGACCAGCGCGCCGTAACACTGCCCGCCCTCAACAAGGAGATCCACGGCGAAATGCCACTCCAGGATCGGCACCCCTATGTCGTGGGCCTGGAAGGATAACACTCTCTGTAACTCGGCGCCCGTGGCATCGCCACTGGCGTGCAGGATACGCCGCTGGCTGTGGGCCCCTTCACGGGTGAGGGCAAAACCACCGTTCGCCCGGTCGAACCTGGCGCCCAGGGAAACCAGTTCCCTAACCCGCTCCGGCCCTTCGGTGACCAGAACGCGGACGGCCTCTTCGTCACAAAGCCCTGCGCCGGCCGCCAGGGTATCTTGTTCATGCAGTAAGGGGGAGTCGCTGGCACCGATGGCCGCCGCGATTCCCCCTTGAGCACGTTCGGTACTGGTGTCCTCCACCATTCTCTTGGTGATAACCAGGACGTCGCCCCCGGCCTTGGCGATGGTGTAGGCCGTATACAGCCCCGCGATGCCGCTCCCGATAACCAGGTACTCAACCTCGTACTGGGGCAACTCCCGGCTGTCGAAATTAACGAGGTAGCGAGGAGCCACGCTGTTCACCCCCGGGAATAGCGCTAAGCACTAGGAGACCGCGGCAGTACTCTCCGAGGCTGCCGTCAGGCCAGGGCCAGCATACGCTCGAGGGCCTTCATCGCCCGCTGCTGGACGTCCCGCTCCACCGTCACCGTCGGGGTAAGGGTTTCAAGAGACCACGCCAGCTTTTCCAGCGTCGTGAGTTTCATGCTCTCGCAGACCAGATCCGGCGCGGCGAGGTAAAACTCCTTACCCGGACATGTACGCCTCATCTGGTGCAGCAGCCCCTCTTCGGTGCAGACGATAAACTCCCGCGCAGCCGATTCACGAGCGAACCGGAGCATCCCTGAAGTGCTGGCGACGTGGTCGGCCAGGGCAATGACATCCAGCTGACATTCGGGGTGAGCAAGAACTTTGGCGTCGGGGTGATCCTCCTTGGCCTGCAGCACGTCTTCGGGGCGTAAATTATGATGAACAGGGCAATACCCAGGCCAGAGGTGCATCTTTCTCCCTGTGACCTGCTCGGCATACCGCCCCAGGTTGGCATCGGGAACAAAAAGGATCTCCCGCTCCCGCGGAATCGAGCTGATGACCTTGACCACGTTGGCCGAAGTACAGCAGATATCGCTTTCGGCCTTGACAGCCGCTGAAGTGTTAACATACGAAACTACAAGAACTCCGGGAATATCCTGTTTTTTAGCGCGGAGTTGCTCAGCCGTAACCATATCGGCCATCGGGCATCCCGCCGACAGTTCCGGTAACAGAACGGTCTTGTCGGGAGAAAGAATGGCCGCGCTCTCAGCCATGAAGTGCACACCGCAAAAGACAATGACATCGGCATCTGTTCCAGCGGCCTTGCTGGACAGTTCCAGGGAGTCGCCGACAAAGTCAGCGATATCCTGTACTTCGGGCCGCTGGTAATAGTGGCTAAGGATGACCGCGTTGCGCTGCCTCTTCAGTTCCCGGATCTTTTCAACTAACTCCTTACCGTTAGCCACGCTGTCTCCCCCAGTATATCCGGCCTCTTGCCTCTCACCTGATTCCAAAGTCCCTGGCATGCAAAAAAGGCAAAAGCCCGATAGCATCAGCCATAAATCACTATGGAAACAGAAAATCCGGTTTCCCGGTTAAGTATATGCTAATTCTAATGTTTGAACGGAATTATTGTCAAGGCGAGGCGCGGCGGTCAGGCTATTGACAAAAAAGCTGCATCGACATGCCTTCTGCAAACTGTAATAAGGTGATCCAGCGTGATTAATAGTGCCGGGCTGCCGGCATTAAGCCTAGGCACTAGGCTATAGGAACAGCAGAAGGGATTCGGCTTTCGGGGCTGTTGAAAAACTTCAGCTTAGTGCTTACAGCCATTAGCTAGGTTTCTCAACAGCCCCCTTTCCCGAGTCCCTTCCCTCATCTTATCTTACAGCTTAGTGCTTAAAGCCTAATGCTAATTTAGCTGATCATGCCGCCCTGACCGTAGGGGAACTGGCTGTTGGCGTAATTCTGGAACTTTCGGTGGGTATCGGCGATCTTCTGGGGCTCTTCTCCTTCCAGTGTGTACCAGCCTTTTTGAAACATCAGGTTAAAAATGTCCCGCGTATTCTGGTGGGTCTCAATCAGCGCCCGCATCACATCATTGTGCAGGGCACGGTGGCTGGCCTCGCGGGCAAATACGTTCAGGTTGTCAGTGAGGTACTTCTCGGTGGACAGGAGGTCATTGATGCGGTCCCTGTCGTTCAGATTCGGCCCCTTTGCCTGGGGCTCGTTGGGGGACTTGGGATTCTTGATGATGTTTTGCTGTTGCTGCTGCACGGGTCTTTCCTCCTCTACGACGCAAAGTTCTGGCCGAAGTTCGGGGCTTGCTGTTGCGCCATGAACTGCTGTCCCTGCTGGGCCTGCGCCTGGAACTGTTGCTGTTGCTGCTGCTGTTGTTGCCGTTGGGCGTACTGCTGGAGCAGTTGCTGCTGCTGCATAGGCTGCAGGTGATTCAACAGCATCTGGTAGTGCATCTGGTGCATGCGGCCGGTCTTGTCCAGGACCTGCTTCACGTCGGAATCGTTGCATTCTTGCGCAAAATGACGGCACTTCTTGATGGCCGTCAACAGCCAGGACATAGCGTCCTTCAGGTACAGGTGATCCTTCGTAGAAAGAACCATCGGGGGCTCAGGCATGATCTGCCCCTGGGCCTGCGTTTGCCCGAACGTGTGGGTCTGGTAGTACTGCACTGCTGTTCCTCCCTTACTAAGATTTCTATCTTAGTTTGCCGGAGGAAGTAGTAACTTATGTATCCATCCAGCCGGTTTGGGGCTCTTGAAAACTTCGCCTCGGTGTTTTATACGGGCCTGTTGTTTTTGTCGACCAGTATCACACGCGGTTGGTGATTCCGGGCCTCGTCCTCGTCCATCAGGGCGTAAGCCATGATGATCACCGGGTCCCCGGGAAGCCCCAGGCGTGCCGCGGCCCCGTTGAGGATAACGGCCCCTGAATGTCGCGGGCCTGGAATAACGTAGGTTTCAAAACGCTCGCCGTTGGCGAGATTGACCACCTGCACTTTTTCGTGCACGAGGATGCCGGACGCGTTAAGTAGTTCCTCGTCAATGGTAATGCTCCCGGTATACGACAGGTTCACGTCGGTGATCACGGCCCGATGAATCTTAGCCTTAAGCATAGCGAGCAGCATTGCCGCCAATCCTCCTCAGACTCTTACGATCAGGTTGTCGATCAGCCTGGCGCGGCCGAAATAGGCGGCGACAGCCAGGATGACCTCTCCCGACAGCTCGGGTTTCGCTTCAAGATCCGGGAGGGTACGGACCTCGGCGTAATCCAGGCGGGCCAGCGGCTCGCTGGCGATGCTTTCCGCCAGGAAGCTCTCTATCTTCCCGGCGTCACGCTCGCCCCCGGCGATCAGGTTCTCCGCCAGTTTCAAGCTGCGGTAAAGGACCGTGGCCGCCCTCCTTTCCTCCGGCGTGAGGTACACGTTTCGTGAACTCATAGCCAGACCATCGGGTTCGCGCACGATGGGGCAGGGGACAATGGTCACCGGAAAGTTGAGATCTTGCACCATCTTGCGGATAACCTGGAGCTGCTGGGCGTCCTTTTGGCCGAAAAAGGCTACATCCGGCTGGACAATGTTGAAAAGCTTGGCGACCACGGTGGCCACACCCCGGAAGTGCCCGGGCCGCTTGGCCCCGCACAGGCCTTCGCTGATCTTCTCCACTTCGACACAGGCCAGTTGCTGTTCGGGGTACATTTCCTGCACGCTGGGGGCAAAAACCAGGTCGACGCCGACGCTTTTAGCCATGGCCAGGTCCCTCGGCAGGTCCCGCGGATAGGCGTCCAGGTCTTCCCGGGGCCCGAACTGCAGGGGGTTGACAAAGATGCTGACCACCACCGTGGCGCAGGTTTCCCTGGCAGCCCGCATCAGCGATAAATGGCCTTCGTGAAAGAAGCCCATTGTCGGTACGAGCCCAACCGGGCGTTGTGACTCTTGAACAACCTTCCTCACTTCGGAAACGGTAGAAAGAACTCGCAATCCGATCCCTCCTTCTCGGGCTCGTCCGACGGCGCTAAGCGTTCTATAATCTGAAGCTGAGTGCTGAACGCGAGGAACCGGAGAAGCTATTTCAATAGCTTCTCCAGTTCCTCTTCAGGCATGTCGAAGCCGTGTTCCGGACCGGGGAAGGCCCCTTCCCGGACCTCGGCCGCATACGTTCCGATAGCCCTCGCCATCTGGGTTCCCAAATCGGCGTACCGCTTTACAAACTTCGGCTTAAAACCCCCGGTAAGGCCCAGGAGGTCGTGCGTAACCAACACCTGTCCGTCGCAGAAACGTCCGGCTCCGATACCGATGGTCGGTATCTCCAGAGATTCTGTGACCAGCTCAGCCAGAGAAGACGGTACGCATTCCAGGACAAGGGCAAAGATACCCGCCTCGGCCAGCGCGCGGGCGTCTTCCAGAAGCCGGCGGGCGGCGGCGGCATCTCTGCCCTGGACTTTAAAACCGCCCAGCTGGTAGACCGACTGGGGTGTCAACCCGAGGTGGCCCATCACGGGAATGCCTGCTCCGACAAGCGCGCGGACCGTCTCGACGACCTGGCGCCCCCCCTCCAGCTTCACGGCATGCGCTCCGCCTTCCTGCATCAGCCGCCCGGCGTTGCGTAAGGCATCCTCCCGGGACGTGTGATAAGACAGGAACGGCAGGTCGGCCACCACCATCGCCCTCTTAGCTGCGCGGACCACAGGTTTGCAGTGGTGGACGATGTCGTCCACGGTTACGGGGATGGTCGTTTCGTAGCCCAAAATGACATTTCCGACCGAGTCTCCCACCAGAATAAGGTCAATGCCCGCCTCGTCCACGATGCGGGCCGTCGGGAAGTCGTAGGCCGTCAGCATCGTAATCCGCTGCCTGTTCTGCTTCATCAGGCGCAGTGAAGCCGTGGTCACCCGGGAAACCGTCATCTGCCGTCACCTCTCTTAAGAGATTAGCTATTTCCATCGACCGCGGGGCATCCAGGCCGCCTCCGGAGCGGGCCAGTTCGACGGCATGCAAGCCCAGGTAACCGTAAAGCCTTGCGGCTTCCGGACTGATCCCGCGCATCGCGTATACGTGCCGGGCCACCGTCTCCCTATCGCCCCGGGCGATCGGCCCCGTCAGCGCGCCGGACAGGTTCATTTCCCCGACATTGGCCAGGGTACCCTCCACCAGGCGTAAAAGCGCCTGCCGGCCCTGTTCCCCGTCCACCCCCGCGCTCTCTATTAGTGTTTGGGCAAGGTGAAGCAAGACGATCAGGTAGTTGGAGGCCACACAGGCGGCCGCATGGTAAAGGGCCTTGTTGCAGCCGTCCAGCGCCAAAACACGGCCGCCCAGCAAAGAAACCATCTCCCGCGCCGCTGCAACGGCTTCAGGATCGCCCTCGATGCCGTAGTAACAGCTGTACAGGCGCCCGATATCGTCAACTCTGGCAAACGACTGCACCGGATGCATCGAGGCTGCCGCGGCCCCCTGCCTGCGCACCGCGTCCAGGGCACCGGACGGGAGCGCCCCGCTGGTATGAATAACAATGTCGCCGGGGCGGACGGCGCCTGACCGGGCCAGTTCCCCGCCTACGCTACGGATAGCCCCGTCGGGTACGGCAATGATGATCACTTCGGCATCCGCCGCCGCCTCAAACAGGGTGGGACAGGCGCGGCAGCCGACCAGGGATGCCAGCCTTCTTGCCGAAGCCGGGCTACGGGAAGCAACGCCCGTTATACGGCACCCGGCCCGGGAGAGCCCCAGGGCCAGGGCCGAGCCCACCTTGCCGGCGCCAATTATAGCAACAGCTTTATCTTTCAAGTTGCGCGCCTTCTTTCTGACATAGCCTTTCCAAACTGCTGCAAGATGCGTGTATAGATCAAAACAAAAAACCCCTGACAGAGATCGGGGTTTGCTGAGATTTGGGCCCGTCTCGGTCCTCACGGCTCCAAGCGGCTAGGCAGTATTTAATTTTGCAAAAGGATTAAGCGAACCGGTATGGTTCCTTCCGGATACCACCCTGACAAGGAAATGTTACCATAACATACGCAACATTACAATAAGAAGCAACTATGCCGGGCCGTGCGAGAATGCCCTCATCTGTTTCCGAATGCTGAATGCTTAGTGCCGAGGTATAGTGTTTGGCTTGGAAGCCAAACACTATACCTCATAGAAGGCGACGCCGACCAGGCCGGGCCCCGCGTGGACCACCATGGACGAGCCGATCTGGCCGAAGACCATTTCCTGGACGGACAGGCCGCTCGCCAGGATACCTCTGCAGAGTTCCTGTCCGTCCTCAGGAGCACCGCCGTGCATCACGGCGACGACGATCCTCCTGCCGTTCGCCTTTTCCCGGACAATGCCGGCCATCCTGGCTTTCGACAAAACCCGCCATTTACCTGCCATAGTCAGACTAAACATTCAGCTTGGTCGGATACCCAGCTTCGCAAGAACTGCTTCCAGCACGTCCCCGGCGTTTCCCTGAATGACGACGTCAGCCCGCTCGTCGTAAGGAGTCGGGTCGCGGTTAATAATGGCCAGGCGCCTGGCCAGCTGCGGCAGGCCGGCTACCGGGTAGACCTGCAAGCTGGACCCGACCACGAGCAGCAGCTGGCAGCCTGAAAGCACCTGGGAGGCCACCCAAAAGTCCTCGCGCATGGCGTCCCCGAAAAGGACGACATCGGGACGCAGGAGACCGCCGCAGCCGCACCGCGGGGGATTGACCCCGCCGTTGTATTGCTTGACAAGGTGTTCGAAGCCGTACTCCTTCTGGCATTTCAGGCAGTGACAGGTGCGCAGGTGACCGTGCACCTCCCAGACGGTGGACCCGGCCTCCCTGTGCAGTCCATCGATGTTCTGGGTAATCACCCCGCGCAGCAGGCCGTGTTGTTCGAGCGCGGCCAAGGCTTTATGGGCCCGGTTCGGACGGGCCTCCCGGCAGGGCAGCCACCACTGCAGGTTAAACCGCCAGAAACGGGCGGGATCCCTGTGGAAGGCGTCAATGCTGCACACCTCGGCCGGGTCGAATCTCTCCCACAGGCCGGTCCCGCGCGAGCGAAAATCGGGAATCCCGCTCTCGGTGCTGATGCCGGCCCCGGTCAGGGCAAAGGCCGGTCTTGCCTCCTCCAACAGCCGGGCCAGAGTTTCAATCCGGTGCACTGCTCTTTCCTCCATACCACCAGTTTGGCACAGCTGCCGATGCTTTTTCTATCCGGTTTATGCCAGACGCCCTATAAGAGTGCTGTTGCGAACTCTTCTTTACATTTTGACACCCCTGTCACCAACATACTTCTAAAAGCCGGCGATTAGCAGCCATTTTCTTCCAAGGAAGTTTCGGCAAAAGAATCGGGGGATAGATTCTTTCGCAAAAAGCGCGAAAGCCTATCCCCGTTCGTTCGGTTCAAGCTTTTACCTACCGGTAAAAGACCAGCCTGCCAATGATTTTTGCTCCCGGCTTTTTGGCAAGATGCGCGGTGCGCGCGGAAAGGGAGTTAAAGTAAAGGCAGCCGTTGGTCGGGTCAACCCCAGCCAAGGCTTCAAGCGCAGCCTTGCGCGCATTGCTGCCGGCGACGTGGCGGCTCACCAATCCCCTGCTTACCGGGGGAAACTGGCCCGGTTGGGCTAAAACCGCCCTTAAGTTATTGGGAAACCGAGAACTCTTAATGCGGTTCATCACTACGGCGCCCACGGCAACCTGTGCCTGATAAGGTTGACCGCCCGCTTCCACCCCGATCAGCCTGGCCAGCAGGTCAACGTCAGCCCGGCTGAAACCCGGAACAGGCTTCACACCGGACTTTGAGGCAGCAACCATTGCCATGCCCGGGATAATCAATTCTTGCCCGATTCTGATGCGGTGGGGGTTGGTTAGGCCATTGGCCGCGGCAATAGTCTGGTAATTGAGGCCAAAAGAGCGGGCAATCTCGGAAAGGGTCTCACCCGGCTTAACGATATAGACCTGGTCCTTGGACGCGGTTGCACTGCCACTTGTAGCCAACGCCGGTCTCAGGCCGGAGGCCATGGCGAACGAAGAGATTAACAGGGTTACTATAAGCACGCGCATCCACTTACGCAACAAACATTCTCACCTTCCTTGCTCTAGAATCAAACTGACCCGCCCACATACTCTCTCTGGAGCGGAGGAACGGGCGGCTATGGCAAAAGGGTGCGTTAACCAGAAAGTATTCGAGACAGAGTACGCATTTCCTGCCTGGACTAGCTACATTTTACCCCTCAATTCTTAGGAGACCCTCCTACCGTGTCTGTCGGGTTAATCCCTCATTCTTCTTGGCGGCCGGTCCCTTTCCCCGCCAAATGAGACAGAAAAGCCGCCGAAGCGGGCGGCGAATATCGGGGGCTATGACTCCAGCAACTCTTCACATTCTTCAATCAAACCAAGCAACCTGCGAGTAAGAAACTGGTCGTCGCACTGCCGCACCGTGAAGTTGTAGGCAAGGCGAAGCTGAAACACCAGTTTTGCTCTCTGTACGTGGTTTATCGGCGGAGGATCGTATTTTAGTGCATCGGCTAATTTCTTGGATTGAGAAACTAATTGCTCGAATCCCTCAACAGAAACTGACATTTCATAATCCTCTCCCCAGGCGTTAACGCAAACCGCTTCTTTTTCTAGGACAAGCAAGCTTTTGAAATTGTTCCTCAAATCGGTCTGGTATCTTTTTCCTAGATCTAAATCCCTCTGTTATGCTCAATTTACGACTCTATGCTGCGTAACGAAACTAGTCCTGCGCCTTTCTAACATTTGCTAAGATCCGGCTCCGCCGGTGCGCTCAGCAGTCGGCTTTGAGCATTCAGACTTAGCATCTTAATTCCAAAACCTTTCAGCCTTTTCTGAATGCAGAGAGCTGCCGGCGCAATCCTAGGATTGCGTCTATACGGCTTCCAGTCGATCCAAAAACGCCTCAAAATCGCGGCTTTCCAGACGCATTCCTTCGTCCTGTCCAAGCATAATAGTACTGAGGACATCAAACATAGTCTCAGAAGTCTTGTCACTGGTGTTGTTATCAATAAACTC
Source organism: Bacillota bacterium (assembly GCA_036804525.1). Lineage (GTDB taxonomy): Bacteria > Bacillota > Desulfotomaculia > Desulfotomaculales > JASEER01 > JBFLVT01. The sequence continues at coordinate 33,709 of DAIRSE010000012.1, read as the reverse complement.
CAAGTCGTGAAACTTTTTATCGGCCCAATGCACTATTTCGTCGTAAGATAAGTAACCCATAAGATGCAGCTTAATCATGCCGCTGACAACATCCGGCGAAAGCATATGTTCCCCTCCTTCTTGGTGTCTTTGAGCTATAACTTAGTGTGCCACGGAGGGAACGGCTTACCCCGGTAAGTATCTGCCTAGTAAGGAAGTCGGATGTTAGATGTTGTTTTTAATGGTGAAGGCTTTTGGAGCTTCTCCTGCGGGCCTGGGAAGCGCCTAGCTTGCCCGGCTTTGTTCTTATGTTCTGGCGGAATGCTCTGAAAGCCGCGTAAACCTGGTCCTCACACTCAGCCGGAACCTGGACAAAAGCCCTGTCGTCATGAATACTGATGCTGCCAATTTCGTCGCGCCGTACACCGGCTCGCAAAAGCTGGTCGATTACCGCCCTGACATGCAAACCATGTTTGCGGCCGAAAGGCAGTTTGACGGTAACCGACTCGGGCCCGGCGCTAAGCAGTTCCGCTGTTTCCAGTTCCCTCCCTTCCTTGGCCAAAAGCATCAGGCACGCGGCCAAAAGTTCAATAGATTCGTGGTTTTCAAGCAGCTGGTTGGCCAGGGCGCGATATTCGCCCGGAGGCTTGGTCAGGGCCTCCTCGACGCGATGCAAAAGCTCCTGCTGCCTCCGCTCCATGGCGTCAGCCAGGGTCGGCAGGGCGTGACGCTTAATGCGTTTACCGATGCTGGCCTCGATAAAGCGCAGCTGCCTGACCTCGCGCGGCGTAACCAGGGTAATGGCCACCCCCTCGCGACCCGCGCGGCCCGTCCTGCCGATCCGGTTAACGTAGGTCTGCGCATCCTGGGGGATATCATAGTTGATGACGTGCGTCACATGGCTGATATCCAGACCCCGCGCCGCCACGTCGCTGGCCACCAATAACTCAATGAGCCCCGAGCGGAAACGGCTCATGACACTGTCTCTCTCGCGCTGGGACAGGTCGCCGTGGATGACCTCGGCTTCGTAACCGCGGACCCGCAGGGCCTCCGCCAGTTCGTCGGCCCCCCTCTTGGTCCGGCAAAAAATGATCGCCGAAGCTGGCGTTTCCACATCGAGAATGCGGCAGAGGCTTTCGAGCTTCTGCCTGGCATTGACTTCGTAATAGCGTTGTTCGATCAGCGGCGCCGTAAGTTCGCTGCCGCGAATGGCGACGACTTCAGGGTTCTTGAGGAACGACTTGGCCAGGCTCGCAATCTCCTCGGGCATGGTTGCGGCAAAAAGAAGGGTCTGTCTTTCCTCGGGACACTGCGCCAGGATGGTCTTGATGTCCTCCAGGAAACCCATGTCCAGCATCTCGTCGGCTTCGTCGAGGACGACCATGCGCAGTCCATCCAGCCTGATGGAGCCCCTTTGCAGGTGATCCATAAGGCGGCCCGGGGTGCCGACGACGACCTCCGGCCTGTTCTTAAGGGCGCGCAACTGGTGCTCGATGGACTGCCCCCCGTACACAGGGAGAACCCGGACGCCGAGGTACCTGCCCATCGAAGTGATGTCGGTGGCGACCTGCACGGCGAGTTCCCGCGTGGGGCAGAGGACGAGCGCCTGCAGGCCTCGCCCCGGGGCGATCATTTGCAGGATGGGCAGCCCGAAAGCCGCTGTCTTGCCCGTTCCCGTCTGGGCCTGCCCCAAAACGTCCCGCCCGGCCAAAAGCGGAGGGATGCTCTTCTCCTGGATGGGCGTCGGCGTTTCATAGCCCAGGTCCTCTATAGCCCGCATCAGCTCGGGCTTCAGCTGTAAATCGGCGAATGTACTTACCATTTCGTACTCCTCTAATCAGGAAGCGCGAGGCGTGAACCTTCTCGCCTCCATATGTACTGACACTTCAGTTTACCACGGTCTGCACCTGCATTTCCAGAGGATGGCACACATTTATATTATGGCCCGATGAAGCCTTATGAAGCCGGGCGGTCCTTGACGGGGTCAAAAAGGCCTTCCAGAATCGCCCAGTTTTCGGGGAACCTGTTGCCCAGCACCCAAAAACTGACCCCGCGCAGGCCGAACTCGCGGACCAGGGCGTACTTGGCGGCCATACTCCAGCCGTCTTCAAACCAGACCGCGTGGCCGGTATCCCAGTCGTCAGTGTAGTAGAAAAAGGGAGAAGCAGCCCGTTCGTCCCACTGGATCCGGGCGCCGTAACGCTCGGCCAGCTGCCGGGCCCTCACGGGGTCCAGGCTTTTGGCGGTGTTTGCCGGCGTGTCCGGCAGTTCCCAGTCATACCCGTAGAGGGGCATGCCCATCAAGATTTTCTTGGGCGGCACGTGCTTGGTCAAGTATTCGATCACACCGCGAACCTTGTCCAGAGGGGCGATGGGCATCGGCGGGCCGCCGATCCAGCCCCACTCGTAGGTCATGACGATCACGCGGTCCGCTATTGATCCCAGGGCGGCGTAGTCAACGAACCCGACCCAGGCTTCGTCAGGCCTGTCGCCGGCCTTGGGGGCGACGGCGACGGACAGCGGGTAACCGGCGCGATGCACAATGGCGGTCACCTCGCCGATGAAGCCGGTGTAAGCTTCGCGGTCTTCAGGGGGCAGGTTCTCAAAGTCTATGTTTAGAGAGTGATAGCCTTTCTCCTTAAGAACCCGGATGGTGTTTTCGATCACCCGCGTGCGCAGCACCGGGTCGTTAACGATAGCGTGCCCCAGGGCGGAGCTGAAATTCGTACCGTCGAAATTGGTCAGCACCATCTGCGGCCGCACGCCGTGGCGGCGCGCCGCCTCGAGGACGGCGTCCTCTCCCTCGGGGGCGGTCAGTTCGCCGTCGTACCCGGCCCGGTAACTGAAGACGCTGACGTAGGTCAGGTGCCGGGCGGCCTCGTCCAGGGCGTTTACCGCTCCTTTCCCCGGCAGGATATAGGCGTTGACTTCGATGGCGGAGTCTGCAGAACTTGCGTTGTCGGGCTGCCCGTAATAAGCAAAAGCGAAAGGACTGAAGGGGAACAGTATCATGACCGCGAGAAGAACGAGCAGGAACCACGTTGCTTGCCGAATTTCAACACACCACGCTTTCAGGGATAGAAGTTGTCGCAACGTGGTTCGTATTCTTCGTCTCAGGCGGCAGCCCTTTAAGTAAATTCTGTAGATTTAACCGGAGATTACTTCCGGAGCAGGCGTTAAGACCTCGATGTCCGCCTGCGGCCGGGCCTCGGCCGCAAGGTCGCGGACGGAACGGCCGTTGAGGATGCAGTCGGGGATCAGCTCGGCCAGGGGCAGGAGGACGAAAGCGCGTTCGGTTATGCGGGGGTGGGGAATGGTCAGGGCGGGATCATCCATCGTCACGCCGTCATAAAGGAGGATGTCGATGTCGATCGTCCGGGGTCCCCAGCGGACGGTCCGCACGCGGCCAAGGTCCTGCTCGACGCTCTGGGCGGCGGCCAACAGTTCTAGGGGGGGCATGGCCGTTTCAATCTCAATCGCCGTATTTAAAAAGCGCGGCTGGTCTGTAAAGCCTACCGGTGCGGATTCATACAGGGAGGCGGCACGCAGGACCGTAACCCCGCGCAAGCCGTTCAACCGCTCGATGGCGGACAGGATATTGGCCCGCCGGTCGCCGAGGTTTGAGCCGAGGCCCAGATATGCCTTTGCCGGACCCTTCCCCGTCATCGGCTGCGCCTTATCTCCACGGCGGCATAAGCAAGGTGCCCGGGGATGGGAGCCGACGGTTTCTTAACGCGGACCACGACCTCCTGCACCAGAGCATGCCTGGCCAGGATTTTAGCGGCGACAGCCTCGGCGGCAGCCTCCAGGAGCCGGAACGGGCGCTCGGTGAAAACCGTTTGGACGTCTTCGTAGACAAGGGCGTAATCGACCGTTAGGGCGAGGTCGTCGGTTTCGCCGGCCGGCTTGAGGTCGGCCAGCATTTCAATGTCCAGGACGAACCTCTGGCCCAGCTCGCGTTCGCTATCGGAAACGCCGTGGTAGGCGTAGATTTCCAGCCCTTTCAGGATGATCTTATCCATTTTCGTCCCACCCCCGCAAAACGGCGTCGGTCATCCGCGCCACCCTGGCCATCGGCAGGACGTCGTGGACACGGATGATGTTGGCCCCCCTGGCGATGCCGACCGCCACCGTGGCCGCCGTTCCCTCCACCCGCTGGTCCACGGGCAGATCCAGAACCTTGCCGATGGTCGATTTGCGCGAGGTCCCGATCAGGATTGGCAGCCCGAAGCTTTTCAGCTCGTCCAACCGGCGCAGGACCTCGAGGTTGTGGGACGGCGTCTTCCCGAAGCCGAATCCCGGGTCGAGGATCAGCTGCCGTTCGCTGATGCCGCTGGCGAGCGCCAGCTCGATGCGCTGGGCAAAGTAGGAAGAGATTTCGTCCATCAGGCCACGGTAATCGGTTCCCTCCCGGTTGTGCATGAGCACCACCGGGACACCGGCCCCGGCGACCAGTTCGGCCATTCCCGGGTCGCGCAGAGCCCACTGGTCATTGATGATGTGCACCCCTGCTGCGAGCGCTTCCCTGGCGACAAGAGCCTTGGAAGTATCGACGCTGATGGGGACGGGCAGTTCCCGCACCAGCAGCTTGAGCACCGGAATGATACGGGCGGCCTCGACTTCCGCCGGGACAGGGGTGTGCCCCGGGCGCGTCGATTCCCCGCCGAGGTCGATAATGTCGGCGCCTTCCTCGACCATCCGGCGGGCGTGGGCAAGGGCGCTTTCCGGCGTCATGAAAAGCCCGCCGTCGGAGAAAGAGTCAGGGGTGACGTTGAGGATGCCCATTACGAGCGTGCGCTTGCTCAGGGGGAGAACGATGCCCCGGCAGTCCAGGTCCGGCAGCGATTCCTGTTCCAGGTTGTCCAAAACCCGGCGGATCTGTGCCCCGAGTTCCGGCAGTCCGAAAGGCTGGATCAGCAGCTTCCGCGCCAGGCTCCGGTAATGGGTCACCGTCCCCATAAGCAGGACGTCGGTTGTCTCTACGGAACAGTTGATGCACCCTCTGCTGACGGCCGCCTCCCCGCCCCGGGCCAGCATCTCCTGTTTGAGGATGTTGGCCTGCCAGGGAGCCAGGCCTGTAACCTTCAGCAGCCGGTACACGGCCTTGGGGGCCATGATCTTGCGGCCCCAGTCGTCCGCTCCCACCAGGGCGATCTCCCGCCTCGCCTCTTCCATATTCGTTACCTTAACAAGCCGTACGTGCCACTTCATAGATGTAATCATACCCTTGCTGTCATATGATTTATTGGCCTGACAAGCTACAGCTTACACTTACGACATACAAGTGTATTATCCTTGTACCGGCGCCACACCTATCTGCTCCCCGCATCCGACCACCCGAAACTAATTACGGAATCCGCTACCGACTTTTTTATGCGTAACCAGGTACACGCCGCTTAAGGTCAGAACGGCGCCGACAAGGTGGAACATCGCCAGGCGTTCGCCCAGGAACAGCACGCCCAACAAGGCGGACCAGACCGGAACCATGTTGACAAAGACCGATGTCCGCCCGGCTCCAACCTTGTTTACCCCGATCATCCAAAAGACAAAGGCGATGCCGGAGGCGAAAACGGCTAGAAAGAGCATGCTGTAAATCGTGACGGCGCTCAGGTTAACAAAAGACTGCCGGGGGAGAAAAGGCATAGCGGCGATAAGGAGCATCACCGCCCCCAGCCCGTTGGAAAACGTCGAGGAGGCCAGCGGGGTCATGCGCCCGGTGGCGACTTTCCCGGCTACCGAATACACCGCCCACGACACCGCGCAGCCGAAAAGCATCAAGTCGCCCTGGTTGACGGCCCATTCGGCGAGGACCGCGGGTGAGCCCTTGGTGATGATCACCGTTACGCCCGCGAGACAGAGCAAAAAACCCAAAAGCTGCCCCGGCTCGAAGCGCTCCTTGAGGACAAAGAAGGAAATAAGGGCCGTAATCATAGGGCTCGAGGCGATAACCAGAGCGCCGTCGGTAGCCGCCGAGGTCTGCATTCCGTAAAAAAACAGGGCGTTGTAAAGGAAGACGCCGGTAGCCGCCAGGACCAGCAGCACCGGTAGATCCCTCAGTTTCGGCAGGTTTTTCCGTCCCTCCCACCGCAGGAAAAAAGGGAGCAAGAACAGGAAGGAGATCGAGAAGCGGACGGCGGCCGCGACCAGCGGGTGCATCTCCAAGACCACGAACTTGGCCGCGACAAAGGCCCCACCCCACATCATGGGGGTTACAAAGAGAAACAAGTAGTGCCATTTAAAACGACGATTGTCCACTGTCCCTTGGCCTCCATAAAACAGGGACCGTGAAGGCCCGGAGGCCTTCACGGTCCCTCTATGCCTTGATTGTTCAGAACTTCTATTCGGCCGGTTTGTACTCCCAAACCATAGCCTTCTCCACCAACTGGAAGATGTGCTTGACCTTCAGGCCGAGCTGGTATTCCTTGTTGATGTCGTTCAGCTGGTCGTAGCAGTTGTGGCAGGGGGCGCAGCAGATCTCGGCGCCGGTGGCGCGGATCTGCTCGGCCTTCAGCCGGCCCTTGGCCATCCGGTAGGGCTTGATCAGGTCACCCATCGCCAGGGCGCCGCCGCCGCCGCCGCAGCAGTAATTGTACTGGCGGTTGGGCCACATCTCCACGAAGTTCTCACAGACCTGGCTCAGGACGTAACGCGGCTCCTCGACGACGCCGCCCTTGCGGACGGTGTTGCACGGGTCGTGCAGCGTCACGACCTCGGGGTTCCTGGACTTGTCGACCTGGATCTTGCCCTCGCGCAGGATCTCCGCCAGGTACTCAACCATGTGCAGAATCGGGAAGTCAACCGGAATCCAGGCCTTGGCGCCGAACTTAAAGGCCCAGTAACCGTGGCCGCACTCAGTGCACACGAGGCGCTTGGCGTTGAGCTCGCGCATGGCGTCGACGGTGATCTGGAAGATCTTCGTTGCCTCGTCGTCGCGCCCGTTGAAGAGACCGAAGTTCGTCACGTCGAAGGCCTTGCTGGAAAGTGTCCAGCTCGCGCCGGCGGCCGTAAAGATCTTCGTCCAGGTCTTGATGTCCTCGGGGTAGTACTTGATTTCGCGCGGGTGCGGGATGAACAGGAAGTCGCAATCGGGGACGTCCATGGGGATCTTGAAGTTGGGGTCCCCGAGCTCCTCCTGGAGCTCTTCCTGCATCCAGTCGATGGTGTCCAGGTAGTCTTCCACGCTAACGCCCATCTGGTTGCCGGTATCAAGGTGGGTATTGGCGACCAGCTGCAGCGTGCCCGGTGCGGTCAACCCGAAATTGCCGCGCACCGTGCGGACGACGCCGCCCATGTCGATGCCCATCGGGCATTCCAGGGTACAGCGCCCGCAGCAGTTGCAGTTCCAAACGAAGATGTCGTCCAGGACACTTTGCCTCAGGCCAAGCAAGATCTTGCGGATGAACTTGCGCGGGTCCATATTGTCGACTGCGCCGTTGAAGCAGCATCCGGCCGCGCAGGTGCCGCAAGTCAAGCAGGTCTGGAAGAAACTCCGCTTGGCGGGGTCCAGGATACGGTATTTGGCCTCTATTTCCTTGCGGAAAGAGGGGTCGGACACATTCGTCAAAGCTAGGGCTTCCATAATATCCCTCCAACCAACCTAATTTGAGGTTGGACCGTCGCGGAACGGGCACCGGGACACACAAGAGCCTGCCGCCGACGGTCCGGATGTTTATCCTTAGGCCAGTAACGCCGCGATCTCGGCAAAGATCTGCTCATCCTTGAAGCCTCTAGCCGACAGAGCCTTGGACGGGCAGGCCGCCACACAGGTGCCGCAGCCCTTGCAAAGGACTTCGTTGACCTCGGCGACGGGGTGCTTGCCGCCCTTGTCGACCAGTGAAACGGCGTTGTACGGGCAAATCGTTATGCAGATGCCGCAGCCGGAGCACTGGTCCTGGTTGACCAGCGCCACAGCGCCGCCGCCGACCAGAGCTTCCTTCGTCAGCACGGTCGCCGCGCGGCCCGCCGCGGCCCGGCCCTGGGCGATCGCTTCCTCCAGGAACTTGGGGCCGTGAGCGAGGCCGGCAACGAAGACGCCGTCGGTCGCGAAGTCGACCGGACGCAGCTTCATATGCGCCTCAAGGAAGAAGCCGCCGTCGTATTCGCCGCAGACCTTGTAGAACTGGGCGATGTCCTTGCTGTCCGGAGCCACCGTCGCCGTGTTCAAGGCAAGGATGTCGGCCTCGATGGCCAGCGGCTCGTTCAGGACCGGGTCAAAGACATTCACGACCAGCTTGCCGTCGACAGCCTTGACGTCAGGCTTACGGTCGACGTCATAGCGGACGAAGACGACACCCTTCATGCGGGCTTCCCTGTAATAGTCCTCCTTGAAGGCGTAGGTCCGCATGTCGCGGTACAGGACGTAAACGTTCACGTCCGGGTTAAGCTCCTTGAGCTTGAGGGCGTTCTTGACAGCCTCCGAGCAGCAAATCCGGCTGCAGTACATCCGGGGCTCTTCGCGCGAGCCGACGCAGTTGATCATCACGACATTTTTCGCGCCCTTGACCTTATCCGAGCCCTTGGCGATCTCCTCTTCAAGCTCCAGCGCGGTAAGGACACGGGCGTCCTGGCCGTAGAGGTACTCGGTCGGCTGGTAGACCCGGGCGCCGATGGCGATGATGGTAGCGCCGTGCTCCAGGACTTCTTCCTTGCCGCCAGCACTCACGGTGGTCTTAAAGTTGCCGACGTAACCCTCAACGGCGGTAATGGTCGCACCCTTTAAGACCTTGATCCTCGGGTTGCCTTCGACGGCGGCGATCAGGCCCTTGACGTAGGCCGGAACGTCGACGCCTTCGAGCGTGTAGTGGATCTTGTTGGCTATACCGCCGAGGACGTCGGACTTCTCAACCAGGTAGACTTCGAAGCCCTGGCTGGCCAGGTCGAGGGCCGCGTTCATACCGGCCACGCCGCCGCCGACAACCAGAGCGGCCCTGTTCACGCCCAGGGTCAGGGTGTAGAGCGGCTCAAGCAGGCGGGCCTTGGCGACCGCGCGCTTGACGATGTCCTTAGCCTTCTCCGTGGCCGCCTCCTTATCGGTCATGTGTACCCACGAGCAGTGCTCGCGGATGTTGGCCATTTCAAACAGGTAGGGGTTCAGGCCTGCTTCGGCGCAGGTCGCCCGGAAGAGCGGCTCGTGCGTCCGCGGCGTGCAGGAGGCAACGACCACACGGTTGAGCTTGTGCTCCTTGATCGCGTCCTTGATTACCTGCTGGGAGTCGGACGAACAGGAATACAGCATATTCGTGGCAAACGCGACGTTCGGCAGGGTGGCGGCGAAGTCTTTGACTGCCGGAACGTCAACGTAGGCGCCGATGTTGATGCCGCAGTGGCAGACGAAGACCCCGATGCGCGGCTCCTGCCCGGAAACGTCGAACTCGGCCGGAGCCTCCTCCTTGGTGACCAGCGTCCCGCGGGCCTCGGCCAGCAGGCTGCCGGCACAGGCGGCGGCCGCGCTGGCCTGCATGACGGTCATCGGGATGTCCATCGGGCTCTGGAAGGCGCCGCAGACGAAAACGCCCGGACGCGAGGTCTCCACCGGAGCGAGCGTGGAGGTCTCGGCGAAGTTGTACTGGTTCAGTTTCACGCCGATCTTCTCGGCCATCTCCACGGTGCTCTTCGGTATCCCGAGACCGACCGACAGAACGACCATATCGAACTCTTCGTAGGCAACGGAGCCGTCCTCGTTGGCGTAGCGGATACCAATGCGGTCACCTTCCAGCGCGTCGAGACCGAAGACGCGGGCGCGCACGAAGCGGACGCCGGTCTCCTTCTTGGCCCGCTCGTAGTAGGCTTCAAAGCCCTTGCCGAAGGTGCGCATGTCCATGAAGAAGATGGCGGTGTCGAGCTTGCCCGGGGCATGCTCCTTGGCGATCATCGCCTCCTTGATGGCGTAGGTGCAGCAGACCGAGGAGCAGTAGCCGCAGCCGATCTTGACATCGCGGGAACCCACGCACTGCAGCCAGGCGATCTTCTTGGGCTCCTCGTGGTCGGAGGGCCGCACGAGGTGGCCGCTGAAGGGGCCGGAGGCGCTGAGGATGCGTTCGAACTCAAGGCTGGTGACCACGTTCTTGATGGTCCCGTAACCGAGGGCCTTGAGCGGGGTAGGATCGAATCTCTCGAAACCGGGCGCCAGGATCACCGCGCCCACCTCGAGGGTCAGGGTCTGCGGTTTCTGGTTGAAATCAATGGCGTCCTTCTGGCAGGCTTTCTGGCAGAGCATACATACGGGTTTGCCCGTTTGCACGCCTTTGGTCAGGTAGAGGCACTTGTCGGGCTGCCAGATGGCGTAGGTCGAAGGCACGGCCTGGGCGTACTTGTTGCCGATAATCTTCATCGTGTTGATGCCTTCGTTGAAGGGGTCCGGAACCTTCACGGGGCACTTGGCGGCGCAGTCGCCGCAGGCGACGCACTTGTCGGCATCGACGTATCTGGGCTGTTGGACAACGGTGGCCTTAAAGTTTCCGGGTTCACCGTCGAGGCCGGTCACTTCGGCCATCGTCACGAGTTCGATGTTGGGGTGCCGGCCGCATTCGACCAGCTTCGGGGAAAGGATACACATTGAGCAGTCGTTGGTGGGGAAGGTCTTGTCCAGCGAGGCCATTACACCGCCGATGGCCGGGGATTTCTCAACCAGGTAGACCTTATACCCGGCGTCGGCGAGGTCCAGCGAAGCCTGAACGCCGGCGATACCGCCGCCCACCACCATAACCGATCCAATCTTATTCGGCATAGTGCTACACACCCGTCCTCCCATTTGAGCGTCCCGGCAAATCGCTTTGCCGAGCCAAAAACCTGGAATCTGCCAACCGATTCAAACCGCAGCGAGTCAGTGCATCCCCCCTTGTTCTTTGCTCAGTCAGTCAGGCAACCGGTTAAAAAAGAAGACGCAAAACCGGGGCCCTCTTCCGCGGGGCCTCGGACTCACCCCAAAATATCCACCAAATCTTGTCCATAGTATAATTCGCCCGTCAGTTCACTGTCAATTCTTTTGTCCCGACGGCGCCGACAAAAAGGCCCGGCCAGCCAATACCGCCGTCCGGGCGTTTCTCATTCATTTTCTTTTCATCACCCTGGAACCTCGGCGAACGGCTCTAGTTACCCTGCCGGGCACCGCCCTGCTCGGAGAAAAACGTGGCCAGCTCTTCCAGAACGGGAGATTCATACTTCTCGATCTCTCCCGCGTCGGACATCGCGGTCAGCTTCGGGTCGATGGGCATCCGGGCGATGAGCTTCATCCCGGTCTCGGCCGCCACCTGGTCGGCCCTGCTGGGACCGAAGATCTCGTATTTTTCCCCGCACTTGCCGCACTCGAAATAAGCCATGTTCTCGATGAAGCCGTAGATCGGGATATTCATCAGCCGGGCCATGTTCAGCGCCTTCTTGACAACCAGGATGGCCAGCTCTTGCGGCGCGGTGACCATGATCAGCCCGTTAATGGGCAGCGACTGCATTACGGTCAGGGGGGCGTCGCCCGTCCCCGGCGGAAGGTCGACAAAGAGATAGTCCACATCGCCCCAGGCCACGTCGGTCCAGAACTGCTTGATGGCGTTGCCGATGATCGGCCCGCGCCAGATGACCGGCTCCTCGGGGTTCCCCAGAAGGAGGTTCATCGACATGAGCTTGATGCCGAGGTACCTGCTGTTGACGGGAAGGATATACTGCTCCGTACCGGTCGGGCGTTCAGTCGCACCAAAAAGCTTGGGAATGCTCGGTCCGGTAAGGTCGGCGTCGAGAATACCCACCTTCTTGCCCGCACGGGCCAGGGCAATGGCCGCTATGGCGGTTACTGTGGATTTGCCCACGCCGCCCTTTCCGCTCATGACGGCAACAACGTTCTTGATATCCGAAAGATCGTTCGGTGCAAGCTTCTCAATGGCCGGTCCCTTCTTGCCCGGGCACCCCCCGGACGGTGCCATTTCAAGTTCGCTGCTGCCATTCTTCTTATCGGGAGCCAAAACTCGTCACCTCTTCAGAAAGTTATTTCTTATTCTGTACGGTCGAGCGACCGTGCATCCCTTTTCTGCGGTGAATCCCCCGCTGGCTCAGGCTGGCCACCTCTTCGCTGCCGCATTTCGGACAGGATGGCTCCGTCTCGGCCGGCTGCCCGTCCCACTCGGTACGGCACTCGGCGCAGCGAAACCGGCGGGAGACATATTCATAGTTGCCGCCTTCGAGACGGATGGCTTTCCCTTCCACGAGGGCGTGCGTAAGTTTCTGGCGGGCGCTGGTCAGAATGCGCTGGAAGGTCGGCCTGGAAATCCCCATGCGCTCGGCGCAGGATTCCTGTTCCAGGCCCTCGATATCCTTAAGACGCAGGGCTTCAACCTCTTCAATAGTCAGGGCGACCTCTTCCAGGCTCCACAGCGGGATACCTGCCGGTTTGAAATAGGTGCAGTGAGGTAGGAATTCGACACGACGGCACTTGGGCGGGCGTCCCATGTTATCCTCTCCTGCTGCAGGAAGTGGGCTGGTAACCGTAACTAAAATTATAGTAAAACAGTCAACATTGGTCAATGATTTTGAGCATAAGAGCAATTAAATCCTTCCTCATACCTCCGCACGGCAGCGGGCATACTAAGAAAAACCGCAAGGAGGGAAAGAAGATGGCTGTAATGTGCACTGTGAACAACTGCCATTACTGGGGTTCGGGCAACAAGTGCCAAGCCTCGGATATCCTGATCTGTTCCGACGAGCTGGCCCAAAAGGCCCCCGAAAGCTGGGACGCGAAGGACGCGAAACACGCTGACGCCACGCCGGTGAAAAATTGCATGGACACGGCCTGCAAGACCTTCGTCGACAGGGATTCCCCGGCTACCAACGTGGACGGCGCCAAAAGGAAGATGTTCTGAGAAACAGCCTTGCCTATAAGTACTGAAGAGGAACTCCGCCGTGAGTTCCTCTTCTTTTTACCGACAGGGAGGCAGCCGAGACCGGCAGACCCGAAAAAACCAGCGGGCAGCGCTACCCCTTGATTATCAGCACGGGGCAGTGGGCATGTTTTGTCACAAACTGGGAAACGCTGCCGATGACCAATTGCTGAAGGCGGCTTAGGCCCCTCGCGCCTACGACGATCAGGTCCGCTTTGTTTTCATCGGCGTAGCGTACCAGGGTCTGTCCTACATGACCGAACAGCAAATGCGCCGTGACGTTTTCACGGTCAAGCGCCGGTTTAATCTTGGCAAGGCTCTTGTCATAGAACGCCTGCGCCTGCGCCTTGATGTCTTCCACTTCCCCCACACTCCCGGCGTAGTCGGGCAGGTGGGCCACCATTACGACATCAAGCGAAGCCCCGTATTTCCCCGCCAGATCCAGGCCGGCGGCAAACGCCTTCAAGGCATGGTCCGAGCCGTCGTAGGCCACCATGATCTTCTTAAACATCTCCGACCCTCCTCAACTTATCCTTCCCGCGCACCGGTTCCGCCGTCAGGGAGCACTCTTGCGCCCGGGGCCGGAAGAAGGCCTGCGCGATAACCGTGGGCACAATGGCGCTGCTGATGACGGCCGTTACTAAGACGGTGTACTGTTCTTGGTTAATTATCCCATGCGAAAGACCGAAAAGGGAAGAGATCGTTCCGAAGGTCAGGCCGGTAGACATCAGCAGAGTGGTGTACATCCCGCTCCTGCTGCTGAACCTGAACAATTTGGTGAGCGGCAGTACGCCGGCGAATTTAGCGACGACCTTAACGGCCAGGTAGATAACGATCAGCAGCGCCCCCGAGGCGATGGCCGGCAGGGAAATAAAGAGACCCGCTTTGAGGAAGAAGAAAGGCGTCAATACAGCGAAGGCCATCGCCCTCAACCGCGCCAACAGTTCCCGGTGCGCCATAAAGAAGCCGGCCACGGACAGACCCAGCAGGTAGGCCGGCAGAACAGCCTCACTGTTGGCCTTCAAAGCCAGGCCGCCCAGGAAGAACAAAAGGAACAGGAAGTACTTGGCCTCCATCTGGCTGACCCGGTTACCGTACCGGGAGGCGAACCAGGGCGTGAGCTTCGGTGTGACGGCCAGCACCACGGCCGCCACACCGATAAAGATGCCGAGCCAGACATCGAAATTAGCGAAGAAAATGCCCAGGGCCAGGACCGTGCCCAGGTCGGTGACGAAACAGGCGGCCAGGATGATCTTGCCGAGTTCGGTTTCATTGAGACCCGTCTCCACCATCACCGCGTAGACCACGGCCACCGAGGTCGTGGACAGGGCGATCCCGGCGATCAGCGCGGCGTCCGTCGTCCAGCCGGCCACCCAGTACGCGTAGGCGAAGGCGGCCAGAAAAGGAAAGAGAAAAGAGGCCATGCCGATGGACACACTCTCTTTGAACTTGCTGCGCAGGACCACCGGGTCGACCTCGGCCCCGGCCAGGAAGGTCAAGAACACGCTGCCGAAGCCGGCCAGCATCTGTACCCAGGGCACGACCTCCAGGTGGAGGAAATTACCCCCGATCACGCCGAACATGATTTCGGTGATGGCCACCGACAATCCGAGACGGACCGAGACCAGCCCCGCGGCAAGGGCAAGCCCGATCCACACTGAGGCGACGAGCCACTCGTTCACTGTTTCCCCTCCTGCTGCATCTGGTCGAGACCTCAACAAAAAGGCCCCCACCTTGATCGGTAGGAGCCATCAGCATCGTTGCGTTTTAAAGGCGAGCCCCATCGCCCTGACTATTTTATTCCACTTTGGTATCTTATCTAACCGGCAGACGCGGCGTCAAGTACTTTTTTACGTTCAGGCTGCGGGGTTTTCAGTCTTCGCCCTGCGCCAGACCAGCCAGAACAGGGGCAGCGCCACCACCTCCAGGGCTACAATAAACAGAGTGACGTAAGCCAGGCGTATGTCGTAGAGATAACCCAGAATAACGCTGCCCAGCATCCAGGCCCCGCCGTAGGCGGTGTTGAAGATCCCGTAGGCGAAAGCGCGCCCGCCCGGCCCGACCATGTCGGCGACGGCGGCACGCATGGTTGTTTCCTGGATGCCCATCACCGCTCCCCAGAGGACCATCCCGGCCAGGGCCGGGAGATAGCTGTTGCCGAAAATCAGCCAGGGCAGCGGCAGGACTAAGAGCGGCGCGCCGATGAGGGTGCCGAGCCCCGCACGGTCATAGAACCTGCCGGCCAGCAGGGCCACAACGGCGTCCACGCCCATAGCCACGGCATAAAACACGGGGATCTGCACGTCGGAAACGACGCCCTGCAGTTTGAAATGGTAGGATACGATCTGGTAGTTGGCAAAGCCCCCGACCGTTACGGCCGTAAAAGCCACGTACAGCCAGAACACGCGCGGGAGCCGCGGTTTGCAGGGCTCTCCGCACACCTCGGGAGCCTGCTCCAGAAGATGCGGCGCCGGAAAGGTCCACCGCGCCCACGTCAATGTTCCAAGCGCTAACAGCGCCGGCACCAGCAAAATCCCAAAGCCGACCTTGTAGTTGCCGCCCAGGTAAAGCGCGCCGGCGGCGAGCAGGGGACCGGCCAGGGCCCCCACCTGGTCGAGAGCCTCGTGGATGGCGAACCCCCACCCGCGCCCGGTCTTTGACGTGGCAAAAGAAAGCATGGCGTCCCGGGCCGGCGTGCGCAGGCCCTTCCCCATGCGCTCCAGGATCAGGAGCCCCGCCGCCGTCTCCCACCGACCGGCAAAGGCCAGAGCGGGCACGGCCAGCAGGTTGATCCCGTACCCGAACGCCGTCAGCAGCCAGTACCTGCGCGTCCGGTCGGCCCAGTACCCCGAGACAAGGCGCAGCCCGTACCCGAGGAACTCCCCCACCCCGGAAACTACGCCCACAACAAAGCCACTGGCGCCGAGCAGAGCCAGGAACGGGCCGGAGATGCTGCGCGCCCCTTCATAGGTAAAGTCGGCAAAAAGGCTGACAACGCCCAGCAAGACGATAAACTTGAACGCCTGTCTCTTACCGCCGTCCTCCCTAGTCAAGGCTTTTCCTCCTCAAAAAGTGTTGTTCTCAAAACTTCTTCGACCGTCGCCCGCAGTTCAGCAAGGCGCTCCAGCTCGGCCCGGCACTGCTCCAGAGCTTTCTTCCTTTCCTCCTCGCCGGCCAGGCGGTCGGTCAGGGCGCGTTCAATGGCGTTCTTGAGGCCGAAGGCCACAGCATCGGCACGCAGGCGCAGTTGCCCGGCCACCTCGCGCACTCGCTCCGTCAGGCCAGTGACGATATCGGCCCGTACCCGGCCGCAGTTGCGGTCCAGAAGCTCCTCAAGCTTGTGCCGGGCGTTGGCCGTGACCTTCTTGCGGATCAGACCCTTGGGGAGCATCGACACCACCATCAATTCCTCAAAGGCGGGAATGAAGGTCGGGTTATCCCAGAAGTGGAAATAGAAGAAGCGGTCGCCCAGGATGTACTCCTTGTAGTCCGTCTTGCGGACGGGGACATTGAAGATTTCGGCCGAAACGGTCATCATGCGGTCGACAACAGCCTCGATCCGGGCGAAGAAGCGCTGCGCCACACTTTCAAAATCCTTGCGCACGGCCGTCCGCAGCTCGTCCTGTTTGACCTGTAGGGTCTCGAGGATGATGCGTTTGGTAAACTCCTGGGTCTCCTCGGCGATCTGCCTTACCGACCTGCCCTGCCAGATCTCGTTGATGTAGGCCTCAAGCCGGGCGGCCAGCGCGGGCTGCACCTGTCTTTTGAACGCCTCTATTTCTTCCCCCACCCGGTCGCCCAGTTTTTCGACCTCTCGGTACAGCAGGTAGATACTGTCTTCGCGCTCCTGCTCGAGAACCGCGAGTTCTTTGGTAAAAGCATCAAGCTTCTCCTGCAAGCTTTCCAGGGATTCGTCCATGCCCCGCCGCCACAGCTCCAGTTCAAGCGCCAGTTCATTGATAATCCGCTGCGCCCGGGAGGCCGTCGCCGAAAGGATCAGGGCGGTCTTTTCCTTCTCGGCCACCGCGCGCAAGGCGGCCTCCAGCTCGCCCATGCGGCTCTGCCGGTAAAGGCTTTCGTTGCCGGTCAGCTTTCCTTCAAGAGCCTGCTTGGCGGAGACAGGCAGGACGGTGATCCCGGGCGTCTTTAAATGCTCGCGCAGGATTTGTGTCACAAATGCGATCGCTTCGCCAAGGTCGGCCTCCTGGACGAGATCGGCCTTGTTGAGGACGAAAATCATCTTGCCCACGTATTCTCGAATGTCGTGCAGGTAGGCCAGCTCGGTCTTCCCGAGGGGAGCGTCGACCGAAACCAGAAAAATGCCGGCGTCGGCGCGCGGGAGGTAGCCGTAAGCGGCCTGGGTATTGTGTTCGTATACCGACCCTACCCCGGGCGTATCCACCAGGATGACGCCCTGGGCCAGGTAGGGCGACGGGTGGGTAACGACGACCTCGCGTACTTTTTTCACATTGGCCGGGTTTCCTTTTTCGGTGACAAAGTCCGGAATTGCTGAAAGGCCGATCGGCTCATCCCGCCCGTCCAGGTTGTAAACCCTGGCGGCCGGCTCCGGACCGTGGCGGATAACGGTCGGAATGGCCGTCAGGGGGACCACCGCCGACGGAAGGACTCTATCCCCCAGAAGGGCGTTGATGAGCGTGGACTTGCCCCGCTTGAACTCCCCCAGTACGACCAGGGTGATCGTTTCCTGCCGCAACCGCTCGGCGCTTTCGGCGAGCAGCTCGGCGGCAAAACGGTTTCCTTTTTGCCCGACGATGGCTGTGAGTTCCTCCACCGTCTTCTGCAAAGCTGTCTTCCGTTTGGCATAGTCGCCTGTCACGATTGTCACCACCCTAAAAACAAAACCCCTACCCAGCAGCGTCAGGCCGCTCGGTAGGGGTTATCAACCACGGCGTGGTAATTCAGGCGAACCCCATCGCCTCCATGTTCCGCCATTCACAACTACTCTTTATCTTAAGGTAGTCCGTTTCGTGCTGTCAAGGGAGGCCCTAGGAGACCGCTGAAAAACTGCGCCTGGCAAAAAGGATGTCGGATACAAGAAGTCAGAAATCTGACCTGATGAAATCCGCAGAGCGATTGCTAAGGATTATAGACTTGCAATCGCGAAGCAATCGCTTCCCGTAACCGACCTCTGACCTCTTGCCTCGGACCTCTTTTTGAGCGGTCTTAAGGGTAACTTCCGAAGCATAGCCGTACCCTAGAGATGCCTATGCTAAAACCAGTGTATTGGCTTTTTGCAGCACTCTCCTAGACAAAGAACTGGATGATGTACTGCAGCGCCAGGCCGGTGATCAGAATTCCCAGCAGGACCTTGATCCACCGCTCCGGCAGGTACTTCTGAAAGCGCGCCCCGACGTAGGTGCCGGCCAGGCCGCCGACGCCGAAGAGGGCGCCCAGGGCCCAGTCGGGGCGGACCACCTTATCGGCGGCGTAAGAAGTAAGGGCCAGGATCTCGAAGAATGTCACGCCGGCGATGGAGGTCAGGAAGGTCCCGGCCAGGGCGGCGCCGGCCACGGTGTAGATCGGCAGCCCCATCACCGACACCACGAAGGGCGCAATGATCGCCCCGCCGCCGATGCCGTAGATGCCGCCGATCAAGCCGACAACAAGGGCCAGGATAAAGATCGTCATCGTGCTGAAGGAAAAAGTCTCGCCCCAGAACTCGTACTCGATGCGGGACAGCGACACCGACTTCGTCTTGACCACAGCATCCGCCGGCAGGCCGGCGGCCAGGCGTCCCTTGAGTTGTTCCTTCTGCTGCTGCACGCGCTCCTTGAATTTCTGCTCAAGCGCCTTCTGCTTCTTCTTTCCCTCGCGGGCGCGTCCCGTCGACTCGTAAAGGGTGCGCACCCCTAGGTACAGCAGGACCAGGCCGACGAAGAGCTTGAAAGCCCGCGGGTCAGGCAGGTACTGGATGCGGATCAAAGACCCGGCGAAGACCCCGGGCAGCGTGCCGACGATCACCACCCAGGTCAGCGGCCAGGCCATCCGCCCTTCCTTGATGTAGCGGTAAAGCCCGCCGGGAATGGCCACGATGTTGTAGATCAAGTTCGTCGGGCTGACCGCAGGGCTGACGAAGCCGAGGACGCTCACCTGGAAGGGCAGGAGCAGGAAGGCGCCCGAAACGCCGGCCGGAGCGGTCATAGTGGAAACCAGAAAAGCCACCAGCGGGGGGATCAGCGGAAAAACGTCGACGCCCGAAACGGGGAAGTGCATCAATCCCTCTCCTCTCTTTCCTTTGTGTCAAACTTACCGATTGCTACCGATCTGCCTTATCATCTCAACCTTTTCAACCCCAAGCACGCCAAGTTTAAAAGCTTTTCTGAAACCGGCCATAACCACCGAGTGCGCCAAGAGGGGAACCAAGAAGACATAAAGAAACACGCTACAGAACCGTCGCTGGCTTCCCAAACTCACCTTTACTTGCTTAACAAGGAATCAGCCCGTTCTCTTCCAGTATCCTCTGCCCCTCGCGGCCGTGCACCAAATCCAGGAAGGCCTGCGCCAAGGCCGGGTGTTTTGTCTGCCGGTGAACCCCGATGGCAAACTCGATAGGTGCGCCCCTGACCACCGCCGTTCCCCCGGGCTGCCGCCCCTCCAGGGTCACCGCCGCCCGCGCGTACCGTTCGGCGAAGGCGGGGCTGGAAAGGTCGATCTCCCGCGGCAAGGTCAGGTGCCGCAGGTCAAACTGTTTGGCTACCGAGGAATAGACAAAGGCGTAATCGATACGTCCCTGGGCAACCAGCTCGACCAGGTCGATCGACTTGGAGACAATCCGGTCACGCTGGCACCGGGCCTGCAGTCGCGTGTAGAGGCCGCCGCGGTTGTAGTACCGCTCGGCCAGTTGCCAGACCATCAGCGTCCGGTAGCCGCAGGGATCCAGGTTCTCATCCGAACGGGCATACGTAACCCGGTCGGCGAGCAAGACGTCCATCCAGTTCCGGCTGTTGATCCCTCCTTGCCCCTTGGAGTATTCGTCAAAAGCAATGACAATCCGGTCAGTAGCGAAAACAAAGCACCGGGCCACGATATCCGGAGCCAGGAAGTCGACGAAGATAGCCGGATCAGCCAGGGCGATGACGTCTGCCTGTTCTCCCTGCTGCAGCCGGCGGGCGCATTCCCGGGACCCGGCTCCCTGCATCGTCACCACTGTACCCGGGTGGGTATCCTGGAAAGCCCGCACGCACTCCTTGAGCGGGCCCCTCAGCGCCCCGGCGTGCAGGATGTGTAGAGACGCCTCGCTCATCGGACCTCATCACCTTTCATGACTTCCTCGATGTTTTCTTGCGTGATAAGGCCGCCCCGGATGTTCTCAAACAGCCTTAAGAACGCCTCCAGCTGTTCGCGGCGGCGGCGCGCATTGGCGGCCATCATATCTAAAAGATGCTCTCCTTCAACTGTCAGGTGGTAGACCCGCCGTGCGGGGCCGGACTCCCCGGCCTCCCACTGCGAGTGCACCAGGCCGTCGTCCTCCATCCGCCTGAGGTTGCGGTAAACCGTAGCCGGGTCGCTCTCCTCACCGGTAAAGGCCACACCGTTTAACATCTGGATCAGTTCGTAGCCGTGCATGGGGCGCAGCGAGAGAAGCAGCAAGAGCCCCGGCTGCAGCAACCGTTCGGCCCGCAGGTAGGCGGCGTATTCCGATGACTCACCGTCCAAGACATTTTGCCGGCTCATGTTTGCACATCTCTTCTATTTGCATAATGCACTTAGTGTTGTGAAAATCATAGCATGCCGTTCGCCGCTCTGACAACAACCTTTCTTCCATACTTACTTGACTTACTTGCGCAGCCAATTAGCCGGGGCAGGTTAAAACTTGGGCTTGTCCGGGTAAGGAGCAGAAGGGGACAAAACACGAACGGCGGGATTGCACCCTGTTTTTGCAGTCACTCTTACTGGTGCGGCCAAAGCTTTAATTCGGGATTAACGGCGATACCTGGGATAGAAGTACATCCATAAGCCCGTTCCGGTCATCAAAAGCAAAATATAGGCCGTCAGCTCGCTGACACTCCGGTGCCACGTCCTGACAGTGGAACTGCTGACGGGTACAGTATCAGCTTGGACCTGGTTTTCGTATCCCGCCCTTTGCTGAATTCCCTGGCGATACTGCCGGCCGCCGGTTGTACTGTTCTCCATGAACAAACCGGTAACCGCGATGAGGATAAACAGTACTGCCGCTGGTATCGCCAAAAACTTATGGACCTTTCTGGCCATCCTGTAACTGTTAATCGAAACGCACCCTCTCCCATACAGACTCTCATTACTCTTCTTATTCAAGATAGTAACACGATTTTCCTAATAACCAGCAAATCCTGGATGAGAAATCCTCCGCATGTACTTGCCTTGTACGCATTCAAAAAGTGTTCGAGCTTTCGTTACCGGTTGTTCACAGAACTGTCAAATCTTTTGGGTATGATAGCCAAAAGCCGGTACCAGCCGAAAGGAGGTGACCTTATGAAACGCAGATTGCTGTTAGTGGCTGTTGCCGTACTGGTGGTCTTCGCCTTTGCCCAGGCGGCGTTTGCCGGGTGGGGCGGCGGTCCGCGGATGCTCTCCAGCGACAGCTGGGTGAACATGGCTGACACCTTGAAACTTACTCCCGAACAGGCCCAGAAAATCCAGAACCTGCAGAAGGATCACTTTGCCAGCACCCAGGATGTCCGTGCCAAGCTGCAGCAGCTGATGTTTGAACTGCGCAGCTTGCAGTGGCAGCCCGGCGCCGATCAGGCGACGGTAGACGCCAAGATCAAGGAGATCAACGATCTCCGTGAGCAGCTCTACAAGGCTCAGCAGCAATACCGGGACCAGATGAAGTCCCTGCTTACCGACGAGCAGCTCGCCCAGATGGCTAAAACTAGAGGCTTCGGCGGCGGCCGTCACGGCGGATTCGCCCGTGGATGCTTCGGCGGCGGTTTTGCACCGAGCTCAAATTAAGTGAATGTTGATCCGCAACTACGATAAGGGGAAGGCTGTAATGCCTTCCCCTTCCGCATGTCTCACCCATTACCGAATGATTGGACTCGGTGATAAGTAATGTAGTTACTGGGGGTCAGCGTATTTAATGTTCGCCCGGCTGCGCAGTTCCGCCAGCCAGGAATCGAATTTCTCCTGGATTTTTTGATCTATAAGCCTCGTTTTTACATCATCCTTTATGTCCTCAAACGCCGGATTAACGGCAGCCTTTTTCTCCAGCGCCTGGATGATGTGGTAGCCGTATTCCGTCTGCACCACGTCGCTAATTTCCCCCAGGTTCAAGGAGAACGCCGCCTTTTCAAACTCGGGCACCATCTGTCCCTTCTTGATGAATCCCAGGTCGCCCCCGCTGCCTGCGGTGGCATGATCTTTAGACTTCTGCTCCGCTATCTTCGCAAAGTCGGCTCCCCGGCGAAGGTCCTGCAGAATAGAAGCTGCCTCATCCCTGGTGTCGACCAGGATGTGCCGTACTTTGACCTGTTCGGGCTGGCCGAACTCGTCCGGGTGGTCGGTGAAGTACTGTCGCGCCTCGTCATCGGTTACGGTCACGCTGGGGGCGATCAGTTTCCGGACTGTGTGCCACATGGCGATCTGTTCCTTTACCTTTTCCAGGCTGGAGCCCTGCAGGGCCAGCATCCGGTCCAATTCCTCATCGGAAGCAATCCCCCAGGTGTCCTTCATACTCTTTAATTCAGCCTGGATTTCTTCCGGAGTCACCTTAATACCCTTTTCTTCGGCTTCCTGCATAATCAGCATTCTGTCAACCAGATCTTCTTGAGTCTCACGTCCTACCAGCTTGTACATTTCCTGGTAGAGCTCCTCTTTGGTCAGCTTCTCCCCGTTTACTGTCGCCAAAACCTCTCCCCGGCCGTTCCACCAGAACCCGGCCAGAGCGAGCACCAAGACCGCAAATACGGCCAGGCCAATCATTTTGAAATTGAAAGCCTTCACTGTTTTTCCCTGGTTTTGTTCAGTCAACAAATAAGCCCCCTTGTCGTTGTTACCCTCACCCTGCCCTTCACAAGGACTCTGAATGAGAGCACAAAGTCCTGTTACCATTCTACCCGAATAACTTTCCGGAGTCGTTGCCAAAGTGTGAAAATTCCTTGAACAAATTCCACTGTGCTAAATGGAAAGTAGTTATAAGGACCGGCCCCTGAAACCCTTTGCTCCACCAAGAATCACTTTCAATACTTTCATGGGTATTGAACATATGATATATTTACTATATGTTTAATGTTACCCTCTTTGTGCTCACGATAGCGGTGCTGGTTTACTCATACCGCAAGGATATGAACAAAAGCCGCCAGGCTTTGAAGATCGCCCAAAAACAGTTTTTGAACATCTTCCCCGGCATGCTCGGCATCATCGGCCTGATCGGCTTGATGCTGGCCCTCGTCCCGCGGGAGATCATCCAGAGCCTGTTCGGCAACGACAGCCTGGTCGGAATCCTGCTGATTTCAGCAGTCGGCTCCATTACCTTGATGCCGGCGTTCATCGCCTTCCCGCTGGCGTCCTCTCTTCTTGAAGCCGGAGCAAGTGTTACCGCCGTGGCCTGCTTCATTACCACCCTGCTCATGGTCGGCACACTCACCGCGCCCCTGGAGGCCCAGTACTTCGGTAAAAAATTCACCATCCTGCGCAACGGCTTCGGCCTTCTGTTTGCGTTGATTATCGGCTTTACGATGGGAGCAGTGCTGCGATGACGGCCGGCCTGAAGAAGTACACCCTCGTCCTTCTGGTGGCAGCAGCCGACCTCGTCCTCCGCCTCAAGAACCCCGCGCAGGGACAGGCGGCTGTCTCTGTTGCCGTCGACTACCTGGTTGAGATGCTGCTCTTCATCCCGCCCATCTTTGTCCTCATCGGGCTTCTGGAAGTCTGGGTCCCCCGAAAGATCGTCGAACAGCACGTCGGCCCCGATTCAGGCGTTAAGGGGGTCATCATTGCCATATTGGTGGCGACCGCGGCGGCCGGGCCGCTTTACGCCGGTTTCCCGGTCGCTGACGCCCTGCTGAAAAAAGGCTGCCGCCTGGCCAACGCCGTCATCTTCCTGGGCACCTGGGCCACCGTCAAAATCCCGATGCTGATGATGGAAGTCAAGTTCGTAGGCTGGGAATTCGCCGCCCTCCGCCTGACTCTCACCCTGCCGGCGGTGGTCTTGAGCGGGTATGCCGTGGAAAAGGTAATGGCGATGGCCCAAAGACGCGAAACCCCCGCAGAAACCAGCTCTGGGGTCAAACCTTAAGTTTTCTTAAATACTACAGGATTACTCTTTTAATTGGCAAAGAAAGCGGCTCATCTCGGAGGCCACAAGATGGCGGATATCGCTTCTTTCCTTGGCAAGTCCGGTGCACTGATTAGCATCGCGGCCAGCGATATAAGCGAGGGACTCCGTCACGTGACGGAAAGTGGGGTGCTTCCATCCGGGCCGTGGAGGCAAGGCTGAAAGGCGGAAGACTAAAAAATTTAATTCCTGACCCAAAGTAAAAAGGTGCTTTACGATCCTCATCCCAATGTCGTATCATGTAAGCATCTTGGTATACCATATGCCAGAGGTGAACATACGGATGAGTAACGGTTCCCCGCTGAAGCCTATCGTCAGCGAACTCGACTCCCAGGTCCGCGAAAAAGTCCATGAAAAGCTGCGCGAGGCCATTCTAAGGGGCCATCTGAAGCCCGGAGAGCGCCTGATCGAACGCAAGCTCGCCGGGCAGCTCGGCGTCAGCCGGACTCCTGTGCGGGAGGCCCTGCGCATCCTTGAACTTGAAGGTTTGGTATCCCATCTCCCCCGCATTGGCGCTGTTGTGGCCCAGGTAAACGACATGGAGGTCTATGAGGTATACCGCATCCGGGTCGTTCTGGAGGGCCTGGCCGCCCGGATGGCCGCGGAGAGAATCGAACCGGACCAGCTCGCACGTCTGGCCGAACTGCTGACATCCATGGAGGAACTGGCCGCCAAGGACGATCTGGAAGGCCTGGAAAAGGCACACCGTGAGTTCAACGACACCATTTACCGGGCGGCCGGCAGCCCCCGCCTTTACGGCATGATCAGCTCCCTCGTCGACTACATCGCCACCTATGCCAGGGTGGGGTACTCCCATCCCGGCCGCGTCGCCGAAGCCTTGCAGGAACACCGCCAACTGGTAGAGGCCGTCAAATTGCGCGACGGCGACCTGGCGGAGCAGGCCGCCAGGGAGCACATCAACAACTCCAGGTACGCCTACTTCAAAAAGACGGCCGGCACGCTGGAACTCGAGGGTATTGGCCAAACGCGGAAAGACATTGAGCAAGAGCAGACAACGACATCTGGAGAGGAGTTTTAAGAATGTCGGGAACGGAACTGGTTCTCGTTTTGCTTACGGGCGTTGCGTCCGGATTCGTTAATGTCGTCGGCGGCGGCGGTTCCCTGATTTCGATGCCCGTGCTGATATTCATGGGCCTGCCCTCGGCTGTGGCCAACGGGACCAACCGCGTCGCCCTGATGGTCCAGAGCCTCGTTGCCATCGGCTACTTCCGTCAGAAAGGGTTTTTCTATCCCAAGCTGAGCGTCATGCTGGGCATCCCCGCCGTCCTGGGCTCGATCGTCGGGGCGAAGTTCGCCATTTCCTTGTCGGACGAGATGTTCAACAAGATCCTCGCCCTTGTGATGCTGGCGGTCCTGGTTTTAATCATCTTGCGGCCGGAGAAGAAGTTTCTAAAAGAGGAAAGAGAAGATTTCAGCCCGCTGCGCCTGGCGGCGGCAGCCCTGGTTTTCTTCGGCGTCGGCTTTTACGGCGGGTTCATCCAGGCCGGGGTGGGGTTCGTCATCATCGCCGCCCTGGCCCTCATCACCGGCATGTCCCTGGTCAAGATCAACAGCCTGAAGGTGCTCGTCACCCTGATCTATATGACCTCGTCGCTGCTCGTCTTCGTTATCAGCGGCAAGGTCGACTGGGTGCTGGGCTTCGCCCTGGCCGCCGGAAACGCCGTCGGCGCCTACCTGGGGAGCTATTTCTCGGTGAACAAGGGCGACAAGTGGATTCGCGCCTTCCTCGTGGTTTCCGTGGTGCTGATGGCCGCCAAGCTCCTCAATGTCCATCGGCTATTTGGTTTCTAAACAGGCTATCATGTTTACAAAAGGTTTTATATCAAAAGGCCTTAAAGGTTCAAGGCCGAATCGGACAACGATAGGCTAAAGGGCCGGTGTTCCGCTTCCGGGAACCCGGCCCGTTTCCTTATCAATTCAAACCTGTTCTGTAGGCGTTTTCCAAAGCCTAAAGCGACATTCTCAGCCTCCGCACGCCTTCTGTGACCTCTTATCCGTGCATAATAAAACTTTATGCATTCATCGCAATCCAAAACCGCTTTTTGTTAGACATGTTTGTAAAGAGTCAAATACATCAACCTTATTCTTTTTGATCTAGGGGGCTGCACCATGCCACAACCACAAGACCGACCCCGTATTACCAATAGAGAAGAGGAAATCCTACATCTTCTGATTCAGGGAAAAAGCAACCATGCAATCGCCAAGGAACTCCATCTCTCTCTACCCACCGTTAAACAATACTGCAGCCGTCTTTATACCAAGTTTGGAGTCAGCAACAGAACTGCACTTGCAGCTAGCATTCTTAGAAAACCACAACCATAAATACATACTTTGGTAGGATTGTTGAACTAAGGAAGAAAAGTTAGGATGTATCTACAAAATAAGGCAGTAAACAGGGTAGTGCCAGCGCTGCCAGTACGCTCTAAGTAGCGTATGCTGGATGGGAGACTTTGTATATAAAGGAGTGATTCGCCTTGGGTGTATCTAAATTGTTACTATAGCCGGTGAAAATCATCTATCCGGGATATCCGGGATAGGAGAGGTATCGAATCTTTGTCTTGCCTAGACAACGGTACGCACGGACGAGCACTTTGTATATAATTAGGAGGGAGAAACGGAAATGCGTGTATGGAGAAGCTCTTTCTCACTGATCCTTGTGGTAGTGTTAACCCTTTATTTGGCCAGCGGCGCTTATGCTAAACAACCTAAGACAACAAGACTTTCAGCTGATGCGCACTGTTACGTTCAGTTGGATCAGGTTGAGTTAGTTAGTTACAGTGATGATGAAGTCGCTGTCCGAGTAAAGGATCACGTGAATGCAAATGAAGGTCCAATGAGTTTTGTTCTTGAAGTTGATCCTGCCAAGAACACATATAAGACAATCAAAAATGAAAAAGCCAACCTAGAATCGCCTATCGGAATGGATGCCGTCGAACTTGCCGCAAGCACCAAGAGTCGAACCGTTAGGATTACGACCATGGATCCGGCTTATATTGACCTTTGTAAGACCTGGCTTAAGCTAACGTGGACATACGATGGTAGCCGTGTTACTAGCTCGTCAAGATCAAAGGGTGCTTGGGATGCTTGTCCGTCTCCATTAGGAACAGACTGGTATCTAATTTACAATAACTACGGCACATTCTTCAAAGAAGCAACATATGTGCACACAAGCACTAATGCCAAACATGAGAACTGGGATTTTGGCGTCAACGACAAGGGAACGTGGGCATATCATTACATTTGGGACTGTGGATATGGAGACGGATCTTTCGACTATAACATCTCCTTCAAACATACTGGTGAAGGTGCTAGTCTCTTGATGGCGATGTATGATGTTTATTAGTTGATCGCAGTCAACCTGTTAATGGTGCCCAATAGGGTACCATTTTCTTTTGATAAGGAGGCCAGGTCACAATGGCACCGGCTGAAAAGCACCGGGTAAATAGACTTCTAATCGTTCTTGCTGTGCTAGTAACACTAGCAGTTACCTCTCCTGTTTGGATCTACCTACTGGGAACACCAGCGTTGGGTAACCCCTTGGGTAAAGTGCTTGGGTTATTACGCTGGCTGGGCATCGATATTCAAATACCCTAATAAACTCTGCAAACTTCATTAATAAAGTGTCGTAGCATGGGGTTCATTATAAAACCAGCTTTGGGGGCAAACCTTAAGTTTCTTCGGCGTCGGCTTTTACGGCGGGTTCATCCAGGCCGGGGTGGGGTTCGTCATCATCGCCGCCCTGGCCCTCATCACCGGCATGTCCCTGGTCAAGATCAACAGCCTGAAGGTGCTCGTCACCCTGATCTATATGACCTCGTCGCTGCTCGTCTTCGTTATCAGCGGCAAGGTCGACTGGGTGCTGGGCTTCGCCCTGGCCGCCGGAAACGCCGTCGGCGCCTACCTGGGGAGCTATTTCTCGGTGAACAAGGGCGACAAGTGGATTCGCGCCTTCCTCGTGGTTTCCGTGGTGCTGATGGCCGCCAAGCTCCTCAATGTCCATCGGCTATTTGGTTTCTAAACAGGCTATCATGTTTACAAAAGGTTTTATATCAAAAGGCCTTAAAGGTTCAAGGCCGAATCGGACAACGATAGGCTAAAGGGCCGGTGTTCCGCTTCCGGAACCCCGGCCCGTTTCCTTATCAATTCAAACCTGTTCTGTGGGCGCTTTCCAAAAGCCTGAGGTCTAAGCGACATTCTCAGCCTCCGTATGCCTTCCGCTATCTCTTCGCAGCCCAGATGCCCGTATCCCAGGATGATCTTGTTTTTGTGCCTTCCCTTTTCGATGGCGTGCTTCTCGACGGGATAAACCCTGACCCCGTTCTGGATCAACATTCTGACCACCTCATCCGTGAATTCCACCCCCGGAAACTCGGAGTCCCGTGGAGTCCCCCGAGACGGTATGCTCTCCGGGGAAATGATGGTTCAACGCCTCCTTGATGGCGCACCGGTGCGAGGCATAGACCCGTTTCATCCTGGTGATATGGCGCTCAAGCTTGCCCTCTGCGATGAAACGCGCCAGCGTCAACTGGTCCAGAGAAGGGGTATGCACGTCCGTATACCTTTTCAGTTCGCGGCAGCGCCGCATAAGCGCTAAAGGAATGATGACATATCCGAGGCGTAAAGCCGGAGCCATGATTTTGCTGAAAGAACCCAGGTATATGACCCGTTCAGGATCAAGCGACTGCAGAGCGCTGAGCGGCGGCCCTTTATACCGGTACTCGCTGTCGTAGTCATCTTCCACGATGTAACAATCGTTATCCCGGGCGAAGGTAATCAGTTCAATCCGCCGCTGCACCGGCAGAGTTCCTCCCAGTGGAAACTGGTGGGACGGGGTGACATAGATGAAACAGGTCGGCGCGCCATCCGACGGAAGCAGCCGGGTCTGCAGGCCGTGCGCGTCGACCGGCACGTGTCTTAGACGGCATCCCGCACCGGCGGCGATCTTTCGTACTCCTATATGCAGCGGGTCTTCCGCCACCGCCTCGGCGCCCGGTGAGAACAGCAGTCTGGCCACCAGCGCCAGACCCTGCGTCGCACCGGATGTAATCAACATTTGATCGAGATGACAGTTGATACCACGGGCCCGGAAAAGGTATGCGGAGAGTGCGCTCCGCAGTTCCGGGCGTCCTTCCGGAGCGTCATACTGCAGCAGGGGGCCGGGAAACTCCAGACAGATCTCGTGAATGATCCGCCCCCATTGCTTGAGGGGAAAGATGTGGTCTATCTTTCGATTTTGCCTCCACCGGTTGGCCGGATTACCTTACCATCACATACTCCGGGGTCATTGTAACTGCTGTCGCCTTCATCCTGTTCCACAAGGGCGCCGCGGCCGTTCCGGCCACTACCGTCGGGGTTTTTGCCGGCTTCATGCCCATCAGCAGCGTTCTTTTGATCCTTGGTAAAAAACTGCTGCCGCGCCATATATTGGGCCTCGGTTTCGTGGTGGCCGGGATCGGATTGATGGCGGTGACAAAGGAACCGGAACCAAGCCCTGCTGATCCGGAGCGTGGATTTGTTCCCTGCCCCGGCGGCCGTCATACTCCTCTCGCGGAGAAGCGATCAGGATAACTCCCTTAACACGCAAACGTCCGTATGATGAATTCCTTGAACATCGGTTCCACAAAACGATACCGGGCCCTTGCGACTCTCTCGATAATGCCTTTCTCCTCCAGTCTATTGATTGACCGGGTGACGGCATTCGCTTGGGGTTTGTCCTTGTACGGCTGTTGGCCGGTGGCAAGCTTACAGATCACATCCCGCATCTGAGTGGAACGGCCGAGTTCGGTCAGAATCTCGGTAAACGCCGGTTCGAGAATGGTCTGCGCCTGCTCGTAAGCCTGGTGCAGGACGGGCAGCGTCAGGACGTCGCGCCCGCCCAGGGCCACAAGCTGGTATGCCTCGTTGCACAGCAGCATTGTATCGTACGGGTGGCCGCCCGTAAGTTCCAGGAGTTCCCTCACCACGCCGGTATCCGCCTCCACCTTGCGACTGGCGAATTTGCTTTTGATATAGGGAAGCCACGAATCCTGCGGAACAGGTGGCACCGGCAGAGGGACAGCGAAACGGTAAAAAGCCTCCCGGCGCGAAGAAAACAGCGTCTTCATCATGCTTTCTTTAGATCCCAAAAACAAATAGCTGACCCGGAGTTGTTCTTGAAAAGCTGCTCGCATTCGTTTGAAGATGCTTTCGCCTGCAACGATGGACACGTCCTGAAACTCGTCAAACAAGACAATGATCCGCTTATTGTCCTTTTCCGCCAGCTTTTGCGGGAACTCCAAAGCCTGGTCCAGCAGTTCATCCGAACTAGCCTTCCGACTGACAAAAAGGCTGACTTCCATTTCCAAGTCCTGCAGCCTCAAGCTCACCGGAATCGGACCAAATTGGCGCAACTTCTCCCGAACGGCGGCCAGCGTTTTCGGCAAGCCCGTACGGTTGGCCAAACACCCTTCCACAATCCGTTCCGCCAGATGTTCTTTATCCCGGATAGCAAAACAATCAATTGAAAGAGTGTAATACCCTTTGTCTTTCAGGCGTCGCAGCGCTTCTTTAGCCAGGGAAGTCTTCCCTATTCTGCGAGGGCCCGTCAGCATGATGCTATTCCCTTCTTCCAGCCTGGAAACAAGTGCATCAACGAAAGGCAATCTTCCAACCAGGTCTTCTTCCGGTACCGGATGTCCGAGTGGAAACAGCTTGTCACTCAAGGTTTCTCAACCCCTTAACACGTATTTAGTATTATTATAACACCTTGAGCGTGCTATAACACTACATGAATTGTAGTATTGCTTCTTGCCCCAAATTAGAATTTGACACAATATGGCTACATTGTTCCTCGACGCCCGCCGATCACTTCGAGTTACGAAACATAACAAAACTTTATGCATCCAAAACTCCTCTTTGTCCGTCATGTTATAAAGGGGTGTGCATTTTGACATACTTGCCCTTTCTAATCCCAGGGGGTGCTACCGTGCCGCAACCACAAGACCAACCCCGTATTACCAACAGAGAAAGGGGATCCTACACCTTCTGGTCCAAGGCAAAAGCAACCATACAATCGCCAAGGAACTCTATCTTGCTGTGCCAACCGTAAAACAATACTGCAGCCGCCTTTATGCCAAGTTTGGAGTCAGCAACAGAACCGAACTTGCGGTTTACATTCTTGGAAAACCCCGACCATAAATACATACTCTGGTAGGATTGTTAAACCTTTGATGATTAGCTAGTATATACTTAACGCAACCGGTTGCAACAACTCCAAAAAGTATGTGTGGGTTATTGGAAAAGGGGGCCTGTGCATGGTTAGGAAGCTATTTAACCATCAAACAAGGAGGGAACCCACCTTAAACTTCATCAAAAATGTGTCTTGACAATGGGGCCCACCTCAGGCTGTGGGTATCAAACCAGCGAGCTACTTCCTGTGGTACCAGCCGGAACCACCGCAGGGAGACTAATTTATTTTCGAAAGTAGGTTAACTAACCAGTGATCCGATATTGATGGCCTACTTGAAGGAGGTTTAACAAAATGAAGGGGAGGTTACTGATATTACTGGTTTTGGCAGTTTTTCTAGTTACCTTGGTTCCCTCTGTTTATGCTAATTATGCTAATCCCAAAGATACGGAGGCTATTGAAGCTAGCCTCAAATCTCGACTTGAGGCGTCACTACCTTATCTCGAAGGAGCTGACCCCAACCGTGTCACTTTTGTTGACACTGATCTTGGTTATTCGTATTCTCCAACAGAGGGTCTTAGGAAAATTGATGTCTACCAAGTCGGGCCTGACAACATAGTCACCCTGAAAGACGGGACCAGAGTCCCTGTCCCGAGTGAGCCGGAGAAAGGTTCGTCCTCATTTCAAGAAGGTGAACTTTCTACGCAAGGCGACGTGGGTATTCTAGCAACTTATGAACCATACCGCCGCGTTAAATCCAACAACGGTTACCGTAAGGTTGAAGGTACTATCGTAATACCCAGCACTAGCGATTTGAACGGCGTAGACGCAAATGGAGAAGCGGCGTACAACTATTTGGGCTTAGAGAACACTTCATCGGGCCGTAATGCTGAGTGCGGTATCTACACAGGCCCCCAGATGAATAAGGGATGGCGGGTCTTCCACAACTTTAACGGTAGCTGGGTAGCTGATAACTGGCCGTCAAGCCCCATTCCAGCCGGGAACTCTGTGTTTATGCGTATGTACGTTCCGCAGGATAATCAGCTTGCCTTCTACATTAGCTACAGTGGTGGCAGCAATACTTTTGTTTATTCCTGTACAGGGACTAAATACGACGGGTCCAATCAGAAACTCCGTCGCGTAACCAGCTTATTGGTTAATAACACTGGTTCCTACTCCAAGAACAATATCTGGAAAAGTGTTTCTATCGCGACCCCCTCAGATATGCACCTCTGGACAGCCTCTGACATCTACCAGGTGACAACCACCAGCTATGTTTCAGTTGTAGAAACCAATAAATACTATAACGAAACGGTCAATATCAATATTCCATAATTTGGATACTAAATTCTGAATATGTTTTCTGGCTCTTTCCATTCTTGCCTCACGTCTAATGCAACTGCTAAAACAAAGCAGGATGAAAGGATGCGAGCTTTATGCAAAAGGCCTTGCTCATTAGTGTAACCGGAGTTTTATTCCTAGTTTTTGTAACAATAGCGCAGGCGACAAGTTCAATAAAACTTGTTATTAACGGTCAACAAATTGATACGGCAGTTCCGGTTCAGGTCATCCAGGGCCGGATCCTGGTACCTCTGCGGACGGTTGCTGAATCTCTGGGAGCGGAAGTTCGATGGGCTCCCGCTGAAAGGACAGTAAGAGTTGATACTAACCCTAAACAAGATTTACAATGCAGGCCAGTTAAGCTTCGCGGTGGAGAACTTTCCCTGGGAGCTATCCCCAAAGATGTCCGGTTTATCCTTCCCGTTTTGGCAACCCTGAACCAGTACTTAGCTAACAAACAAGTCGATTCTCTCAGCAGTTCTGAAGGAGTTGTGTTAACCAAATACGAACTCCTTGAGGCTGCGTATACTACTGGCGGGATGGGGTGGTATGAAGATACTGCGTATGAAGTCGCGGTTCGTCTTTATTACTCTGACTCTCTTTCTAACCCTGGTTTGATTAAACTCTACGAAGAAACAAAACCGGATGGTGTTCACGGGGGTGTGGAGAACCCTCAGTTAAGATCTGCCTGGTACGAAGATGTCGTGTTCACTGTACGCCCGGTTAAAACCAATGTTATTACTGAAGGCTGTAAGAAGACTTGGGTTCAAGGTGAAGGTGGTTGGGTGGTAGATGCCGGAACAGCAAAGGTTCTTAAGAAAGTGATGCTAAAAAAGGAGCCCATACTTTTTGACATTACGTATTTTTGACATTACGTAGTTGGGGATCATGGTTCCAAGGGGTAAGATAGAGGCCCTGCTGGGTGCCTTGCTGATGGAGTTGGACGAAAAGTGGAGTTCCGGGAACCGCTACTTGGATATGGTGGAATATCTGGAATGGCGGGAGAAACAGTATAATGGACCCAAGAATTTAGACACGAAAAAGACAACGTTTAAGGTGTATCAC
>DAIRSE010000011.1:0-56609 GCA_036804525.1 Bacillota bacterium | reverse complement strand
GACCTCTTGCCTCGGACCTCTTTCTGAGCGGTCTCAGGGTAACTTCCGAAGCATAGCCGCACCCTAAAGATGCCGGTATCCTACTTTTTACAGCACTCTCCCAGCGCTTAATGCTTAGCGCTTGGTGCTACTTAGGGCGACTGTAAAAGGGCTTCTTGACCACCTGCGCCCGGCAGTCTTTGCCCCTGATCACGACATCGATCTCCGTTCCCGCCACGGCGTATTCCGCCGGGATGTAGGCCAGGCCGATGTTCTTTTCGAGACTGGGGGAGAACGACCCCGAGGTCACCCGGCCGGTCTCGGAACCCGCCGTCTTGACCGGGTATCCGTTCCGCGGGACCCCGCGCTCCAGCATTATGAAGGCCGCCAGCTTCCGGCCGACCCCCCGTTCCTGCTGCTCCAAAAGAGCCTCGCGCCCGATGAAACCGGGCTTTTCCAGGTCCACGAAGCGGCCCAGGCCCGCCTCGAGAGGTGTCGTTTCCTCGTCTAGCTCGTGCCCGTACAGGGGCATGCAGGCTTCCAGCCGCAAGGTATCGCGGGCCCCCAGCCCGGCTGGAACCAGCCCGTGCGGGCGGCCGGCGTCCATTATCCTCTCCCACAGCGCGGCGGCGTCCTCGCTCCGGCAGTACAGCTCAAACCCGTCTTCACCGGTGTAGCCCGTCCGCGAAACCAGGCAGTTCACCCCGGCTACGGAGACGTCAGGCACAAACCAGTAATACTTGATGCGCCCGAGGTCGCAGTCCGTGAGCGAGGACAAAATGCTCTGCGCGAGCGGTCCCTGCAGGGCCAGCTGGGCCGTCTCCGACGAGACGTCCCGGACTTCAACTCGGGGGAAGCGGGCGGCCGCATTCCGCACCCACTCGCGGTCCTTAGCCGTATTGGCCGCGTTCACCACCAGCAGGAACCCGTCTTCCAGGCGGTAAATCAACAGGTCGTCGATGACTCCGCCCCTCTCGTTGCACATGGGGCTGTACTGCACCTGGTTGACCTGAAGCCTGCCGGCGTTGTTGGTTACCAAGGTCTGCACAAAGTCGAAGGCCTGGGGTCCCCGGACCTCAATTTCGCCCATGTGCGACACGTCAAAGAGGCCGGCCTTTTCTCTAACCGCCTTATGTTCCTCGATGATCCCGGAATACTGGACGGGGAGGGCCCACCCGCCGAACGGGATGATACGGCCCCCGTATTTCAGGTGCACCTCGTATAACGGAGTCCTCTTCAGGGTGTCCATCTATTCGTGCCTCCCAATCCCGCTTCTGAGTGCCGAGTGCTTAGTGCCGAACGCTATTGAGCTTAGTCTGCCACTTCGCCCCATGAAAAACCAAAGACGGAGAAAAACCGCCTCTTACCGGCCCTGCGGCCGCCAAGAAAAGGTTCTTCCCCGTCCTGCTTACCTGAGAGTTTCCCCTAGCCATACAGCGCGCTAAGGTTGCCCCTTCGGTGCCCCTCAAAAGAAGTTGGAGGGTTCTCTCCAGGGATGTGTCCTGCTGCTTTCAGTCCCCTGAACCGCCGCTATCGCCGGCAACCTTACTTTGCTAAGCCCGATGTCTCTTACGCGTCTTTTGCATCAGGTGACTGAACGTAGGGTTCAAATCTTTAAGCAGCTCTCATCCACCGTTATGCAGTTGTCTCAAAGCTACCGGGTATTTTCGCCGGGAAGGTGCAAAATCCTTCCGCCGCCGGAACAACAGTCGTAAAATGTTTCGTTGCAGCAAAAAAAGAGAGGATAAGGACAGCCGCCTCATCCTCTCAAGCTAGTAAGCATTCGTTCCTTGGTTACCTGACGATGGTTATCTCCCTGGACACGGGGCTGTAATCCACCTTGGCCCCCAGGGTTTCGCTGACGAAGCGCAGGGGCACGAAAGTGCGCTGGCCGTTGATCACCGCCGGCGCTTCAAGGGCGGCCGGCGCGCCGTCGACCAGGACGCTTTGGGCGCCGATGGTCAGGACGATCTCCCGGTCCATGTCTTTAATGACCACCTGCCGGGCCGCGGCCGACCAGACGACCTCGGCGCCGAGCGCCTCGCTGACGAACCGTACCGGGACCAGCGTCCTGCCGCTCTGCGGATCGATGTAAGGGGCGGCGTCAAGGGCTCTCGGGCCGCCGTTGACGGTGACGGTCAACTCGCCGACGGTCGACCTGATCACCTTCGGCTCGGGAACGAAGACGGCGAACCTGGTCAGGTGGTTGATGC
Source organism: Bacillota bacterium (assembly GCA_036804525.1). Taxonomy (GTDB): domain Bacteria; phylum Bacillota; class Desulfotomaculia; order Desulfotomaculales; family JASEER01; genus JBFLVT01. The sequence goes on along the minus strand of DAIRSE010000011.1, from coordinate 54,417 downwards.
TGATGACGGCGTACTGCGGCTTGCCGTTCGCATCCTTTTCGATGGCGGTCTTCACCGGGACCCACCGCGCCGCCTTCGTGTCGTAATAGTGGACTACACCGCGCTCGCTCGTCGTGGGCAGCTTGATGGTGATGAAGTCCTTGAAGGTCGTTTCCCGATCCGTAGTAATCTCGTAAATGTCGCCATCCAGCTTCAGGCTCGGGCCGGACGGCGCCAGACCGCTAATCTCGCGCACGGTCAGCTTCTTGACGGTGAAAGTGGTATCGGCCGTCAGAGCGGTCCACGGTATCTGTACGGTTACGCCTTCGTAACTCAGAGAACCGCCCGTGGCAGCGCTGATCTTCTGGCTTGCGCCGTCCGTGGGCACGATCGGCGGAGCGCCACCGCCGCCGCCACCGCCGCCACCGCCGCCGCCGGTCGGCAGGCTGTTGGCGTAGGCAAGGGCGGCGGCAAGGTTGAGAGTGCCTTTTGTCACCACCTTATCATTTAGGTTAGCTAAAGGCGTGACTTTCTTAAGACTGTCAACCAACTGACTGATTGAAAGGTTGCTCCGTAAGGAAAGCGCCAGCGCCGCCCCGGCCGACACGAAGGGCGCGGCCATCGAGGTGCCGTCGTAAGCATGATAGGGCTCGATATCTAACGCAATGCTGGATTTATCACCCGTGTTGGAACGCAGTATGTCCAGAAAGACATTTGGAATATTAAACTTATAGTAGGAACCTGAGTAAGCATCACCTGTACCTCGGACAGCACAGAAAGAATAACCGTCATTCTCACCAACAAAATAAACATCTAAATAGACAGTAAAGAGTTCCGAATTGCAGAAATCGTTCGCCGGATAGTCCCATCCCGCATCTCGCCCGCTGAGGAACAATTTACCCCCTGCCTTAAGATAGCCAATAAGGTTTGTCTGGTCAGTATCGGTAAGATTGGCTGGCGGGCTACCAACGCCAGGGTTACTGTCTGCTGTGTGCCCTGTAAACCAAATCACGCCGCTATATGTAGCAGTACTTACCGTAGGACCGTCTTTTCCATTTCCGACATCGTAAAGCTCATAGGCATAGCCAGCAGTGCTTAATGCGTCGAGATAGTAATGACTAACATCGGGGAGGGTGCCCCAACCATATAATGGATCGTAATAAGTACCGTCCTGGTCATCGTCAACAACCAGGAGAGGTTTCCCCAGGGGACCCTGCGTGTCGGCCGGGGTAAGGCCGAGGCCGTAATATACGGCGCGCACGATGCTGTCGTAAACCGCTCCCTCGGTGCTGGTCCCGCCGGACGCATCATCAAGGTCCTCCGCGCCAAAACCCCAAAAGACAGCCTTATAGTTGTAAACGCTGTCGCTCACAGCTAAGGCCATTCCGGCACCCTCGTAAGCGGGAACCGTGCTCACAATATCATCGCCGGGGGCAGCAAGGGTCACGCTTTGGACGCCGTAGTTTGAAAACGACGCAAATTCGCCGGTCGGAGCCAGCGCCGCCACGCTGACGATGTTCGGCAAGGCAGGGTAAGTCACTCCGTCGATCGCGTGGGAAACCGTAAAACTGGCCGGCCAGGTAGGCGAGGAATCATTGTTGTCCCCCAGGTGGTCATCCCCGCCGTTCCCCGCCGCGGCTACGAAGAGCATGCCGGGACAGTTTTTTATAGCGTTATACTCTGCCGGATCGAAATAGCCGGTGCCCCCGAAACTCATATTCACGATTTTGGCACCGTTTTGCTTAGCGTAATTTATGGCCTGGACAATATCCTCCGTTGTCAGATTACCCAAAGCGTCGCCGGCCTTCAGCGGCATAATCTTAACATTCGGGGCCGCGCCGGCGATACCTTTACCGTTGCCGGCAACCGCCGCAATGATCCCGGCCACGTGCGTCCCGTGGCCGTTGTCGTCAGTGGGGTCGTCATCTTCGTTTACGAAGTCGTAACCCTTGACCAATTGTCCAGCGAGGTCCGGGTGGGTTAAATCCACCCCGGTGTCAATAACCGCCACCACTACAGATTCCGAACCCTTGGTGTAGCTCCAGGCTTGCTCGGCCTGTACACCGTAAACCGTATTGATCAAGCCCCACTGCTGATCCCAAAGGGGATCATTGGGATCAGCAGCAATGCGATAGATGTAGTTCGGCTGGGCGTATTCGACCGCCGGATCCCGCATCAGCTCGGCCACGACATCCTCCACATTCCGGCCGCCGGTGTCGTACAGCACCGTCGACGTCGGCAGGTCACGCACGCGGGAGAGGCGGTGGGCAGCAGCCACGCTGCTCCTGGCTGCCGCCTTCCCCTGGGTTTCCTTGAACTTGACCAGCACCTGCCCGGCAACATAATCGGCATTCTTATGTGGCTTCACACTTTTCAGGGTTTTCGCCGCCAGGGCGGGACCAGCCAGGCTAAACAACATCGATATAATGAGCAGGGACGCCAGCAACCCCCGACGGATCCTTTTATTCAGACCATAGATCACTTCTTGACAGACTCCTCTCTCAACAAAGCTCCGCTACTGACTAACTACTGAAGTTATTGCGTAAAGTGTCATACGCCTCTGTTAGCAACCACCCCCGTCTGAGTCTTACCACATAGTGAAGGCTCTACCGGTAATCACCGGTTAGTGTCCTGATTACTGTATCTGCCAGGATTCGCCATAGCTGGACAAATTCCTCTATGCCACCGGTTAAGCTCATTAAACTTAACACACGTCCGGGTAACCTTTCCCAGGACCGTATGATATAGGCCTGCGTAGAAGGGCGGTAGGTTGCCGACTTCAATATGTTCCTTATGATCCTTCCGCGTCACGCCTTTTACTCAGGACGAGAGGCGACAGAACCGGGACCAAGACAGTTTTCCGGGCGGGGGCGCGGCCGGGTTTGGGAAGAGAGCCGGGTGACGGTGATCCTGTCCCGGAAGCGCTCGAGGATGCGGATGACGCGCCGGCCCAAAAGGAGCACGAAGACGGCGTTGCCGGCGGCGTGAGCCGTGTCAAATGGCAGACTGAGGCTCTCCACGGCCAGAAACGACCGCAAGTCGAGAGGGTAAAAGGATGTCGTCCAGACCCACAGGTTGACGACGGCCCCGTAGAGATACCCCCAGAGGATGCTGAAAACTACCATGGCCGGCAGCCCCAGCCCTTTGATCAAGACGGAACACCACCCCGCCGAGGCTCCGGCCAGTCCCCAGGCGATCATTTGCCAGGGGGTCCAGGGGCCCTGCCCGAGGGCAAAATTGGAGAGCACGGCCGCGACGGCCCCCACCGCAAAAGCGACCCGCGCCCCGAAGACGATCCCGGCCGTTATGCAGACGAAGGTCACCGGTTGCACCCCCGGCAGGAAGGCAAAGGGTATCCGGCCGGCGGCGGCCAGGGCGGCCAGGCCGGCCACCAGCATGATTTCCCGGCCGGCGGGGCGGCCGCATTCATACCGCCAGGCCGCGACCACCAGCACCAGGACAGCCGCGCCGAAGGCCAACAGGCCGTGGCTGACCACGGTCCCCGTGACTCCCAGCCAGGCACAGGCGCCAAGCACGGCTAACGGCAAAAGCCAGACCAGCCACGAGAGCAACCGGAGCGACCGGCCCGTCTTCCTAGCCATGCCCGGCACCCGCCTGCGCCATCCAAGCCCGGGCGGCACTGAAAGTCGTCACTTCGGCCACCCCGCGGAAGAGCCGCGCCACTTGCGGGCTGTAAAACAAAGAGTCGCCTAGGACCTCCGCCGGCGTTCCGGCGGCCAGGACCCTGCCTCCGGCCATAAAGACCACCTTTGCCGCCCACTCAGCCACAAAGTCCACGTCGTGGGTAACCAGGAGCACGCTTTTGCCATCCTGCCGGCAAAGCCGATCCAAGAGGCGGCCCAGAGTATCCTTGGCGGGCTGGTCCACCCCCCGCGTCGGCTCATCGAGGAGGATCAACGAGGGCCCGGCGACCAGCAGTGAAGCGAGGGCCACGCGCTGGCGCTCCCCCGCCGAAAGATCGCGCGGATTCACCCCGGCCAGGTCGGACAGGCCGCAGGCGGCCAGCACATCGGCCACCGGCCCGGACCGGCCCAGGGCGCGGAGGGTGAAGCCGAGTTCTTCTACAACCGTATCACGGAAGAGGTAGTCGTTGGGGTTCTGGGCCAGGTAGGCTACCCCGGCGGCCAGGCCGGTCTTGTTCAGCGTCCCGCGGTCACGCCCGAAGATGCGGATCTGCCCGCCGTCCGGCTTGAGCAAACCGGCGAGGAGCTTGAGAAGGGTACTCTTGCCCGCTCCGTTGGGGCCGACGACAGCCGTTATCGCGCCGGCGGGAACCGCAAGGGAAAGATCGGTTACAGCGGCTGCGCCGCGGGGGTAGGTATACCGGACCCGGCTGGCCTCGACTGCGAGGTCAGCCGGGCCCGTTCGCGCCCCCTGGGCCTGCCCCGCGTGACCGCCCGCCACCGTGCGGAGCAGCTCCCGGCGTCCCTCGGCCACGGTGAGCGGGTGCCTTCCACTGACTGCGGCCAGCAGCCGCGTCACCGCCGGGACGTAAGGCAATCCGGCATTGAGAGCCAGTTTCGCCGCTTCCCGGGGAGGAGCGTCTATTACCACCCGCCCCGCTTCCATCACGGCCACGCGGTCGGCAAGATGATAGCAGCGGTCCAGGCGCTGCTCGCTCAGGATTACGGTAAGGCCGTACTCCTGGTTCAGCCGCCGCACCAGTGACAGAAACTCGTCGGCCGCCGCGGGGTCCAGCTGTGAAGTCGGTTCGTCGAGCAGCAACACCCGGGGCTGCATCACGAGGACGGCCGCCAGGACGGTTTTCTGTTTCAGCCCCCCGGAAAGCTCCGCCGTCGGGGTCCGGAGGTACGGGGTCAAGCCGAGGAATTCCGCCCCCTCAGCCACTCTCCGGGCGATGACCGTTGGCGGCAACCCGATGTTTTCCAGGCCGAAGCACAGTTCGCGCTCCACCGTAGTCATCACCAGCTGCTTTTCCGGGTCCTGGAAGACAATGCCCACGCTTTGGGCCAGTTCCCGCCGCCCGACATCACGCAGGTCACGGCCGTCCAACAGCACACGGCCGCCGAAGACGCCGCCGTGAAAGTCGGGCACCAGCCCGGCAAAGGCGCGCAGCACTGTGCTCTTCCCCGATCCCGAAGGACCTGCCAAGAGAACAAAGGTTCCTTCCTCGATCTCGAGGCTCATACCCTGCAGGGCGGGTGCGCTCCGCCCGGGGTAGGTGTAGACTAAGTTTTCCGCCGCCAGGATGGCCAGTGTTCAACCCCCCAGTACCAGAGCGGCAGGAGCGAGCCCCCTGCCGCTGTAAGCATCACAACAATCCAAAGATTTTCACGGTAAAACCCCTCCAGGAGGGGGTAGAAGCCGACCCGGGCCGCGCCGGAGAAAAGGCCGTAACCCAACCCGCCGAGCACCAGAACCGCCCCGCAGACGGCAAAACAGTCACGTCCGGCCCACCTTTCGGGGAGGTGTGTCCTCCTCCCGGACCCGAAACCCCGGGCGTGCATAGCCTCCGCCATCTCCAGCGACCTTTCGAGGGCGAGCACGAGCATCCCCGCAAGCACCACTGCATAACCCCGGAAGCGCGCCGCCACGGACCCGTCGCCAAGGGACAGACCCCGGGCCGCGTGCGCCTCTTCCACCGACCGGAAATCGGCAGCCAGGACCGGCAGCAAGCGCAGAGCCACCAAAACGGTAAGCGCCGTTCTCGGCATTCGTGCCGCCAGGAAGGCAAAGGCCCTGTCATGTTCGGTCAGCCGGTCATAGAGCAGAAAAGCGAGCCACACGACGGCGAGACGGAGGGCCATCACAACACCGAAACAGACGGCTTCCAGTGAAACCTGCACCCTGCCGAACAGCGGCCAATACCAGCCGGGGTCCCAGATGATTGTAGTTCCTGCGCGGACCAGCAAGGCGTTCAAGCAAACCACAGCGGCCGCCACAGGCACGAGGGCGTGCAGCGGCCTGGCGGCCTGCGCCCAACCCCGGGCAACGACCAGACCGGCAAAGGCCGCCAGGCCGAGCACGGCCAGGGGCAAAGGATGCTGGTAGACCAGGCTTGCCGTCAGCAGAGCCCCGAAGTAGAGGCCGGCCGCCAACGAGTGCAGTGATTCGCGTCTATTGCGGCCCATTACTTGTTCCACTCCCGGCCCGGAGAGCCGCAAACAAGCTCCAGGCAACCTGCGCCCGCCCGGCGGGCTTTTCCGGGCTGAAGCCGGGATAGAGCAAACCTGCTCGCCGTCCCGCTTCCACCGGCCCGGTCCACCAGGGCCCGGCGGCGGGCGGAACGGACAGTTTCGCCATCAGGCACAGCACTGCGGCGAGTTCGGCTACTGCCGCGTGCGCCCAGTGCTCCGGACCGAGATCGCTGAACCTGCCGGACCGCGGCAGGGCCCAGAAAGGCCTCCCGCGTTTCAGGTCCCCCAGCGCCAGCAGGGCCTGGCTGGTGGCGATAATGTCGGCCGGCCCTCCCCGGTAGTGGGCAAAAGAGCCATCCGGCCGCTGGAAAGCCAGCAGGGCCTGAACGGGGTTCCCGCCTGGCTGAGTCCAGTCCCCGCCTTGCGGGTCCATGCCGTAGGCAACAAGAGCCTGGATAACCCAGGCGCTCGATTCGCAGGACTCTACTCCCCATGAAACAAACCCCCCGCCGGGCTGCTGGCGGCTGTGCAAAAAGGAAAAGGCAGATGTCACCGGGGGGCTGTCCGCTTCCAAACCCAGAGCCTTCATCGCGCAAAGGGCCATCGCTGTTATATCGACATCCGACTCCGGAACGGATGTACCATAGGAAAATCCGCCGTCGGCATGCTGCTGCTCAAGAAGCCAGTCCAGGGCCGCGTCCCCGTCGGGTATTTCCCTTCCCGCAGCAGCCAGGGCTATGATCGCCCACACGTGAGCGTTGACCAGTTCTTTCCCCTGGCCCGCTGTGTTGTCAGCAAATTTGCCGTTCTTCAGCTGCAGGTGCTGAAGCCTCGTCACGGCCTCGTCCGTACCGGGAGACCCAAAAAGCGTTCCGGCGATGATCATCCGCACCAGGCCGGTTGTCGGGCCGTCCTCCGGCAGGCGGGACAAGGAAAAGTCCCCGGCACGGGGACATCCTGCCGCTCGCAAGGCAATCGAAGCCCAGGGATAGTCAGAGACCTGCTGGCCGGACAGGTACGCACAGGCTCTTTGAAGTGAAGCGTCAACAGAATCGGAAGCGCTCGCCGGCAAAGCCAGGCAGATAACCAGCCAAAAACACAGCACGGCCTGGACTAGAACAAGTCTCGCTTTCATCTTGCAGCACCTCCCGCCGGCAGGGCAGTGACCTGAGACTCCTGTACCAGGACACCGCACCGGAAGCGAAGCTTCGAAGGATCTTCGAGGACTCTGACCGCTGCTTTCAGGCCGGCGTCATCAGTCGCCGTCACGACCCACAGCGGGTTCCTGTCCCCCGGGCCGGCGGCTGTTGCCAGGACCGTCCCGCAGCTTTCTTTCAGGTCCACGGTAGCGTTCCCCCGCTCGTCCAACGCTGTAAAACCGTCGGCAGTAAGACGGCAATAGATGCCCGAGCGGGCTCCCCGCTCAACGATCTTAGCCAGTGCCGAGGATGCCAGATCCCTCCACAACCCCACAACGAGGACCGGCGTATTCCGCTGAAGGACGGCCCGGTCATCAACTATGCTTCCGCAAGCCTGAATGCCTTGAGTGGCAAGAGCTCCCGCCACCTGCCGGAACAGGTCGGACTGCCCCTCGGGATAAAGAACAAGCACGGGCGCGCCTCCTTTTAAGGGACAAGGATAGGCTCCCACAACGGCCGGAGCAGGCGGACCGGCGCTCCAGTCACGGTAGTCCCACCAGACCACGTCCCCGGGGACGGGCCGGAAATCGGCGGCACCGACGGGGGCAAGGACACCGTTGACCCAGTAAAACCAGTCCAAGCGTCCGCCCCGTCCGTCTGACCGAATGCCGTTGATCGCGTTCACGAACTTGCCGCCGTAAGCCGTTTCGACCCGGGTGTGGTTCTTGAGGAGCGATAGTACGTCACTTCCGGGCGGCAGGGGCACCTCGGCCGCGAAGAGGGTTTCCCGGCCGAAGTCCCGCGTCACCCAGAGGGTTACTTTAGGGCCGCCGGCCGCCCGTTGCCCTCCGGGTGCGGTTGTGTTCTCACGGTCACCGGAAGAGGCAGGGGTGTGTTCTTCGCCGGTTTGCAGCGCCGGAACCCCGGCGGGATCGCCTGCGCCGCCAGCCACCGATGACGGCGCAGACCGCAGGTTTTCTGCCGGTGCCCTTTCCGGCGCCGACGTTGCGGCCGCCGGCGAAGACATTTCGGGCGGACCCGCCGCCGTGCCGCAGCCCAGGATACCCAGGAACAGGACGAGAAAAAGAGCCACGGCCAGGCCCTTGAAAGACAACGGTTTACGCCGCATCACGTACCGCCCTTTCGCGTTCCACCAAGCGCTGGACGAAGGCCGCGGCCTCGGCACGAGTTACCGGTCCGCGGGGGTTCAGGTGCTTGTCGGGCATACCGGCCAGCAGCCCTTCGTTAACGGCGGCGGCCACTGCTGTGCGCGCCCAGCCGGCGACCTGGTCGGCGTCGGTGTAACGCCCGAGAACTGCTTCCGCCCGTTCGGGCGGGAGCTGCTCCGGCTGGCCCGCGCGGTGAGCGGCGCGTACCAGGATGGCGGCCAGTTCCTGGCGGGTCAGCGGCTTCTCCGGTCCGAAAAGGCCGCCGGGCAGGCCGCGGACCAGGCCGCGGCGGGCGGCGGCGCCGATCTCGGCGCGGTAGGCCGCATCCACCCCGAGGTCGGTAAAGGACGGGTCCGGACCCGGCAACAGCCCCAGCCCGCGGGCCAGCCAGCCGGTGAAGACCGCCCGGGTGACCGGATCCCCGGGGCGGAAGGCCGGACCCTCATCGGCCCCGATGACGCCCCGCGCGGCAAGATCTTTTACGGCCCCGGCGTACCACGCTTTTCCGCCCGCATCGATGTCTGTGAAGGCCGGAGAGGGGCCGGCCGGGGTCAGCGCTGCGAAGCGGGTGAAGTGGGTTATGCGCCCGGCCAGGAGACCCGTAGCCGGGTCGTAGACCGCCGCCAGGGGACGCCACAGGTCAGACTGCGGGTCGAACCAGGCCAAGGTCAGGTCGGCCGCCGCCCGGCCCTCAGAGGGCAGACAGCGCAGGTAGACCGTGGCCGCCTTCCGGAAGGCCTGCCCGTCCGGGCCGAAATCGTACACGCCGGAGGCGAAGGTCTTCCCCACCGGGGCCGGCAGGCCCTCCTCCTCTCGTTTCTGCTCGCGCACGGAGATGGTCACGGTTCGTTCGAGAGCACCGGCGGGTATCTTTAGCCCGGCTTCCAGCAGTTCATCAGCGACAAGGGTTTCCATCTCCGGGTTAACCTCCTGCGCGAGACCGACGCGGTTGGCGGCCAGGGCGCGCGCCAGCTCGGCGGCTGCCGCGGCGTCCGGCGGGGCGGAAGGCAGGACGGTGGTTGCCGGCCCCCCATCCTTTGCGGCGGAAAGCGCCTTTTCAGCCGCGGCGATACCGCCCGCCAGCGTCGGGGAAAGCGTAGGCCCGACAGGCAGCCGGTTTGGTAAAAAATCGCCGGTTTCCGCTAACGAGCGGACGTAACGCCACAGTACGTCGTCCCCGTCACGGAGGCGGTAGGCGTTGCACGCCGCCGGGGGAGCCGATCCGTTCACCAGGTAGATCCAGCCGCTCGCCTGGCCGTATTGCTTTTCGGCCAGGCCGTCGATGCTGACCACATAGCTGCCGCCGAACCCGGTTTCGATGCTGGCGCCGAGGGCCTCCAGGGCCCCGAGCGGGGTCTGCTTCCCGGGCGCCAGCTTCACCGCCCGCGAGGCATACATTGTCGCTCCGTCCAGTCCCCGCACCCCGGCGGTGACGGTGATCGTCTGCGGAGACGGGGCGCCGCCCCCGCCCGGCGGCGCGGGCGGCACCTCGGGCAGCTTTGCCGGGTCGAGGCAGACCAGACCGAGCAGGGCCACGGCAGTGTCATGCCCGGGGCTGTAACCATCGCTGCCGGCCTGCCACCAGAAGGAGCCATCAGCCTTCTGCAGACTCAGCAGGTGGTTGACGGCATTTAACCCCCCGGTTTTCGACCAGCCGGCGCCCTGCGGGTCCTCCCCGGCGGCGGCCAGAGCCTGGATGACTTCGCCGTCGGAGTTGCTGTCGGACGGGGGGCCCCATTGTCCGTAGAAGAATCCGCCGTCGTCAGCCTGCATGGTCTTCAGAAACGAAAGGGCCTTCCCGAGCGGCTGACCGGCGCTCTTGTCGTTAACGCCGAGGACCACGAGCGCCCGGACGGCGGCGGCGGTATCGTTGGAGTCGCTCAGGTAGCCTCCCCACTGGTCATTGCGGTCAGTAGTCCAGCCCCAGCCGCCGTCCGCGTTCTGGGCGTTGATCAGCCATTGCCGCGCCCTGTCGCGATTCGGCACCGCTTCCCCCGCCGACGAGAGGGCGAGAACCGCCCAGGCGTGGGCGTTGACCCAGGCGGCTTCGCCCGGCAGGCCGAAATGTCCCGAGCTGGCATCCTGGCGCTGCAGGAGCAGTGCGACCAGGTCTTTCCCGCCGAAGTCCCGCGGGTTGACGTCGGCGCCGGCCTTCCTGGCCGTGGCCACCGCCAGCAGGGTGCGGGCGATCGTCGTCGTGGACGTCGAGTCGGGATCCCAGCCGGCAACCGCGGAACCCATCGCCTCGAGGTGCCCCCGGCCGTTTTTCAGCCAATCGTTGGCCGACAGGTTCTCCCCGGCCGCGGCCAGGGCGATGGCCGCCCAATCGTCGGTCAGCTTCCCGTCGGCAGCTTGCTGCGCGCGCAGATAGACCTTCGCCCGCGCCAGGGGGTCGCTGGCTGCCGCGCCGGGGTAGATGGTCAGCGGCAGTTCTGCCGTTGCCCCGCCGTAGGCGGCATAGACCACCGTGGTCACGCTGTCCCAGCGGCCCAGGCCGGACGGCCGGGCGGGAGTAAAAGTGACCGCCTCGCCGTATACCGCGCTCAGGGTACCGCAACCGGGGTTGCCCAGCGACCATTCCACAGCCGGGGTAGTGACCAACGTACCGCCGTCATAAACTGTCGCCCTAATGGTGATGGGCGTTCCCTCGTAAACGATGCCATTACTGTCGGAGTTCAGTTGGATCGTAATTCCGGCCAGCGCCGGCGCCGCGGCAAGGCCAAAAAGCAGGACAAACACATAGAGAAAAACTAGCAACCGTTGGCAAAGCCTCATCGTTTTTGCCTCCCCAGCATGTATTGGCCGTGAAAAGTCGTACCGGAAGCAAAAGACCCGGCCTTCCGAGGCCGGGTCGACAAGGCTAGCCGCCGGGTTCAGCGAAAAACACCGGACATCGCCCCCTCTCCCTCGGAGGTAAGCTTACTGCTGTCCGGGCAGGTCTCCTGACTCAGGGTTCATCGCCGGTTCCAACCTTCCCGGGCCTGTCGCCCAGTGGCAATGCCGCTTTCCGCGGCAAGGAACTGCTCACCCATTACAGTGGCGGGGCCGTTCAGGATTTGCACCTGATTCCCTTTTCACCTCCCTGGGAGACCGTTGAAAAACTTCGCCTGGCTTTGTCAGGCTTGCCGTCCAGTGCTCACGTAGCACCCAGTACGCTCCGCCGCCGGCGGCTTCGCCTTCCGCGCCATGCTCGTTTTTGAACGCTCTCTCCTGGCAAGAGGCACCCGGACAGGGCTCGATATGTGCTTGAAGCCAGCCAACCGGCAGGGCAAGCGGCATTGCCGCCCGCAGCATTTTCCAGCTGGCTGTTTTGATCCTACCACAAGGTCCCGGCGATGTCCATCACCGGCCTGCAGGAAAGCGGACGAATTCCTGTCGGGAAACGGCGGCGCACCGTCCCGCATAGAAACCAGGCAGGCTGACGACAATACAGACATGGGCATTATCGCGGTACACGGCGGGCTGGATACGAGCCGGAAACGGGAATTCATGGAGCTTCTTGAAGAGGCGGTGCTGCGGGGGCACAGGCTGCTGGCCGAAGGCCGTGTGCCGGCGCTCGAAGCCGTGCTCAACCTCCTGGAGGACTCGCCGCGGTTCAACTGCGGCTACGGTTCGGTGCTCAATCTTGACGGCGAAGTCGAGATGGACGCCGCCATCGTCGACGGCGGGACAAACCGTTTCGCCGCCGTGGCCGCCATCCGGGAGGTCGCCAACCCGATATCGGTGGCCCGCAAGCTGATGGAGGAAACCAAGCAGGTAATGCTGGCCGGGGAAGGCGCCATCAAGTTCGCGCGCCGGCATCACTTCCCCGAAGCCAACTGCATCACCAGGGAGCAGCTCGAAGCGTGGCGCAAGGCCAAGGACAGCCTGTCCCGGGGCGAGATGCCGGCCCAGAACCTCTTTACGGGGCTGGAGTACCGCGCCGACACGGTGGGGTGCGTGTGCTGGGACGGGCAGGCGCTGGCCGCGGCCTCGTCGACAGGCGGGTGTTCCCTGAAGATGCCCGGAAGGGTTGGAGATACCCCCTCGCTGGGCGGAGGCATTTACGCCTCCGCGACAAGCGCCGTGGTCTGCACCGGCGTGGGTGAAGCCTTTGTGGAGACGCTGACGGCCAAGTACGTGGACGAACAAATAGCGGAAGGCGCGCATCCCCAGGAGGCGGTGGAGTCGGCATTGAAGAGGCTGGCCGACCTGAAGGACGCCGAAGGCGGGATTCTCGCCCTGGACAGCGGAGGGCGTATCGGCGCGGCCTTCAACGCCGGCCGTTTCCCCGTCGTGGTCGTGGTCGACGGCCGGGTTCGAAAAGACTTCGAGCCGGTCAACCTGCGTCACCGCTTGGGAGGCGGGAAGTGAGAAATTGGAAGTGAGTGAATCACCCGCAGCATCGGCTTGCAGCCATAACGACTAGACCATGCCAGCAAAGGTTTTGTATCCCGTCCAGATGAAGTACCCGCCGAGAAACATCAGAAATGACCCGCAGATCACCAGAATCTCCCCGTAAACGGGCGGGGAGAGGAAACGCTTGCCCTTCACGACCAGGTACGCTATCAGGCCGTACCACAGGAAATCGGCGGAGATGTGCCCGGTGAAGAAAGCGGCAAGTCCCAGGTAGCCCTTGTCGAGCGACTGGGTGATGTAGGTCAGACCGATGGTGGCCCACCAGAGGGACCAGTAAGGGTTGGAAATGCTGGTGACGGCGCCCAGGCCGACGAGCTTCAAAATACCTCTGGACTTGGCCGGTTCCTCGCCGTCGCCCGTCGCGGCGGCCTCCTGTATAGCCTGGAGGTTGACCCGGCCGCGCAGCACGTCGCTGATGATGCCGTGCCCCATGTAGATCAGGAAGCCGCCGCCCAGGAAGGCGATCGTACCCGTCACGGAATGCAGCGTCAGAAAAACGGCCAGCCCGCCGACGAGGGCGAGTACGAGCGCGCCTTCGAGAACGGCGTGGCCGACGATGAGCAGCGGCCCGGTCAAGAAGCCCCGCCGTGCGGACTCGGCCACCGTAACGGTCAGCAGAGGGCCCGGCATCATCGCGCCGGTCAGCCCCACCACGAGTGCGGTTACGAAAATGACGCTCAGACTCACCTACCCACTCCCCCAGTCAGAACCGCCACCACAAATGTGAGGATCAGATCTAGAAGTTGAACTTCCCCGCGCGCTCCAAATACTTCTCCATCAGCGGACTGGCTCCTGTTTCAAGGTATTCCTTCATAACTTCGGGACGCTTTTTCTGCACGCCCTCGTTCAGCACGCTGCAGGCAAGGTGGGTGCCCAGGGGCGCGTATACCACTTGATCGAAGACCAGCCTGGAGGGCAGGATCTGCGCGTCCAGGGCCAGCACGCCCATGGTCATTTCCTGCGCCTGTTCCAGTTTAACGTGTCCCTTGCTCTTGATGTCCTCGCAGTACGGGATCCTGGACTCCAGGATCTCCTTGGGCAGCGTGATGCCGTGTGTCTTCCGGTAGTACTCGCCGACGTCTTCCAACCCCCGGCTGTTCAGCTGCTCGTGGGCCTTCCGGTCCAGGTGGCCGTAAATGCGGCAGTTCAGGGGGCGTACCGGGTAGACCAGGCACCGGTTGTCGGCTCCCAGGAACGGGCATTTGGTATTCGCATCGACCAGGTGCAGGAAGTAAAACCGTACCGCCCGTTCCACCAGTTCGGAATGCAGGTCCTTAAGGTTGTCGCGGACATAACGGTAGACGTTCAAATACTCGATCAGCCCCGCCGGGGGAGGATCGCCGCAGCAGGTGCCGCACTGCTTGCACTCCGACTCGGGAACCTTCTGGTATATCTCGTCAAGATAAGCAAAAAGCCTGTTGTTCTCCGCAACGGCCAGGGCTTCGTAAATTTTAGCGGCAGGCAGCATTTGCCTTCCTCCTTTCGACAAAAACTGTTAGAATGTATTCGAGCACGTAGGGGCAAGTCCCTGTCCCGATCTCTGCATCACGTGCATGACACGGGAAAGACTAGAAACAGGCTCCATTCCCGCAAAGGGGGTTTCGGTTTCTTGAGCATCTCCCCGATCGACATTATCTGGTTCCTTTTCCTGATATCCGTCATTATCCCCATGCTCCGGCAGCGCAGTATCGAAGCCGCAAGGCTGCGGCTGATCAGGCAGATCGAACAAAAAAGAGGGTCGCGCCTGATCACCCTCATCCACCGCCAGGAATTGCTGAGCCTCCTGGGCATTCCACTGACAAGATTCATCAACATCGAGGACTCTGAACACGTCCTGCGGGCCATCCGGCTGACCCCTGACGACCTGCCCATTGACCTGGTACTCCATACCCCCGGCGGCCTGGTCCTGGCTTCGGAACAAATCGCCCGGGCCATCCAGCGGCATCCGGCCAAGGTTACCGTCTTTGTTCCTCACTACGCCATGTCCGGGGGGACAATGATCTCGCTCGCTGCCGACGAAATCGTAATGGATGAAAACGCCGTGCTCGGCCCGGTGGACCCGCAGCTCGGAAATTTTCCCGCAGCTTCTATTGTAGAAGCAGTGCGCCAAAAAGGCAAGGACAAGGTCGATGACGAGACCCTGATCATGGCCGACATCTCAGCCAAAGCCCTGGCGCAGGTCGAGGAGTTCATCCTGGAACTGCTCAAAGAGAAGATGCCCGAAGAGAACGCGCGCGAGGTCACTAAGGCCCTGTCCACGGGACAGTGGACCCACGATTACCCGATTACTTTTGAAAAGTTGAAGAACCTGGGGCTCAAAGTTGAAACCGGCCTGCCCAAGGAGATTTACGAACTGATGGAGCTCTATCCGCAACCGCCCCAGCGCCGCCCGTCGGTTCAGTTTATCCCCGTGCCTTACCGCGGGCGCAAAGACACGCCGGGAAGCAAATGACCTGAGGCGGGGTTATATTCCAAAAAGTCTTGAATCATGCAGGAATCTACATAACCGTGTCGAACTATTCCAAACCCTAAGTCCCCGGTTTCTTCGGTATTGCCTGAAACTCTGCCGGGGCCGGGCACAGGGGAGGTGTCCGCCATAGGGCAAGATGGTCATTCCCCGACCGGCTCGGACCGTTCGCCGGAGATCCTCGAACAGCTGAGGGCCGCCTACATCACCCTTTTTGAGAATACCGGCACCGCCACCTGCCTGATCGAAGAGGACACCACCATTTCTTTCTGCAACGAGGACTTCGCCCGCCTGGTCGGCTACACCCGCCCGGAGATCGAGGGCAAAAAGAGCTGGACCGAGTTCGTGGCGCCGGAGGAACTGGAGCGCCTGCTCGGCTACCATAGAATGCGCCGACGTGACCCTCAGGGCGCGCCGAGAAACTACGAGTTTCGCTTCGTAGACCGCCACGGGCGCGCCCGGGATATCTGGCTGACCGTGGCCCTCATCCCCGGCACCAACCAGAGCGTCGCCTCTTTCACGGATATCACCGAGTTTAAGCACAAGGAAGAAACTTTACGTATCTTCCAGACCAACTACCGTGAAATCTTCCAGGCCGTCAACGATGCGATCTTCGTACACGATGCGGAAAACGGGCAGATCATCGACGCAAACCCCAGGGTGCTGACCCTCTACGGGTGGACGCCCGAAGAGGTGCGGAACCTGCAGGTCGAAGACTTGAGCGCCGGCGTGCCGCCCTACACGCAAGCCGAAGCCCTGGAGTGGATCAAAAAGGCGGCCCAAGCGCCTCGGATCTTTGAGTGGCTGGCCCGCGCCAGGAACGGACGGCTCTTCTGGGTGGAAGTGAATTTGAAGCGCGCGGTCATCGGCGGCCGCGACAGGCTCTTAGCCGTGGTGCGGGACATCACCGCCCGCAAGGCGAGGGAAGCAAGGCTGGCGGCCGAGCAGGAGCGGTTCCGCGTGACCCTGGCCAGCATCGGCGACGCCGTCATCTGTACGGACTGCGACGGCCGCGTCACCTTCATCAACCCGGTGGCCGAACAGCTTACCGGTTGGCCGGCCGCTGAGGCCCTCGGCCGCCCCCTGAACGAGGTTTTCAACATCGTCAACGAGCACACCGGGCGGCCGGTGGAGAGTCCGGTAAGCCGCGTCCTGAGCGAAGGCACGGTCGTCGGCCTGGCCAATCATACACTGCTGGCCACACGATACAAAAAGCTCATACCCATTACCGACAGCGGCGCGCCGATCCGAGATGCTGCAGGGGAAATCATCGGCGTAGTGCTGGTATTTCGCGACGAGAGCGAGCGTCGCCGGGCGGAGCGGGAGCGTCTCGAACACAGCAAGAGGCTAGTCGACACCCTGCAGCAAGGCGTGATGGCCGTCGCGCGGCTGGTCGAAATGCGCGACCCTTACACGGCCGGCCACCAACAGCGGGTTGCCGAACTGGCCTGCGCCATCGCGCGGGAAATGGGCATCGAGGAAGACCGTATCGAGGCTCTGCGTCTGGCTGGCTTCCTCCACGATATCGGCAAGATCACTGTTCCGGCAGCCATCCTCAATAAGCCCGGCCTCTTGAACTCATACGAGTTCGCCCTTGTCAAGACCCATCCGGTCACGGGATACGAAGCGCTCAAAGACATCCCCTTCCCCCACCCGGTCGCCCTGACTGTGCGCCAGCACCACGAGCGCCTCGACGGCTCCGGCTACCCGGACGGACTGCGAGGTGAGGAAATCCTGCCCGAGGCGCGTATTTTGGCCGTGGCCGACGTGCTGGACGCCATGACCTCGCACCGTCCCTACCGGCCCGCCCAGTCTTTCGCCGCCGCCCTGGAGGAGATCACAAGCCAAAGCGGTGTCCTCTACGACCCTGCCGTGGTCCGGGCGGCTCTGTCGCTATGCCGGGAAACATAGGGCTTGGCTGCTTTGCGCTCAAGGCAAAGTAACAATTCTGTTACATACGCGCCGCAACAGCGGCGCGTCATGGCTGATGACGAGCAAGCCGAGCTTCCTTGTGCGGGCGACAGCCAGCAGGGCGTGCCAGATTTGCGCCTGCGTCAGGGCATCGAGCATGGTGCTGATCTCGTCCGCGATCAGATAGCGGGTTGACGGCCCGAGCGCCCGCACCACGCAGAAGCGCTGCAGCTCCCCGCCCGAAAGCTCGTTGGGCCAGCGTTCAAGCCAGTCCGGCTCGATGCCGAACGCCGCCAGCACGTTCCGGTCAGGTTCCCACCCTTCCGTCAGGATATCGCGCATGCGCCAGCGCGGGTTTACCGCCCTCTCGGGGTGCTGCCAGATAAGCTGCACGGGAGCAGAGCCTTTTTGCGGCAGAGGTTCGCCGTCCACCAGCACCGCACCCTCCAGCGGCTTTAGATAACCGGCGAGGATGCGCGCTAACGTTGTTTTGCCGATCCCGCTTCGGCCGACAAGCCCCACCGTCTCTCCCTGGCGGACATCCAGGTCTAAGCCGCGCAGCACCCACGGCGCGTTTACGTAGCGAAACCCGATTCCGCGCGCTTCAAGCGGCATAAAAACACCTCACCGTGCCGCCCCGCAGGCCGCGTACGGGCGGCCGTTCCGCCGCGCACGCCGGTGCAGCCTGCGGGCAGCGCGGAGCGAAAAGGCATCCGGCAGGCAGCGTGTCCGGCAAAGGCTGGTATCCCGGCACAACCGCGAAACCGTTCTGCGGCAGGGCCTGCCAGAGGGCTTTACTGTAAGGGTGGCGCAGCGACTCGCCTGTACCCGTGAAATCTTGCGCGGGGGCAACCTCCAGCACCGTACCCCCGTAAAAGACGGCGATGCGGTCGGCCACGGGAAGCGCGGCCGTGATGTCGTGCGTGATGAGCAAGACCGAACGGCCTTCATCGGCAAGCTCGCGAAGATGGAAAAGCGTTTCGCGCACCGCCTCCGCGTCGAGACCCGGCGTGGGTTCGTCGGCGATGACCAGCCGCGCCCCGCTCACGGTGGCCGCGGCCACGAGCACGCGCCGCGCCATACCGCCCGAAAGCTGAAACGGGTAAAGCCTTTCGGACTCATGCGGCAGCCGGTAGCGGGCAAAAACGCGGCGCTGGGCGCCCGGCGCGTCACCGTCCCGGACCGCCGCCCGCACCTGCGCGCCCACCCGCATCAGCGGATTGAGAAAGTTCACCGACTGCGGGACCAGCGCGATTTCGCGCCCGCGAAGCTGCGCCTGGCGCACGGGCGTCAGGTCCTCGCCGGCAAAACGGATTATTCCGGTCACCAGCGCGTTGCGCGGCAAGATACCCAAAAGAGCATGGGCGAGAAGACTCTTGCCGGCCCCGCTGGCCCCCACGACCGCCAGAATCTCCCCGGGATACACAGCGACGCACAGATCGTCGATCACCGTCAGCTTTCGCCGCTGCCAACCGGAAACGTATCGCAGAAAAGACACTGAAAGGTTTTCAATCGCCAGCAGCGGGGCGCAACCGACCTCCGCGCCGCCGGTTTTCGCCTTGCAGCCCGTTTCGTGACCTGCCGCCGGGCACCCGTTACCGGCCGGAAGCATCGTCGTCAACCTCCCTGTAAACTTAAATAACAAAACCCTATTCGTGCGCGGTCCGCGGGTCGAGCAGCGCCCTGATGTTGTCCCCCAGAAGGTCAATACTGCGCACCACAGCCAGCAGAGCGAGCCCTGGAAACAGGGCGAGCCACCACATACCGGTAGAAAGGTAACGCATCGATTCGGAAAGGATGATCCCGACAGCCGGCCGGTGCGGAGAAAGCCCGAACCCGAGAAAAGTAATCGATGCCTCGTGCAGGATGGCGTGAGGCACAAGCAGCACGAAACCCACCAAGAGCTGCGGCAAAAGGTGCGGCAGAAAATGCCGCCGGGCGATCCACCAGCGCGTCCGGCCGAGCCGGCGGGAAACCGCGACAAACTCCGCGGTGCGTAGCTGCAGGATCTCAGCGCGGACAACACGCGCCAGGCTCGGCCAGTGGGTGAGCGCCACCCCGATCACCACCCCCTTGACCCCGCCGCCGAGTACAAAAGCGATCAGGATGAGAAAGACAAGGTGGGGCAAGCCCAAAAAGAAATCGACAAACCACGTGACGGCGCCGTCCACGACCCTTCCCCCCGTCGCGGCCGCCAATCCCAGGAGCACGGCGATGACGACGCTCGCCGTTGCGGCGAGAGTCCCGACGCCCAGACTCAACGTCAGCCCCTTTACCGTCCGCACCAGCATGTCCCGGCCGAGCCAGTCGGTGCCGAACGGATGAACGAATGATGGAGCCAGATTCCGCTCGGCGAAGTTGGTCGCCAGTTTTTCGCTGCCCGAGAAAACTCCCCCGGCCAAGATACCGAGCAGCAGCAATGAGGACAGGACCAGGACCAACAGCGTACGCTGGCGCAGGTTCAAACGCGGCACGCGCAACCCGCCGTGGTTGACAGCAGCCGCTTGCCTGCAAGCCTCAATATCTGTCGCCACCGCGCCACCTCCCACTGAGCGTAAGCTTAAAGCGGCATTTGTTGCTAGATTTGCTTTACCAGTCTGATCCGGGGATCGACGATGCTGTAGATGACATCAGCCAGAAGGTTCCCGGCAAAAACGAATACCGCCCCGCACATCACCGCCGCCAGCAAAAGAGGAATATCACCGCGCAGGCCCGCCTGCACGATGGCCTGGCCGAGCCCGGGGTAGGAACACACCTGCTCGGCGAGCACCGAGCCGCCGAAAAGCTCGCTGAAAACGGCGAACTGCAGCGTCACGGCAGGCAGGGCGACATTGCGTAGCACATGCCGCCAAAGAATGGCCGTTTCGGGTTCGCCCTTGGCCCGGGCGAAGAGCACGTACTCGCTTGCCAGAGCATCCACGACTTTCTGCCGCGTGAACAGGGCCACACTGGAAACTCCGACGATGCTCAGCGTAATCGCGGGCAGTACCAGGTGGCGGATACGGTCGGCCAGGGTTACTTCCCCGGCTAGGGCGCCGGCAGGCACGGCGAGACCCACCGGCGCCCAGCCCAGCCAGACGGCGAAAACCATCAAAAGCACGATGGCCAGCCAGAAGACCGGCGTGGAAGCCATCGTGAGACAGTACCACTTTATAACCCCGTCGATCCATGTGCCCTGCCGCGCCCCCGCCGCCACGCCGAGCGCGAATCCGCAGACGCCCGAAAACACCCAGGCCGTCCCCATAAGGAGCAGCGATGCGTAGAACCGCTCGCCGATAACCTCGGCGACCGGCCGCCGGAAAATCATCGACGTGCCGAAGTCGCCGCGCAGCATCGCCCGGCTCCAGCGCAGGAATCTCTCGCCGGGCGGGTCGTTCAGGCCCCAGTACGCGGCGATCCGCTCCCGCTGTTCCGGGCCGACCAGCAGCATGTCGGCGCCCACGTAGGCGCGTACCGGATCGACGGGCGAATGGCTGACCAGCCAGAAGGAAAAGGCGCACAAAGCCGCCAGAAGCGCCGCCAGCCGCAGGGTCTTGCCTGCCAGAAGCAACAGCACTTTTCTCACCTGTGTTTCTCCTCAAGGCGCCTTTTAGATCACTTCTTCCAGCGCCACTCCAGAATGTTGGCGGTGATCGGCCAGCCGTGCCCGTGCGGCTCGATTCTCGGGTTCCCGATATCGAGATTTTCGCGGACGAAATAGCAGTGATCGATGTTCACCAGCCAGGCCCAGGGCGCGTCGCCCTTGCCGCTTAAGCCGGTCCTGCCGTCCCATTGGGCCTTTTTCCAGTACGACAGGGCCTCGTCCTCGCTCTTCGCAGTCAGGGCCTTGTCCAGATACACATCAACATCCGGGTTGCTGTAGAAACCGGGATTATACCAGTCGACGCCCCTGTTGCGGCTGTGATACACGTTGTACATTTCCAGCGGATCATGGCTTCCCCACCCGAAAAGTATCGCGTTTGAGTGCATAAGGGTCTTGATCTCGTCCCAGCTCTTGCCCTCTACTTTGATGTCAATACCTACAGGTTTGAGCATATCCGCCACCGCCAGGGCCAGGGACTGGCGGGTCTGGTCCCCGGCCGGATAGATCAGGGTGAACCTTGCGGCCAGCCCGTTTTTCTCCAGCACGCCGTCGCCATCGGTATCCTTCCAGCCGGCCTCGGCCAGAAGCTTCTTCGCTGCTTCCGGATCGGCGTCCTTGATCACTGTGTCGGGGTTCCACCAGGGCAGATTGTCGCAGATTGTGTAGGCGGGCGAGCCGAAGCCCTCGAGCACGTTATCCACGAGCGCCTTGCGGTCGACCGCGACATTTACGGCCTTGCGGATGGCCGCATCGGCTGTCACGTCGTTACCGACGGGAAAGCCGTCCTTGGTCTTTTCTCCTGACGGCACCGTCGGAAACATTATGCCGCGGTTGTCGACGCTCTTGACCGCTACGAGTTTCATTCCTGGCACCGTCTGTTTCGCGAACATATGCGGTACGGACACGATATCGACCTGGCCCGCCTTCGCCGCAGCAAAAGCTGCGTCCTCATTCAGATACAGGAAAGTAATCTTTTTGAATTCAGGCTCAGGGCCGTAATAATAAGGATTGGCCTCGACGATCAACTGCTGTCCCTTGTCCCACTGCACAAATCTGTAGGGACCCGAGCCAATCGGTTTTGTCGCGAAATCCTTGCCGTGCGCGTTCTTAGGCACGATACCGGTGGAAATTAAACGGTTGACAAAAGTCGACTGGGGGTGTTTCAATCGAAACTCGACAGTCCGCTCGTCTACAGCCACTGCTTTCTCCAGGACGCTCAGATCGACAATCGAACCGCTGCCAGCGGCCGTCTCGAAAGTGTACGCCACGTCTTCGGCCGTAAGCGGGCTGCCGTCGGAAAACTTTACATCCTTGCGGATAGTAATCGTCCAGGTCAGACCGTCTTCACTGACCTTGCAGCTTTCGGCCAAATCATTTACAATTCGTAGATCGTTATTGCGCGCCAGCAGCGTGCTGAACAAAAGCGGCGAACCGTAGCGGCCCCAACCGGTGGTGGGATCAAACCCGCCGTCGGGTTCGCCGCCTACCGCCAGCACCAGTTCATCCTTTTGCCTCGCTGTCTGCTTGGATGCATCATCCTGTTTCTTCGAGCCGCACCCGCCAACCAGGAAAGCAAAAACTATGGCCGTAACCAACACGAGCCAGCAGATTCTTTTCATTGGCTGTAACCTCCTCCACACTAATTGCATTAATTGCCGTTCAGAAACCGAAAGGCCACAGAGCCATCCGCCTTCGGGCGGGTTCTAAGCCTCCGTGGCCTTTTTTTCTATATAAATACAAAAGCGCACCGGGGAGATCTCGGTTCGAGCACCCCCGGCCTATGTCTCGCCGTTTAAAAAACCACTGTCCGCCGGTGCTCCCGACCTCCTCTTCGCGCACAGAACTGACCCCCGGGAAACGGTCCTCAGCCGAACCTGTGCGCAAAAGCCGTTTCATCCCTCGCGGCTTTCACCCCGCGGGGCTTCAAAATCCGGCTTCGAGCCGGTCTAAGCGGGCCTTCTCTGCCCTGCTATCCGCTGCAAGGTGTTTTTCGCCAGAAAACAGCGAATTCCTGCTTCGCTTTGGATCATCTTATTACCTACCTAATCAGAATCAAGGCCTTAACCAGACCGCACCCGCACTGCCGGGAGTATACAGCCGTTCTTCCGCCTCATCCCTCGTCCTCGGTCGGTGCATCGGCTTCGATCTGGTTCTGGATGTGCGCTATGCCCACCCCGGCCTTGCAGGGGACGTAAAACCAAACCAGGGCGCTGAAATGCTCGATTGTGTTCGGCGGGGCGATACACCGGGTCTTGACCTTCTCCCCGTTCACCCATTCGCTTGTCTTGTACTCCAGCGGCCGGTCGAGATAAGGTCGGATCGCCTCGGCGATCTCCTCCGCGGTGTCCTCAAAAAAAGTCTGAACTCCGTCGAAACACAGACGGCCGCTCAGCTTCCCCTTTACCAAATGGGCGATGATCATATCCAACACTACCTCCCACCCTCAATATAACCGTTTGTCCGGCGAATTACCAGCCCATGAGGCGGGCTACGCCCGCGGTTTTGACCGTTGCCAGACGACTGACAACCGAACTGTCATAGGTTTCTTCAAGGCGGCATAGACATGGTGTGAGATGCTGGAAAGGAGGTATGATTTTGCCAGTCTGGGTTGCAGCTTGCCGCCTTCGGGCATGGCATGCACTGGCCTTCTTCATGCTGGTTTCTTTCGCATACCTGTGCTGGACAGGCTACCGGTGGGCTGACCGCTACCTGCACGAAAGGACGATAGCGGCCCTTTCCTGGCTACTGGCGAATAAAACCATCGTTGTCGACCCCGGGCACGGGGGTAAAGACTCGGGCGCCAGGGCTCCGGATGGGACCTTCGAGAAGGACATTACCCTGCCGATCGCCCTCAAACTCGCCGATTACCTGCGCCAGGGGGGAGCCAGGGTGATTCTCACCCGCACCGAGGACAGGCGAATCATCGAGCGACAGCGCGCCGACCTGGCCGAGCGCGCCCGCATCGCCAACGAGACTAACGCCGATCTCCTGATCAGCATCCACTGCAATAACTTTCACGATCCGGGCGAGCGCGGGGCACAGACCTTTTCGCAGCCCGGCTCCGAAGAGTCAAAGCGCGTCAGCCAGGCCATCCAGGCGGAATTAATACGCATCCTCGGCAACACTCAGCGTGTTCCCAAGGAGATCGATTACTTCATCACACGCGAGACGCGGGTCCCGGCCGTCATCGTGGAAACGGGTTACCTGAGCAACCCCACCGAACGTGAGCTTCTAAAGGACCCGGAGTACCAGGCGAGGGTGGCCCTGGCCATCTATGCGGGCGTGGTCTCCTATTTCGCCCAGGAAGCCATGCCCGCAACAAAGTGGATTGACGACAAGATTATTGAAACCTTCCAGCGAAGGCAGGCACCGCTAGAAGTCCCGTGATCAAGAGTCCATTATTTAAAAAAGCGATCGCTTAAGCGACCGCTTTTTGAATTGCTTTTAAGTTCGGAAACAAGATTTTAACGCTTGGAGAACTGCGGAGCGCGACGGGCCTTTTTCAGACCGTACTTGCGGCGTTCCTTCATCCGCGGATCGCGGGTCAGGAACCCGGCCTTTTTTAATACGGGCCGGAGGTTCGGGTCGGCCTGGATGAGCGCCCTGGCGATGCCCAACCGGACAGCTCCCGCCTGACCGCTTAAGCCTCCGCCGAGAACCTTGGCGATAACGTCAAAGCGACCGTTTGTCCCGGTGACTTCCAGCGGCTGGCGCACAATAGTCTCCAGGGTACGCCGCCCGAGGTAGGCGTCGGCGTTACGAGCATTAATTCTAACCTCTCCCTTACCGGGAACCAGGTAAACGCGCGCAATGGCATTCTTTCTTCTTCCGGTGCCGTAAAACTGTACCTGCGCCATTTACTTCTCTACCCCTCCTTTATCGCGACCAGACTTCCGGCTTCTGGGCTTCGTGCGGGTGTTCGGGGCCCCTGTAAACCTTGAGCTTCTTGGCCATCTGCGCGCCGAGTTTGTTGTGCGGCAGCATCCCGACAATGGCCTTGCGCACGGCCTCTTCCGGCTTCCTGGCCAGGAAAGTGCGGTAGGTCATGGATTTAAGCCCGCCGGGATAACCCGAATGCCGGTAATAGATCTTCTTGTCCAGCTTGTCGCCGGTCAGGACGACTTTGTCGGCGTTGATAACGATTACGTGGTCGCCGGTATCAACGTGAGGCGTAAAGATCGGCTTGTGCTTACCCCGCAGGATAGCTGCAGCCTCAGCAGCCAAACGGCCAAGATGCTTCCCCTCGGCATCGATGACGTACCACTTGCGTTCAATTTCTCCGGCCTTGGCCATGAAAGTATTCAAAACAGTCCCTCCCGAAGCGTCAAAACCTAAACAAAGTATTTCCAATCTAAAGTGACACAACACTATTTTAAAGACCCGCCGTAACGCTGTCAAGCAAAAAAAGGCACGTCACTCGTCGTACGTCGTACGTCGTTGGCACGAAGGCGCCTAACCGTTTTACACTGCGGTTGCGTGCTCCGAGGCCTGGCGCGAAGCCTCGGAACGGGGTAAGCCCAGGGTCATTACCAGCAGCAGTACCGGGAGCAGGCCGACGATGTTGAGCGCCCTGAGGAGGCCCCAATGGTCGGCGACGTACCCCAGGAGCACCGTGCCCACCCCTCCCATGCCGATGGCAAAACCCATCACCAGGCCCGAGGCCAGACCCACGTTGCGCGGGAGCAGTTCCTGGGCTAGGACCACACTTACCGAAAAGGTGGCCACGATCATAAAGCCCGCCTCCGCCGTGGCCAGCAGGCTCCATACGCCGCCGACGTAGGGTAAAGCCAGCAAGGCCGGGATCACCAGGCTGAAGGACAGTATCATCAGGTTGCGCCGGCCCCACCTGTCGGCCAGCGGTCCTCCCACAAGGGTACCGACAGCCCCGGACAGCAGGAACACCGTCAGCAGGGTCGCCCCGGAACCGGTCCCCAGCTGCAGGTGGTTCTTGTAGTATAAGGGAAGGAAGGTCATCACGCCGAAATGCGTCCAGGAACGCAGTGTAACCAGGGCCGTTAAAAGAACCATCGCCGGCCAGTTGTTGCCGGGACGGCTGTTTGCGGCTACTTCCTTTCTAAAGGACGCTTCATCGGCGGCGGTGGCCCTTTTCATTACCGGCATTGCCAGCCAGAGAGCCCCTCCTATAATCGCGGCAGGGACCAGCAGGCCGACCATTCCGCCCCTGCCCTGCCAGGCAATCAGGGCGGCCGCCAGCATCGGGCCTAACCCAAAGCCGATATTACCGCCGATGCTGAAGACAGCCGCCGCCGCTCCTTTGCGCGTACCCGAAGCGTGAAAGGTCACCCGGGAACCTTCAGGGTGAAAAGCGGCGATCCCGAGACCACTCAAGAAGACCCCCGCCAGGACGAACGCATACGAAGGAGCCAGGCCGGCCAGGGCCAGGCCCCCGGCAGCAGCAATCACACCCACGGGGATCAGCCAGCGAAAGGAAAACCGGTCGCTTAGGAGGCCGAAAACCGGTTGAATGATCGAGGAACTGAGGTTGGCGATTAAAACCACGCTGCCGACCGCTGTATAGGATAAACGAAAGGCTTCCTGGAGAACGGGCAGCAGAACCGGCAGGGCGCCGTTATTCAGATCGACGACCAGATGGCCCAGGCAAAGGAGATAAACGATACGGTGCATAATCTCCACCCGATTAATAACCAATGATCACAATGCTACTATCATATGCCTTAAAACCAGCAACGTCAACCAAAAGCAAAACCCCAACAAGGGGTTTTGCTGCCATTGGCTATTGGCTGTTGGGTGTTGGCTGTTCAGAAAAAATCCCGGCTGCCTGTAAAAGCTTTGTGGACGATCTCCCTGGCCCGGCCGAGGTCGCGATCGACCAGCGCCGCATAGACGTCCCGGTGGTTTTGCAGGACCTGTTCGGGACCCATTCTTTCCAGAGCCTTGCGCATCGCCCTCCCGAAGAGCGAACTGACCGTCCGCCCGATCTTGATAAAAGGAGCATTTTTGCTCATTTCCAATATCTTCAGATGAAACTCACGGTCTAATGCGGCCAGGGTATCCAGGTTTCCTTCCGGAATGGCTTTTGCAAACGCTTCCAGGTTGGCGGCCAGCCCGGCCAGGTCACTCGTGGTGGCTTTCTTGATGGCCATGTCTATAGCGTTGAGCTCGAACATATAGCGCAGCTCGTACAGCTCATCCTTGGAGCCTTTCTCAACGATCAGGCTGAGCACCAGGGGATCGAACATCTCGCTGTTGACGGCCGTAGCGATGGTTGTCCCGCCGCGGCGGCGGGAATGGAGAATTCCCAGTCCCTCCAGCATCTTTAAAGCTTCCCGCAGCGCAGTACGGCTGACACCGAGCCTTTCGGCCAGTTCAGGCTCAGGCGGCAGACGCTGGCCCGGCTTGAGGACCCCCTCCAGAAGGTACTCCGTAAAACGGCGGACGATGGCCTGGACAACCGTTTCTTTTCCGATGGGCTCAAACAAGGTTTTTGCTTCCCCGGTTTTCTTGACCATTGTTCGGTAACATCCTTAAATGCCATATTGTCCTACATTATACATAATAATGCCTCTTTCTGCGAGGCTTACTCCTATTTTGGTTAAAAAGTTTCCGTAAAACACAACAGCGGGCTTTTTGCCCGCGCGCTCGGCACTCGGCTATCAGCATTCGGATTGTGGAACTGCGCAGCGAATTCCTTCGAGTCCGACGACCGGCGACTGACGACCGACGACCATATTACAGGTCCGCCAGGGTAAAGTCGATCTGGCGGTCGTCGACGCTTGAGCGCAACAGCTTGACCCGCACCGCGTCGCCCAGCCGGAGAATGCGCCCCGTGCGCTGACCTACAAGGCGGTACCCCTTTTCATCGTAAGTATAGAAGTCATCCGTCAGATTGGTCATGTTGACCAGGCCCTCAACCGTGTTTTCGAGCTCTACGAAGATGCCGAAGGCGGTGACGCCGCTGATGATCCCTTCAAACACTTCCCCGACCTTGTCTTGCATAAACATCACCTTCTTGATCTCCATGGCCTCGCGCTCGGCATCTACGGCCAGGCGCTCCTGGTCGGACGAATGCCGGGCCAGCTCCGGCAGGCGTTCCCTGAGTTCACTGGTTCTCTTCCCGTCCAGCCTGCCTTTGGCGAGGACCTCCCGGAGGATGCGATGGACAAGGAGGTCCGGGTAGCGGCGGATCGGGGAGGTAAAGTGGCAGTAATTCTCCGAAGCCAACCCGAAGTGTCCCAGGCGCTCAGTGGCGTAGCGGGCCTGCCGCATCGACCGCAAAGTCACGGCATTGATCAGGCGCTCTTCCTTTTTGCCCTTCACCTCGTCGAGTAGTTCCTGGATGGCCCCGGGATGGACCTTTGGAAAACCCTTGATCCCGTATCCCAGAGTGCGGAGGAACTCCTGCAGCGCCTCCAGCTTTTCCATTTGCGGCTTCTCGTGCACACGGTAAACCATGGGCGTCCCCTTCTGGTACAGATACGTCGCGACTGTTTCGTTGGCGACCAGCATGAACTCCTCGATAATCTGCTCGGCTATCGAACGCTCCACGCGGACAATGTCAAGAGGGCGGCCGTTTTCATTAAGGACGGCCTTCGCTTCGGGAATGTTGAAATCGATGGCCCCCTTCCCGAGGCGCCGCTCCCGCAGGATCAGGGCCAGTTTCTCCATGGCCCGGAAGCGGTCGGCCAGCCCGGCGTACCGCTTGATGACTTCCTGGTCTTCACCCCGCAAGATCTTGCGGACATTGGTGTAGGTCATCCGCTCCATGGTCCGGATCACCGAAGGGAAGATCTCATAACCCGTCACTTCCCCGTCGCGGTCGATCTCCATCACGACCGACATGGTCAGACGGTCGACCCTGGGATTAAGGCTGCAGATGCCGTTCGACAGGCGCGGCGGCAGCATGGGGATGACCGTCCCGGGAAGGTAAAAGCTGGTCCCGCGGCGGGCGGCCTCAAGATCGAGAGCCGTCCCTTCCCTGACATAATAGGAAACGTCGGCGATATGCACGCCCAGCTGGAAACTGCCGTTGGGAAGCACTTCAATGCTGACGGCGTCGTCCAGATCCTTGGCGTCCTCACCGTCGATCGTGACGATCGGCCAGAGGCGCAAGTCCCGCCTGCCCCTGAGGTCCTCATCCGCAATGGTTTCCGGGATGGCATCTGCTTCTTTCAGCACCTTGGCCGGAAACATTTCGGGGAGGTTATACCTGCGGGCCAGGGCCAGCATGTCGACGTTGGGGTCGTCCTTCTTCCCCAGCACCTCTACGACCTTACCCTCCGGCAGCCTTTTCGCGCCCGGCCACTGCGTAATTAAGGCGACGACCTTGTCGCCGGTCTTCGCGCCGTGATACCGCCCCCGGGGGATGATGACGTCGTACGGGATCCTGGCTTCGTCGCAGGTAACGTAGCCCAAGTTGTTCCTCCGGGTGAAAGTCCCCACGACGCGCTCGTTGGCCCGTTGCAGAATTTTAACGACGTCCCCCTCCCTCCGGCCGTCCCGGCCGGTGAACACGCGGACCACCACCCGGTCATTGTGCATGGCCCCGTTCAGGCCGCCGGTACCGACGAAGACGTCCGGGGCTCCGGGAATGTCCGGCAGGACGAAGCCATAACCCTTGGGATGGCCCTGCAGCCGTCCCACCACCAGGTTCATCCGCTGCGGCACCCCGTACCGGCTGGCCCTCGTTACATAGATAGACCCGTCGGCCTCCATTTCCCGCAGCAGGCGCTTAAAACGCCTGGCATCGGCAGGGGCGATGCCGAATACCGACACGAGCTCCCCTTCGGTCATCGGCCGGTAGGCATCATTCATCATGAAGTCAATGATATCTTGCTTCGTGATCATTACTGTCCTTTCTTCCTTACTACTGACTGACAAAATACTCACGCCTGTTCAAATATGGCAGAATATGCTAGAATACGTGCCGAGGAATGCTGATGCGCGTCCCGCCTTCCGGGGGTTTTGTACTATGCGTTGCAAATCTCTTTGAAGGGGGGGTGGGACCATGGCGATGTCCGAAGTACTATCCTTGATAGGCTTGGTACTGATGGCCGTGCTGGTGGTAATCCACCTCATTAAGCCGGCAGTGAAGTAAGTTAAAACCCAGAAGATGGTCGCAACATCTTCTGGGCCGCAACTGAAACACCCCGGTAAGGTGGGGTACCAACTCCGCATTTAGCATTCCTTTTGTTTTATTATAGGTATGCCACTCTTCACAGGTCAATATACCTATGGCAATTTGTGTTAGTAGCACCGGACATTAAGCGCTACGCTTTGGGGACAATAAGGGCATACACCAGGACATATCCGGCCTAAACCGCATCCTAATGCCTGATGCTTAGCGACTAATGCCGAAGTCTATAGCCCGATATCTCGGGCTATAGACTTCATGGCTTCAAGTCCGAGACCTACGAACTCTTCCAGCGACAGGCCGATATCCTGGCAGGTAAGCATTGTTTCGCGGTTTGCGCCGCGGGCAAAAGCCTTCTCCTTAAAGCGGTTAAGCAGGAAGGGAACATCCACGGCTTCCAGTTTCTTCTCCGGCCGGATCAGCGCTCCGGCGACGATAAAACCGGTAAGCGGGTCGGTGGCATACAGGGCCTTGTCCAGCAGGCTTAGGCGCGGCAGGCCGTGCCGTTCGTTGTGCACCTTGACCGCATAGACCACGGCAGTCGGCAGGCCTTTCTCCTCCAGGATCCGTGCTCCCTCGATGCTGTGCAGGTCCCAGTTGTCCTTTGTGTACTCATAATCGATATCGTGGAGCAGGCCTGCCAGGCCCCACAGTTCCTCGTCCTCGCCGAAATGACGCGCCAGACGCCGCATCACGGCTTCCACGGCCAAGCAGTGGTTAAACAGGTTCTTGTTCTTTAAATTCGCTTTGAGCAGATCCAGAGCTGCCTCCCTTTGCACCCTGTCAGAGTCTCCTTTCAAACAAACATCGGACCTCACGCAGGCGCTCCTTAATCAGTATTGCCCGTCATTCCCTGCGATACCCGCTCCCGGCTGGAACACGGTCACATCCTGCTCCTCCACCCGGGCAGCACGTGACTACCGTCCCCTCCGCCAGTAGCGTTACCACAGTCCTCTACGCCAGCAATATCTTCTATCTCCTTGCCGGGTAGCTGTAGGAAGGCCTCCACCACACGCGGGTCAAACTGCCGGCCTGCCCATCGTCGCAATTCCTCCCGCGCCTGCCGGGGAGTAAGGGCCTGCCGGTAAGGCCTGGCGGACATCATGGCATCGTAAGTATCAGCCACACGGATGATGCGCGCCAGGAGAGGAATCTCTTCTCCCGCCAGGCCGTCAGGATAACCGCCGCCGTCATAGTCCTCGTGGTGGTGCCGTACGGCCGCAATGACTGCATCCGGGAATTTGGCCGGCTCCAGGATCCTGGCCCCCACCCCGGGATGGCTCTGCATCTCCTTTCTCTCTTCCGCAGTGAGAGGCCCCGGCTTAAGCAGAATACTCTCCCGCACGCCGATCTTGCCCAGATCGTGTAAAAGCCCGGCTAGGTAGACCTGCTCCTGTTCTCCGGCGCCAAGTCCCAGCATGCGGGCACATGCCCGCGCCCACTTCGCCACGCGCACGGAATGGCCCCGCGTGTAAACGTCCTTGGCATCCAGCGCTGCCGCCAGCGCCTGCACGGTACTCGAATAGTATTCCTGCAGCGACGAGTAAAGACGGGCGTTCTCCAGCGCCAAGCCGGTCTGGCTTGCGATAATCGCCAGGTAACCGACCTCTTCTTCACTCCAGCGCCGCGGCACGGGGGAGTAAACCTTCAATGTGCCCAGAATCTTTCCGCCCACCTTTACCGGTACAACGGCCACGGCCTGCATCTCGGCCGCGTAGTAGGGCATGTGCGGCCCGATTCCGCCGGCGGTCAGATCTCCTATTACGACAGGTTCTCCTGTCTGGAGCACCTTGCCCAGCAAGGTATCGTCCGGCCGGATCCGGCCCGCCCTGGCCTGGAGCTCCGCGCTCATGCCCAGGCTGGCCTTAAGCACCAGCTCGCCCGTCTCCTCGTCAAGCAACCGCAGCGCACACCATTGTGCGCCTAACACGTCCCTGACATTCGCCAAAGCCGACTCAAGTACCAGATCCACATCGAGGCTGCTCGATACCACCTGCCCTACTTCGATTAACCGTTCCAGCATGGTCGCCCTTGCCTGCAGCTGGCGAAACAGGCGGGCGTTTTCCAGCGCCAACCCCAAGCTGGTGCCCAGGGTAGTTAAAAAAACGGTCTCGTCTTTGGTGAAGCGTGCACCTTCCGGCCTGCCTGCTATGGTCAGTACGCCCGTTACCTTACCCCCGACCGTAAGGGGAATGGCTACAGCTGGCCGCCTTTCTTCAGGCGTTCTGCCTTCGGGTCGGCTGTCAAAATGTGCGGCGCGGGCCTCGCGCTCAACGACGGCCACTATTTCGCCTGCAGGCACGACCCGAAACTCGTTGCAGGACGCCAGGGTAGCCGCCGTTTCGCCTACCGTGACCCCCGGCATCACCTCATTCAGCATTACCACCGACCCGCTGGTGGCCCCGGTCAACCCCAGTACCGCTTCCAGGGCCTGCCGCGCCACTTCGGTCACCTGGAGACTGCCGGAGACCTTCCGGGTGAATTCAAAAAGAGCGGTAAGCTCTTCCACCTTCCTCTGAAGTTCCTGCCTGGCGTACAGCAGCCGGCCCACGGTGTCCGTTGCCGTCTGTACCAACGCCATGGCAGCCCGGAGCCGTTCTTCCGGCCAGACGGGTATCACTCCGGCTGCCGCCTGGAGTTTCCCCAGGTCAAGGCCCGTTTCCCGGGCCAGCCGTACCAGCGCCTCCTCCGCCGGCGGTCGCAGGGCTACGTTGCCGCCCAGCAGTACCACGGCTGCATTGTCCGTTACGGCGACCGGGGCGGCAAGGTAAACCAGCCCCGCGTGACACACCTGTTTTTCCACCCGCCCTGAACCAAGCGCGGCCTGCGCAAGCCCTATGCGGAAGGCTTCGCACGCGAGCCGTCCCTCGTGCGTGCCGTTAATCAACGAGCATAGGGGTAAGTTGTTTTTCCCGCCGAGCAACCGGCCCCGCTCATCGACCAAGGCCATGGCCATCCCTGTAACCGCAGCGAGGTTCTCCAGTACTTTCCGCAACCCCGCCGGTTCCATAAGATCTAGACAGTCCACGTGGAAAAGGCCTCCCAGTAAGAACGTGTTTTCCTGCAAGCTCACCGGAAAGAGGCGTCCCTGGAAAAAGTCGCCAGGGGAAATACCGGTTCCCTTCGCACTCACAGAACCCCACGCCTCGGCCTGTCCGCCGCTACCCACCGTCCAGTCTGCCGGCCAGGGCGGCAGGGGTGCGGATGAACTTCGCCGTCGCCTGCGCCGCAAGCTCACCGTCGTCCAGCCGGGCCTCGGCCGCCAGTTCCACGAGGCGTCCCTTCTCCTGCAGCAGGCGCGCCGTAACAAGGATCGTCCGGTTAACCGGTACCCCCTTGCGGAAGCGTACCGTAATCTCGGCGGTCATCGCCGCCATCCCCCGGCGCCAGCACCATTGGGCCATCGCCTCATCGAGGACGGTCGCAATCAGCCCGCCGTGGACCACATCGATCCAGCCCTGATGCTCTTCACCCGGTGTAAATGAAGTACGCAGGACATCGCCGTCATCTTCAAACTGCAGTTTCAGCCCGATAGGGTTGTCCGGGCTGCAGGCGAAGCACATGTGCGGCCCACGCTCATCCACAGGAAACACCTTCCTTTAAGCCCTAATCATAACAGATAATTCGACACGGCGCAACGCAGCCCCCTGTAACTGACAGTGTCTTGAGGCTTAAGGACAGTCACAAAGAAAGAAACCGGCCTGGCCGCCCGGTACACCCGGCAAACGATGAAGACTTCTTCGCCAGTGATTCCTATACAAAGCGCAAACAGGGCTGACCGCTTTCTACTGCCCGTGATGTGCTTTTACGGTGGCCCCGGATGCCGGTTTCAGGCTCCCGGCGGTGAATAGCCTGACAGCCTCTTCCACCGTACCCGTGCAGCCGGTGTAACACTTGATCCCGGCTGCTTCCAGCACCCGCCAGGCATTGGGCCCGAGGCTGCCCGTGAGCACGGCCCCGACTCCGGCACCGGCGACGGCCTGGCTTGCCTGCACTCCCGCACCCCCTCCGCTCGCGGCGGCGCTGTTGTCCAGGAATTCCACCTTCCCGCTCTCCGTGTCGTAAATAACGAAGCAGGCGCAACGGCCAAACCGCGGGTCGACCCGGTCCGTCAACCGCGGGCCGGTGGCCGATACGGCGACGCGCATTTGTCGCACCTCCTTGAAGGTTAATGCTCAATCAAAACCAAGATAGGTCTCCGGCGCCCACCCCGGAGGCCTCAACATGATCCAGTCAAAGTGTTTAGTATCTGTTCCCAGACGTTTTGGATGTCTTCCGCCGGACCCCCGTCGGCACTTTCGATTACCGTGCTGCGTTTCACCTGCGCCCGGGTGAAGACCTTATCGTAGCGCACGCGTCCCGCCACTTGCAGCCCTCGCTGACGGGCCCATTCAGTAATGCGGTCACTCACCTCGTTGTTCAAATCGGCCTTGTTGATGCAGACGACAGCCGGCACACCGAAATGATCGGCGAGCTCGACCACCCGTGCCACATCGTGCTCCCCTGAAACGGTCGGCTCGGTGACCAGTACCAGCAGGTCGGCGCTGCCCATGGAGGCGATGACCGGGCAGCCGATACCGGGCGGCCCATCAACGAGAATCAAAGATCGTCCTTCCTTTTCGGCGAGTTCACGCGCCTTTTTTCGTAAAAAGCTGACCAGCTTGCCCGAGTTTTCTTCCGCAATACCCAGCTGCGCATGGACCATCGGGCCAAAGCGCGTAGCCGACACGTACCAGCGGCCGTTGACGGCGTCCTCGAAAGCAATCGCCTTTTCCGGGCAGAAGTAGGCGCATACACCACAGCCTTCGCACATCAGGTGGTCGACGG
The DNA here is from genome assembly GCA_036804525.1 of Bacillota bacterium. Lineage (GTDB taxonomy): Bacteria > Bacillota > Desulfotomaculia > Desulfotomaculales > JASEER01 > JBFLVT01. The sequence continues at coordinate 19,713 of DAIRSE010000011.1, read as the reverse complement.
CGTATTTTACGGGTGGTCCATCCTGCGGGACGATGGCCTCAAAGCGACAAAGCTCATAGCATTTGCCACAGCCGTTACAGAGTTCCTTTTCGACGCGGGCGATCTTACCCCCGCTGAACTCACCGGACTCTCGGACCTCGGGGTTCATGACGAGGTGTAGGTCGGCGGCGTCCACATCGCAGTCGACCAGAACGGGGTTCCCGGCCAAGGCAGCAAAAGAAGCGACGATACTCGTCTTGCCGGTTCCCCCTTTGCCGCTGACAACCACTACCTCTCGGACCGGACCGTGGCCGGTAGGCGGTTCCTCCTGCATCCTGCGTACCTGATCCGCATTGACCACAGTCAATTTTTTCACCGGACCACCATCCTCTTCACGGCTGCGAAGAGTGCCTCAAACCGCTCCGTGTAACCGGAAATGCTTGCCGCCATTTCCCCGCGGGAGTAAGCCTCCGCCACCCGCCGGTCGTCTGGGATTTCAGCCAGGATTTGTACTTGCCTTTGCCGGCAAAACTCCCGGACGCTGTCGTTGTCTTCATCCGTCCGGTTCACAACAACCGCATGGGGTAGGCCCAGCTCCCGCACCATGTCGAGAGCCAAGCCCAGGTCGTGCAATCCGAAAGGCGTCGGCTCGGTCACCAGAACCACGAAGTCCACCCCTCGGATGGCGGTGATCACCGGGCAGGAGGTTCCCGGAGGAACATCGATGACCTGCACGGCGCCCCCACCTGCCGCCCGCCGGACCGTCTTGATCAATGGAGGGCTCATCGCCTCCCCCACGCGGAGCCGACCGTGGATAAAGCCCACCGGCCCGGCCTGTCCTTTCTCTACAACCCCGATCAGGCGCTCACCTTTGGAAATCGCCCCGGCGGGACAGATCAGGAAACACCCCCCGCAACCGTGACACATCGCGGAAAAGGTCAGGACGATATCCCCTACCGGCGCGATCGCCCCGTACCGGCAGATCTGGGCGCAGAGCCCGCAGTGGACGCAACGGTCTGCGTCGATCTCCGGAACGGGAACCGTCACGGTCTTCTCATCCGCCAGTTCCGGGTGGAGAAAAAGGTGGCCGTTGGGCTCCTCGACATCGCAGTCTACATAGAAGACCGGGTGGCCCTGCCGCCCCAGTACGTAGGCAAGGTTCACGGCCACGGTGGTTTTCCCGGTGCCGCCCTTGCCGCTGGCCACGGCCACCGCCAACGGTTTACTCATTCTCGTCCCGGCTCTTTTCGCGCCGCAGGGCGTCCAGACGTCCCCTAACGTCCTTCAAGGCTTTCTCCAGTTCGGTGGCCTGGGCGGAGAGAGTTTCAATCTCATCCTCGCGGGTCACCGGACCGTAGGGTAGGCCCCAGGCGTACGCGCGGCCCCATCCTGGCCCGCCGAACCAGTAGCGCCAGCCGCGGCCACCCCGGCAACTGCCGAAACCCCAGGCGCCGAAGCGTCCGCCCCGGCCGAATCCGGGGGCGGTGTAGCCGGGTGCGGCGGCGCCGCTACAGAAACCAAGCCCTCGTCCCGTGCGCGGTCCCGCTCCAAAGGGACCAGTCCGATCTCCAGCAGGCATAAACTTATCCCTCCAAAAGAGTTATTGCCGGACCAGCATATCAGCTTTACGCTCGACGCCCGGCCCGTCTTCCCTGTCCGCGACCTTGAAATGGATCACGGCCTTGACCTATGCCGCTACTGCATCCTGCTCCGCGACCCCGGCCGGCACCGACGCATCTTACGCCGTGAATCTGGCCGTCCCACTTACGGTCGTCTGGAACACGGTCCTTCCCGGCCCCGCCGCAGGGACCGCGGCCCTGGCCCGTTCCCCGACCCTGGCCGCGTGGGCCTGCTCCGTCTCCTTGAGGCATCGCCTTTCACCTCCCCCGACAGCTATAGCTTTATGATCATATGTTCACTACCATTCTAAATCCTATTATGAGCAAATGTCAATAACCACGTAAAGGAAACCTATTGCAAAAGGACAAACGATAGACTATCCCGTGAACATCGCCGGGAGCAGATGTCTTGCGGCAATTAATGGCATATGCTATTTTGGAATCATCAAGAATTATCAACAGAGGGGAGGAGTTCGATGGCCCGGATTATTATCGTTTCCTGTAAGAAGATCAAGGACGTGACCTGCGTGTCGTGCATGAAATGTTTCAAGGCGATGCGGGAAAGGCAGGGCGAGTTCGCCCGTTACCGTGACGAGGACCTGGACGTCGTAGCCATGGGCGACTGCGGAGACTGCCCCGGACTGGTCCTGCCCAAGGTGGCCCTCATTTCGGACCTGGCCAAGGTCTATGACCGGGACTTTGACGTCATCCATCTCGGAGCCTGTATGGTCAAGGCGACGTCGACCGCGAAGTGCCCCATCGACCTGCAGGAGCTTTCCGCCAAGCTGAAGGCGAAATTCGGGAAAGAAGTGGTGGTAGGGACACATCCCTGGTAAGAAAAGTCGAAGCCCAGGCGCCTCTACAGGCTGCGCTGGGCTTTGCCTTAAGAAGAATACGTTCGTCTTCTTCAATGCTCCAACTTCTAGCGTCCATCCGCACAGGCGCAGCGCCCGCCGGCGCAGTCGCCGCCGTGATGCCCGTGCCCGTGGTGATGGCCGGAATGGTCGCACAGGGAGCCGTTCGATACCAGCCTACCCGCAACAAAATCGCGCAGCACCTGATCCACCGGACCCGCAGCGCCCGAAATGACCTTGATCCCGTTGTCTTCGAGCACGCGTTTGGCTCCTGCCCCGATACCGCCGGTAATCGCCACATCGGCCTTGAGCCCGGTGACCACCCGCGGCCCGCCGGCGTCATTCGGTACAGTTCTTGTTTCCTTGACGGCGCCGTCCTCGACCTCGCTGACCGTAAACTCGGGACAGTGCCCGAAGTGGGCCGAGACAAATCCGTTGTCTGTAGCAATGGCAACTCGCACGCTGATCCCTCCATACTGTTTATGGGCATATGCCTATTAATAAGACTACAGCAGGTTAAGGACATATGTCAATAACAAAGAAAACCCCCTGCCGTCTTTTAGCCGGCAGGGGGTTGGTCGTAGCTACTGTGCGATTAGCGGACGATGTTGGCGATCAGCGGAACGAGGAGCAGGGCCACGATATTCACGACCTTGATCATCGGGTTGATGGCCGGGCCGGAGGTGTCCTTCAGCGGGTCACCGACAGTGTCGCCGGTAACCGCAGCCGCGTGGGCCTCGGAACCCTTGCCGCCGTAGTGGCCTTCCTCGATGTACTTCTTGCCGTTGTCCCAGGCGCCGCCACCGGCGGTCTGGAAGATGGCGAGGAACAGACCGGAGATGATGGTGCCCATCAGCAGGCCGCCGAGGGCGTCACGGCCGAGCAGCAGGCCGACAAGGATCGGAGCGGCGACCGGAATGATACCGGGAAGCATCATTTCCTTGATGGCGCGCTTGGTGACGATGTCAACACAGCGGCCGTATTCCGGCTTCGCGGTACCTTCCATAATGCCCTTGATCTCGCGGAACTGGCGGCGCACCTCGTTCACGACCTCGAAGGCCGCACGGCCGACAGCACCCATCGCCAGTGAGGAGAACAGGAACGGCAGGGCCGCGCCGATAAACAGGCCGGACAGCACCCACGGGTCATTGATCGAGAAGGTCAGCTCGCTCGCCGGCACGAAGTCAGCCAGGTGGTGCGTGTAGTCGGCAAAGAGCACGATGGCGGCCAGACCGGCGGAACCAATGGCGTACCCCTTGGTAACAGCCTTGGTGGTGTTGCCGACGGCGTCCAGCGGGTCAGTGATGTTGCGGATTTCAGGCGGCAACTCGGCCATTTCGGCGATACCGCCGGCGTTGTCCGTGATCGGGCCGTAGGAGTCGATGGCGACGATGATACCGGTCATCGAGAGCATCGACATTGAGGCGAGAGCCACAGCATAGAGGCCGCCGCCCTCTACTGCGCTGTTGCCGACGACGTAGGAAACAAGGATACCGCCGACGATGGTCAGAGCCGGGATAACGCTGGCTTCCATACCTACCGAGATACCGGTAATGATGTTCGTCGCGTGCCCGGACTGCGAAGCGTAAGCGATGGACTTGACGGGACGGAATCCGGCCGAGGTGTAGTAGTCAGTAATGTACACGATGATCATAGTTACAGCGATACCGACCAGAGCCGGCCAGAACCAGACCGCCGTGCCGAACGTCGCGGTGGTCAGCGGGTAGAAAGCGATCAGCGACAGAATCGCGGCTGCCCACATGCCCTTGTATAGAGCGCTCATGATGTTGGTACCGGTGAGCTTAACGAAGAAGGTACCGATAATCGAGGCGATAATCGCCGCAGCACCGATAAGAATCGGGAACAGGGTGAACTCAGGCTTGTCGGGGAAAAGCAGGGAGCCGAGCAGGATGGAGCCGACAGCCGTAACGGCATAGGTCTCAAAGAGGTCGGCCGCCATACCGGCACAGTCACCGACGTTGTCGCCGACGTTGTCGGCGATAACAGCGGCGTTGCGCGGGTCGTCTTCCGGAATACCGGCTTCAACCTTACCGACGAGGTCGGCGCCGACGTCAGCGGACTTGGTGTAGATACCGCCGCCGAGACGGGCGAACACCGAGATCAAGCTGCCGCCGAAGCCGAGACCGACGAGGGCGACAGGATCCTGGAAGATGGCGTACATACCGGCCACACCGAGGAGGGCCAGGCTGACGCACATCATGCCGGTGACAGCGCCACCCTTAAAGGCTACCTGCAGGGCGAAAGGCATACCTTGTTTCGCAGCCTCAGCCACGCGGGAGTTGCCCCGGGTCGAGATGGTCATGCCGATGTAGCCGCAAAGACCGGAGAAGAAAGCACCGACGATAAATCCGAGAGCTGTTTCGATGTTGAGGCCGACTGCGATAAGAACGGCCACGGGAATACCGACCATGGCGATGGTCTTGTACTGGCGGTTCAGGTAGGCCATCGCGCCTTCCTGGACGGCGGCAGAAATCTCAATCATTCTTTGGTTACCGGGCGGCTTGGCGAGAACCCAGGAGATCAGGTAAGCAGCATACAGAATGCCAAGCCCGGCGGCAGCGATGCCTAGATACGGGATCAAAGCCTGATCCAAAAAAGGTCACCTCCACGTAAAATTAAGGAAAAGTCCACCCAACAGAAAACCCTGAGAAGCTTAAAAATCACCTCCCCAGACCGAAGTTAGATGGTTAATAAAGTAGAGGAGTTAAAAGAAACAAGCCACTATTCCCAGACAAACAGAATCAGCGACAGCAGTCCGAAAATAATGGCTAAGATGACCGTAACCTTTGAAAACCACTGGTCCAGCCCTTTTTTCTTGCCGAAGAAGGTCTCCGCACCGCCGGCGATGGCACCGGAAAGGCCGGCGCTCCTCCCGGACTGCAGAAGGACAACGGCAATCAGCGCAAGGGCGATCAGTACCTCGAGAACCATAACAACTGTTTTAAGCATGGTTAGACAACCTCCGCAACTTGGCATTAATTATAGCACGCGGGGGACATGCTGACAACGGTTTATGACAGCAATTTCACAAAGGGACCTACTGCCTGGCGATGGCCTTCCGTCCCGCGTAACGCGCGATTTCATCCAGTTCCTCCTCAATGCGGAGGAGCTGATTGTACTTGGCCACGCGCTCGCTGCGCGCCGGCGCGCCGGTCTTGATCTGCCCGACACCGGTAGCCACAACCAGGTCGGCGATCGTGACGTCCTCGGTCTCGCCCGAGCGGTGCGAAACAACAGCTGTATACCCCGCACGCCGGGCCATGGCGATGGTCTCGAGGGTCTCGGTGATCGTTCCGATCTGGTTTACCTTGATGAGAATGGAGTTTGCTACGCCGCTCTCAATCCCTCTCGCCAGGCGTGTCCTGTTTGTCACAAAGAGATCGTCCCCGACAAGCTGGATCTTCCCGCCAAGCCGGTCAGTCATCTCTTTCCAGCCGTTCCAGTCATCCTCGGAGAGCCCGTCCTCAATGGAGACGATGGGGTATTTGCCGACAAGCTGCTCGTAAAAATCGATCAGCTCTCCGGCCGAAAGCGTCTTGTTCTCGCCCGCCAGGACGTACCTTCCGTCCCTGTAAAACTCGCTGGCCGCGGGGTCCAGGGCCAGGAGCACGTCTTCGCCCGGCTTGTACCCGGCGGCATCGATCGCCTCGACCAGGAGATCCAGGGCCTGGGCGTGCGATTCCAGGAAGGGGGCGAAGCCGCCCTCGTCGCCGACCATCGTGGCCAATCCCCGCTTGCTGAGGACGGACTTCAGCTTATGGTAGACCTCAACGCCCATGCGCAGGTTTTCCGCAAAGCTCGCCCCGCTTACCGGAACGATCATGAATTCCTGGATGTCCAGGTTGTTGTCGGCGTGCCTCCCGCCGTTAAGCACGTTCATCATCGGAACGGGGAGATCCCTGGCCAGGGGCCCCCCCAGGTACCGGTAGAGAGGCAGCCCGACGGCCTTGGCCGCCGCCTTGGCCACGGCCATGGAAACCCCGAGGATGGCGTTGGCCCCCAGCTTACCCTTGTTTTCGGTACCGTCAAGCGCAATCAGCGCCTCGTCGATCTTAGCCTGGTCGGTGGCGTCGAAGCCGGTAATTTCGGGGGCGATAACGGTGTTAACATTGGTCACGGCCTGCAAAACACCCTTGCCGAAATAGTAGTAGGGGTCTTTGTCACGAAGCTCCACAGCTTCAAAGGTCCCGGTGGAAGCGCCGGACGGAACGGCGGCGCGCCCGAGCGTGCCGTCTTCCAGAACCACATCGACCTCGACAGTGGGGTTTCCCCGGGAATCAAGGATCTGCCTCGCAAAGATATCGACAATCAGGGTTGACACAGCTTATCCCTCCTCGGATTCTACAATCAATGAACGCCCCGTCATCTCTTCCGGCCTGGGTAAACCGAGCAGGTCGAGAATGGTAGGGGCGACATCCTCCAGTCTCCCGTTTCTGAGCGACAGGCGCCGGCGCGCAGAGATCAATACAAACGGCACGGGGCTGCAGGTGTGCGCCGTAAACGGGCATCCTTTTTCATCGCACACCTTGTCGGCGTTCCCGTGGTCACCCGTCAGGATGACTGTTCCCCGTCGCGCAAGCACCTGGGGCACAATCCGCCCCAGGCAGGCGTCCACCGTTTCGATGGCCTGGATAGTAGCTTCCAGGTTGCCAGTATGCCCGACCATATCGGGGTTGGCAAAGTTCATGATCACAACATCGTACCGGTCCAGGTTCGCAAGTAGCGTGTCGGTGATCTCCGCGGCGCTCATCTGCGGCCGCAAATCATAGGTAGCCACCTGGGGCGACGGGATAAGGATTCTGTCCTCCCCGGGGTAAGGGGTCTCGACGCCGCCGTTGAAGAAGAAGGTCACATGGGCGTACTTTTCGGTCTCTGCCAGCCGCAGCTGCCTGAGATTGTGCCTGCTCAAGACCTCCCCGAGGGTGTTCTTGATATGCGCGTGCTTGAAGGCAACCGGCGCCTCGATCGTCTTGTCGTACTCCGTAAAACAGACGAAATGCACGGTCACAGGGCGGGGGCCCCGGTCGAAACCGGTAAACTCCTTGTCAACAAAGGCCCGGGTGATCTGGCGCGCCCGGTCGGGGCGGAAGTTATAAAAAACAACGGTGTCCCCGTCCTTAACCAGTCCTACCGGCTCACCGCCACTGACGATAACTGTGGGCTGGACGAACTCATCGGTCTCCCCGCGCTGGTAAGCCTTGTCCACAGCCTCGGCGGCTGAAGATGCGCCGATTCCGTCACCGTAAACCATAGCCTTGTAGGCCCTTGCCGTACGTTCCCAGCGCTTGTCGCGGTCCATGGCATAGTAACGGCCCATAACAGTGGCGATCTTGCCCCGGTCTGCTTCCCGAAGTTTATCCTCCAGGGCGCTGATATACTCGAGGGCGTTAGCGGGCGGGACGTCACGGCCGTCAAGAAAGGCATGCACGAAAACATCCTGCTGGCCCAAGCGCAAGGCCATCTCCAGGAGGGCAAAGAGGTGCTCGATGTGGCTGTGGACACCCCCGTCCGACAAAAGCCCCATGAAGTGAACGGACCGGCCCTCCTCCCGCGCCTTTTCAAAGGCCTCGACCAGGACCGGATTGGCAAAAAAGCTGCCGTCTTGGATGCTCCGCGTAATGCGCAAAAGGTCCTGGTAGACAACCCGGCCGGCCCCCAGGTTCAGGTGCCCCACCTCGGAATTGCCCATTTGTCCCGGCGGCAGGCCCACATCCTCACCGCATGCCGACAGAATGGCGTGGGGGTATTCAGCCCAGAGCTTGTTCCAGTTCGGGGTCATGGCCCGGGTGATGGCGTTGCCGGCGTTCGGGTCACCCTTACCCCAGCCGTCCAGGACGATCAAAACCAGCGGCTTGCCGCTCAAGAGCCGTAGACCTCCCGCGTCACGTTAACGATAGCTTCAAAACTGGCCAGGCTGAGGCTGGCGCCGCCGACCAGCGCCCCGTCAATGTCCGGCTGAGACAAAAGGCCTCTGGTGTTTTCCGGTTTAACGCTGCCGCCGTACTGGATACGCACGGCCTCGGCGGCCCCGGAACCGAAATCCCGGGCGATTGTCTGCCTGATCAGGGCCGAGACTTCCTGGGCATCCTCGTTAGAGGCTGTATGGCCGGTTCCGATAGCCCAGACGGGTTCGTAAGCGATGACCAGGCCGGCTACCTGCTCCGGCGACAGGCCTTTCAGGCACCCGGCCAGCTGGGTGCTTACAACGGCCGAAGTCTTACCGGCCTCCCGTTGCTCGACGGTTTCGCCCACGCAGACGATGGGGGTAAGGCCGTGTTTCAAGGCGGCCATGATCTTCTTGTTCACCAGTTCGTCGGTCTCCCCGAAATACTGCCGCCGCTCGGAGTGGCCCAGGATGACAAAGCCGCACCCGGCTTCTTTAAGCATCGGGGCCGAAACCTCTCCCGTATATGCGCCCTCGTCGGCCCAAAACATGTTCTGCGCCCCTAGGCCGATGGCTCCCCCTTCAAGAACGGCGGCCACCGCCTCCAGAGCGGGGAAAGCAGGGCACAGGACAATCTCGATGCCCACCCAGCCGGCGACGGCGAGTTTCAACTTTTTAGCAAAGGCGGCTGCCTCGGAAGGAGTCTTGTGCATCTTCCAGTTAGCCGCGATAATTGGTGTCCGCATGTTTCCTCCCTGCAATCAGTGAATTGATACCCGTAGTCTATCAGTCACCCCGAGATGTTGGCGTAGACCGGGGTATATATCCTACACCCTACACCTTATCGAGCAGGGCGGCGACGCCGGGAAGCTCTTTTCCTTCGAGGAACTTCAACGATGCCCCGCCGCCGGTCGAAGCATGGGTAACCCGGTCCTTAACGCCTGCCTTCTCCAGGGCGGCTAAAGTGTCTCCCCCGCCGACAACCGACGTGGGGGCCTTGGCGACCGCCTTGGCGAGTGCCAGCGTGCCGCTGTCAAACCCGGGTTTTTCGAAAACACCCATGGGGCCGTTCCAGAACACGGTCGCCGCTTCTTGAATTCTTGAGCTGAATAAGTCGACGGTAGCGCCGCCGATATCGAGGGCCATCCAGCCGGGCGGCACTTCCCCGACCTTGACCGTTTCGCGCTCTCCGGGAGAATCGATGCCCGGAGCGACAACCAGGTCAACAGGGAGCAGGAATTCCACCTGCTTCTCCTTGGCCTTCTCGAGAAGCTGCCGGGCGGTATCCAGTCCGTCCTTTTCAACCAGGGATTCAGCCATGTCGTAACCCTGCGACGCCAGGAAGGTGTTGGCCATCCCCCCGCCGATAAGCAGCGAGTCCACCTTGTTCAACAGTTGTTCCAGGACGCCGATCTTGTCGGAGATTTTCGCTCCCCCGATAACGGCCACAAACGGGCGCCGGGGAGCCGTCAGGAGACCGGTCAGGACTTCGAGCTCGGTCTCCATCAAAAAACCCGCCACTGCGGGCAGGTGTGCCGCAATGCCTGCCGTGGAGGCATGGCTGCGGTGGGCGGTGCCGAAAGCGTCATTTACATAGATATCAGCCAAACGGGCCAGTTGGCGGGCAAACTCGGCGTCGTTCTTCTCTTCCTCCGGGTAGAAACGGATGTTCTCCAGGAGCATTACCCGGCCGGGCTGAAGGGCGTTAGCCGCCGCTTCGGCCTCCGGCCCGACGGCGTCCTGCACCAGCATGACCTCCTCGCCGACAAGTTCCTCCAGCCTCTCAGCGACGGGTTTAAGGCTGTACTTCTCGTCGCGCTTGCCCTTGGGACGGCCGAGGTGCGAAGCCAGGATCACCCGGGCCCCGTTCTTTCTTAAGTACTCTATGGTAGGCAGGGCGGCTCTGATGCGCGTGTCGTCCGTCACGCGCCCGTCCGCGATAGGGACGTTGAAGTCCACACGCACAAAAACGCGTTTGCCCTGAACGTCAACGTCACGTACCGTCTTTTTCTTCATCACGGTGGAACCCTCCAATTCGGTTGCCGGTCGTCAGCCGCCAGTCGTCGGATCAGTAGCCCTTCAGGGCTACATACAAGGCCAGGTCCAATAGTCTTTGCGCATATCCCCATTCGTTGTCGTACCAAGCCATAACCTTGATCATGTTCTCCCGGATGGCCATGGTCGAGGGCCCGTCAACAGTGGCCGAGTGGGGGTCCCCGTTGTAGTCGACGGACACGAGGGGCAGGTCGGAGAAGGCCAGGATACCCTTCATCGGCCCTGCAGCCGCCTCGATGAACGCCTGGTTGACCTCGGCTACAGTCGCCGGGCGGCTTAATTCCACGACCAGGTCAACCAGCGAAACGTTAGGCACCGGAACCCTGAGCGCACAGCCGTTTAGGCGGCCCTCAAGCTCCGGAAGCACACGGCTGACGGCAACGGCCGCGCCGGTGGTTGTCGGAACAATGGAGAGGTTGGCGGCGCGTGCCCGGCGCGGGTCTTTATAGGGCATATCCAGCAGCTGCTGTCCGTTGGTGTAGGCGTGAACGGTAGTCATCAATCCCTTGACGATGCCGAATTTCTCGTGCAGGACCTTGGCTACCGGGGCGAGGCAGTTTGTCGTGCAGGAGGCATTGGAGATAACGTGGTGCGCCCGGGGATCGTAGACCTCCTCGTTGACGCCCATGACGATGGTCACGTCGTCGTCCTTGCCCGGTGCCGAGATAATCACCTTCCGCGCGCCGCCGGCCAGGTGCCGCGCGGCCTCCTTGCGTTCCCGGAACTTGCCCGTTGATTCAATGACGATGTCAACCCCCAGCTCCCCCCAGGGAAGGGCTTCCGGGTTCGCCTCGGCAAACACCTTGACCTCGCGCCCGTTCAGGACCATATGTTCGCCCGAACCGGAAGTATCGACGTTAAGTTTCCCGTGTACCGAGTCGTATTTCAGGCTGTGGGCCAGCTCCTTGCCGTAATTGGGAGATACCGCAATCCGCCGCGACTTGTGATTGACAGCAACAACCTCGACGTCATCCCTCTGCAGGGCCGCTCGCAATGCCAGGCGTCCGATTCGTCCAAAACCGTTGATGCCCAGCTTCACCGCCATTGTCCGCCCACTCCTTCCCTATTATCTCTCCGGAACCCCGTTTTATAACCCGCGCTTCCTCTGCCTGGCCGGCCGGAGGCCGAGCTCGTCGCGGTACTTGGCCACCGTCCGCCGTGAGACTTCCACGCCCCGCCGGGCAAGGATGGAAGCAATCTCCTGGTCGCTGTAAGGACGCTCTTGGTTCTCCTGTTTAACAATCTCTTGTATCTGGCGCTTTACCGCCTCGGCCGACACGTCCTTGGGGCCTGAGGCAAAAAAGAATTTCAGGCTGAATATGCCTCGCGGCGTCTGTGCATATTTCCCGGCAACAGCCCTTGATACGGTTGATTCGTGTACTCCTAACGCGTCTGCAACCTCCTTCAGCGTAAGCGGGACAAGAAAGGCTCTGCCTTTGTCGAAAAAAGCCTTCTGTTCTTCGACAATGCGGGTGACGACACGCCAAAGGGTCAGTCGTCGCCGCTCCACATTCTTTAACAGTTCCTGGGCGGCTTTGAGCCGCCCGCTGATGTAACTGCGTGTCTTGAGGTCGCCATCCGCCGATGCCAGCAGCTTCTGGTAAACAGGGTTAATGCTCAGGCGCGGAAGGTCAGTCTCGTTAACAGAAACGACATATTCTTCGCCAACTTTTTCTATTATAACATCGGGCATAAGGTAGCGCGTCCCATGCCCGTCGGAAAAGTTCAAACCCGGACGCGGGTTAAGTTCCTTAATGACCTGAAGAGCGTCAACGACATCGGCGGTCGTAACCCTCAGGGATTTTGCTATCTTCTCGAACCGCCCCGCAGCCAAATCGTCGAGGTGATCGGTAACCAGGCTCGTGAATATAGGCTCATCGAAACCCCGGCGCCTTAACTGCAGGATCAGGCTTTCCACCACGTTCCGGGCCCCTACCCCCGCCGGGTGAAAGGTCTGGACGAGATCCAGGGCGGCCCGGACCGCCTCTTTATCAGTTCCGAGCTCACGCGCGGCATCGCCGGCTTCCACCTGCAGGTAACCGTCCTCATCAAGGTTCCCGATCAGGTAAGCGGCGATCCTGCGTGTTTCGGCATCAACCGGGCTTAAGCTGAGCTGGGACAGGAGGTGCTGCTCCAGCGTTTCGGCAGCGGCACCGAAAACCGCATCCGGTACACGGCGTCGCTCCGGCGGGAATCCGGTGTCACTGGCGTCGTCAAGATACCTCAGCCATTCAAAGTTTTCGGCCTCGCCTTCGGGCGATCTCTCCTCGCTCGGGTCGGCCTCAAGGAGCGGGTTTTCCTGCAGTTCCCGGTCGATGTACTCGATCAGGTCGGGAAGCGGCAGCTGCAAAACAGTGAGGCCTTGCCGTAGTTCGGGCCTAAGCGTCAGTTTTAGCGTTTGTTGCTGATCCAGGCGTAGATCGCGGCGCATATCTAATGTTTTTCCTTCCCGGTCAGCTTTTCCGCGATGGCCTCAAGACGCCGCATGCGGTAACCCGCACGGGATTTCGAAAGCGGCGGACTGGCAAGTTCACCGAGTTCCCGCAGGCTGGCGTCAGGATAACGCAGGCGGAGTTCGGCAAACTGCCGCAGCGGCTCGGGAAGCTTATTAAGTCCCAGCGACTCATCAATCCGCCGGATGATTTCCTGGTGGCGAACCGAGGCATCGGCGGCCTTGCTCAGATTGGCCGTGTCACAGTTCACCAGGCGGTTGACCCGGTTGCGCATCTCCTTGTAGACACGCGCATTTTCAAAGGCCAGGAGGGCGTTATGCGCCCCCATCAGGTTCAGGCAGTCGACGATCTGCGTTCCTTCCTTGATATATACAGCCCATCCGCGACGGCGGCTGACAACGCGAGCGTCCAGTCCAAGCCGGGCCATTAAAGCGGCAAGGTCTTGAGCGACGGGCTCCGACCCGGCCATAATCTCCAGGTGGTATTCTCCCTTAGGGCTTGACACCGAGCCCCTGCCTAAGAACGCCCCCCTCAGGTAGGCCCTCCGGCAACAGTCGCGCCCGATCAGGCTTTTCTTGATCCTCCCGGCTTTAAGCCCCAGCACCTTGCATGCCTCGTTGAAGCGAGGCTGGGATTTAACAATGATTTCGTAATGATTGTTCTTCCGCAGGCGCTGCCTGCGGCGGACCTCAATAGCTGCCTCCAGGTCAAAGACGTGCTTCAGCAGCTTGTAGGTTTTCCGGGCGGCGCCGGCGTTTTCGGTGCCGATCGTCAAGATCTCGGGCCGAGCCCCCTGCACGTACAAGGAGCCGCAAAAGCACACCAGAGCAGCCAGCTCCGCCTTCTGGCAACAGAGCCGGCCCTCAATCCTGGCTAATTCCTCCTTGGTGCGGACCGAAAAGGTCAAAATATCCCGCCCTTATTGCCAATATTATAGCACAATAGATCTTAATGTGTTCTCCTATTTAACCGGTCTGTGGCCTTCTTAACAGAAATATTAGTTAACCAGGAGACAAATTATTCGCGCTTTATGTCCCGGTGTCTAACGCTGATGCGGTGGCCCTGCTTCTTGAGCAGTTCGCCGAAGTGGTTGACTAAGGCTACAGACCGGTGCATGCCCCCCGTGCAGCCGATGGCGATCGTGAGCGACGTCTTGCCTTCCTTAATATAGCGGGGAATAAGGAACTCGAGCAGCGAAGCGAGGCGTTCCACGAATTCCAGGGTATCCGGAGAATTAAAAACATAGTCGCGGACCTTCCGGTCGTAACCGGTCAACGGGCGCAGATCGCTGATATAGTGAGGGTTGGGCAAAAAACGGACATCGATTACCAGGTCGGCGTCGAGCGGGATGCCATGTTTATAGCCGAACGAGACAATGTTGACGGCCAGCCTCTCCTGGCCGTCGTCATCCCCGTAAAGGCTGGCGATTTCCTGCCTTAACTGGTTGACCGTCAGGTTGGACGTATCGATGATCTTGTTGGCCAGGCCTTTTAATTCCTGAAGGCGCTGCCGTTCGGCCCGGATGCCCTGGATAATCTCGCCGGAAGGACTTAAAGGATGGGGCCGGCGGCTCTCCTTGAACCGCCTGACCAGGGTCTCGTTGGAAGCATCGAGAAATAATATTTCGTAACGGATCCCCTCGGCCTTAAGTTGGTCCAGGACGCCGGCAAAGGCGCCGAAAAACTCCCCGCCCCGGATGTCGATGACCAGCGCCACGCGACCGATTCTGCTCTGGGCGCAGAGCTCGGCAAACTTCCGGATCAATGTCGGCGGCAGGTTGTCAATACAGAAGAACCCCAGGTCTTCCAAAACCCTGACGGCCTGCGTTTTACCCGCCCCGGAAAGGCCGGTAATGATCACCATGCGGGGAGCGGTCATTGTTCAAGGCCTCCTGCAACCAGGACCTCAGATACGAAATGTTTTCCGACCCTGATCGTACTCTTTTACTTTCCTTTCATAATTTAAACGCCTCTGGGCATAGTCCTCTCTGCCCATCAAACTATAGGTGATATTCTTCCCTTCCTCCACGCCGGGCTGGTCAAACGGGTTGATATTCCACAATGCAGCCACGAAGACCACAAGCGCTTCATAAAAGTAGAACAGCGCGCCCAGCGTGCGGGGGGAGATGTCTTCGAGCAGGATACGGTAACACGGGTGCCCCGCTCCGACCAGGCTCATTTCCGTCGCAAGCTGTTCGATCCCGAGCTGCCTGCCCATCGTCTGGCCGGCGAAATAGGAATATTCGATTTCTCCCGGGAACTCATTGCCCATTACAATATCTTCGGGCACGTTATCAACTTTAACGAAACCGAAAACCTTGTCGCCCGGGCCCTCTTTAAAAAGCTGCAGGAGCGAGTGCTGGTCCGTGGCACCCAGACTGGCCAGCGGCGTCGTCCCCGCATGGACCACATTCCCCTCCAGGGAGAGCCTCTTGCCCAGGCTTTCGGCCCACAGCTGCATAAACCACAGGCCGAAGTCATAAAGCAGGCTGCTGTAACAGAACAGAACATGGATTGACTTGCCCTTCAGGGCCAGTTCGAAAAGGGATGAGCCGAGAGCAAACAAGGCGTTGGTCTGCGGAGGATTGTCGAGAACAGCCCGATGCACCGCAAGGGCCCCTTCCAGCAGCTGCCTGCTGTCGACGCCGATCAGTTCCGCCGGGAGAAACCCGACCGTCGACAGAACCGAATACCGGCCCGGCAGGGCACGCGGGATGTGCAGCAAGTGACATTGCAGGCTGCGGGCGATGCGGTTGATGCCGTTGTCGGCAGGATCGCAGACGATGACGAGGTCGCGTACGTTTGCGCCCGACTCCCTGTACTTCTTGAAAAAATGAATAAAGTTGGCCGCCGTCTCCGGCGTCGAGCCCGATTTGCTCACATAAACCAGGGCGGTCTTCTTAAAATCAAGAATGTTTCCCAGTTTGTCCGCAATTACCGGGTCCAGGTTGTCCAGGACGAACATGCGCGGCTCATCGTGCTGCTCGAGGTTGTAAAAAGGTCCTCTCAGGAATTGCAGGATGGCCCTGGCCCCCAGCGCCGAGCCGCCGATGCCCACGAGCAAGACGTTTTCATACTTGGCCTTCAGTTTTTCGGCCAGGAGTTTGATGTCAGGAATAACAGCTTCTTCTGCCAGCGAAAGGGTCAGGGGCGTTTCTCCCTTTGCCAGCGAGAACCTGAAGGCCTCGAAACGCGTACCGTATCTGGCAACCAGCGAAGCCGGGAACTCCGTGCCGTCACCCTCCGGGGCGCGGCCTATGCCGAAAAGGTGGCCGACATCAATGCTTAACATTCTTGAACCCACATCCTTGTGCACCCGATTCCATCCGGGCCGGTTCTTTTCTCGCAACTCATGGTTATTTATGCCGCAAGCCGCGCTGAAATGCCGCCGGTGAACGTTGCAGGTCAAGATAGCTCTTCTTCGCCGGGCGGCCGATCCCTCTATGCCGAGCTATTTCAAGTTTTCTTAATCGGATGGCCCGCTTCTAGCACGTCCTCCACGTAAGCCCGCAGCAATTCGCCCACGCCCCAGGCCTGGGCGAAACAGCCCCGGGGATAGAAAGGCTCGTCACCGTCGAAGATCTCCGAGATGCTGCCCACGCCGTGGTCCCGCAGGTGATCCTCGAACGGCTGGATAAAAGCCCTGGCCTGTTCCCTGCTCTCGGGCGAATAACCGTGCGCGCGCCGGTAGGCGGTGATAAACGGACCGATCAGCCAGCTCCAGGCCGTCCCCTGATGGTAGCTGCCGTCGCGCCGGACCCGGTCCCCGATGTAGACGCCCCGGTAGTCGGGGTCCTTGGGGCTCAGGCTGCGCAGGCCGTAAGTGGCGTACAGCTCGTGCCAGACTTTCCGGACGACATCGAGGGACTGCTCCTGATCGAGCATACTGAACGGGAGACTGGCCGCCAGCAGTTGGTTGGGACGCACCCTGGCATCCTGCTCGTCACCGGTGACCACATCACAAAGCCATCTTTCTCCTCCGGGCTGCCCATGCACCCAGAAGCGGCGATGAAAACTCTCTCTTACTTTTTCTGCGAGTCCGCGGTACCTAAACTCTTCGTCAAACCGGTCGCACAGATATTCCAGGACTCTGAGCGCATTGTACCACAACGCCTGGATTTCCACCGGCTTGCCGTGACGGGGCGTAACCACCCAGTCGCCGATCTTGGCGTCCATCCAGGTAAGTTGGACGTCGGGGGTTCCGGCTTGGACCAGGCCGTCGTCGCCAATGCCGATGTTGAAGTCGGTGCCCCGGACATACCACGCCACGATATCCTGCAAAACGGCGAAGATCTCGCGGCGGATGAAGCCGAAGTCCCCGGTATACTGCAGGTACTTATACACGGCGTTAAAGAACCAGAGCGAGGCGTCCACGGTATTGTACATCGCCTCCCTGGCCCCAACTTTAAAAGCGTTGGGCAAAAGGCCCCTGTTGGACTGCCTGGCGTAGGTCAACAGGATTTGCCTGGCTTCCTCGTAGCGGCCGGTAACCAGCGTCAGTCCCGGCAAAGAGATCATAGTGTCCCGCCCCCAGTCGGTGAACCACGGGTAGCCGGCGATGATCGTCTTCATCCCCGTCGACTTCCGCAGCACGATAAAAGCGTCGGCGGCCGCGACCAAGGCTTGAGCGAAAGGGTCTTGATACCCTGCCTTTTCGATAAGCGACAGGATTCGCTTTCGCTGGGCATTCAGCAGTTCTTCGCCGTTCAAAAAGGATCCGGCCTCGACCGAGGCGCTGAAGCTGAAAGAGGCGTGCTCGCGGGGCTGCATCGTAACTTCAAAGTAACCGGGGACGTAGTGGTCCTCGTACGGGTTCTCGCCGCGTTCGGCTTCGATGCGGTAGTACATGCCCTTAAACCAGTACCCGGTTTCGTAGTACCTGCCCCTGCTGCAGGCCAGCCTGAGCGGCGGGTATTCCGACCGACCGGCGATCTCCGTACTCCGAAGGTGAGGTTTCTGAGAAAAGGTTACCTGTCCTTCGTAGGTGATAAAGTGATAGCCGCGGTCGTTGATCATCGGCGTGAGGCGCAGCGTGGCTTTTTCCGGGCCGTTCTGCACCTTGTAGAGGACCACGGTTGCATTGTGCCCGTAAGGCATGAAGACCGTCTTGCGGACGGTGATGTCACCCATGCTGTAAATGAAGGTGGGAAAAGGCTCGAAGACAACGCGCTGGAGGTGCAAGAAGCCCCTGTCCGGCACCCCTCCGCCGGTCTCGTTGGCAGCAAGGTTGTAGAAGGAAGAGGGCGTCTCGAGGCACTCGTCAAGCTTGGCGACGTGCAGGACACGCAGGCCGGGCGGATTGTGGGCGGCCGTCAGCAGGGAGTGGTACTTGCGGGTGTTGGCGTTGATCAGCGTGCCGCAGGCGTAACCGCCGAGACCGTTTGTCACCAGCCATTCCTTTCCCGCGCCCCGTTCAAAGGTGCGCCATTCATCCTTGCCGAACTCCAAAAGCTACCCATCCTTCAAACCTTTTTGCTTATCTTGTCTCGGAACCGCCCCTGTCAATCACCACCTTAATGGCACCAAGCGTTAAGCATTAAGCATAGTTGCAGGCAAGGGATTAAACAAAACCGCCAAGTTCGCCAACATCCTTACTCAGTGCTCTTGGCGTCTTGGCGGTAGTAGAGGAAAGGGCATACTGGCTTGCCAATACTCAGCGCTTAATGCCCAGTGCCGCGATGGCCGTTGGCCAGCTCAAGGGCCAGCGCTACGGCGCCCATCACGCCCGAACGCCCGCCCAGGGCGGCCGGGACCACCTGCACGGCGTCGAGCGAGGCTTCCCAAGCCAGTTCCTGCAGTTCCCGCAGCATCACGTCCCACATCGCGCTGCCGCCCGTCATCACCCCGCCCCCCAGGACGATCATCTCCGGGTTGAGCATGTTGACGACCACGGCCAGCCCCCGGCCCAGGTAGGTCGCCGCGCTGCGGACAATCTCCCTCGCCTGGGGGTCCCCCCTTTCCGCGGCCTCAAAGACGAAGGGCGCCGTGATTTTCCCGGCGCTCCCCCCCGCCAGCGCGAGCAGTCCCGGAGCCTGGCCGCTCTTGGCCAGCCGCCTGGCCTCCCGCGCTATCGCCGTCCCGGAGGCGAGCGCTTCCAGGCAGCCCCTGCCCCCGCAGCGGCACACCGGGCCGCCGGCCACCGGCAGGTGCCCGATCTCTCCTGCCGCCCAGCTTGCTCCGCGGTAAAGCTTTCCGTCGAGGATCAGCCCTCCGCCGATACCCGTGCTGACTGTAATGTAAACCATGTTGCGCCTGCCGCGCCCGGCTCCGAAGAGGTGCTCGCCCAAAGCGGCCAAGTTGGCGTCGTTGTCGACATACACCGGAACTCCGACGGCGGTTGCAAGGGAGGCGGCCAGCGGAACGCCGCGCCAGCCGCGAAGATTCGGAGCCTCTTTGACAATTCCCGACAACGGGTCTACCGGTCCCGGAGCACCGACAGCGACCGCGGCCAGGTCATCCCTGCGGGCCTTCTGCCGGGCCAGCACCTCGTTAACCGAAGCGGCCATGCGTTGCACGACGTGCCCGAACCCCCGACCGCCTTGCGTGGGGATCTTGACCTCCTGGACAACGTGACCGTCCAAGCCGGCGAGCGCCGTCAAGATCTTCGTTCCCCCGAGGTCGATTCCGGCAACGTAACGCAAAATGTCACTCCCGGCAATAAATATTCTAATTCTATACCGCGCTGCTCAATTTAATCCCAGAGTCAAACCAAAAACTGCAAATACATTGCTTGTTCCAGGACAAACTTTAAACTTTTCAGACCTAACCCCTGATGATCCGGTCCTTGCCCGCCGCCTTCGCCGCGTAAAGGGCGCGGTCCGCGGCGGCAAGAATCTCGTTGACGCCGGC
>DAIRSE010000010.1:0-65898 GCA_036804525.1 Bacillota bacterium | reverse complement strand
GGTGACAGGGTTTCTCTCAACCCATCGGCCCGGCAGACATGCCCGGCAAACAAATAGAAGGGATTCGCCAGCGAATCCCTTCGAGCACCGATTACTGACGTCCGGCAACTGACGACTAAAAAGGCGGGCCAAAGCCCGCCCGCTGCAAAAGAACCATCAGCAAATGAGTAAAGCGCTATCCGAGGAGCCCTTCAACAAACTCCTTAGGGTCGAAAGGCTCCAGATCCTCGATACCCTCACCGACCCCGACAAGCTTGACCGGGATGTCTAGCACCTGTTTGATAGCTACAACGATACCTCCTTTGGCCGTCCCGTCCAGCTTCGTAAGCACAATACCCGTGACTCCAACAGCCTGTTTGAACATCTCCGCCTGGCTAATGGCATTGTGTCCAGTCGTGGCATCAAGCACTAGCAGGACCTCGTGCGGCGCTCCAGGAACCTCCCGCCCGATCACGCGAAATACTTTCTTAAGCTCCTCCATCAGGTTGGACTTGGTATGCAGGCGCCCGGCTGTATCGACGATGAGAACGTCGTATTTTCGGGCCCGTGCGGCCTGGATCGCGTCAAAGACTACGGCGGCAGGGTCAGAGCCTTCACGGTGCTTGATGACTTCGCATCCCGCCCGCTGTCCCCAGACTTCAAGCTGTTCGATGGCCGCCGCCCTAAACGTGTCGCCGGCAGCCAATAAGACCTTCTTGCCCCTTTTCTTGAGCAAGTGTGCCAGCTTGCCGATCGTGGTGGTCTTGCCGGTCCCGTTCACGCCCACCACCATGATTACTGCCGGGGCCGGCACCTCGACGTTCAATTCGTCTACGCCGTCTCCCGCAAAAAGCTCGGCGATCTTCTCCTTAAGGAGCGGGCGCAGTTTTGTCGGGTCGTCGGACCGGCGCTCTTTCATAGCCTCGCGCAGTTTTTCCACCAGAGCCATCGAGGTCGAGACGCCGACGTCAGACTGGATGAGGACGTCCTCCAGATCTTCATACAGGTACTCGTCCACCGTCGTTTTCCCGTAGATCACGCTCTCCACCTTTTCGGAGATGGCTTCGCGCGTCTTGGTCAGGCTTTGTTTAAGTCTGCTGAAAAAACCCATGCCGCCCTCCATAAAAAAGGGACTAGCCGCGCTCTCGCGAGAGCGTACTGTGTCCCTGTCGGTTGTTTTTAATGATGCTGCTCGCTCTCAAATCGCCTTAGTGCTTCCCTGGCCGCGTACTGTTCAGCTTCCTTTTTGGATCTTCCCGTTCCTTCTCCCAAGATCTCCCCGCGGTAAACAACACCCGCCGTAAACAACTTGTTATGATCAGGGCCTTCTTCCCGCATAATCATATAGCGGATCGGCTCCGGTGAACGCCGCTGCAGGAGTTCCTGCAGGCGGGTCTTATAGTCCGGATCGCGTCTCCCGCGCAGAACATCTTGAACCAACGGCCCCAGGTGGGCTACAACAAACTCTCGCGCGGCCTCAAGCCCCTGGTCTAGGTAAAGCGCGCCCAAAAGGGCCTCAAAGGTGTCGGCGAGAACGGATGGGCGTTCCCGACCGCCCGAAATTTCTTCCCCGCGCCCCATGCGTAATGCCGCACCCAAACCAAGGGAGCGCGCCACCGAAGCTAACGCGGGCTCGCATACCACGGTAGCCCGGATCTTGGTTAATTCGCCTTCGTTGCTTTGGGGAAGCAGCGTAAAAAGATAGTCGCTGATGAGTATTTCCAGAACTGCATCCCCCAGAAATTCAAGGCGCTGATTATTTTTCGCGTCAGGATGTTCAAATGAATAAGAGCTGTGCGTGAGGGCTTCACGCAAAAGTTCCTGGTTCTTCCATCTCACACCGATGCTGGCCTGAAGATCATCCAGGCTGACCGGCGGCACCATTTACCTTCACCGTCCCTCATACCGCCTTAGGGCAAGGGTGGCATTATGCCCCCCAAAACCAAAGGCGTTGGACAGGGCTACTCTCACTTTAGCCTTACGGGCTTTATTCGGAACAAAATCAAGGTCGCATTCCGGATCAGGCTGCTCGTAGTTAATAGTCGGCGGGATTACCTCATTGGCAATCGCCAGGGCACAGGCAGCAGCCTCGATCCCCCCGGCCGCTCCCAAAAGATGGCCGGTCATGGACTTGGACGAACTGATCGCCACCTTCGCCGCAGCCGGCCCAAGAGCTCGTTTAATCGCCTTAACCTCAGCTACATCCCCCAGAGGAGTTGAAGTTCCGTGGGCGTTAATGTAATCTACCTCATCCGCCGTCACGCCGGCATCGGTCATAGCCTTAATCATTGAATGCGCAGCACCCGTCCCTTCCGGATCAGGAGCGGTAATGTGGTAGGCGTCACAAGTTGAGCCGTAGCCACAAATTTCCGCATAGATGCGCGCTCCCCGCTTCAGCGCATGCTCTTCGGTCTCAACAACAAGAATGGCGCTCCCCTCGGCCATCACAAAGCCGTCCCGTCCGGCATCGAACGGCCGGCTGGCCTTTTCCGGTTCGTCGTTACGCGTCGAAAGTGCTTTCATTGCACAAAACCCTGCCAGTGCCAGCGGGGTAATGGCCGCCTCCGTCCCACCGGTGATCATGACGTCAGCCTCGCCACGCCGGAGGATTTGGCAGGCGTCGCCGATAGCGTTGTTGCTCGACGCGCAGGCAGTAACCACAGTAGCGTTGGGCCCGCAGAGACGGTAAGTCAGGGCTATCTGCGCCGCAGCCATGTTGCCGATCATCATCGGGACAAAGAAAGGGGAAACCCGCTCCGGTCCGCGCTCAAACAGGATCCTCGCCTGTTCTTCCAGGGTCCGCATACCGCCGATGCCAGAGCCTAAAACAACTCCGACGCGGTCACGCTTCAGGCTGTCAAAACTAAGTCCGGCATCTTCAATGGCCAATCCCGTGGCTGCCACCGCGAATTGCGTGTAGCGGTCCATACGGCGGGCTTCCTTCTTGTCAATAAACTGTACGGGATCGAAATCGGGTACCTCGCCGGCTATTTGGGTACGAAAATTTGACGCATCGAACTGCGTGATTCTCCTGATCCCCGACTTTCCGGCCACCAGGGCCTCCCAAAAGGTCTTAACACCCAACCCAAGGGGAGAGATCAGACCCAAACCGGTTACTACTGTCCGTACCCGCAAGACTACACCTCCCAGGGGGCGAAAAGACTGTTACTGACGCTCCTGGATATACCTGACGGCGTCTCCAACAGTCCGAATCTTTTCAGCCTCATCGTCAGGGATTTCGGTATCAAAAGCTTCTTCAAAAGCCATAACCAGCTCTACCAGATCCAGAGAGTCCGCTCCAAGATCATCCACGAAAGAAGCTTCGGGAGTTACCTCATCCTCTTCAACACCAAGCTGCTCGACAATGATTTCTTTGACCTTGTCAAACGTGTTCATCCCTACTTTCACCCCCTTCCTGAAAAAGATCGGAGAAGGTATGCAAAAACACTGTATGAAAAACATACAAGGTTTTAACACAATTTGGCCACAAGGCCGGGGGTCTACACGTTGCTGCGGCCTGCTTTCGGTCTCTCGCTCTCGGTCTCCTTTAATCTATACAGCCATGCCCCCGTCCACGGAGATAACTTGGCCGGTAATATAACTTGCAGCGTCCGAGGCAAGGAAGGCCACCAGGCCGGCTACTTCTTCGGGCTGGCCGAACCGGCCGAGCGGAATCTCGCCCAGTATCTTCTCTTTTACCTCTTTGGGAAGCGCATCGGTCATCTCCGTCACGATAAAACCCGGAGCAACGGCATTAACAGTAATGTTACGCGAACCGAGCTCCTTGGCCAGCGACTTGGTCAAGCCCAACAATCCGGCCTTGGCGGCGGCGTAATTCGCCTGGCCGGCGTTGCCCCTGAGGCCGATTACAGAGCTGATGTTGATGATACGCCCGGCCCTAGCTTTCAGGAGCGGCTTTAAACAGCTCTTAGACAGGTTGAAGGCTCCCTTAAGGTTAACTGACAAAACCCGGTCCCAGTCATCCTCTTTCATGCGCAGGACTAGGTTATCACGGGTTATGCCCGCATTATTTACCACGATGTCAAGGCGCCCCAGTTCTTTCAGGCACCGCTCCACCATCTCCGCTGCCTGGGCAGCATCGGAAACATCGGCGCGGTGGGCGATTGCGCGCCGTCCCAAAAGACCAATAGCGGTTACGACCTCTTCAGCGGCTGCGGCATTGCTGACGTAATTAACCACGACATCGGCGCCCTGGCGTGCCAGCTCAAGAGCAATTGCACGACCGATCCCGCGCGATGCACCCGTAATGATGGCAACTTTGCCGCTAAGCAACATTTTAGACAACCTCCTGTAACCGTGCAACTGATTTCTCCAGGCTATCCAGGTCCTCCACGTTGAGGAGGAGAATATCGCGGTTGGCAATCTTTTTAACAAGTCCGCAAAGGACTTTCCCCGGACCGACCTCGATAAAGGCGTCCATACCGTTATCCAGCAGCCGCTGAACACAATCTGTCCACCGTACAGGACTGTATATCTGGCGAACCAGAGCGGCCCGTACCTGATTGGCGTCCTGTAACAGGGAGGCGTTGACGTTGGCGACGACAGGAACGCTCGGGGTATTAATTTCCACATTTTCAAGCACTTCAGCCAAGCGCTCCCCGGCCCCCCGCATCAAGGACGAATGGAAGGGTCCGCTTACAGCCAGGAGCACCGACCGCTTCGCGCCAGCCTGCTTGGCAAGCTTAACGGCCTGTTCCAGCGCCGGCGTTTCGCCCGCCAGGACAATCTGGCCCGGGCAATTAAAGTTGGCCATTTCGATCAACCCAAAAGCCGAGGCTTCACGCCTGACCTCTTCCAGGCGCTGCTCGTCAAGGCCGAGAACGGCCATCATCCCCCCGGTGCCGAGAGGCACGGCATCCTGCATCAGCTGCCCGCGCAGGCGCACCAGCGGCACAGCGTCACTCAAACGTATGGCCCCTGCCGCAACCAGGGCGCTGTACTCGCCCAGGCTGTGGCCGGCAACGGCGTCAGGGCGAATACCCCTTTCCAAAAGGACACGATAACAGGCTATGCTTGTCGTTAACACGGCTGGTTGGGTATTGACCGTTTTCTGTAATTCCTCTTTGGGACCGTTGAAGCAAAGATCGCTGAGCGCCATGCCTAATATGCGATCAGCTTCATCAAAGGTCTCACGCACCACCGGCAAGGCTTTGTAAAGGTCGGCCCCCATCCCAACATACTGGGACCCTTGGCCTGGAAAGAGAAAGGCAATCCTCATTGCTGTTCTCCTGCCATACCACCAAGGCGGCGCATAACCTCAACGGCCCCAGCCATCAGCTCTTCAATGATTAATTTAGCAGGCTTGATCTCGGAAACCATACCGGAAATCTGCCCGGCCATAACCGAACCGTACTCTATATCGCCCTCGACCATGGCAGCGCGCAGGCGCCCGATACCCAGCTTTTCGAACTCCTCGACGGGCCTGCAGCGCGCTTCCAGCTCTTCAAACTGGCGTGTGAGCTTGTTCTTTATGCAGCGGACCGGGTGCCCCGTCGGGCGTCCGGTAACCACAGTATCACGGTCTTTAGCCTTCAAAATAGCTTCTTTAACCTTGGCATGCACCGTACACTCTGCGGCGCAGATAAAACGCGTCCCCATCTGTACGCCGGAGGCTCCCAGGGCCAGCGCAGCCGCCACTCCGCGACCGTCACCGATACCGCCGGCAGCGATTACGGGAACCTTAACAGCGTCAACCACCTGAGGAACCAGGACCATCGTAGTTAGCTCCCCGATGTGCCCCCCGGACTCCATGCCTTCAGCGATAATCGCGTCAACCTTGGCGCGTTCAAGCCTTTTGGCCAGGGCCACCGACGGCACTACAGGGATAACCTTCGTCCCTCTGGCCTGCAAAGCCGGCACGTATTTCCCGGGATTACCTGCGCCCGTCGTGACTACGGCCACTCCCTCTTCCAGGATGACCTTCATAACTTCCTCGACAAAAGGCGACAGGAGCATGACGTTGACACCAAAAGGCTTGTTCGTATACTCCTTGGCCTTCCTGATCTGGTCGCGCACGAAATCCGGAGGAGCGTGACCCGTCCCGATAATGCCCAGGCCACCCGCTTCAGAAACTGCACTGGCCAGCTTGGCGTCGGAAACCCACGCCATACCTCCCTGTAGCACGGGGTACTCTATGCCCAGCAGATCACATAGCTTTGTACGGATCATCGGTTAACCTCCTATCCTTTGACCTAAATATACTGTTGGGTAACGCTTATTTTCCGTTCCATTCCAGAACAGCGGCAGCCCACGTTAAGCCGGCACCAAAAGCGACCAGAACGACATGATCGCCCTCTTTGACCCGGCCTGTCAGCACGGCCTCTTCCAGAGCGAGCGGGATGGAAGCCGCTGAGGTGTTGCCGTACCGGTCTACGTTGACCAGGATTTTGTCCGGAGAAAGCTGCAGGCGCTTGGCGGCGGCATCAATAATGCGCACGTTGGCCTGATGAGGGATCATCAGATCGATATCTTCTTCCTTCAGGCCTGCCAGGGCGAGCACCTCGCTGGTAACCTCAGGAATAACCCGTACCGCAAACTTAAATACTTCCCTACCGTTCATCTGCAGGTAGTGTAATCCCTGAGCAACGGTCTCGGCTGACGCCGGGGTCCTTGAACCCCCCGCTTTCAAGTCGAGCAGAGCCCCGCCCGAACCGTCAGCCCCCAATCGTGTGGCCAGAATCCCGCCCTTCTCGACCGGGCCGACAACAGCCGCTCCGGCACCGTCGCCAAACAGTACACAAGTCGTACGGTCCTTCCAGTTAACGATCCGCGACAACGTTTCGGCGCCTACCACCAACACGCAGTTGTAAACACCGGTACTGACAAACTGGCTAGCGACACTCAGTGCATAAATAAATCCGGAACACCCGGCTGCCAGGTCAAAAGCGCCGGCACGCGCAGCGCCGAGCCGGTCCTGGATCAGGCAGGCCGTGGCCGGGAAAACAGTATCAGGGGTGGCTGTAGCCACGATAATCAAGTCCAGGTCGGCAGCGTCAACCCCGGCATCGGCCAGCGCCCTTGCCGAAGCTACTACGCCAAGGTCTGAAGTGGCTTCGTGGGGGGCAGCGATATGCCGTTCCCGGATGCCCGTTCGTTCTCTGATCCATTCATCGCTGGTGTCCACCAGCCTCTCCAGGTCCTGATTGGTCAAGACCCGCTCGGGGACGTAAGTGCCAAGACCTATGATACCCGCTCTGCGGAGTTCAGGCATTAACTGTTCTTGCCCCTTTCTTGCTTACCTCGGCAATCCCGGAAGTAATGGAATCGACCAGACCGCCTTTCACGGCATCCCGGGCCACTCGAACCGCGTTCATAATGGCCCTGGCCCTTGAACTGCCGTGGGCAACCACGCTGACCCCATTTACCCCCAGAAGGGGCACGCCTCCGTACTCGTTATAATCAAACTTCTTACGCATCTCCTTGAGTGTTGCCAGAGCAGCCAGAGCAGACAGCTTGGAGAGGACGCTCTTCTCCACCTGCCGCTTGATGAAGCGTTCCATAAACATCGACAGGCCTTCGCCGGTTTTAAGGATGACATTCCCTACGAACCCGTCGCACACAACGACGTCAACACCACCGTGGAAAAGGTCCCTGCCCTCGACATTGCCGATGAAGTTTAAGGGGGCGGATTCCAACAGCGCGTACGCTCCTTGGGCCAACTCGTTGCCCTTGGTGCGTTCCTCGCCGATATTCAGCAAACCGATCCTTGGATTTGCGAGACCCAGCACCTTTTCGGCATAAACCGCCCCCATCACGGCAAACTCCAGGAGGTGCTGAGGCTTGCAGTCGACGTTGGCTCCTACGTCAAGAATGACCGTCTGCGCCCGGTCATTGGGGAAGAGAGAAACGAGGGCGGGGCGGTCGATACCCTTCACCCGGCCGAGGCCGAAAAGAGAAGCGGCCATCGCCCCGCCGGTATTGCCCGCGGAAACGACGGCATCGGCTTTGCCTTCACGGACCAGTTGAACGGCACGGACAATTGAGGCGTCCTTCTTACGCCGCACAGCCTGGGCAGGATGGTCAGTCATTTCGATGACTTGCGTGGCGTTTATGATTTGTATTCCGGCACTTACGGTCAATTGCTGTCGAATCTTGGCTTCATCGCCAACCAGGATCACTTCAACGCCTAGTTCCTGGACTGCTTTTTCTGCACCTTTGACAATTTCGTAAGGGGCATAGTCGCCTCCCATCGCATCCAGTGCTATACGCAGCAAGAGGGAAAACCTCCCGGAAGTGCTAAAATCCTAAAAGTGAGTATAACCGAGATGGTAAACAAAAGCAACAAAAACAAGAAAATAAGCTTTTGGTTACACCAAAAGCTTATTTTCCATCATTTATGACTTTTTTTGCCTTGTAGTAGCCGCATTCCGGGCAAACCCGGTGGGGCATCACGGGGGCTTTACACTGTGGGCAAGGAACAAGCTGCGGAGCAGCTATTTTCATTACTTGAGCCCGGCGCGTTCTCTTACGTTGTTTGGACGTTCTCCTCTTGGGAACACCCACCTACTCCACCCCCTTTTCTGACGGATTTAGCAACTTGGCCAGTCCAGCCAGGCGCGGATCAATGTCTTCGGAGGGACACCCGCATTCCCCTTGATTGAGATCTTTACCACAACGGGCGCACAGCCCGCGGCAGTCCTCCCTGCATATAGTTTTGATAGGCAAGGACAAAAGGATGCTGTCCTTAACCAGGTTTTGCAGGTTTAAGATATCTCCGGCCAGGATTTCGTCAGGGGCGTCCTCATCATCGAGCTGTGCGGCTCCCTGGCGATACTTTTCACGCAGCTGGGCGTTAATCCGGTGCCTGAACTCGCCAAGGCAGCGAGAACATTGAAGGATGCACGCACCCTGCACCGTACCGTCGATCCAGAAAACTCCGGAAAGGTAAACCACGTTCACCTTGACGGTTACCGGGCCGGTAAAGACAATCTTCCCGTTCTCGCCATCGAGAGATTCCAGGTTTTTTTCAAAAGTGAATTGGAATACTTGGCCTGGGTTGCTGCGAATATTTGTCAGGTCAATTTGAAACACAGACCCACCCCAATCCAACAGGGCCATTATAATGGAAGGCCCTACCCTTGTCAACAAAATCCTGGTCTAAACGAACCCGCAGTACCAATAGACTAGAAGCAAAATGGACAAAGATTTGGTGAATTTGCCCGTGCCCAACGTACGTGAGCGCATCGCTTTGACCGTGGTCGCCCTCTTCCTGGTGCTGGTCATGGTTCTCCAGCCCAAAACGGTCTTCGACGGGGCAACCCTGGGCCTGCAGACGTGGTGGCACATCGTGTTCCCGTCCCTGCTGCCCTTTTTTATCGTGTCTGAACTGCTGATGAACCTCGGCGTTGTTCATTTCATCGGTGTTCTGCTTGAACCCGTAATGCGGCCATTATTTCGTCTCCCCGGCACTGCATCCTTTCCGGTAGCCGTGGGCTATAGTTCCGGCTATCCGATCGGAGCCGCGATCACCTCACGCCTGCGCAGCGAAAACCTGATCAGCAGGGCGGAAGGCGAACACCTGGTAGCTTTTACCAATAACGCCAGTCCGCTGTTCGTCCTCGTCGCCCTGGCCGTCGGCATGTTTCACAACCCTGCCGTCGGACCTTTTCTTTTGTTGATCCACTATGCAACAAATTTTATTTTGGGGCTGGCCATGAGGTTCTATGCCTCTTTTGAGAGAACGCAAAGCAGCTACAGGCCGGGGCTCTGGTACCGGGCGGTTTTTAGCTTTATCAGCACTAACGGGCGCCCGGCCGGCGCCATCCTGAGCGACGCCGTGAAAGCTTCAGTAAACAAGCTCCTGACTATCGGGGGATACATCATCCTCTTCGCCGTCATTATCCGCCTTCTTGGTCATTACGGCGTGCTGACGGTTATCGCCCGCAGCCTGGGCGCTATCCTGCTACCCCTGGGCTTCAGCCCCGAGATCCTCGAGCCTATAGCCTACGGGATCTTCGAGATGACTCTTGGCACCAGGATGATTGCGGAATGCAACGCTTCTCTGCTGGAAAAGCTTATGGCCGTGCAAATGGTCCTGGCCTGGAGCGGGCTGTCGATCCAGGCTCAGGTCTTGGGATTCATTTCCACAACAGACATCCGCTTGTGGCTCTACCTGGCGACCCGCTGTGTTCACGCCGTGCTCGCCGCTTTGCTTACACTCGTTCTGTTTCCTGTTTGCGGCCCCACGGCGCTCCCCGCCAGCCAGGTTACAGCCGGTCCGGCTATGGAATGGCTTGGGCTGCTTCAAACTTCGTTTATGCTGTCCCTGACCCTCCCGCTGTTGCTGGTAAGCATGGGTCTGGCCCTGAAGTCGATGCAGCGCCTATTTCATGTTTCTTAACTCGTTGCGACCCGCCTCGATTTCGCGCAGCATCCTGTCAAACCTGGACTCTAGCTTTGCCAGAATATCCTCGGCGTAGTCACGCGCCCCCTGGCGGATTTCACGCGATACCTGCTCGGCCTTTTGGATGATCTCCTCAGCCATTTCATTAGCCCTGCGCACAATTTCGTTTTCTTCCGTCCGCTTGGCGACCTCCTTTTGGGCTTCCTCAATCAGGCGCTGGGCCTCCTGCCTCGACTCCGCGATGACCTTTTCCCGTTCTTGAACAACCCACTTAGCCTTCCTGACCTCTTCAGGAAGGAGGGTGCGCAGGCGGTCAAGAAAATCCAGCAGCCTTTCCTCGTCAAGCAGGACCTTCCTGGTCATTGGAACACGGGAACTGTTTTGCACAAACTCCTCCAGCTCGTTCAGGACGGACAGTAACTCCACAAGAGACTCCTCCTTAGCGGCATCGCTTAATCATTTTCCGGATTCCAGCGGTTGGTCGAACTTTTCACGCAAGAGCTTGGCCACGAAGGGCGGAACCATATCGTCCAGGCACCCTCCGTAAGAAGCCACCTCTTTAACGGCGCTCGAACTGATGAATGAATAACAAGCCTCAGTCATCAGAAAAACCGTCTCGATTTCGGGCGCCAGCTTCTTATTGGTCAAGGCCATCGTAAACTCGTTTTCAAAGTCCGACACTGCGCGCAGCCCCCTGATGATGGCCTTGGCGCCGCAGGCCCGGGCATACCGGACCGTAAGCCCTCTGTAAGAGTCAACCCGGACGTTCGTTAAATCGGCCAGAACATGCCTCAGCATCTCCAGGCGCTCCGCGATACTGAAGCAAGGAACCTTTTGGGAGTTCTCCGCGATAGCGACCACGACCTCGTCAAAGAGATGCACGGCGCGGCGGATGATGTCCAGGTGACCGTTCGTGACAGGGTCAAAACTGCCGGGGTAAACAGCTACGCGCACGCTCGTGCTTACGCCTCCTTAATCCGGTAAAAGCTCAGGGTTGTGTCGCCATATTTTTCCCGCCGCCAGCAAAAGAGGTTTTTAACCTCCTCGGCGGGCAAATGGTTGCTGTCCGACTCGGTTATCACCAGACCGTCCTTGACAAGCAGGTTGCTTGCAGAAAGCTCGGACAAAGCTGCGTCTTCCTGCCCCAGGCGATACGGGGGGTCAACGAAGACGATGTCAAACGTTTCCCCCTTCCGGTGCAGTTCCAATAAAGCGCGGCGGAAATCCATAACTAAAACCGCGGCTCGATCGGCAAGACCTGTTTCTTTGAGGTTTCTACGAATAAAGGACGCCGTTTTAGGGTTTTTTTCAACAAAGGTAGCGCTCCTGGCACCACGGCTTAACGCTTCAATGCCCACAGCTCCTGTTCCGGCACAGAGGTCAAGGAAGTTGCACCCTGCAATCCTCGGTGAAAGGATATTAAACAGCGCTTCACGGACACGGTCGGAAGTGGGCCGTACTCCGGACCCCTTAGGGCCTTGCAGCCTTCGACCTCTGGCCCAGCCTCCGATGACCCGCATATGCAATTTCACCCTTATCAGGAAAAATACAAGTTTATTATAGCAATTTTCCCGTTCTGAAAACAGTTTTACAAGCACCAGTTGGCACAATAAAGCCCTGCACATGTAAAATTCTTAAATGTTTGGTATTGAAGCCGGATAACCAAGACAACCTAAAAGCGTACAAACAAAAGGAGGATACGGCAAATGAGGATTTGCGGAGTTAGTTCAGACCTGGCTCTTGAGGCCCATGCCGCTTTACGGGCGCAGACAGGCGGAGAGATACCAGGCGTAACAGTAAACCGCAAAAGCTTTGCCAACGGTCAGGTAACGATTGTCGAAATCATCAACGACATCGGAGCGCAAGCCATGGGCAAGCCCATCGGGCGTTACGTGACGATTGAGGCTCCCGCCATCAGGCAGACTGACCCCAAGGCCCACAAAGAGATCGTCCAGGTGATGACGCAGGAACTGGCGACCATGATTAATTTGCCGGAGAAGGCCAGCGTACTGATCGTCGGTTTGGGCAACTGGAACGCCACGCCCGACGCCCTCGGTCCCCGCGTCGTCGACGCCGTAATGGTGACCAGGCACATGTTTGAGTATGTCCCTGAAGCTGTGGAAGAAGGGATGCGTCCCGTCAGCGCTATTGCTCCGGGAGTCCTGGGCATTACCGGACTGGAAACGGCCGAAGTAGTCGAAGGCATCGTCGGCAGGGTCAAGCCGGCTCTAATTATCGTTGTCGACGCCCTTGCCGCCGGGTCGGTGGAGCGTATCGCCTCGTCGATTCAGATTGCCGACACAGGCATCCGGCCCGGATCCGGATTGGGGAACAAACGTCGCGGCATTACGCAGGAAACGATGGGCGTGCCGGTGATTTCCATTGGCGTTCCAACCGTCGTACACGCCGCCTTAATCGCCCACGAAGCAATCAACAGGCTGTATCAGTCTATGCAGCAACAAACTCCTCCCCAGGCACAGGTTGAAGCGATCATCGGGCAGCTGCTGCAGCCTTTCGGGGGGGCTTTAATGGTTACACCCAAGGAGATCGATGTTTTGATCCAAAACTGCGCCAAGATCATTGCGGGGTCTTTAAACGCCGCCCTGCATAAGACCGTTTCGTCTCAGCAGGATGCGAGCTACCTGCAGTAAAGTATAATAAAGAGAACAGAGCGGCGGCCGCCGTCTGTTCTCCCATATGTCTTTTTCATAAACCGCATCTGCTCAAGGGGTTAACCCTGCTGAGGGGTCTCAAGAGGAGTAGCTCCGGTGATCTGCCCAACGTTGCCGGCGGCGAGAGCCTGCTCGGCAAAGGCAACCAGCTTTTTGGTCATGTTGCCGCCGACGTAACCGTTAACACGGCTGGGCAGGTCACCCTTATTCATCTGGGCATAATTCGTAAGGCCCAGTTCGGCAGCGACTTCATACTTCATCCGGTCAAGGGCGCTGGCAGCACCAGGCGTAACAGGCTGATTGGTGTTTCTCGGCATCTTATCACCTCCTCAGATTATTAATTCGTTAGCCTGATACTATTATTCGCTTCCGCACAAGGCTTTATGTTAGCACTTTCTAACGCCGTTTCGGTTTTTTGCCTCTTCATCCTTACTTTCGAGTTTGTTTAATCTTGCGAAATCCATGTTCAATTCGTAGCCGAGCTCATAATGGCAGGCTTCGTCCGCCGGTAGCAAAGATGTGGTCTTTTTCACGCATGCATCACCTCCGTTGAGTGTTACAGGCAACAAGACTGACTCTTCGCCGTTTGTTGTTTGTTTATTATTGTTATTCAAAGTTAAAAATAAATAAGTGGATAATCTTGATTTGTAATGTTTATCAGCTCATGCCAAGGCCTTGCAAAAAATCGCCGTACTTGGCGGCAAGTACTTGACGAAGTCTATTGTTTTCAAATGCTTCAAGATTGGGGTCACGGAGGAGGATTTCGCGGGCTTCCTCGTGCATGCGGGCAATGAGGCGTGTATCACCGAGATCGGCCACTTTTAGTTCGGGCAGCCCAGACTGGCGGGTCCCGAAGAAGTCACCGGGGCCGCGTAGCCGCAAGTCTATTTCGGCCAGTTTGAAGCCGTCGGTAGTCGAACAAAACGCCTGAAGGCGCTCGCGGGCTTCCGTGGTGCGGGCATCGGAAACCAGGATGCACCAGCCTTGCTGGTTGCCGCGCCCGACACGTCCGCGAAGCTGGTGCAGCTGGGCCAGGCCAAAACGCTCGGCGTCAAGAATAATGATGGTGTTGGCGGTTGGTACGTCGACGCCCACCTCGATGACCGTCGTGGTCACCAAGACCTGCGTTTCCCCCGAGCGGAAGCGCTGCATAACGGCATCCTTTTCCCTGCCCTTCATGCGCCCGTGCAGAAGATCAAGGCGCAGGTCCGGCAAGACATCTTTAGACAGTCGATCGGCCAGTTCGGAGGCTGCCTGGCTTTGCAGGTTCTCGGACTCCTCGACCAGCGGGCAAACAACGTAAACCTGGCGTCCAGCCTGCGCTTCACGCCTTACAAAGCCCCACACGTCATTGAGCCGGCTGCTGGCGACCAGCCTGGTTTTAACAGGCAGGCGGCCTGGAGGCATTTCGTCCAGGACCGAGACGTCGAGATCGCCGTAAAGGGTCAAGGCCAGGGTGCGGGGGATCGGCGTCGCGGTCATTACCAGGGTGTCGGTGATATGTCCCGCGCCCTGCAGTAACATCCGCTGCCTGACCCCGAACCGGTGTTGCTCGTCAATTACGGCTAGGCCCAGGCGCATGAACTTCACCTCATCCTGAATGAGGGCGTGGGTGCCCACGACAACCTGTACGGCTCCGGAACTGACGCCCTCCAGGGTGGCCCTGCGCTCGGCCGGTCTCAGCCCCCCTACAAGATAGCCGACCTTAACGCCCAGCGGCCCCAACATTTCCTCCAAACGGCTGTAGTGTTGCTCGGCCAGGATTTCGGTAGGCGCCATTATGGCCCCTTGATGCCCGTTCTCCACCGCCTTCAGCAGCGCCAGCGCGGCGATGACCGTCTTTCCGGAACCGACATCCCCCTGGAGGAGACGCTGCATGGGCCGGCTTCGCTGCATATCCAGGGATATCTCGTTCCAGACCCGCTTCTGAGCGCTGGTGAGCTGGAACGGCAGCCCCTCCAGCAAACCGGCCACCAGCGGACCGTCCTCCCCGTGGCGGTGCGCTTTAACGCAGGCCCCGATGCTCAGCCGTTTCCGGGCCAAAGCCAGTTGCAGCAAAAGCACTTCCTCGGAGGCAAAACGACGCCGTGCCGCTGCGGCTTTTTCCAGAGCGGGCGGAAAATGTATCGCTTCAAGCGCTTCCGACACCCGCGGCAGGCGGTGGCGCTCCAGGAAAGCATCGGGAAGGATTTCCTCAATGGATGACGCCCACTCGTCAAGGGCCTGACGGATAATCCGCCGCAACATCTTCTGGGGCAAACGGTCGGTTGAGGCGTAAATCGGAACGATCCGCCCTGCGCTCAGCAGGTCTTCCCCTTCGACAACCTCGTATTCCTGAACAGTGATTTCGTAACTGTTCAGAAAGCGGCGCAGCCGTCCAACCACAAAAACCCGGGTTCCCTTGCGCAGTTGCTGCAGGATGTAAGGCTGGTTAAACCAGGTGGCGTAAAAGACCCCCGCGCCGCTGTTAAGCGCAAGCTTGGTGATCTTTAGCCCCCGTCTCGGCTGGTAATCCTCCCCGCCGAGCACGATTCCGGAAGCCGTAACTATCTCCCCGACCATTTCCGGAACAAGCCTGGAGGCAGCCCGCCGGTCTTCGTATCTTCGCGGAAAGTAATAAAGCAAATCGCCTACGGTGAATACGCCAAGCCGGGCCAAGAGCTTGGCCCGAAACGGACCGACGCCTTTCAGATACTGAACGGCGAAGGAAAAGGGTTCGGCCATGTATTCGCTCCCCCATTGTAACCCTGTCCTATATTTTGACATCGACGGGCTCCCTGCCTTCTTAACCGTACAAAGTCACACAGCCAAATTGACGGGGGTGAGCAAACTTTGTTACGCTACCAATAGGTAAGAAAATACATGCCGTTGGTATTGGCAAATTTATTCGGGCATACTATAGCGGATGAGATAGTTAAAGGTGGTTTTTGAAATGCCTACTGTCGCAATGCCGCGGGCAATGTCCTATTATTATCTTTACCCCTTTTTTTCCACCTTCTTTGAGTATATAGGGGTTAACCTGGTGGTTTCCCCGCCGACGACAAAGCAAACCCTCAACAAGATGGAAGCCTGTCCAACCGACGAACCCTGCCTCGCCGTGAAACTTCTTTTTGCACATGCCCAGGAACTCCTGGATGCGGGGCATGAACAGCTGGTCGTGCCCTGCCTGGTCAGCATGGAGCCCAAAAACTTCTGCTGCCCTAAGTTCATCGGCGTACCTTATATGGTTAAGCATGGGTTAAGCAAAAAAGTCAAAATACACATCCCCGAGATCAACTTGTACGGAAACAGGAACGATTGGAAGGAAAGCTTCGTTCGAATAGGATCTTCCTTCAACGCGAGTCGCCAGAAGGTCCTCCGAGCGCTGCGCGAGGCCCGGCGGGCGCAGGACCTGTATGAGTTTGCCTGCGTCGACCGGCAGCTTACCGGCCCTGAAGCCTTCGCCTACCTTGGAGGCCAAAAGCCGCGCCGGCACGAGTACCCTGCAGACGCGCCGACGGTTGGCGTTATCGGCCATCCCTACATTCTTTACGATGCTTTCAGCATCGACATTTTGAGAAGCTTTCGCGAATACGGTAAAGTCATTACGGCGGAGATGGTCCCGGCGGCCGAGGCGCGGCGCCAGGTAGCAGGACTTCTCGAAGGCGAACGCCTCTGGAGTTTTGAAGCCCGGATTCTGGGTGCGGCCCTGTACCTGCTGCGCAACGACCTCGTGCAAAAACTCGTTTTGGTGGGTTCGTTCGAATGCGGCCCGGAATCAGTGATCGAGGGCTACGTCGAAGACGAGGCCGCCAGGCGCGGCGTGCCCTTCCTGCTGCTGACCGTCGACGAGCACACCGGGGAAGCGGGCCTGCAAACGCGGATCGAAGCTTTTATGGACGTACAGCCGCTGAAATCGCTGAAAACAGCTGGCCGGCCCGCCGAAGACCGGCCCGTCGAAGCTTCCGCCGCGGCAGTGCCCGGCATCCGCGCGGAGGAGTTTATTATCGGCATGCCGACGATGGGACACCTGGATGTCGCCATCCGTTCCGCCCTTGCCGAATGCGGTATCAAATCGTTAAAGACCCCGCACGCCAGCAAGGAAATCCTTGAACTGGGCAAGGAACTGGCTCCCGAGTTCGTCTGCCTGCCGTTCACCATTACGCTGGGGCAGATGCGCTGGCTGCTGCAAAACGGAGCCACCAACATCCTGATGGTCGGCGGCAAGGGCAAGTGCCGTCTCGGCTGGTATGCCCAGATCCAGGACCAGCTCTTGAAAAGGATCGGCTACGACTTCAACATGCTGATCATCAATTCTCCGTTCCCGCTCGGCGAACGCTGGTCCGATTTCCGTTCGGTCATCAAGAGGACGACCAGGGATGCCTCCTGGCTTAAGATTCTCCGCGCGCTCTACTTTGGGTACCACAAAATGGCGGCCATCGACGAAGCCGAGCGGATATGCCACCGCATCCGGGCCTTCGAAAGCAAGCGGGGGGCGATAGACAGGCTGTTCCGCCGCTTCATTAAGGATATAGAAAACGCTTCGCTTACCGAAACCGTATGGGGATTGGCCCGCGATTTCCGCGAGGCGGCCGAGGCCATCCCGCTGGAGGACACCAATCCTGTCCGGGTGCGCATCGTAGGCGAGATCTGGGTCGTGCTCGAAGCCTATGTCAACCATCACCTGGAGGAAATGCTCGGGCGCTATGAAGACCCCCGTGTCTGGGTAGACCGTGAGATCTCGGCGACAAGCTGGTTCCACCAGCATCTCTTCCCTACAAGGGAAGCCACAGAAAGGAAACATGTCATTAAAGAAGCGGCCAACCGCTACCTCGGCACGGACCCCGGCGGTCACGGCCACAAGAGTGTGGGGTTGACAGCCCTGGCCAAGAACGAAGGCATCGACGGGATCATCCACTTGATGCCCTTCACGTGCATGCCCGAAATTGTGGCGCAAAACATCATGGTGAAGATGTCGCAGGAGCTGGACATACCCGTTTTGACTTTCATCATTACCGACCAAACAGGCGAAGCCGGGTTTGAAACACGGGTTGAGGCCTTCCTTGACATCCTTAAGGACCGCGCCACAAGGCCCAGCACTCAACTAGGGGAAGCCCAGTTGCGTCGTATTTAACCTTCTAGCATCTAAGATTGACGGTTAGCTTTGGAGTTAAATGACTCTTCGAGTGCTGGCGCACTGAGTAGTACTGAGCACTGGAAATGGCGCTGAGCGCTGAGCATTGAGCACTAAGATTAATAAGGAGAAAATGCCCAAAATGCCCAATGCCCATCGGGCAGGGTTACGTTATAACGGCTACCTCGCGGATCGGGGGAAATAAACCTTTTGGGAGGTTATTATGCGCTACTTTTTAGGTATCGACGTCGGCAGCGTAACGACGAAACTAGCCCTCATAGATGAGAACAAGAACCTCGTCTACAATTCGTACATGCGTACCGAAGGCGGCCCCATCGACGCCATCCAGCGGTCGCTGGTGAAGATGTACGGCACCCTGGGCGAAGTGCCCATAAACGGCGTGGGCACGACCGGCAGCGGCAGGCGGCTAGCCGGCATCATGGTGGGCGC
The DNA here is from genome assembly GCA_036804525.1 of Bacillota bacterium. Lineage (GTDB taxonomy): Bacteria > Bacillota > Desulfotomaculia > Desulfotomaculales > JASEER01 > JBFLVT01. The sequence goes on along the minus strand of DAIRSE010000010.1, from coordinate 47,321 downwards.
TGATATCGTGAAGAACGAGATCACGGCCCACGCTATGGCCGCCCGGCATTTCCGGCCCGACGTACGCACGGTGATCGACATCGGCGGACAGGACTCCAAGATCATCTTCTTCCGGGACGGCGTACCCGTCGGGTTCAACATGAACACTGTTTGCGCCGCCGGCACCGGTTCTTTTCTTGACCACCAGGCTGTGCGCCTAGGTATACCCATTGAAGAGTTCGGCGAATATGCCCTGCGCTCCAAGAGCCCCATCAAAATTGCCGGGCGGTGCGGCGTGTTCGCGGAATCTGACCTCATCCACAAGCAGCAGATGGGCTATAAGAAGGAGGACCTCATCGCCGGCCTTTGCCTCGCTCTGGTCGGCAATTACCTGGCCAATGTGGCCCGCGGGCGCAGGATCGAGCCCCCTGTAATGTTCCAGGGCGGTGTCGCGGCCAACGTCGGCATCCGCGCAGCCTTCCAGCAGCGCCTGGGCCTGGAGATCATCGTGCCGGAACACTTTAAAGTGATGGGGGCTTTCGGCTCGGCTCTGCTGGCCAAGCGCAACTTTGAGCGGCGACGTATGCCTTCGAACTTCCGCGGCCTGTCAATGATCGCCAGTTTCACGTGTACACCCCGCACTTTCGCCTGCACCGATTGCCCCAATAACTGCGAGGTTAACGAGTTTTACATCAGCAACGAGCTGGTCAGCCGTTGGGGCTCAAAGTGCGGGAAATGGTTCAATCTGAACCTGTCGTCCGAAAACCGCCACGAAGAACGGGAAGCTCCCCTACAAGCCTGATTTTTTGCTTGCGCCCCCTCTTTGGATCTGGTAGAATTTTAGCGTGGTTTTGTTTGAAGGAGGTGGACAGTTTGGCTCAGAGATGTGAGATTTGCGGCAAGAATGCCCAGGTAGGAATGCAGGTCAGCCACTCCCATATTCGGACGAAGAGACGCTGGAATCCAAACCTCCAACGGGTTAAGGCCGTCGTTGAAGGGCGGCCGGTACGGATCAAGGTTTGCACCCGCTGTCTCCGGAGCGGGAAGGTCGTGCGGGCCATTTAGTAGTCTTCCGCGCCACATAGTGATAAAGAAAACGGCTCAACGAGCCGTTTTTTGTTTCTACCGAAGTGCACGTTGTTCCGGTCAGGAAGGTCACAGAACACCCCTGCTTACCGCGAATCCCTGTTCAAATTCCTGTCCCAGGTCGTCGCAACTACCCATATACCCCCACCCCCATAACCATAACTGCAATTGCGCAATTATAGTGCATTTTATCTGTTCTTTTGTACCGGGGCATCGAGTTCCAGCAGGTGAGGTCCATAAAGCAAAGCTTAGAAATTAACTATTGACTGGTGGCACATTACGTAATATCTTATTAGTAATACATATACCCCTATAGGTATAAGGGAGGAGTTAATATGCCGGGCTTATCCCGTCGTGAATTCCTAAAGCGAACGGCCGCTGCCGGCGCCGTCAGCAGTATAGTCTTGAGCGGCGCCGCCAAGCTGGGAGCAGCCGAGGCTGCTACAGGTCAGTTTGGAACGTTCATCGATCTTACCAGATGCGACGGCTGTCAAGACTTAAAGACACCTCGATGCGTCAGCGCCTGCCGCAAGGAAAACGCGGATCAATTTCCGCAGCCCGCTGAACACATCGAGTATTACTGGCCTAGAAAAAAGAAAGAAGACTGGTCAGACAAAAAGGATGTGACTAACCGGCTGACCCCTTACAACTGGTCTTTTGTGCAAACAGTCAAGGTGGAACATCAGGGCGAAGTACAAGAAATTCACCTGCTGCGCCGGTGCATGCACTGCGACAACCCGCCTTGTGCCAATCTATGTCCTTTCGGTGCTCAGTCCAAGTCTCCCGAGGGTCCGGTACTGATTAATAAGAAACTCTGCCTTGGGGGCGCCAAGTGCCGCGACGTGTGCCCCTGGGGTATCCCCGCACGTCAGGCGGGCGTCGGGCTTTATATGAAAATCGCGCCGAAATACCTGGGCGCCGGGGTCATGTACAAGTGCGACCTTTGTTACAGCCGCATAACAGCAGGACAACCTCCGGCCTGTGTCGAGTCTTGCCCCAAGAAAGCCATCGCGTTCGGCCCAAAAGAAGAGATGCAAACCCTTGCCCATCAAAAAGCAAGGGAAATTGGCGGATTCATTTACGGCGAAAAGGAAAATGGAGGCACCTCGACCTTCTACGTCTCACCGGTTCCCTTTGAGAAGATTCACAAGCAGCTAATGGAGCAAAAAGCAAAACAACCGGTTCCTGATGCCCCCGGATTTCCCGGAATGCCCGTTGGAGTTGGCAACTTCCTGGATACGGCCAACGGAGCGGCATGGGGAATGCTGGTTGCTCCTGTCGCGGGTATCGTGGCAGCAGGCTTTGCGGCCTACAAGACAATGAAGGGGGAAGAATAATGAGGGAAAGGATAATCAGGGAAAGCAACGAGGTGCAGCGTCACGGATTTTCTGGTCCATTTGTACACTGGACCGTGGTCTTGTCCGGCATCGCCCTCGTTTTCAGCGGCTTTGGGCAAATGCCTATGTACAAGCGCTACGGGATTTCAGAACTACCCGGACTGACGTGGTCGGCGGACTACTCAGTTACCCTGATGGTGCACTATGTCGCTGCGGCCGTGCTGATGTTTGCAGTCTCCTACCACGTCGTGCACAACCTGCTTCTTAAAAAGACTGACCTTCTTCCAAGGCGCGGCGACATGCGCGAGTCGATCGTTGCAATTACGGCTATGTTTGGCCTGGGCAAGGAACCAAAAAGCGACAAATACCATGCCAAGCAACGCCTTGCGTATGCCTACATCGCTTTCTGGATGGCGGTCATCATCTTAACCGGCATCATAAAGGTGATTAAGAACTTACCGGCGGTCTCTCTTTCAACGTCAAGCATCTGGCTTGCCGATAACCTGCATACCTTGGCCACGTTTATGCTGATCCTCGGGGTTGTGGCCCATCTCGGAGCCTTTCTCTTTAAGCAAAACCGCCCATTAATCCGGGGCATGTTCACCGGGAAGGTTGACCTTGACTACGTGAAACACCACCACGTTCTGTGGTATGAACGTCTTGTCGAAAAAGAAAAGCGGGCCCCGCAAAAGGGGTCCGACACACAGTAAATTTCACCCAAAACGTCCTAGAGAAGAAGCTAAAGATTAAACCCCACCCTGTAATAGTAGTCCAGGTGTTCATCCAGGAAGAGGTGAAGATCCCCCAGGGTATACACCCCTCTTCCCCGGAGCAGCTCAAGCAGCTGCACGAAAAGCTCCGCCGTAAGGAGCGCATCGCCCAGGGCCGTGTGTCTGCCCGTGGGCTCAATCTGGTGATTTGCCAGAAGGTGGTCCAGCGAATGAGAGGCCCACCTGGGATACAAGGCCCTGGATATGGTGCAGGTGTCGAGCACCGGGTTGCCTATCCTCCCGTTGCAGACCTGCTGCAGTCTCCGGTTGAGAAACTCAAGGTCAAAGTCAACGTAATGGCCGACAACGACAGTGTTGCGGAGCAAAGGCAAGAAATCCTGAAGGACGGTAAAGATATCACCGGCGCTATCAACCATATCGGCCGTAATCCCGGTAAGCTCGGTTACGATCAGAGGGATATCCCTATAAGGATTGACAAGGCGATTGAAGACTTTTTGGCGCTGGACACAGCCGTGTTCAACGGCGACGGCGCCAACCGCTATGATCTCGTCCCCCTCCGCGGGAGACAGCCCCGTAGTCTCGGTATCTATAACCAGAAAACAAACATCCGTAAGCGGTGTCCCGCTGTCCGGCCTGGCTTGACATTGGTCAAGGAGCGTCTTGAGGGTCTCGACAACCTCTGCAGCGGGAGGCGGACCGTTATATTTACTTGCCAGCCGACCGCTCCAGAAGAGTTTCATCCTACCACTCCCCGTTAGAAAACCGGTCTGCTAAACTAGATTCTAAGGTAGTTCAGCCACTGTTCGGTAAAGTTGCTCGAGGTTAGCTTCTGAAGGCGGGTGATGACGGACAGAGCGTCCTTCAGCACAGCCTGCTCCCGTTTACTCAGCGCGTGCGGGTTGATGTAGTTGTCGGCCGGTAGGCCCTGCCGGCTCTTGCGGACGTTCTCCCGGATGCGGAACATCATCACCGTTTCAAAGGCGGTCTCGATGAACTCCCCGTCATCCGTCGAGATGATCTTCTGTTCAACCAGCTCTTTTAGGCGACCCAGTGTCGACGTCTCCCGGATCCCGTGTTTCATAGCAAAGACCCGGATACAGTTTATGATATGCACGCAGACGCTGTTCTTGAGATTGATCTGATCCTTGTAGGGGCCGGATTTCTCGGTGATAAAGCCCCCCAAGAGATTCAACGGGACGCGGTACTGAATGTCGTCGTTGGTCAGCATATGGGAGACCTCGCGAGCCTCGCTGAAGGCTTCAAAGATTGCATCCCACAGGTCGTCGGCGAGTTCGTGGTTCCCGTAGATAGGCCGGAAATCCAGGAAGATGGTCAGCATGCGGATGTCCTCTGGTTCGGCCCGCGTAATCCAGCGGCGCAAGGTCTCCTTCCAGTCATCCAGGGACCGGCACCATTTCGGGTTAGAGGCCATGACGTCGCCTTTGCACTTTGCAAAGCCGCAGGCTTCCAGGTTGTCGACGATCTTGCCACCCAAAGTCAGGAAATAATCAGACACGGCCGTTTCCCGCTCGGGTTCCGGCTTAACATAGATAATAGCGTTGTCCTGATCGGTACGCAGGGTCTGCTCTTTCCGTCCAGCGCTCCCCATGTTGACGAAGCAGTACGGCACCGGGGGCTTACCGTAACCCTCCAGCACCATTTCTTCCTCGGCAAGGCGGATTACCTTGCGCGTCAGGCGGTCGTGCAGTTCGGCCATAATGGTAAGCAACTGGCGCGTCGGAGCCTTTTCGGCGACGAGGGCGTTAAGGAAAATATCAACTTCCTTGCCGGTTTCACGCAGGCCCTCCAGGGTGTTCTCCGACTCGATGCGGTGCACTACGGAGAGAGTGCCCGTGCTCCGCGCCTTAACCAGGTCCACCAAGCTGAGAATGCCGGCCAGCATCCCCCGGTCGGTCACAGCCAAGTGTTTAACCCCGTGCTTGATGACCTGCATGAGCGCCTCGTCCAAATAGGCATTGACGGGAATAGTGATGAGGTTTTTATTCATGATTTCCTCGGCGGTCGTCTTCGAGGGGTCGGCGGATCTAGCCACCATCTTGCCCACCAGATCCTTTTCGGTAATGACGCCGACCGGATAGCCTGTCTCGTCGATAACAATCAACGAACTGATGTTCTTATCGGCCATTACCTGAGCGATGTTGGACACCTTGTCGGCCATCCGGCAGGTGATCACCGGAGCGGACATCAGGTCTGCAACCCGCCGGCGGAACAACGACTTCTCTACACCGCCGTAGGCCACGTAAGATTGCTCGGCGATAATTTCGTCATACAGGGAACGCATCCGCTCGACCATGACGCTGCTGAAATAGGCGGCAACAATAGGAAAGTTATTGATGAATTTCTGGAAGGTATTGACGGGGATAGCCAGGCACTCCAGCTCGTCCTTGGCCCTGACCGAGCCCGAGTAATGTTTTGCCGACCAGATTACGGTTTCACCGAAGAGGTCTCCCCGGCGGCGGAAACCCACAACGGTTTCTATCCCCCGATCGTTAGTCAACGTAACCTCGGCAAGCCCGGACACCACGATAAACACGTGGCCGAGGGCGGGGTCTCCCTGCCGGAAAACGTAGATTCCCGGCTCGAACCGGCGGAGTTCTATACTGGAGGCCAGCTTTGCAATGTTTTCCTCATCAAGGGCTTTAAAAGGGGCAAGCGTTTTCAGTTCCTCAATCAAGTCGTTAGGCATGCTTTCACCTCATCCAGGAATCATTAAAAGGCGAATCAACCACCTCGGCCAAACATCAGCCCGTTAATTAGCCAACAATGCCCGCAGGATGTTTATATGCTATCACAATTGTCTAAATCTTTTTACACTTTGCACAGTGTTCCAGGAGCCGCCGCCTTAGGAAACCTTTCATATCCTCGAATTTACAGCCGAAAACACAGGTTTTCTCATTCTACCTGATTCCCGGCGGCTGGCGGTCAAATTCAGGCCCTGACCGGCTGATTTACACCCTTAAAAGGTAGGCCCCATAACAAAAATGGGGATGTCCAACACATCCCCGTTTACAAGCTTCCTATGCCAGGGTACGGAAAAGGCTGGCCATCTCGATGGCGCTTTCGGCAGCTTGCCATCCCTTGTTCCCGGCCTTCGTCCCGGCCCGCTCGATGGCCTGCTCAATGGTGTCCGCCGTGATGATACCGAAGATTACGGGGACTCCGGTATCAAGCCCCACCTTGGCCACACCCTTGGCCGCCTCTGCAGCGACATAATCAAAGTGCGGAGTAGCGCCCCTGATGACGGCGCCAAGACAAATTATGGCGTCGTAACGGTTCAAAGACAGCATTTTCTTTGCGGCAAGCGGAATTTCAAAAGCTCCCGGTACCCAGGCCACATCGACGTCGTCCTGGCTAACGCCGTGCCTGACAAGACTGTCCATCGCCCCGCCAAGAAGCCGTGAGGTGATGAATTCGTTGAAGCGCCCGACGACAATCCCCACGCGCAGTCCCTCACCAACCAGATGCCCTTCAAAAACCTTACCCATCGGTATGCTCTCTCCTTCTTATTCAGTGGGTAACGACAGGAGGTGCCCCAGCTTCTTTTTCTTGGTCGCAAGATAAAAGCCGTTGCAATCACCTGGCGCCACTTCAATAGGTACACGTTCAACAACCGTAAGCCCGTGCCCTTCCAGGCCCCTGATTTTCCTCGGGTTATTGGTAAGCAGCCTGATCTTGGTCAACCCCAAATCCGACAATATCTGGGCACCGATACCGTAGTCACGGAGGTCGGGCGGGAACCCCAGCGCCAAGTTGGCCTCAACCGTATCCTTGCCCTGGTCCTGAAGCTCGTACGCCTTAATCTTGTTCAGCAGGCCGATGCCGCGCCCCTCCTGACGCATGTACAGGAGAACGCCGCAACCCTCGGTCTCGATCATCCTCAGGGCGCGTCCGATCTGAACGCCGCAGTCGCAACGAAGGGAACCGAAGACATCGCCGGTCAGGCACTCGGAATGGACACGCACCAGCGGAGCCTCTACCGATTCCAGGTCGCCCTTTACGACAGCGAGGTGCTCCTTACCGTCAAGCAGGCTCTCGTAAGCGTAGCAGACGAATTCCCCGTATTTGGTGGGCAGCTTGGCCATGCCGACGCGCCGGACCAGCTTCTCCTTGCGCCGCCTGTAGGCGATCAAATCGGCAATGGTGATGATCTTCAGGTTGTGCCGTTCAACAAATTCCATCAGTTCCGGTACACGGGCCATTGTCCCGTCTTCTTTCATGATCTCGCAGATAACCCCGGCGGGATAGCACCCGGCCAGGCGGCTGAGATCGACAGAAGCCTCCGTGTGGCCGGCCCTGCGCAAGACGCCGCCGTTCTTAGCCCGTAGCGGGAAGATGTGCCCCGGGCGCCGCAAATCCTGGGGCCGGGTACGCGGATCAATCAGCTTCTGTACAGTCAAGGCCCGCTCATACGCCGAGATGCCGGTGCTGGTTTCTTTGGCATCGACCGAGACCGTAAACGCGGTAGCATGCGGGTCGGTGTTGTTGGTGACCATAGGCATGAGTTCAAGCTGGTCGGCGCGCTCCTCGGTAATTGGCACACAGATCAGGCCCCGACCGTACGTAGCCATGAAATTGATGGCTTCAGGCGTGACCTTTTCCGCGGCCATGATCAGGTCGCCCTCGTTCTCGCGGTCGTAGTCATCTACGGCTACAATCATTTTGCCCTGCCTGATGTCCTCTATGGCCTCTTCAATGGTGTTGAATTTCACGGGGAAGACCCTCCTCTCCAAGGGACAACTTACTACAGAAAACCGTGCCGGGCAAGAAAGTCGCTTGAGATTCCCTCTCCTTTTTTATCCTCCTCCCGGTCACGAGACATCATCCGTTCCACGTATTTGGCGATCATATCGGACTCCAGGTTGACGCTGTCCCCAACCTTTTTAAATCCCAGGGTCGTTAACTGGGCGGTATGGGGAATGATTGACACGCAAAAACCGTCCGACTCGTGATCAACAACCGTAAGGCTGATGCCGTCAATGGCGATAGACCCCTTTTTGACGACGTAGCGCATTACCTCCGGCGGAGCCTTAATGGTAAAAACAACGGCGATGCCGTAAGGTTCACGTCCCACAATGGTCCCGACCCCGTCGATGTGACCGGAAACCAGGTGTCCTCCCAGGCGATCGCCCAAGCGCAGTGCCCGTTCCAGATTCACGCGGTCTCCCGGTCGCAGGCTGCCGAGATTGGTTTTGGCCAGGGTCTCGGCCATGACGTCCGCGGAAAACTGCTCCCGGGAGAAATCAACAACTGTTAAGCATACGCCGTTAACGGCGATACTGTCCCCAAGACTGACGTCCTCAAGGACGCGCCGGGCACCGATATGCAGTTTGGCTGAGACGGCTCCCCGCTCGATACGCCGGAGTGTTCCAAGTTCTTCAACGATGCCGGTGAACATGTTTTCTTCTTCTCCTTATCGCTTCAGGTACCCTTCCAGGCAAAGATCGTCCGCGAACCGGCGTAAAGCAAGGTTTTGCAGTTCCAACGCTTCCGCCATCCGCGCAACACCCTCGCCGCCAACGGGCCCCGGCGCTGTCTCCCCCGCCACAATCTTGGGGGCGATAAACCAGATCACCTTGTCCACCAGGCCTGCCGCCAAAAAGGAAGCGTTTACCCTGGCCCCGCCCTCGACCAGAATGCTGGTTAATTCCTGCTCCGCCAGCGTACGCAGAAGCACATTCAAATCTACCAGCGGCCCCGGTCCGCAAACCAGTATTTTCGCCCCCGTCTCCGCCAGCGCCGCAATATTTTCCTTCGGCGCAGCCTCGGTTACGGCGATGACGGTCGCTGCCTCGCTTTCCTGCTTGAGCACCCTCGCCCCGACAGGGGTCCGTCCCCGGCTGTCGAGAATGACGCGCACCGGGTCGCGGCCTCCTTCAGGCAGGCGTGTTGTCAGCGACGGGTCATCCTTGATAACCGTTCCAACCCCCACCAGGATAGCGTCATAAATATCACGCAGTTTGTGAACGTAAAGGCGGGACTCTTCCCCGGTAATCCAGCGGGAGTCCCCCGTACGCGTGGCAATTTTGCCGTCCAGGCTCATTGCCGTCTTCAAAGCGACGAAGGGGGTGCGGGTGGTAATGTACTTGATAAAGACCTCGTTAAGCCGGCGGGCTTCTTCCTCCAGGACTCCCTCGCTTACTTCGACTCCGGCTTCCCTCAACCTGGCGAGTCCGCGGCCGCTGACCAGCGGGTTAGGGTCGCGCATGGCCGCAACCACCCGTTTCACGCCAGCGGCGAGGACGGCTTCGGTGCAAGGACCCGTACGGCCGGTATGACAGCACGGCTCAAGGGTTACGTAGAGTGTTGCTCCACGGGCATCTCCGCCCGCATCGCGCAGAGCTTCGATCTCAGCGTGCGGCATACCGGCGCGGGTATGGTAGCCCTTGCCGATAATTACCCCGTCCCGGACCAGGACGGCCCCGACCAGGGGATTGGGGCTTGTCCGGCCCCTGGCGCAGGCAGCCAGTTCCAACGCCAGGCGCATGTATTTTTCGTCCATGAAGACGTCACCCACTGATAAAGAAAATGCCGACACCTGCCGGCAACTCAAGACTAGCCCTGCAACCTTCAAACCGCGTGCTTCCGGCCTGAAATAAGGGCTCTTGTTCAGTACGATTATAGGTCTGTGTAAAAAACGTGTCAAGCTGCTGTCAAGCTCAATCCTAACGGATTAAGCGGTAATAAGTTGTAGGTAGTTGTTGGGACGGAAGGGATTCGCGGAGCGAACCCCTTCGAGTTCCATTACTTACGTCTTACGACTTACGACTAATATTATCCCCCGATTTGAGACATCAGTTTGTCCTTTACCGGGATGATTCCGTTTTCGCCGTTGCCTTCTGGCTTGGCCTCGATCGCTCGGACAATCGCCGCCCTCAGTTCGTCCTCGGCGGCCCCGGCGGCCAACAGCGGTTTGATATCAATCTCGTGGCCCTGGCAGAGACAGGGACGCAGCGTCCCGGCAGCCGTCAGCCGTAGCCGGTTGCAGGCCGAACAGAAATAGCCGCTCAAGGGAGCGATAAACCCGATCGTTCCACGCCCTCCCGGCAGCTGCCAGTACTTGGCCGGGCCGCTCCCCCCCATACAACCCACAGGCTTGAACTGGCCGAACGCCGAAAGAAGCCTGTTCCGCAACTCGTCAGCAGAGATAAAAAGCTTCTCCGACCAGTCACTCCCTGTGCCGATCGGCATCAGCTCGATAAAGCGGACGTGCAGCGGCCGCTCGAAGGCCAGGCAGGCAAAGTCGTAGATTTCGTCGTCGTTAATTCCTCGCATCACCACGGTGTTCAGCTTTACCGGCTCAAGTCCGGCATCAAGGGCCGCTTCTATCCCGTCCATGACGTCTTGCCAGGCGTCAGTGCGGGTGATCTCGCGAAAGCGGCCGGGGCGAAGGCTGTCGAGGCTGACGTTGACGCGTTTCAACCCGGCCTCCTTAAGGGATTTAGCGTATCGTTTGAGAAGGATGCCGTTGGTTGTTATCGCGATGTCGTCGATACCCGGCACGGCGGCAAGTGCATCTGTCAGTTTCACGATATCTGTCCTGACGAGCGGCTCGCCGCCCGTCAGACGCAGCTTCCTGATCCCCACGCTCGCCCCCGCCCGGACCACGCGGACGATGTCATCTATAGACATGCCGTCCTCCGCGCAGGCTCCCCCCTGACCCGGGCGGCAGTAAAAGCAGCGCATGTTGCAGCACTCGGTAACCGAGATCCGGAGATAGGTGATCTGCCTCTGGTAGCGGTCGTACACGCCATCCTCTCCCCCTCTCCTACCGTAAAACAAACCAAGCAGAAAGCCGGGCTTCCCCTCGGAAAGCCCGGCAGTCAGCCGCTTAAGCGAGCCCCACCATCCTTTCCAAACGGGAGGCGCACCGGTTTCCCGGTCCGCCCTGACGGCCTGGTGTCCGTACGCTGACGCGCCTTAGGGCGCCAGGCTCGGAGGTGAAGACATATCAATGTCTGTATGGTTATACTTCGTGTTACCGTTACGTTCTCCTGCACACCAACCTCTCACCTCACACTTCCCTTGTCGCCGGCGCGGATATGTTTTCAAGAAGCCCTTTCACAAGGTCCATCGGAATGGGGAAAACAATAGTATTGGACTTGTCGGAGGATATCTCGGTAAGCGTCTGCAGGTAACGAAGCTGCAGAGCTGTGGGCTGCATGGCCATGATCTGCGCCGCCGCCGCCAGTTTTTCGGAGGCCTGGAGTTCGCCCTCGGCGTGGATGATCTTGGCCCGCCGTTCCCGCTCCGCCGCCGCCTGAGCCGCCATGGCACGCTGCAGAGACTGCGGCAGTTCGAGGTCGCGGATCTCCACAAGGGTCACCTTGACACCCCAGGGCTCGGTACCCTCGTCGATGATTTTCTGTAGGCGCTGGTTGATCTGTTCACGGTGCGCAAGCAGTTCGTCGAGCTCGGACTGCCCAAGGACACTGCGCAGCGTCGTCTGGGCCAGCTGCGAGGTGGCGCGGATGTGGTCAAGGACCTTCAGCACCGCCTTACCCGGGTCAACGACCCGGAAGTAGATGATGGCGTTGACTTTCACGGTAACGTTGTCGCGGGTAATGGCCTCCTGGGTGGGAACGTCCATCGTTATCACCCGCAGGTCGACCTTCTGCATCCGCTCGATAATCGGGATGATAAAGAAGAGACCGGGGCCCCGCGCCCCGACAAAGCGTCCCAGCCGGAAAATCACGCCGCGCTCGTACTCCTGCACAATACGGACGGCAGACGATACCAAGATAAAGCCGACAACAAAAACGACTCCCCAGAAGAAAAAGAACTCCACAGTTATCCCTCCCATTTAAGTTGATAGCTATTTCCTTTTCACATAGGCCTTGAGGCCTTCGATACGCTCAATCCTGACTTCCTCCCCGCGGTCAATCAAGCCGTCCTCGCTGACGGCCTGCCAGCGTTCCCCTTCCAGCAAGATTTCACCCCTGGGGTTGAGAGGGGTCAGAACCACCCCCGTGGCTTGGCGCAATCCTTCAAGGCCCGTTTCAGCCGGTTTCTTCTGGGCCTTTACAACCGCCCGCAGGGCAAAGGCAAAAAAGGCTGTAAAGCTGACGGCCACGCCGGCTATCAGGCTCCAGTTAATGCCAGGCAGGGGGGAGGATTCGGAAAAAAGCAGCAGCGATCCCGCGATCAGGCTACCTATGCCCGCCGCGGTGAGCAGCCCGTAAGAAGCGACGAACAGCTCCGTGGCAAAGAAAGCGAAGGCGAGAATAATCAAAATTATGCCGCTCCAAGAGGCCTCCAGCGTTCCCAGGGCATAGAGCGAAAAGAACAGCGAGATGACGCCGACGATGCCGGGGAAAAGCATGCCGGGGTTGAATATCTCGACCAGTATACCGAGCATGCCCAGCGAAAGCAGCAGGTAGGCAATATTCGGATTGGACACGGTTAAAAGGATGCACTCAACCGTTCCCGCCTCCCGGCGTTCGATAGAGGCTTCGGCCGTGCGCAAGATGAGAACCTGCCCGTCTGCCAGCTTTACCTCCCGCCCATCCATAGCCTGGAGCAAAGCCTTAAGATCACTGGCCCGATACTCAACAAGGTTAAACTTGAGCGCTTCCGAATCGGTATAAGACTTGCTTTGGAGCACTGCCGCCTCGGCCCGGGCCGGGTCCCTGCCCCTCAGCTCGGCCAGGCTGCGGGCCCAGGCTGCCGCGTCTTCCCTTATTTTTTCCCCCGGGGCGCCTTGAATCTCTTCCCCCTGCCCGCCGACCGGGTGGGCGGCTCCCATCCGGCTCCCCGGCGCCATAGCCGCGACGTGGGCCGATAAGGTGATGAAGGTTCCCGCCGAGGCAGCCCAGCCGCCGGCCGGAGAAACATAAACCACTACGGGAACACCGGCACCGAGGATCCGCTGCACGATGTCCTGAGTGGTTTCATACAATCCGCCCGGCGTATTCAACTCGACGATGCACGCCCGGTAGCCGCCTTCCTCGGCGGCCTGGATACCGCGGTCAAGGTAACGCTCAACGACAGGAACAATGGGCCCGTCGATGGTCAGGACCAGGACCTTGTCCGCATTCTCGGCGTGGCCCGGCCAAGCAGCAACAGCAACAGCCACAGCCAGCAGCAGCGCAGACAACAGGGCAGCACAGAACTGCGCGCCACCAGAACCTTGAACATGTGTAAGGATGAGCCTAAACGTTTTCATAGTCTCATTATACTATTTTATTCACCTTTCAGCCTCTTTCTGTATATCCAGAGGAAAACAGCCGTACAACGGTTCACGCAATGCACTACAACAGCGAGCGTACCGTTTCCACTACCTCGGCCTCATCTACGATTATGGTCTCCCTCGTCGCCCTCTTCATTACTTCGACGCGCCCCCAAACAGCCGTCTTGCCGACGGTTATCCTTAGAGGATACCCGACAAGGTCGGCGTCCTTAAACTTAACGCCAGGCCGCTCGCTCCTGTCGTCGAGCAAGGCTTCTATCCCGGCCGACCACAGGTTCTTGTAGATCCTCTCGGCTAGCTCCAGCTGCGCCTTTTCCTTGACATTGACCGGAACAACTACAACATGAAAGGGGGCAATGGCCGCGGGCCAGATAATGCCGTCTTCATCGTAGTTCTGTTCCACAGCCGCCGCCATGGTGCGTGTCACGCCGATACCGTAACAACCCATCACGAAATGCTTTTCCTGACCGTCCTCGTCCAAAAAGGTGGCATTCATGACTTTGGAGTACTTATCCCCGAGTTTGAAGACCTGGCCCACCTCAATACCCCTGGCCGATTCCAGCTTGGCCCCGCAGTTGACGCAGATCTCCCCGGCCCCCACCAGGCGCAGGTCGGTAACCAGGTGCGGGGTGAAGTCCCTTCCCGGATTGACGTTGATTAAATGGGCATCCGCTTTGTTGGCCCCAGCCACAAAGTTGGTTCCGCGGGTGACCTCTTCATCCACCACGATGGTGACGTCCTTTAAGCCTACCGGGCCGCTAAACCCGACGGGAGCGCCGGTGACCCTCTCAATGATCTCCTGGCTGGCAAGTTCCAGACGAATAGCGCCTACGGCGTTGAGCAGCTTGATTTCATTAACCTCACGGTTGCCCCGCACAACGGCGGCCACGAGATCCCTGTCGGTTTCATAGAACAAGGTCTTGAGCACCTGCCCGGGGTCCACGCCGAGGAACGACGCGACCTCGGCCACCGTCCGGGTTCCGGGGGTGGCAACCTCCTCCAGGGCCTGGGGAGACCCGTAATCAACGGCTTCGGATTGGCTGACGGCTTTCTCGTCGTTGGCGGCATAACCGCATTCCTCGTTGGGGCAATAGATGACAGTCGCTTCGCCGGAAGCCGCCAGGACCATAAACTCGTGGCTGTAGCCCCCGCCTATGGCCCCGGAATCCGCCAGCACCGGGCGAAAGACGAGGCCGCAGCGCTTGAAAACCCTGCTGTAGGCGTCATACATCTTGCGGTAGCTGACGTCGAGTCCCTGCTCGTCGCGGTCGAAGGAGTACAGGTCCTTCATAATAAACTCACGCCCGCGCATCAGCCCGAAACGGGGTCTCCGCTCGTCGCGGTACTTGTTCTGGATCTGGTAAAGGAGGAGAGGCAGCTGCTTGTACGACCGGACATCGTTGTTCACCAGCTCAGTGATCAGCTCCTCGTGCGTGGGACCCAGGGCAAAGTCACGCCCGTGCCTGTCCTTCAGCCGCATCAGTTCGGGGCCGTAAACGTCCCAGCGCCCGGAGCGCAACCAGAGTTCGGCGGGCTGGATGATCGGCATGAGCAGCTCCTGCCCGCCCTTGGCGTCCATCTCCTCGCGGATGATGGCGATGATCTTGCTGATCACCCTGTGCGCCAGGGGGAGCAGGGTATACACCCCAGCCGCCACTTTCCGGATAAAGCCCGCCCGCAGCAACAACTGGTGGCTGACAATCTCGGCCTCGGCCGGTGTCTCGCGTAAAGTGGGGATAAAGTATTCAGACGCGCGCAAAGCTGATCACCTTCCTTATGAAACTCTTGCTACCTTAATAGCTAAAGCTTTTCAATTTCCGCCATCAGCGCCTCGATCATCCGGTCTTCAGGTACCGTGCCGATGATCTGGCCTTTGCGGAAGAGAAGCCCCATGCCCTTGCCGCCGGCGATACCGACGTCGGCCTCTCTGGCCTCGCCCGGGCCGTTAACCACACAGCCCATCACGGCCACCTTGATCGGTTTCGTCACCGCCTGGAGCCTGTCCTCCACCTCGGCGGCGATGCGGATGACGTCGATCTGGGTCCGGCCGCAGGTCGGGCAAGACACGAATTCAACGCCCCTGCGCCGCAGCCCGAGGGTCTTCAGAATCTCATAGCCCGCCCACACCTCGTGTCGCGGCGGGGCGGTCAACGACACGCGTATTGTGTCCCCGATTCCTTCCGCGAGCAAGATCCCGATGCCCACGGCAGACTTGACAAGCCCTCCGCGCATGGTACCCGCTTCAGTGACCCCGATATGGAAAGGGTAGTCCACTTGGGTGGCCAGCTGGCGGTAGGCTTCAATCATAAGCGGAACGTCGCTGGCCTTGAGTGAAACCTTGATAGCCGTGTAGTTAAGGTCCTCGAGAATGCGGATGTGTTCGAGCGCGCTGGCAACCATGGCCTCGGGCGTAAGCCCGTGCTTCTCCAGCAAACGCTTGTCCAGCGAACCCGCATTAACACCGATGCGGATGGGGATCCCGCGGTCGCGTGCGGCATCAACCACCGCCTTGACCTTGGCGCGCCCCCCGATGTTGCCCGGATTGATGCGCAGCCCGTCGACCCCGGCCTCGATGGCCGCGAGGGCCAGGCGGTGATCGAAGTGGATGTCGGCCACCAGCGGCACCGATACCTTCTTTCGTATGGCGGTGAGCGCTTCCGCCGCTTCCCGGTGCGGTACGGCCAGACGCACGATTTCACAGCCTACGTCGGCCAGTTCCCGAATTTGCGCCACGGTAGCCTCAACGTCTCGCGTATCGGTGTTGGTCATCGACTGGACCGATACCGGTGCATCCCCGCCCACCTGGACGTTCCCGATATAAACGGGGCGCGTCTTCCTCCTGGGCATCCTAGAAAAGCTCGATGATGTCCCTATAAGTCACCACCACCATCAGCGCCAACAGCAAGCCGAAGCCCACAAGGTGAATAAAGCTCTCCTTCTCCGGGTTGATGGGCCTCCCGGTAAGGCCTTCCCAGAGCAGGAAGAGGATCCTGCTGCCGTCCAGGGCGGGAATCGGAAAGAGGTTAAAAAGCCCGATATTGATGCTTAAGAATGCGGCCATCCGTAAGAGGGCGATGAAACCGAATTGTGTGGCCACTGTCCCGATTTCCGACACTATCCGCACCGGGCCCCCGACATCGACGGGAGCCTGCTGGAAGATCATCTGGCCGAGAAAGCCTACAATCATAACCAGCCACCGCCAGGTCCACTGAGCCCCGGCCACGGCACTGCCGATCAGGCCGACCTGCCGGTTTTCAAATGTGGGATAAATCCCGATCTTGCCTTTGCCTTCCACCTCATCGGGTATGAGGCGGACGTCGAAACGTT
Organism: Bacillota bacterium; assembly: GCA_036804525.1. Lineage (GTDB taxonomy): Bacteria > Bacillota > Desulfotomaculia > Desulfotomaculales > JASEER01 > JBFLVT01. Next base: position 30,654 of record DAIRSE010000010.1, on the reverse strand, counting down.
CGCTCCCGCGCTCAACGGTGATGGTCATCTCCCTGCCCGCATTGGCGTCGATCTGGGCTACCAGGGTCTTCCACTCGTCTACGCGATGGCCGTTGACAGCGATGATACGGTCGCCCTTTACTATTCCAGCCTCAGCCGCAGGGCGGTTCGGCACGACATCCAGGACCGTGGTGGTGGGCATAGGCACTCCCTGCACCATAAAAACGGCAAGCAGCAGTAGGGCAGACAAGAAGAAGTTCATAAAGGGCCCGGCAAAGATCACCCCGATGCGCTGCAATACCGATTTATCCTTAAAACTACGGCCCTGCTCAACCTCCTCATCCTTGGGGTCCAGACCGGCAAAACGCACAAAGCCTCCCAAGGGAAAGGCGCGCAGGGAGTAAGTCGTCTCGCCCCTGGTCACGGCGGCGAGCTTGGGGCCGAACCCGATGGCAAACTCAAAGACCTTGATGCCCGCGCTTTTGGCGGCAAAGAAGTGTCCCAGTTCGTGGAAGAAAATCAGGAGTCCGAAAACAAATACGGCTGCCAGAAAAGTTGTCACCTATTTCCCACCTCTGCCACAATGAGACCGGCTTGCTCGCGAGCCCAACGGTCGGCCTCAAGAATCTCTTCAAGGGAGGGCGCCGAGACGGCGGCATGGGCTTCCATCACCCTGGCCACAACCTCCGGGATGCCCAAAAAACTTAAGCCTCTGCCGAGAAAAGCCTGAACGGCCACCTCGTTGGCGGCATTCATCACGCAGGGCATCGTGCCGCCTGTCCGGCCGGCGTCATAAGCAAGACTCAAGCACAGAAAGCGTTGGGTATCAGGCGCTTCGAAAGTCAGCTGCCCCAATTCGCCGAAATTAAGCCGGTTCACCATACTGGGTTTTCTTTCAGGATAGGTTAGAGCATACTGGATGGGCAGCCGCATGTCTGTCTGCGAAAGACATGCTATGACCGTCCCGTCCCTCAGCTCAACCATCCCGTGCACTATACTCTGGGGGTGGATGACCACCTTGATGTTATCATAATCCACGCCGAACAGCCACCTGGCTTCGATAACTTCGAGACCCTTGTTCATTAAGGTTGCCGAATCAATGGTGATCTTAGCCCCCATTTGCCAAGTGGGGTGCTTAAGGGCCTCCGCAGGTGTAACGCTTGAAAGCCTATTCAAGCCAGCCCCCCGGAATGGGCCCCCCGAAGCGGTAAGGATGACGGTGGTTACCTCATCTTCCCTGCCCTCAATACACTGCCAGACCGCGGAATGCTCGCTGTCCACAGGCAAAAGCTTGACACCCTTCCTTTTGACGGCCTCAGTAACCAGGGCGCCGGCGGCGACCAGCGTTTCCTTGTTGGCGAGAGCGATGTGTTTCCGCGCTTCTATAGCCCGCATCACCGGGATGAGGCCTACGGTACCGGTAAGGGCAGCCAGGACGGTATCCGCCTCGGGAACAGTGGCCACCGCATTCAAGCCGTCAGGTCCCCAGAAGACTTCCGTGCCCGGCGGAAGCTCTCCCTTGATGCGCTTGGCGTCACCGGCATCTGTGACCGCGACCACCCGTGGACAAAACTCCCGTGCCTGTTCGAGGAGGAGCGGCCAGTTCCGCCCTGCGGCCAGTCCGACAACCTCTAATTCTTCCCGGTGCCGCGCCACCACGTCAAGGCTTTGGCGCCCGATGGACCCCGTACTGCCGAGGATGCTTATTCTTTTCTTTTTTTCCATTGCTTATTATCCTACCTTGTTTTTACTGAGGTCAGTCCTGCCTTAACAGCAGCCTGGACAATAATGATGATTACCGGCCCAAGGACCAGGCCGGCGACGCCTAGAACTTTCAGTCCTATAAACATTCCGGCTAAAACAGCCAGCGGGTGTACCCCCAGGCTGGTAGCAATAACCTTGGCTTCCAGGAGCTGCCGCAAGACGAGAACGACGGCGTAAACGACAGCTAGCTTAACGGCGAAAATCAGGGGACCGGTAAAGAGCACGTAGATGATCCACGGAATGAAAACGGTGCTTGGACCCAGCACCGGTATAAGATCGAAGAATCCGGTCAGCAAACCGAGGCTGACGGCGTAAGGCGAACCGATAACCGCCAGGCCGGTAATCGTAACCACAGTAGTGATACTGACCAGCACGAGTTGGGCCCGCAGGTAGGCTCGGAAAGCCTTGAAAGCCTCGCGTCCCACCTCGATGGTTCCTTCCCCGTAGTGCCCGGGCAATAAACGAACCCAGGAATCCCGGATGGCACGCATGTCCCGGCTGAAGAAGTAGGTTGCCAGCAGTGTCACCAGGGCGATAAAGAAAGCCCCCGGTAACCCGGAGAAAAAGCCCAAAGTGACGTTCAGCGCCGTGTTGAGGCCCGTCTGGAGCAGCCGGCCGATTTCGTTGATAGCCTGGTCGATGTAACTGACGGCCTCAGGGGGCAGGTTGACATAAACCGTGACGACTTTATCCACCAGGTTTTCGATCGTGCCTTGCAGGGCGCGGATACTGTCGGCGGACGTGCGGGAAAGAATGATCAATTCGTTGACGAGCTGTGCCGTCCCCAGGGCGACAGCGAAACCAACCACGGCGATGATGAAAAAGATTGACGCTAGAACAGCCAATCCCCGGGGAAATTTGGCACGCCTCTCCAGCAGCCTGACAAGCGGTTCAATGAAAAGGCTTATCAGGAGCGCCAACAGGAAAGGCAGCAAGACCGGCAGCAAGAAACGGCCCACGTAATAGAGAACCACCAGCGTGGCCGTTGTTAACAGCAAAGCACCGGTATGCCAGACAAGGCGCTTGACTCGCGGTGAAACGTCACTCACGGCAAACTCACTCCAAATACCTGAACTAAGTAGTAAACAACAGGTGCCGTCAGCAGAAAGCTGTCAAAGCGGTCCAAGACGCCCCCGTGACCCGGGAGCAGGCTGCCGGCGTCCTTGACATCGGCAAAGCGTTTCAGCGCGGAAACGACAAGGTCGCCAAGCTGGGCCGCAACCCCTATAAGCAGTCCCAGGAGCAAAACAAGCCCGAGCGGAACCGCGCCGGTAATCAGGGCAAAGGCGTAGGCCGCCAGTACGGCGCCCGCCAGACCGCCAAGCAAGCCTTCAAGGCTTTTCTTCGGGCTCAGATGCGGCGTGATCCGAATTCGACCTACACTGACCCCGACAAAATAACCGAATGTATCAAAAGCCCAGGTCCCCGTCAGGGCCAGAAGCAGAAATCCCGGGCCGCCGGGCAGGACCCTTAACAGGTACGCGTAGACCAGTAAACTGGCGTAGAGAGCCACGAACAGGGTCGCACACAGCGACGAAGGGCTGATCCTAGGATAAGCGACAGTGAAAACAACCAGAAACAACACGGTAACAAGGGTGATCGCCGGACCCGGATAAGCCTCTTCCAGAAGGTATGCCGCTCCTACCAGCGTCAATGCCCCGGCAATGGCCAAACCCCGGTGCGGGCCCTGGCTCCTGACCAATCCGGCCAGTTCTCCGGCGGCGAGGAGCACGAGAACGGCCACAACGGTCAGCAGCGGCACTCCTCCCAGCCAAGCGGCGCTCAGAATCAACGGAGCGCCCACGACAGCCGTTAAAACCCTTGCTCTAAGCACTAGCCCAGGCCTCCATACCTGCGTTCGCGGCGTTGATACTCCTTCAGCCCCACAATAAAATGCTCGCGGTGGAAATCGGGCCACAGTACAGGCGTGATCCAGAATTCGGTATAGGCCAGCTGCCATAGGAGGAAGTTCGAAATCCGGTAGTCGCCCCCCGGCCTGATCAACAGGTCAGGATCCGGTATACCGTTGGTATAAAGGTATAGCTCGAACTCCTCTTCGTTCAAATCCTCTGCCCTGCGCCTGCCGCTGGCGACGTCGGCGGCAAAAGCCCGGGCGGCATCCACCAGTTCGCTCCGCCCCCCGTAATTCAGCGCCAAGAGCAGCGTCAGGCGCGTGTTGTCCGCCGTTTCGCTTTCGGCCGCGGCCAGTGCAATCCTGGCTTCTGCGGGCAGCCTCTCGATCCTGCCTATTCCTCGTATCTTAACCCCGTTGGCGTTAAGTTCTTCTATCTCATTGTACAAGTAATCGACAAGGAGGCTCATAAGTTCGTCGACTTCGTCTTTGGGACGCTTCCAGTTCTCCGTAGAAAAAGCGTACGCCGTCAGGTAGGGAATGCCTATTTCACCGCAGAACTTGACGATGTCGCGCAGGGATTCGGCCCCCGCCCGGTGACCCGCCGAGCGCTCAAGGCCCCTCTGCTGCGCCCATCGCCCGTTGCCATCCATAATAACGGCCACGTGCCGCGGCAGTTTGTCCGGATCCAAGCCCAGATCAAGGGCTACCTTACGGGTGTCGCTCTTGTTATCTTTGCTACCCATCCATCGGCCCTCCAACACCCTCCTATAAGAAAGCCCCCCGAAGGTGGGAGGCTGCCATTCCCCTAGCGGTCTCCTGCGGCCAAGATATGCGCCCCAGGTGCAAAAAATCCCTTAAACCAAAAGACGCCAAACTCCTCAAACAATTTTATTGTTCCGGCTCATCCCATCCCTGCCTGGCAACAATAAGCTCTACATCCTTGTCTCCAAAAACGGCCTTCACCACCCGGTACCCGCCTCTCACCGGCCCTCGCGGAGGAGCAGTTTCGGAAATTATGATACGAAACCCCGCAGCCTGCAACAAAGGCAATGCATCCTCCAGCTTGAGCCCGAGCACGTCAGGAGTCTCACTCATCTATACTTCCATAATCTCCTTTTCCTTGGCGGCTAACAAGGAATCCACTTCTTTGATATACTTGTCGGTTAGTTTCTGGACTTCATCCTGGCTGCGCTTCAGATCGTCCTCCGATATCTCTCCGTTCTTCTGTTTAGCTTTGAGCTGTTCCAGGACATCCCGCCTGAGGTTCCGAATGGCGACACGCCCCTCCTCGGCACGCTTCTTGATGACCTTGACCAGCTCCTGCCTGCGCTCCTGGGTCAGCTGCGGAACAGTCAGGCGGATAACGTTGCCGTCATTGGCCGGGGTGATTCCAAGGTCGGACTTTAAGATGGCGCGCTCAATGGCGCCGATGGCCGACTTGTCCCAGGGCTGAATGACCAGCAGGCGCGGTTCAGGAACGGAAACAGAGGCAAGCTGGTTTATCGGAGTGGGCGTCCCGTAGTAGTCTACGGTGATCTTATCGAGCAGGGCAGGCGTGGCCCGGCCCGCGCGCAGCGAAGCAAAATCCTTCTTCAGAATTTCTACCGTCTTCTGCATATTACCTTCGGTAGCCTGAATAAGTTCCCGCATTATTTCTCACTCCCTATAAACGTACCTATTTCCATTCCCAGGATGGCCCGCTTAATGTTTCCGGCGCCGGCGATACTGAAAACAATGAGCGGGATCTTATTTTCCATGCACAGCGAAGCGGCCGTGGCGTCCATCACCTTCAGGCCGAGGTTGAGCATCTCGATATAGGCCAGGCGTGAAAACCTCTTGGCCCCGGGATTTGTAACCGGATCGGCATCGTAGACGCCGTCCACCTTTTTAGCCATCAGAATGGCCTCCGCCTCTATCTCGGCCGCCCGCAAGGCAGCGGTCGTATCGGTCGAAAAATAGGGGTTTCCGGTCCCCGCCGCAAAGATTACGACGCGCCCTTTCTCCAGGTGCCGGATCGCCCGCCTGCGGATGTAAGGCTCGGCAATGGCTCTCATCTCGATGGCCACCTGGACCCTGGTGTCGACGCCGACCTTCTCGAGAGCATCCTGCAGGGCCAGTGAGTTAATCACGGTAGCCAGCATCCCCATATAGTCGGCCGTAGCCCGGTCCATGCCTTTGGCGCTGCCGGCCACCCCCCGCCAGATGTTGCCGCCGCCGACCACAATGGCCATCTCCACCCGCAGCTGCTGAACGACATCCTTAATCTCGGATGCGATGAAGTTGGCAACTTCCGGATCTATACCGTATCCCTGGGACCCGGCAAGCGCCTCGCCACTCAACTTTAAGATTACACGACGGTATCTGGGTGCAATCATGCTGGGCCTCCGTTTCGTCTCCAATATTTTCTCTTCAGCAGGCCGCAAGTCCTTCCCAGCCCATTTGCGCCAGAACTGTTGGCGGGTTTACAAGCCGGCGCGATCCTGTCAGTATCGAGGTCCGTTTATTAAACAGAATTCCCGAACGGCCCAGCACTCAACTCGAAGATCCACTACATCTAGAGCTAACTGTTACTCTTCGAAACGCCGAAGGTTAGACCCATCTCCACCTTGGTTCTCCTTAGTTGAGTGCTGGGGAGTCCTACGGCCTACGACTACGACTCCTTTTCTTTAACGGCACCCTCGCCGATTTCAAAACGCGCAAATCTGTTGACCACGATGTTTTCGCCCAGGGTGGCGATAACTTCCTTGATCACGTCCCCGACAATAACATCCGGGTTCTTAATAAAAGGCTGTTCAAGGAGGCAGGTTTCTTTATAAAACTTCTCCAGACGCCCTTCGACCATCTTGTCGACGATCTTCTCGGGCTTGCCCTCGTTCAGGGCTTGTGCACGGAGAATCGACTTTTCGTGTTCGATAACCTCAGGCGGCACTTGCTCCCGCGACACATATTCGGGCTTGGCCGCCGCCACCTGCATCGCCAGGTCCCGGGCCAGCGTCTTAAACTGCTCTGTCTTGGCCACGAAATCGGTCTCGCAGTTTACCTCAATCAGTACGCCGATGCGGCCTCCCCCGTGAATATAGCTTTCTACCAGGCCCTGGGCGGCCACGCGGCCGGCCTTCTTCGCCGCCGCAGCAAGACCTTTCTCACGTAGGTAGTCAATGGCTTTCTCAATGTCGCCGCCGGTCTCAACCAGGGCCTTCTTGCAGTCCATCATTCCTGCGCCTGTTCTCTCCCGTAGTTCCTTAACAGTTTTTGCGGATACTTCCACCGACAAAGCCTCCTATTTATCCATATTTTTCCGTAAAATCTCCTAGCTTTCATTATAACCTAAATTTATGCCCTGTAACCCACTGAAAATAAAGGGCCTGTTAAAAACATGATCGGGTTCATAAAAGCAAACACTATATGCCATCTAATGCTTCAGCACTACACAGAGGCCGTTCCGACTAAGCTGTAGAATATAGGCTGAGCCTAATGCTTAATGCTTACAGCCAAATTGCAACGGTCTGAACAAAAAGTAGGGGCTTTTATCAAGCCCCTACTGTGCTTCCTCGACGGCCAGTTGTTCGCCCTGTCTGCCTTCTAAAACAGCATCAGCCATCTTGGCGGTCAGAAGCCTTACCGCCCTGATCGCGTCATCGTTGCCGGGGATGACATAATCGATCTCGTCTGGGTCGCAGTTCGTATCCACGATGGCCACGATCGGAATACCGAGTTTGCGTGCCTCGGCCACAGCGATGCGCTCTTTACGAGGGTCGATGATGAAAAGCGCCGCAGGCAGCGAGGTCATGTTCTTGATGCCGCCCAAGTACTTTTCCAGCCTCGCCTTCTCTTGCATAAGCTCGGCGGCTTCCTTCTTGGAAAACAGCGCGAACTTGCCGCTCTCTTCCATCCTTGCGAGTTCCTTCAGGCGGTCAATGCGCCGCTTGATGGTCTGGAAGTTCGTGAGCATTCCGCCCAGCCAACGCTGGTTAACGTAAAACATGCCGCAACGCTGGGCTTCTTCGCGGACCGACTCCTGGGCCTGCTTTTTGGTTCCGACAAACAGGATGGTCTTGCCTTCCATTGCCAGGCTTTTAATAAAGTTATACGCTTCCTCGATCTTCTTAACGGTCTTCTGCAAGTCGATGATGTAGATACCGTTGCGGTCCGTAAAAATATAAGGGGCCATCTTCGGGTTCCACCGCCGGGTCTGGTGGCCGAAATGTACCCCCGCTTCGAGCAGCTGCTTCATAGAGACTATCGCCATCTTTACACCTCCTTCCGCGTGGTTTTGTTCCTCCGCTGTCTTCACCCCCTGGACAGACCCGTAAGGGCACCCCGCACAGGGTCCGGCAGCGTGTGTGCTGTTACACCGCTGATCATTTTAACACAAACATCCAACGCACCGCAAGTTTTCCGCAAAAATCAAAACTTTAGTTGTGTTTTAGCTTTCGCAGTTCCTCAAGCAGCCGGTCGTTGAGGACGCGAATGTAAGTGCCCTTCATGCCCAGAGACTTGGACTCAATGACGCCGGCGCTCTCAAACTTGCGCAAGGCATTGACGATCACCGAGCGTGTAATGCCCACACGGTCGGCAATCTTGGAGGCAACAAGAAGGCCTTCCTCACCGTCGAGCTGTTCAAAAATGTGCCGGACAGCGTCCAGTTCAGAATAGGACAGTGTCCCCAGGGCCACCTGCACAGCGGCGCGGCGGCGGGCGTCTTCTTCCATTTTGTCTACACGTTCCCGCAAGATCTCCATGCCCACAACGGTAGCACCCAACTCTGCAAGTACAAGGTCCTCCTCGGTAAATTCCTGGTTGAACTTGGCCGCCACCAGGGTCCCGAGCCTCTTTCCGGCGCCAACGATGGGAACTACCGTTGTTACTTTGCCGCTGTAGTGACAGTTTTTTCCGCTTGCAAATACGCAAGAATTGCCGGTCTGGCAGAAATTCGCGTACGTATTGCCGATTTGCAGCAGCCAGTCGTTGTATTCCTGCGGGAAATTGGCTTCTTTGACGATCCTTGAAACCATTTCGCACTCAAAACCAGGCATAAAATCGGACCCGAGAATCTTTCCTGACTCGTCAAGGAGATAAACATTAGAATTAAGGTTTTTGCTGAGAATCTGCGCTACCTCGCCAAAGTTTACGGGGTAACCCGCCGACTTTTGCAACAGCCTGTTGATCTGCCGGGACTTATCCAGAAGGGTTCCCAAGCTTATCCCTCTCTTCCTGGAAGGCCGTCACTGAACTCCGCCGTCTAAAACAAGGCCGGACCACGAGGTTTTCTCGAGATCCGGCCTCTGACCTCTTACTAAAATCAGAGAAATTCAGAAGGAATTTCCTCACGTATAATCTCTGACCTCCGGTCTCTGACCTCTGCTAGAGTATGTACCTGCTCAAGTCTTCCTGTTTAATGATATCCCCGAGCTTGCTTCGCACGTAGTTTTCATCGATAACGATTTCTTTCTCCCCGAGTTCGGGAGCCTCGAAAGAAATGTCTTCCAAAAGTTTCTCCAGGACGGTATGAAGGCGCCTGGCGCCAATATTCTCGGTTTGTTCATTAACAGTATATGCGATGTTCGCTATCTCGACAAGAGAATCATTCGAAAACTCTATCCTAACGCCCTCAGTGGCTAATAACGCCTGATATTGTCTGATCAGAGCGTTTTGCGGTTCGGTCAGAATTTGCAGAAATTCGTCCTGCCCCAGGGCCTGCAGTTCGACACGAATCGGGAAACGGCCCTGCAGTTCGGGGATAAGGTCCGACGGTTTCGCCGTGTGGAAAGCCCCGGCAGCAATAAACAGTATATGGTCGGTCCGTACGGGGCCATACTTAGTGTTAACCGTCGAGCCTTCAACGATCGGCAGGATGTCGCGCTGCACCCCGCCGCGGGACACGTCGGGCCCCCGGCCGCTCTCGTAGCCGGCAATTTTGTCGATCTCGTCCAAAAAAATGATGCCGTTTTCCTCGGCCCTGCGCACGGCGAGGGTGTTCACCTCGTCAGGGTCGATCAGCTTCTGGGCCTCCTGCTGCGTTAAGATCTTTCTCGCCTCCGCCACCGTTACCTTCCGGCGCTTCCTGCGCTTCGGGAAAATATTGCCCAAGACGTCCTGGAGATTAATCCCCATCTCCTCCACGCCCTGGCCCGAAAACACTTCAAGCACCGAAGGGCTAGCTTCCTCAACCTCTATTTCAATGTATTCCCGCTCCAGTTCGCCACGGGTGAGTTTTTGCCGGAGCGTTTCCCGCTCAAACTCCAGACGCCTGAGCTGCTGGTCGCGCGCGGCCTGGTCGGCTTGCTGCTGCCGCCCCCCTCCGAAGAGCAGTTCAAGGGGGTTGCTGGCGTAGCTTTGCGTCTGGGGAGCCGGCGCCATATACTCGATAATTCGCTCGTCGGCCATCCGGCGGGCCCGCTCCTCCACTTCCTTGAGCTTCTCTTCCCGGACCATGCGCACGGAGGTCTCCACGAGGTCGCGGACCATCCCTTCAACATCGCGGCCCACGTACCCAACTTCGGTAAACTTGGTGGCCTCGACCTTTACAAACGGGGCATTCACCAGCTTGGCCAGCCGCCGTGCGATTTCCGTTTTGCCCACGCCCGTCGGTCCGATCATCAGGATGTTCTTGGGCATGACCTCGTCGCGGAGGTCTTCTCCCAACCGCGCCCGGCGGTACCTGTTGCGCAGCGCGATGGCGACGGCTCTTTTAGCCTGACTTTGGCCCACAATGTAACGGTCGAGTTCAGCCACAATCTGGCGAGGCGTGAGATTGAACTCCAAGGCTGCCTTCCTCCTTACAACTCCTCCACGGTGATCGATTCGTTGGTGTAAACGCATATTTCGGCAGCAATTTCCAGAGCCCGGCGGGCGATCTCGGCAGCCGGGAGGTCGGTGTTCCGTATCAGGGCGCGGGCCGCCGCCAGGGCGAAGGGCCCGCCAGAACCGACAGCCAGGACTCCGTCGTCAGGCTCGATGACTTCGCCGCCGCCGGAAATCAGCAGGATGTTCGCCTGGTCGGCCACGATCAGCATCGCCTCCAGCTTACGGAGCGCCTTGTCCGTCCGCCATTCCTTGGCCAGCTGCACCGCCGCCCGGGGCAGGTTCCCGTGAAACTCCTCGAGCTTCGCCTCAAAACGTTCAAAGAGGGCGAAGGCGTCGGCCACCCCGCCGGCGAAGCCGGCCAGGACCCTGTCCTTATACAGGCGCCTGATCTTTCTGGCTTTGGCCTTAATCACTACGTTTTGGGCAAAGCTTACCTGGCCGTCACCCGCCAGAACTGTTTTTCCGTCCCTGCGTACGGCCACGATGGTTGTTCCGTGAAACTCCAAGCGACTTCCTCCTTAGCTTTAAGCACTTCCCGCTCACTCCTTCAGCTTCGCGGGTGGGCTTTCCGGTATACTTCCTGCAACCGGTCGGCCGTCACACGCGTATAGATCTGGGTGGTAGACAGCCTTGCGTGGCCCAGAAGCTCCTGAACCGTGCGGAGATCCGCCCCGGCGTTAAGCAGGTGGGTGGCGAAGCAGTGCCTGAAGGTATGCGGGCTGACATTGCGCTCCCGCGCCAGCTGATCGAGGTATTTGTTCAAAATCTTGCGTACACCCCGCGCCGTGAGCCTCTTGCCCCGGTAGTTTAAAAACACGGCCGTCTCGTCCTTTCTGCCTTCCAAAAGCAAGGGTCGCCCGGCATCCAGGTATTTTTTCAACGCATCGACGGCGTAGGAGCCGAGCGGGACAATTCTTTCTTTGTTTCCCTTACCGATAATCCGAATAAACCCGGCTGAAAGGTCCAGGTCTCCCAGGTTAAGACCGACCAGCTCGGAAACACGAACGCCACTGGCATAAAGGGTTTCCAGGAAGGCCCGGTCCCTCAGCCCGACAGGCGAACGGTCAGGGGCTTCGATAATCGCCTTGACCTCGTCGGGGTAGAGGGTTGGCGGGAGTTTCTTCATTTGCTTGGGACCATGAACCCGGCCCAAGGGGTTGGCCGGTACGACGTTCTCCCTGGCCAGAAATTTGTAAAAAGACCTCCAGGCAGCCACCTTGCGGCCGATGCTCGAACGGGCAAGCCCGGCTTTGCCCAGATGGGCTAAATACTGGCGAAACAAAAGGTGATCAATGTCTCCCGGTTGCACAGTGGTATCGGCCTTCTGTAACGCACGGGCAAAAAAGTTGATACCCTGAAAGAGGTCGCTCTGGTAAGCTTCCAGCGTCCGCGGCGATGCGCCGCGTTCCACGCGCAAGTAAGCCATAAAGCTGTCAACATGGTCGTAAATCGGCAAAGTCACCTAACTCCCTCATCCAGGACTCTAAAACCTGTAAAGCCCGGCCCGCATAGGCCTGGTATCGCGCTTTCTTGTCTTTGACGCGCTTTTCCAGGGGCGGAAAGAGACCGAAGGTGACGTTCATCGGCTGAAAGTAGCGGGGGTCGGCAGACACAATGTAACGCACCAGGGCCCCGTGCGCCGTCACCTCCGGGAAAGAAACGGCGGCAAGACCGCGGGCAAGCCTGGCCGCGTTCAGGCCGGCGATGAGGCCGCCCGCCGCCGATTCCACGTAACCCTCCACCCCGGATATCTGCCCCGCGAAAAAGAGGCCGGGACGTTTCTTACACTCCAGGCTGGGTTCCAGCAGCAAAGGGGCGTTGATGTAAGTATTCCGGTGCATGACCCCGTACCGGACAAACTCCGCGTTCTCCAGGCCGGGGATCAGCCTGAAGACCCTCTGCTGCTCTCCCCACTTCAGGTTGGTCTGAAAGCCCACCAGGTTGTACAAAGTGCCGGCAGCGTTGTCCTGCCGGAGCTGGACAACGGCAAAAGGCCGTTTGCCCGTGCGCGGGTCGACAAGCCCAACCGGCTTCAGCGGCCCGAATAACAACGTTTCTCGTCCCCGCGCGGCCAGAACCTCGATCGGCATGCAGCCCTCAAAATGGATTTCCTTCTCGAAAGTCTTAAGCGGGACCCTTTCCGCCCCCACAAGAGCGCAATAAAAGCGGTCGTACTCCTCTTCGGTCATTGGACAGTTAAGGTACGCCGGCTCGCCCTTGTCATAGCGGGACGAGCAAAAAACCTTGTTCATGTCCAGGGACTCCAGGGTAACAATAGGCGCCACCGCGTCGTAAAAGTAGAAACATTCAGCGCCCGTAATCCGCTTGATGTCTTCCGCCAGGTCCCCTGCCGTCAGGGGCCCGGTGGCAATGACGATCAGGCCCTGGGCCGGAACCCTGTGCACCTCTTCGCGGACGATCTCGACCAGGGGTTCGGCTTCAAGAGTCCTGGTGACCGTCTTCGAAAAGAGTTCCCGGTCGACGGCCAGGGCTCCTCCCGCCGGGACCCGCGAGTTATCGGCCGCGTGCATGATCAAAGAGCCAAGACGGCGCATCTCTTCCTTTAAAAGTCCCACGGCGTTGGTAACGGCCGCAGCCCGCAAGGAATTGGAACAAACCAGTTCGGCAAAATCCCCGGTCTGGTGGGCGGGAGTGGTTTTAAAAGGGCGCATTTCGAACAGCCTTACGGGGACCCCCCTCCTGGCCGCCTGCCACGCCGCTTCCGAGCCGGCCAGCCCGGCTCCGATGATCGTTACGGTTGCAGGGCTCACTGTTTTTGGCCCCCGGCAGCCTGCTTGTCCCTGAAGGCGCATGCGGGATTGGCGCAGTAATACGTCTTGCTTTTTTTCGTCTGCTTCTGAACAAGAAAAGTGCCGCATTGCGGGCATTTCTCATTGACAGGGACGTCCCAGGTGACAAAGTCGCACTTGGGGTAGCTGGAACAGCCAAAAAATGTCCGTCCTTTCCTGGTGCGCCGCACAACAACCTTTTCCCCGCACTTGGGACAGGTCTGGCCGGTTTCTTCAAGAATGGGACGGGCGTTTTTGCACTCGGGGAACCCCGGGCAGGCAAGGAAACGGCCGTAGCGGCCTGTCTTGACGACCATATTGCGCCCGCAGAACTCGCAGGTTTCGTCCGTAACCTCCGCTTCCTCTTCCTCCAGAGGGATCTTGCCGATCTCCTGTTCGGCCTTGGCCACGTCCTCCCGGAAGGATGTATAAAAATCCTCCAGGACAGCCACCCAGTCGATGTCGCCGTCCTCGATCTGGTCGAGCTTTTCCTCCATCTCGGCCGTGAACTCGACGTTGATCACGTCGGGGAAATACTCTTTTAACAGATCCAGGACTTTGCGCCCCAGTTCCGTCGGGAAGAGGTTTTTGCCTCGCCGCACGACGTAGCCCCGCTTCTGGATGGTTTCTACCACGGGAGCGTAAGTACTGGGACGCCCGATGCCCTTTTCCTCCAGTGTGCGCACCAGCGTGGCCTCGGTATAGCGCGGCGGCGGTTGGGTGAAGTGCTGCTTAGGCACGCGCCGGGTGACCTTTAGAACGTCATCCTTATGCAGGGGGGGCAGAATGCGCCCTTCATCCTCCTCGGGATGATCATCGGCATAAACCCTGGTGTATCCCGGGAACTTAACGATGGCCCCTGTTGCCCGGAAGAGGTATTCCCCAGCCGCGATATCCACGCGGGTGGTGTCGATGACGGCAGGGGCCATCTGGCTGGCCACAAACCGCGACCAGATCAACTCGTAGAGTTTATACTGGTCGCTGGTCAGGAAGTTCTTGATCAGATCGGGGTGCCTCGTCACCGAGGTGGGGCGTATGGCCTCGTGAGCGTCCTGTACCTTCCCCTTGCTGCCGTAAAAATGGCGCTGGTTGGGCAGGTACTCCGGCCCGAAGTGCCCCGCGATAAACTTCGCGGCCTCTTCCTGGGCCTCGTTGGAAACGCGGACCGAATCGGTGCGGATATAGGTAACCAGACCGGTATGGCCGTCCCTGCCAAGATCAAGGCCCTCGTACAGCTGCTGGGCGACCATCATTGTACGGCGCGTAGTAAAATTCAGTTTCCTGTTGGCTTCCTGCTGAAGAGTGCTTGTCGTAAAGGGAGGCGGCGGGTTTTTAACGCGCTCCTTGCGCCTGACCTCGACCACCCTGTAGATGGCGCCTTCCAGCTCGGACATAATCCTGTCCATTTCTTCCTTGGAGCGGACAGTCACCTTTTCCCCGTTGCGCTTATAGAGCTTGGCTTCGATCTTGTCGCCGTCCTTCGTCAAGATGACGGCAAGCGTCCAGTACTCTTCAGGGACAAAGGCGTCGATCTCGTCCTCCCGCTCGCAGATGAGGTACAACGCAACGGACTGTACGCGCCCGGCGCTTAAGCCCCTGCGAACCTTGCGCCACAGTAACGGGCTCAAGTTGTAACCCACCAGGCGGTCGAGGATCCGGCGCGCCTGCTGAGCGTTAACGCGGTTCTGGTCGATGCGCCGGGGGTGTCTTAGCGCATCGATAACCGCTTTCTTGGTAATTTCGTTAAACTCAATACGGCACGGCACGTCATCGTCAATCTTGAGCAGCTGTTGCAGGTGCCACGCAATGGCCTCCCCTTCCCGGTCGGGGTCGGAGGCCAGGAGGACCTTGTCAGCCTTCCTGGCTGCGTTGCGCAGCTCTGAAATGGTGTCGCCCTTTCCCCTGATCGTAATGTACTTGGGCAAAAACCCTTTTTCCACATTAACACCAAACTGGCTTTTGGGTAGGTCACGGACGTGGCCCATAGACGCCAGGACCTGGTACTTTCTGCCCAGGAACTTGGTAAGCGTTTTGGCCTTGGCCGGGGATTCAACAATGACAACGGTTTTCGACAAACATTCCACCCCAATGCATACCCTGATGTATTTCCAGTGATTACCTCTTACAGTGTGAGATACAGTATAACCTTCCCGGCAGGCGCGTGACAAGTCCCTTGATCTCCAGGTAAGCCAGGGCGGCCGTAACCTGGGCGGGAGGTTGAGCGCTTCGGGTGATCAGTTCGTCTTCACCAACCGGGCCTCCCTGCTCCCGGAGGATTCCCAACACCTGTTCTTCACCGGGAGACAGGCTGACCGCAGCAAGAGCCTCAACATCGCCAGGAAACAGTTGCAACAAACCCAGTTCGTCCAGGATGTCCTCCACATCCTCTACAAGGCGCGCTCCCTGTTTGATCAGCTTGTTGGCCCCCCTGGACGTCGGACTGGTAACCGGGCCGGGAACAGCCATAACGTCGCGGTTGCTCTCCAGGGCGAGGTCGGCCGTAATCAGCGCCCCGCTTCGTTCCGCAGCCTCGACGACAACCACCCCGCACGATATTCCCGCAATGATGCGGTTGCGTACAGGGAAGTGCCAGGGTTCAGGCTGGACTCCCAGGCCAAACTCACTTAAAACAGCGCCGTTTTCCGCAATCTCATGCATCAGCTTAGTATTTTCCCTCGGGTAAACGACATCTAAACCCGTTCCGAGTACAGCGATCGTCCTTCCGCCCCCCTTCAGCGCCCCCCGGTGGGCCGCGGAATCAATCCCCCTAGCCATGCCGCTGACGACGGTCACCCCGGCTCTGGCCAGCCCTTCTCCAAGGTCACCGGCCACCGCCCGGCCATAGTATGTGCAACGCCGCGAACCGACTACGGCCACCGCAAGGTCGTCTTCGGGAGCAAGGCGGCCTTTGTAGAAAATTACGGCGGGAGGGTCAAAGATATGCCGCAGGCGTCCCGGGTAGTCACTGTCTTCCCAGGTTACAAACCTGATGCCCTTGCGAGACAGCCTTTCCAGCTCCCTTTCGGGGTCGATCTGCCGGCGTCTGGCAACTCCCGCCTCCACCCCGCGTAGCCGCTCATCGCCCTCAGGGGCCAGCCAGGCTTCGCGCAGTGAGCCGAAACGCTCGAGAAGCCCGATGATTTTACGGCCCCCCGCGGGAACGGCCAGGGCCCAACCTATCCAAAAGGCGCGCGACATCAAAACACCGTCCCAGGACTTATGCGTGATGTGACCACACTTCGGCTCCAACCTGATTTTTCCTGCAGGCCACAAGTAAAAAGCGCTACCGGAGGGCCAGGATGTTCTCAAGCGAATTTCGCGCGTCGAAGAAACCCTCGTAGAGGTCGCCGACAGTTCTAAGGCGCTCCGGCATGCTGTCTATATTAAAGTCCTCCGGCCGCCACCCCGGTCCTTCCAGCTCATCCCAACTGAGCGGGGCCGAGACCGGCGCCCCGGGGCGGGGACGGACGCTGTAAGGAAAAGCCATGGCCTTGCCGAAAGTGTTTTGCAGGTAGTCCACGTAGACCTTCCCCGTCCGCTTGCTGACGATCCGTTCGACCGTAGCAAAAGGGCAAATCCGCACGATAAAGTCGGCGATAATCTTCATCGCCTGCGTAACTTCGCTGAAGGTGTGTCTTGGCTCAACAGGGATGAATATGTGCAGTCCGGTAGCCCCCGAGGTTTTGAGGAACCCGTGGAGGCCAAATTCGCGCAGGGCCGTATGGGCCAACTTGGCCACTTCCACAACCTGTTCAAAGGTTGCCCCCTCTGCCGGGTCCAAATCGATGACGGCGATATCCGGGTATGCCAGCGTTCCAACCTTGGAGATCCAGGAATGCATCTCGATGCAGCCTAAGTTTGCCAGCCACACCAGCGTTTCAACGCCCCGGTAGACCACGTAGTTGACGATCCGCGCCCCATCCTCGTGGGCTACCGGAACAGTCTCGATCCACTCAGGGGCCGATTCGGGACATTCCTTCTGGTAAAAGTGCTTCCCAGTAATGCCGTCGGGATACCGGCTCATGACTACCGGCCGTCCCTCGAGGTACCTGATGGCATACTCGCCGACCCCGGTGTAGTAAGCTATCAGATCTCCCTTGGTCCGCCCGTCCGGCCAGTAAACCTTATCCAGGTTGGTAAGCTCCAGCCGGCGTCCCCGAATTTGTACCAGTGTCATCCGTTCTTCACCCCTGCCCGTAGCAGCTTCCCAATATCTTATATTGTTGGCCCCGGGCAGGCAAAATGTGCGGCATAGTTTGCCGGCCCTGAGCAAAACATATGTTTACGAATCAGGACAACAGGCTGGTTCGCAGAAGTTCTTGAAAATCCTTTTAGAGGTGGTATTAATGGCCAAGAAAACCGATCGCATGGCGCGATTGAAGCTCGAAACAGCCCGAGAACCGGGACTGGAAGACGATCTCAAGAATGGCGGCAAGAAACTGTCAACCTTCGAAGCCGGAAAGATTGGCGGAAACATGATAAAAAAACTGGTGCGGGCCGGCCAGGAATCGATGGACAAGGTAGCAGGAACCGAATAAAGGAAGTATAAAACCGCCCGCCCGGAACATAATGAAGTCAGCAAGGTGCAGCGGACTTACTTGATCAAGATGACTTCCACAAGTGGTCGAATCCAGTAAACAACCCGCTGCACCTTGTTTTGGTTTTTAAGATGAGGTTTGCAGGGCAACGACGCTGCACTCCCGTGGTTCTTTATCCCATCGCAGACCCTGGTAGCTCGGGTGCCTTAGGTAACCGTCAGCTGTTATCTCTGTAAACTTCACCTTGCAAACCAAAAGCGGCTGGACCCAGTGTGCGTGACGCAGCGGGTAGTCTCGGGGAACGGGCAAAGGGGGATGACGCACAGCAATTTTGGCCAAGGCCTTAAGGAGCGCGCCTTCCTCGTTTTCCGAAAAACCGCTTCCCACCTTGCCCTGGAAAACCAGCGTCTCCTCCTGGTATGCGCCCAGGATCAGCGCTCCCAGCTTTCTCCGTCCCTGTCCCTCTTCCCAGCCGCATACCACCAGATCGGCTTCTCTGGCCGAACGCACCTTCCGCCACAGAACGGAGCGTTTCCCAGGGAGGTAGGGGCTCCCCAGCTTTTTGGCGATCATGCCTTCTATCCCCGCAGCGGTACAAGCCCGGAAGAACTCCTCCCCGTTGCCGACCACATAGTCGCTGACCACCAGGCTGGAACTGTTGGAGAGGATTTCACGCAGCATCTCACGGCGCGCCTCGACCGGCTCCGCCATCACCGGCCGTCCTTTGCGGTACAGGATGTCAAAAGCCACGAACAACGCGGGCGTTTCTTTGGAGACTCGCATGATACGCTGCGGGTCGGACAGGTGTCCTCTGCGCTGCAGAACCGAAAAGCTCGGTTTCCCGTCAACAGTGACCACAATCTCTCCGTCGACAATAACCGGAAGGGAACGCGCCAAGGTGTTTAGGCGGCTCAGTTCGGGAAACACCGGGGTAAGGTCGATGAGGTTGCGGGAACGCAACACCGTCCCACCATCCAGGTAGGCAAGGCAACGGTAACCGTCCCATTTGATCTCAAAGATATACTCGTCACTGGAAAAAGGCTCCGAGGGAAAAGCAAGCATAGGACGGAAAAGGGGCAGGGTCATGCTTTAGCATCCCGGCGTTTCGGAGCCTTCCTGCCCTTCTTGGCTTCTTCAATGCTTCGTTTAAGGGCGTCCATCAAGTCAATCACTTTTTCTGCCTGTTTCGGAGCGACAACAACGGCGTGCTCTCCGGCAGCCTTGGCCCGGATCATCTCCAACACGGCCTGTCGGCGTTCGTCGGCGTACTTGCGGGGATCAAAACGCGCCGCCAGGTTCTCCACCAGGCTGAGGGCCATCTTACGTTCGTTTTCGTGGATCTTGACGTCGTACTGCAGTTCTGGGATCAAGGCCGGCTTCCGGACCTCATCGGGGAAAAGCATGGTGTGCATTACCAGGACCTGTTCTTTAGCCCGTACCAGAGCCAGGCTCTCCTTTGTCCGGATGGCTACCCGGCCCACGGCGGCTTTTCCGCTTTCGCTCATGGCCTGCTTCAATAGTTCGTATGCTTTCTCGCCTCCTTCTGCAGGAGCAAGATAGTAGGACTTCTCGCAGAAGATCGGATCGACCTCGTTCAGGTCTACAAAGTCCAGCAGGGCAATGCTGCGCTGCCCGCCCTCTTCAAGGGCTTCCAGTTCCTCGTCCTCTACGATCACGTACCGCCCCTTGTCCACTTCGTAACCACGGACCACGTCCTCCAGGCCGACTTCCTTGTTGCACTGCGGGCAGTACCGCCGGTATTGGATGGGGGTCTTGCAGGCACGGTGCAGCATATTGAAGCGGACGTCCTTTTTCTCGGTTGCCGTATAGAGCTTTACCGGGATATAGATTAGCCCGAAAGACATCGATCCCTTCCAGATCGCATGCACTGGTGTTCACCGCCTTTGTCTCTCTTCCGCCGTCGCATTTTGAACCTAGTCTGTGCAGGCACGGGTAAAAGAAAACCCCGACCGTCTTCGGGCCTGTTGGAAAAATGGGGGCTGTTCAAAAACGAACACGGCGCGGAAGGTGAAGCCGGCCAGCGCGGAGCGTACTGGGTGGTACGTGAGTACTGGGCGGCGAGCGTGACAAAGTCAGGCGAAGTTTTTCAACAGCCCCCGGCTTCGTCGAGGTTCGGTTATTTGATACATTGGCGAGAAGCTGTTACGAAAGACGTATAATGGCAGTGGCTGCGGCCACCAGCGCCAGGAAAATTCCTACCGTCTTCAGGCGGTGTTGCATTACGCGCAGCCAGAACTCCCGTTCATTCAGAGGGCTGTGCGTGCTGCGTTTCCTTGCATCCTTGCCGCGGCGGAGCCCCGTGCGTTTCCTGGGTTCAAAGAGGTAGAGGTTGTTCTTCACTGTCACTCCCTGCTTTCTTCTTTTGGAACTCAAACTCGTCAGCGCGCGGACTTCTTGCAGATATATCTTCATTTATCCGTTAGGTAGTATTATGACCAATTTTGGGCATTATTAACGGTAATCTCATTCGGCCAGCCGGCTAGTCTTCTAATGGGTTGCCACCTACGCTTAGAGAAATCTCCTTGTAACCCGTTCCCCGTTATACGAGAAGACGGCAGGCTTCTCTTCCAGGACGGTTTCAAGGTGGACCGGGCGGCCCCAGATCCGGTGCACGTACGGCAACGTCTTTTCCAGGTACAGGACATCGAGTTCCACGCCTTCATACAAATGCCGCAGATACAGTTCTCCGCGACGGTTATAATCCCCGTCAGCCACAACAATGTAAGGATACCCGCAGTTGGTCAGGTTTTCGACCAGCGTATCCCTGACCCGCTCCCAGTTCTTTTCGACTACGCGCCATTCGTGGCCCACACGCCTGTATACATACAGGTCAAGGCGTTCCACAATGTCTCTGGTCAGGTAGTTGCGGAGAAAAGACACGTCATTACACGTCGACCTTACCTCGAAAAGTTTTTCTCGCCCGTAGCGTTCTTCGATGTCCTCCAGCACGGTAAGACCCAGCAGGTATGGGTTGATCTTGAATTTGGCGCTCTGGATGAGGCCAGCATGCATCCTGGCAAACTCTAAGGCCTCGCTTTCAGGCAGATCGATCTCGCGCATGATCCGGAGATGCCAGAACGTAGCCCAGCCCTCGTTGACGATCTTGGTTTCCATCTGCGGCCAAAAATAGCGTGTCTCGTCGCGAATGACGCCAAGGATATCTCGCTGCCACTCTTCCAATTCTCGCGCGTGTTGTATAAAGAAAAAAAGAAGGTCCTTCGCAAGGGGAGGCCGGGCCTTCGTATCCGCAGTGCCACATTTGCCGCAGGGCCGGCCGTCCAGCTCCCAAAGGTCATCGTAAGGGGTCCCCCGGCCCGCAGGACAAGAACAGGTTCCCCCGCCGTCGCGTGCCTGCGATTCGCGATGTGCGTACATGTAAGGGTTTATGTGTTCCTGCAGGGCCAGTACCGCGTCAAGAAACTCTTCAACGCGCTGCCGCCCGTACATCATTTCGTAGCTGCGTATCCTGCCGGCTGACGCTTCCATCGTATCCAGCATCCTGCGCGAGGTATGCGTAAAGTAGGCGTTGTGCTTGAAAAAGTCGCTGTGACCCAAGGCATGAGCGCATACCAGCTTATTCTGGATAGGTGAATTACCCTCAAGAAGGAAAGCATAGCAGGGATCGGTGTTGATCACCAGTTCGTAGATGCGGCTGAGGTTGTAATCGTATTCCATCTTGATGCGGTGCCAGGCCTTGCCGAAGCTCCAATGGCTGAAACGTGTGGGCATACCGTAAGCCCCGAAGGTGTACAGGATTTCAGCGGGGCATATTTCAAAGCGCATCTCAAATGGGTCGAGACCCAATTCCCTGGCCTTCACCAGTAGCTGCTCGATAACCTCATGGCCGATGTCATAATCGCTCAAGGCTTTCACCCCAATTATTTGCTTGAAAAATGTATATGCAACAGGCGTGAACGGAAAGCCCGCTGGCGGTCCCTTACTCCGCAGTTTTCCCGACGCAAGGGATGGGGCTGTTGACCTAGCACTCAATTTGAGTGGTTCGGATTCGGCAAAGCCGAATCCGTTCTACAACGTTCTGCAGCCTATAGCTTAGTGCTTATAGCCATTAGGCTTTCCGCGCCATGCTTGTTTTTGAACAGCCCTCGGTTTTTCAACAGGCCGGGAGGTTTTTCTGCGGATGCGGAGAAATGAGCAGATATTCTTTATCCACACGTTGCAGGAGTTGCCGTCGTGCTTAAGCCCTCACCTTTCTTGCTGGTACTGAACCTGAGCGCTATCCTTTTCCTCGCCCTTTTGCCGAGCTTCAGCCTTCCTGCCGTGCTCACGCTCGTACAGCGCGAGTGGGGCATGAGCTCCGGCCAGGCTGGCATCGTCTTATCGTCTTTCCAGGCCGGTTATATTGCTGCCGCGGTTATTGCCTTGCCCCTGACCGACCGGGTAGACGCCCGTTACGTCATCGCCGGAGGAGCAGCCCTGTGCTGCCTGTCGCACTTGCTTTTCCCGCTTCTGGCCTTCGACCCCGTCAGCGGCTCGGTCGTCCGCGCCCTCGCCGGGGCCGGACTCGGCGGGGTGTACATGCCGGGGTTGCGCCTGGCGTCCCTCGTTCCTGCGATGAAAGGGCGTGCCGTGGGCACTTATGTTTCATCCTACCTCGTTGGAACGGCTTTCTCGTTCGCAGCGACAGGGATGCTTATCGCCTTAATGCCCTGGAAGGCGGCCTACCTTTGGATCTCTATCACCAGCAGCCTGGCCTTCCTTGCCTCCTATTACTTGATTCGGCAGCCGATGCCCGAAGCGATGGCTGCCGTTCCGGAGCGTCCCCAAGTCCTGCGGGGGGAGCATCCCAAGGAATCCTGGCGTGTCCGGCTTCCCTCAATCCTGATCATCGCTGCCTACGTCGCCCACATGTGGGAGCTGTACGGCTTGCGCTCCTGGCTGGCGCCCTTTATGGTGCAGGTGGTCGGGGCCGGAACACCCGGAGCCGCGTCGAAAGCAGCAGCGTTGGCTTCCATTTCGGTGCTCCTGAGCGCGTTTTCCACGATTATCGGAGGCTGGCTGTCCGACCGCATCGGACGGATTGCCACGGCATTGACCATTATGCTCATCAGCGGGGCTTGCTCGCTCACCTTCGGCTGGCTGCTGGGGCAGCCGTTCTTCTGGCTGGCGCTCGTCGGCATCATTTACAGCCTTACCATAGTCGCCGACAGTCCCATTTTCTCTACAAGCATTACCGAGCTGACCCCGCCGGAACGCCTCGGGCGGATGATGGCCTGGCAGACTTTCCTTGGTTACGGCGCGGCCACAATCTCGCCCGCCGTGTTTGGCTTTGTCCTCGACGCTTTTCCCGGCAGGGCCGGATGGGGCTGGGGTTTTGTCACGCTGGGTACGGGAGCGCTTCTCGGGCCCATATTTCTCCTTTTGATGCAGCGCCTGCCGGAACGGGAACGGCTATGCGGGGGCAAAGGTTAACCGCCGCCGGTTTCGCACAGAATATGGGCTGACACTGTGTTAAGGCGCTTCCAAGCTCTATTTAAGGGGATAGACACATGATTAGAGTCTCCGGCTTGAAGCTAAGTATTGACGAAGACGAATCCGCTTTACGGAAGCTGCTTGTCAAAAGGCTGCGCATCCGGCCGCAAGACCTCTTGGACTTCAAAATCTTTAAGCGCTCTATCGATGCCCGCGACCCCGATATGATCTATTTCACCTATACCGTCGATGCCACGGTAAACAACGAACAAGAGGTCCTGAAGAGAGCACGCGACCACCGTATCACCGTCACGCCGGACTTGAGCTACAAGTATGTGTCGCCGGGATCGGCCGCCCTGCATCACCCGCCAATCGTGGTGGGAACGGGTCCGGCGGGGCTTTTCGCAGGACTTGTCCTGGCCGAGATGGGTTACTGCCCCCTGCTCCTGGAACGCGGTCCCGACGTTGACACGCGCAGCGAGACTGTGGAACGTTTCTGGGCTACCGGAGAACTGCACCCCGAGTGCAACGTGCAGTTCGGCGAAGGCGGAGCAGGCACCTTTTCGGACGGCAAGCTGACCACCCAAATCCGCGATCCGCGGTGCCGCAAGATTCTCGAAGAGATGGTGGAGGCCGGCGCTCCGGAGGAGATCATTTACATCCACAAGCCCCACGTCGGGACCGACCGTTTGCGAACGGTCGTCAAAAACATCCGGGAGAAAATCGTCCGTCTGGGAGGAACGGTCCGCTTCGAAAGCAAGGTTACGGAAATCCTCGTGGAAGACGGCAGGATCAAAGGCGTGGTCGTCAACAGCCGGGATGCGATCCCCACCGAAGTCGTCATCCTGGCTATCGGGCACAGCGCAAGGGATACCTTTGCCATGCTTTATGAAAAGGGCGTCCGAATGATCCCCAAACCCTTTTCCATAGGTGTCCGCATCGAACACCCGCAGCAACTGATCAACGAAGCCCAGCACAAAAAGTTTGCCGGCCACCCCCGGCTGGGGGCGGCTGACTACAAGCTAGTCTACCATTCGCCCCGCGGCAGGTCGGCCTATACCTTCTGTATGTGCCCGGGAGGAGTCGTCGTGGCGGCTACCTCCGAAGAGGGCTGCGTCTGTACAAACGGCATGAGCCTGTATGCCCGTGACGCTGAAAACGCCAACAGCGCCATTTTGGTGGGCGTCCAGCCTGAAGACTACGGCAGCGAGCACCCCCTCGCCGGTGTTGAATTTCAGCGGAAGTGGGAAAAAAAGGCCTACGAACTGGGGGGGAAAGACTATTGCGCGCCAGCTCAGCTGGTCGGCGACTTTCTGGCTGACCGGCCGTCTACCAGCTTGGGGAAGGTTCGCCCCTCGTACCGGAAAGACGTCCGGCTCGCTGAATTGAAGAACGCCCTCCCTGATTACGTGGTCGAAACCATCCGCGAAGCTATCCCTGAATTCGATAAAAAACTGCGCGGGTTTAATCACCCTGACGCCGTCCTTACGGGAGTAGAGACGAGAAGCTCGTCTCCGGTGCGCATCGTCAGGGACGAAAACCTTGAGTCCAATATCAAGGGTCTTTTCCCTGCCGGTGAAGGGGCCGGCTATGCCGGAGGGATTGTCTCGGCCGCTGTGGACGGAATCAAGGTTGCCGAAACAGTGGCCAGGAGATACTCCCCCCTGACTGCCGTCAGCCTCCCGACCCCAGCCACTGGCAGTGAGTTTTAAGCGAGGTATCAACCAGATGATAAAGAAGAAATCCCGGGCCGTCCCTCTTGAGAGCCCTGAAGAGGCCTTCCGCGGGGCTGTGCTGGCCGTCGCCAACGCCCGCAGGTTTATTCAAGACGCCCGCCTGTTGAAGAAGGACGGAAGCAACGGCCACGCCTATGCCATGGTTATTTTCGCTGAAGAAGAAACGGTAAAGGCCTTTGTGCTCTTTCTCATTCACCTGGGGCTCCTCGGTCTGGAAGCCTGGGATATGCTCGTTTATCACACCCCCAAGCACGCCATAAAATACCTCTTCGAGTTTGTCGAGTCAAGTTTCCTGGAACCCCTGGAAAAGCACCTCAAACTTCTGGATAACAACACTTCTTTTAAGGACGGCGATCTAAAGGAGCTCATGAATGTTTTGCCCGCGCTTGAGAAATCCATCTTCGATGTACCCGGATGGCTCAGCAGGGAGCTCGACGTCATGTCTTTTGTCGACGACTTCCGTACGCTGGAGCGGAAACGGCAGGTCAACCTCTACGTTGATTACCTTGGCAACGGCCAGTGGTCTTCGCCTGACAGCCTGCCGGATTTTGAGCTGGAGGAACTCCTGGCCTTTGTTGTAAGGAGAGTGGAGACACTGGACTCGTGTCTTGGGGTCATCTCGCGCCACCCGGAATTTGTGGCCGGATGGGCCTCGTTCCTCAAACCGGTTCTTGCAAGGTTGATGGACAGCGAAAAAATACCAGCCGGTCAAGAGACTGGAAATGACTAACAGAAATTAGCACCCTCAGCGTAAATCAGATATAATAGAGCAACGACCTCCGTCCCGACTTCCGCCCAAAGGAGGCTAACCTTTAAATGAGAATCAACTTCACAGACATCGACGACATGACGATTGTAATCGCCGCCCGGTGTCCGTCCTGCAACGAATGGGTCGGGACCATCGTCAGGACATTCACATCCCCCATTGAAGCGCTTTACAGTGAGGACTGGCCCAATATCCCTCTTGAACCGGTAGCCTGTTGCGGCGCGGAGGTCTGGCCGGAGTACTTCCTGATCGTCTATGAGGGCCAAATTCTTCAGCAGGTCCTCATCGGAGGACAAGATCTGCCCGTAACCGGCATGGAAACACCCAGGCATTAGAGAAAAGTCAAGAGAAGGAGGAAATGATGTGCCCTACCTCTTCCTTGCCGAACACAGCCGGATTTATTACGAGGACCGCGGGCAGGGAGAACCCGTTGTCTTCCTGCACAACGGGTTTTGGTCGTCCAAAACCTGGGACAAGATCATGCCTTACCTGGGAGAGGATTACCGGACCATTGCCTATGACCGTTATGGGTTTGGCCGTTCAGCCAGGCGGCAACGAATCGAACCCGAGCTGCTACACAACGGGGTTGAAGAATTGGCCGCCGTTCTCGAGCACCTCAGTCTGGAAAAGGTTCACCTGTGCGGGCATTGTTTAGGAGGCGCCATCGCCCTGCTGTTCGCCAGCCGGTACCCCGACCGGGTTAAATCCCTGGTCGCCGAATCGGTGGGATATTTTTCCAACGACGTTACCATTCAGAAGTGCGAGGAAACTTTTGTCCCGTTTGAGCGGACAAGCCCCAAAAACCAGCAGTTCATGCGGGACGTCCACGGGCCTGAATACGGTCCGGAACTCTGGGAGCTGCTGCGCCGTCAGCACGTCTACATCTGGGATCGGGGGTACAATCTGGAAGACGCCCTCCAAAAGGTGCCATGCCCGGTGCTGATCATATCGGGTGACCGTGATTACTGGTTTAGCCTTGAACACGCCCTTTTTGCTTACAAGCATTTAAACGCTGGCCAGCTCTGGATCGTTCCGGATTGCGGGCACAATCCGCACGTCGAAAGGCCGCAGGAGTTCGCGCTGAACCTCAGGCGCCTGCTCCTTAATGCCACGGGAGCCGTTTGACATTAATTAACTAGTGGGATAAGCTTTTGCGTGGTAACGCAATACCGTAATGAAGTGGAGAGAGACAATGAGCGAGCAAGATCTTACCAAGATCAGCCAGGTCGTTTCGCAGGATCTTCGGCTAGGAGACAAGTTCACCTTTACATGCACGGACCGCTGTATGGGTATGTGCTGCCAGCGCATCACCATCCACCTCGACCCCTGGGACGTAGAGACCATGGCGCGTTACCTGGAAATGTCGGGCAAGGATTTCCTTGACGAGTTCTGCGGTTTTGAAACGGCTCCCGGTTCCTGGTGGCCCGTGGTCTGGCTGAAACATGCCCAGAACGGTCCCTGCGTTTTTCTTAACGAGGATGGGAAGTGCATTCTTTACCCCTACCGCTCCAGAAACTGCCGTTCCTTCCCCATCGGCCGCGCCGTCAGGGTTTCTTACGAAGGAGATACTCCAAGAATCGAGGAACGCTTCTTTATGATCAAACGCATGCACTACTGCCTGGGTCACGAGGGAGCGCGCGAGTGGACCGTCAGCGAGTGGCTTGATGAAAGTGAAATTCATACCCACAATGAGATGTGCGACCTTTATATAGAGCTGGTGTCTTACGTTGATCAGAGATTAAACGGCCGGGCCTGGATGTCCCCGGCAACCACAAAGATGATTACGCCTATTCTTTACGGCCCAGACATGCTTCGTGCCAAGCTTGGCATTACGGAAGAACAGGTAAGTCACGAAGAGTTTTACCGCCGGCGGATCAAGGCGTTACGGGAAATCCTGACCGACATGGCTGCTCAACTGGGATTTGGGCCGCGAGCAGGCAAGCCTGACGAAGACGGGTTAACGTTGATGGAAAAGGTTGGGCGGATTCTAACCACAGGCGTTAAATAGCTTTGGCACTGCGCACTGGGCATTGAGAATCTAGAATCCCTTCCTTGTTAATCCTAGTGCCCAATGCCCAGCGCTCAATGCTCAACGCTTACGCTTAACGCTTAATGCTTAACATTCAGCGCCCAACCGGGGCAGGACATCATGAACAAATACGTTAACCAGTTTGGGATCAAATTGAATCCCTGCCCATTGCTGCAGTTCCTGCGCAGCAGCAGCAGCAGAGAGTGCCTGGCGGCCGGGCCCGTCCCTTGTCATAGCGTCATAAGCATCCACAATGGCCTGGATGCGGCATTCGATAGGGATATCCTCACCCTTCAAGCCAAGGGGGTAACCCGTTCCGTCCCACCATTCATGGTGTTTCAGGATGGACTCGGCGATGGGCGACAGCTCCGGTATCGTCAAGGCGATCCGGTGGCCGATCTCGCAGTGCCGTTGGATCGTTAGTCTTTCCGCAGGGGTCAGCGGTTCCTGCTGTACAAGAATATGGTCGGGGATCCCGACCATTCCGATGTCGCGAAAACGTGCCAGCAGCCGTAATTCTGCAATTTTTGCGTCGCTAAGACCGATAGCCTTGCCCATCATTTCGGCGAGCGACTGTAAACGGGCGGTATGTCCCTCGGAAATAAAGCCCCGTTTCCTCAGCGCCGCCATTACCGCCTCGATAACGGCGTTGTGCTTTGAAACACGGTTAAGAAGCTTTTCCCGGTACATGTTGCTGTCCGCCTCCTTGTAAAGTTCGGAAAGGCTGACAGCAGGATCGTCTGTCGTGGCCACGCCGATGGAAAGGCTTAAGGGTATACCCGGGTGTTGCCGGTTGTATTCGGCTACTTGCTGCCGGATACGCAAGCAGATATGCCCGGCTACCTCGGCATTTGTGCCGGGAAGCACTGTGGCGAACTCGTCGCCCCCCACGCGAGCTACGCAGTCAGTGGTCCTAAAGGCCTTTTTCAAAGCGTCGGCGGCTGCCCGCAGGTATTCGTCGCCAGCGTCGTGTCCTAAGGTGTCATTAATAATCTTGAGGGCATCGACATCACAAACGACAATGGAAACAGGCCCGTGCCTGCTGACGGTGAGGCGCCCCATCTCCTCCTCAAAATAAGCGCGGTTGAAAAGACCGGTCAGGGCATCATGCAGGCTCAGGTACTTGAGTTTTTCCTCCATCTGTTTCTCTTCGGTGATGTCGCGGAAAATCTCAATAACCCCTGTTACAGTTCCCTGCTCGTCCACAAACGGCGTTGAAGTGAGACTGACAAAGATCGGCTTTTTGTCATTCCTCGACATCTCCATTTGGGCCTCGATACGTGTCTCTCCGGATAGAATACGGTGCAAGATGCACCTGTCGGTTCCGCAAAAGGGGTGATGGAAGGAGTTGAAACAAAGCTGGCCAACCGCATCGGCGGCAGCAACTCCCGAGAGCAGCTCCATCTGTTTATTCTGGTCAATAATCCTAAAGTCCGTGCCGATGATGCGCATGGCATCACCGGAGTTTTGAAAGATGGTCGTCATCCTGTTGCGCTCGTATTGAAGCTGCTCGTCCAGCGCTTTTTGCCGCTTATTCTGTAGCCAGAGGGAAGAGATGACCTTGGCGATGCTGCCCAGGAACTTGGCATTGTTATAAAAATCGTGCTTATCTACAACAGGCACCTTCCGGAGGGCCTCAAGGTAACTTTCTTTATCAAACCCTAGCTCGCGAGCCTGTTCTCTGAAATACTCCTCGTCAGGTTCCTCAAAAAAGACCTGGCCGACCACCAGCGTAGCCAAATCTACTCCTTCGACCCTGATGGACATGGCAGCAGCAAACAGGCCGTTTAGGCATTTATGGATCACAAAGTCATCGCTTTGACTGGCCAGGCGGAAGATTTCCCGGTCACTCTCGAGGCATCGCCGCCTGCCGATATCCGATTTCCGGTGAAACAGTGTACAGACCTCGGTCCAACCGGCTGTTGAGAGAACCGTTCCCTCGGGAAGTGTTACAGACGTGGCGAATCCGGTGGCCGAAAAGAAGGCGTCTTGAAGTTTCTGCAGCTCTTGTAAATCTACTAAATCGGCGAAGGAATAGTCGGTAGACCCTGGCAATGGTAGGGACCCCCTTCACCATGGGTATGTGGAAAGGCCGTGCAATTTGGCCATAAGCATTAAGCACTGAACGCCAGGGGAAAAAGATCACCCGTTCTATCGTTCTTCTCTCTGCATATTATCCCATAGCTTACAGCCCATAGCCTATAGCCTGTAGCTGAATTGAACGGGCTCGGAGGAGCTCCAAAAACATTCAGGTGAGTGTTTAGTGAGAATTCGCTTTGTATCTTTGCAACAGTCTTCCAGAGCCTCAAATTGGTTTTTCGCGAAAAGTCCGGCAATCCCTCTGTCAATCGTATCGGATTACCGATTTATTTAAAATCGGGAAACCCCCGCTATATCATATAATGACTGTCTCATACTAACTGCGGTATTTGATTACACTGACCGCAACGCTTAATTCCACCTCGTCAGGCCCCAAGTTGTCCGCATTAAACCGAAACTCGGGCCATTTCAGCTGGTGATGCCAGACCGTTTCTCCGGGCAGGGCCTCTGTAGTGTCGGTAACCCGCCACTTTTCGCCGTCGAACTCCTCGAGGTTGAGCATGACCGATCCCGAGACGATTGCCCGGACGACAATGTTCAAGATCTCCGCCTTCATCAAGTCAGATCGGACACTGCAACCGGCCCCTAATCTGTATTCTTCGAAAAGCTTGACTTGTTCGCGTTCAAGGTTTCCTGCCGGAGCATAATATGCTTCCGTCATTTTACCCAACCTCCCGCTGTTCGGCCTACTAATGTTCAAAAATGATTTGGCACTTAACGGCCTTCGTTCTCCGGCCTTATTATACCCTTTGACACCGGCCGAGACCAAGCCCTCGCCCAACCTTGTGTCTGTCAAGTGGATTCGGGTACTTCTCCCTCCGAAGCGGGCCACTCACAGGT